>JAFWDV010000010.1 GCA_017515985.1 Clostridia bacterium
AAACCAATTTTCAATTGGTTTATTAAGCAAATTTAAAAATAATAAAATTTATCATTTGTCGCTTTACATTTTAAAAACTGGTATAAAAAAGAGCGGATAAGCTTTTTATAACTTATCCACCCCAACTCTTGACAAAGAGCCTAATTTTGTACATAATTGGATTTTATTTTATTGAAAATGCCGATAAATGGGTGGTTCAAAAACATAAAAATTAAACATGTTAAAAAATAATTTTATGACAAGTAATTTATTGCAATGATATATGCTTTATGATAAATTATACTTAAGATAAACAAAAGAGGAGGTAGCATATGTTTTGTAATAAATGCGGAAATAAAATTAGTGATTCGGACATTTTTTGTCCTAAATGCGGAGCAAAAGTTGCTGATATCGAACAAAATTCGACAGAAGGTTCAATTAAAGAAGATAATGTAACAAATACTGCTCAAGATAACGGTACAAAAAAGAAAGGTAAAGCTGGAATTATAATTACAATTATTGTATTAATTTTGCTAGTTGCAGGTGGCGTAACAGCTTTTGTAGTTATAAAAAATACTCCAAAAAACAATGAAGATAAATCTGTATCTGAAGTTAAAAATGGTGATGGTGGTAGTTCCTCAAAAACGTCAAATGTTAATTCAAATGCAGACGATCAAATGGTAAGTTTCTTTAATATGAAATATGAAAATGAATTATCTGATAAGAAGAAAGCTATTTTGGATTATTTTGATAATGATTATTTTCTATTATCATCATCAGACTATGATAGTTTACAAAGAAATACAAAGATATATAAGAATGCTAAGGTTCATTCAGGTATAGAAGTAATAAAAGTTTTAAAATCAACTGATACTGAGTGCGAACTTGTTGGTTTGTTATTTGACCCAGAAGATGATGGCGATGGTGCTATGTATACGATTGGGGATAAAAATCAATTTAAACAAAAAGTACTCCTTAAATTTAATCAACAAGACGAGAGATTTATAGTGGGTGATTCGATTAGCTTTTACGGAAATTATGAGGATACAACAAGTGTAGATATAGATGGAGTTAGTACTATTTTACCAACTATTAGTGCCTCAAAGGTTATAAAGCTAGATTATAGTAATTTTAATAGTGATAACTCACATAGATTTTCACTAAAAGATATAGAAAAGGTTGCAAATTACATATTCGGAAACGATATAAAGGTAAGACAGTCAGTTTATGGTGAAGATCATAATGAATCGCAACTTTTTACATATACAGTTACACTTGAAAACCAAGGAAATACTAATTTTAGAGCATTTAACATGGGAAGAGATTATGGAAATATTTTCTATAGTATGAAAGAGCTAAATAATGAAGCAAAATCTATATATAAAGATTTTAAAATAGCAGCTGATTTTGAACACTTTATAGTATCTTCATATGATTCAAGTGTTAAGCAGGTTTATATAGAGTATTACGATAAAAATTACAATAAACTATGGCAAAGAAAGTTTGATTTAACAAATCAATATGAAACATACAATAGCATAGTAATGTGTTTTGATTATACGAAAGATAGAATGGCTGTAAATGTTGAAAATGATTTGTATTTAATAAATCTTGAAAATGGTGAGGATGTATTTAAACCAGTACTTGTTGGGCAAGCTACTAGAGTTGTAATGCAGAAAAATGGAATTGTTTTACTAGGAACCAAAAGTAAAGATGCAATAATGAAAATAAACTATGATGGTACAATTGCTCAAAGACTTGATGTAGATACAAATATGAAGATAACTGGTGCCGAGATACAATATGTAGATGAAAAATTAGTTATGAAAATTGCAGGATACGTAGATGATGGAGGCTCTGTAAGAAGCTTTGGCCAGTTTGGAAGAAAGTTTATAGTTATGAATGAGGATGGAACTATAGAAATGATTTCTTCAGACAATATGGGTAACTAAAATACAGTACATTAAATAAGAAATATCTAATAAAACACTACACAAATTGCAAATTATGTGATAAAATAAACCGTGTTGATTATTTAATAAAGGAGGAGAAAAGATGTCAGGACATTCAAAATGGCATAATATACAAGCCAAAAAAGGTAAAGCAGATGCAGCAAGAGGAAAAATCTTTACAAAATTAGGAAGAGAATTATTAATAGCAGTAAAAGCAGGTGGTCCTGATCCAGCAGGAAACTCTAAATTAAAAGATGTTATAGCAAAGTGTAAAGCAGCTAATATGCCTAATGATACAATAAACAATGCAATTAAAAAAGCTGCAGGTTCAACAGATTCTGCAAATTATGAAGAAATGATATATGAAGGATATGGAACAAACGGAGTTGCGGTTATTGTAGAAGCAAGTACAGATAACAAGAATAGAACTGCTGCTGATGTACGTCATGTATTCGATAAAGCCGGAGGTAATTTAGGTACAAGTGGTTGTGTATCATATATGTTTAATAAAAAAGGTGTAATTGTTATCGATAAAGAAACAACATCACTATCTGAAGATGATTTGATGATGATTGCATTAGATGCAGGTGCAGAAGATTTCACTTCTGATGATGAAATATATGAGATAACAACAGATCCATCAGATTTCTCTTCAGTGAGAGAAAAGCTTGAGGAGCAAGGTCTAGAGTTTTTAGAGGCTGAAGTTAAGATGGTTCCAACAACAACTGTTGATTTGGATGAAAAAGATGCTGAAAAAATGCAAAGATTACTTGATAGCCTTGATGATTTAGATGATGTATTAAACGTTTATCACAATTGGAATGAATAATTTGGTAATAAAATAAAATGAGAAAGCATACTATAGTAATATAGTATGCTTTTTTTGCGTGATAAAGAGATTAGTATTGCAAAAAAGCATAGATAATGGAGATGAAATATGAATTTTATTCTTAAATGTTTACCAAAAGATTTGATAACCCAAATATTAAAGCATAATATAAATAGAATTGAAGAGATTAGAATAAGATCAGGTAAGCCAGTGCTCCTTAACATGGGCAATATAGAAATTAATCTAAAATATGTAATAAATAGCAATCAGATCGTTGGAATAGTACAAAGTATGTGTAATAACTCTATTTATGCGTATCAAAATGAAATTATGGAAGGCTATATTACACTTCCTGGTGGGCATAGGGCTGGAATTGCTGGAAATGTTGTTATTAGCGATGGTAAGGTCACCAATATAAGTCATATATATTCATTAAATATTAGAATTGCACATCAAGTTGAGAATGCAAGTGATGATGTGATTAGACATATACTAGATACGCAAAATAATACTATACATAACACATTAATTGTTTCACCCCCAGGATGTGGAAAAACCACTATTATCAGAGATGTAGCTAAGAGGATAAGCAATGGGATTCCTGAAATAAATTTCAAAGGGATAAATGTTTGCATAATTGATGAGAGAGGTGAAATTGCAGCTCTTGATAAGGGAATTGCGTACAATGATGTGGGTATTAGAACGGATATATTAGACAATGTGCCAAAGAGTGTCGGTATTAGAATGGCAATTAGATCAATGGCTCCGAAGGCAATCATTGCTGATGAGATTGGTAATAGAGATGATGTAGATATTATTAATTATGCGGTTTGTTCAGGTGTTTCATGCTTATTTACAGCGCATGGATCTTGCTTTGAAGATTTGGTTAAAAATAATGAGATATCAAAGATTATAAATTTAAAGCTATTCAAAAGGATTGTATTTCTTGATGAAAAAATAAAAGGAAAGGTGAAAAATGTAATAAACATTTAGTTATATACATTAAAAAAATGAATATACATTATATTAAGAATTATCAAGTTGGAGGCTTTTATGATATTCGTTAAGTTTATAATTCTTGCGGCAGTATTTGGGACAAGCTCTCTTATAGGCATAAAATTAGCGAGTGGGTATAAGGTAAGGGCAAATAACTTAAAACAAATGAAGAAGGCTCTAAAGATTCTTGAGGCTAAAATAACTTATACATATGACAAATTGCCGGATTTATTTCTAGAAATATCAAACAAAATTGGTGGAGACGTTGGAAATCTATTCTTTGATGTTGGGAGAAATATGCAACTAGAATTTGCCGGTGAAGCGTGGGAGCAATGTATCGAAAAATCAAATTTATCAATAACACATGATGATAAGGAGGCTTTGAAATCACTCGGTAAACTGTTAGGAAGTACTAATATGCAAGGACAGCTAGAGCAATTACATTTAGTAAATGATTTTTTAGATGAGCAAATTAAGGAGGCCGTTGAAAGTAAAAAGAAAAATGAAACAATGTATAAAAAACTTGGCGTTATTGTTGGCTTAGCTGTTGTTATTGTTTTAATTTAGGAAAGGAGCTTTTATGGATGTTGATTTACTTTTTAAAATTGCGGCTATAGGAATTTTAGTTGCTGTGTTGCATCAGGTTTTGGTTAGAGCAGGAAGGGAAGATCAAGCAATGATGACAACTTTAGCGGGCGTTATAATAGTACTTACCATCGTTATAAAAGAAATTAGTGCATTGTTTTCAACGGTGAGAGCAACATTTAGTTTGTAACAATATATGCTCTTATGCAAATCTTGAAAGGAATAGATTTTATGGAAGTTGCGAAGATTGTTGGCGTAGGTCTTATAGCTTTGGTAATAGTAATTATTTTGAGGCAGAATAAACCTGAATTTGTTATTTACGCGGAGCTGATGGCGGGAATAATTATTTTAACAATGTCTTTCGATAAAATAGCAATAATAATTGACTTAATTCAGAGCTTTTCAAGTAAGCTGGCTATAAGTAATAGATTTGTAATGATACTTCTAAAAATAACAGGTATTGCTATTTTGACCGAATTTGCTGTTAGCATATGTAAAGATGCAGGCGAGAGCTCCATTGCTAGCAAGATTGAAATTGGTAGCAAAGTAATGATAGTTACGACATCTATACCTATAGTTTCAAGCTTACTAGAGGTTGTTTTAAAGGTTTTACCATGAAAGTGCTGGATTTTATATGAAAATTAAGAGAGCTTTTTTATTAATAATTTTAATATTTTTTTTTACTACGAAATATGTACAAGCTGAAGAGCTAGATAATACTATAAAAATTCAAGGTGATTCTTTGGGAGTTACAGATTTTATACAAGAATCAAATAAATATAAAAGAGAAAACTTTTCAGATATTGACTTAAATGAATTATTTAGCCATGCAATATCTGGTGATGTAGATAATAAAAAGATTTATTTAGATATCTTTAAAATATTTGGATGCGAAATAAAGAATGAACTGACCATTTTTGCGAGCGTTATTGCCATCATAGTAATAAACAGTATCTTAAATTGCATAACAGAAGGATTGCAGAATAAAAGTGTTTCGCAAATTGCTTTTTATGTGCAATACATACTAATTCTTACAATAGTGCTTACAAATTTTTCAAATGTAATTGAGTCAATCAAGCAGTCTGTAAATAATATGAATGACTTCACAAATATGCTGGTGCCTATTTTGATGACATTAATTGTTTCTACCGGAAATATTGCTACTGTGAGTATGATAGAGCCGATAATTATTTTTATGATTACATTAATAGGAAATTTTATAAATAACGTTGCAATTCCACTTGTGCTTGTATCTACAGCATTGGGAATTATTTCTAAAATATCGGATAAGGTTCAGGTAGGAAAGCTTGCAAAGCAGCTGAAATCTTCAACAGTATGGATTATAGGGATTATCTTAACGGCATTTGTAACCATAGTTTCAATAGAAGGAAATTTAAGTAAGAGCG
This sequence comes from Clostridia bacterium, assembly GCA_017515985.1. GTDB lineage: Bacteria > Bacillota > Clostridia > TANB77 > CAG-508 > CAG-492. The sequence continues at coordinate 5,748 of JAFWDV010000010.1, forward strand.
TTGATGCAGTTACTGCAAAAACAGCAAAAGCTGCTGTATCAAATCTAGTGCCGATTGTAGGTAAAATACTTGGAGATGCAGTTGATTCAGTAATAGGTTGTAGTAATATTCTAAAGAGCTCTGTTGGAGTTGTAGGTGCTTTTGTTGTCATTTCAATTTCAATTACGCCAATAATAAAACTGTTACTGCTTATGGGGATTTATTACTTGGGCTCTGCTGTTTGTGAACCTATAGCTGATTCAAAGATTATTAATTTGCTAGAGCAAATGGGTGATACATTCAAAGTACTTTTAGCTCTGATGTGTAGTATGTCTTTTTTGATGATTATTGGTATTACACTTGTTATAAGAATATCTGGCACATGAGGTAAAGGGGAATTATATGATAGATTGGTTTAGAGGATGGGCAAAAGGAATTGTAATTGCAGTAATTATTACATCTTTGATTGAAATGATTCTTCCAAATAATAATTCAAAAAAGTATATAAAAGTTATTATTGGTATTTTTATAGTATATACAATAATTTCACCGGCCATAACATGGTTTTCAGATAAGGATATAGATGAATTAGTAGATTCAAATGATTTTGTAGAGGCCAGTAGTAACTCATATGAAGCAAAAGAAATGAATGGTGCAAATAAGTATATAAAGAATATTTATGTGAAAAATCTTCAAAATGATATTAGCCAAAAGTTAAAAAGCAAAGGGTATCTTGCAGATAATATTGTAGTGGAAATTTATGATGATGAATCATATCAAATAAAAAGTATTAGCATTTCAATATGCGGAAAAGAAACTGTTTCTGATAATAAAAAGCAAGCTAGGAGTATAGTTGATACTATAAAAAAGGTCACCATTGAGGTTAATAAAAATTGCGAGGAAATTTTGGGGACGGAGGAAAAAAATTCTGTTAAAGAATATATAAGTAAAACATATGAAATATCAAGTGAACAAGTACAAATATTGAGTGGAAAGGTGGGTGATAATAATTAATGTTTAAAGAAAAATTCGGCAACCTAAAAAATGCATTAATTAAAAGCGAAAAGAAGGATAATAAAAAATCAATAGAAAATCTAATTGTATTTGTTGTGATATTAGTAATATCTGTTATTGCTATTAACTATATATGGAATGATGATAAGAAAAAGAATAAAAATAGTAATAAAGTTTTGGCAGAGCAAAATATAATTAACGAGAGCAACAATACGCAAACTGGCAAAGATTTGGAAGATAAGCTAGGAAAAATATTATCTGGAATTAGTGGCGTTGGAGAGGTAAAGGTACTAATTACATATGCCCAAACAAGCGTAGTAAATCCAGTATACAATGAAGATGAGCAAGAGAGTGTTACTGAAGAGACTGATACAGGCGGAGGTAAAAGAACAATTAGCTCTAAAGCGAATAAGAAAGAAGTAGCATATTCAAATAACGATATTATAACAAAAAGTGTTACAAGCCCGCAAATTCAAGGGGCGATTGTTATTGCTAAAGGTGCAGGAAACTCTAAGGTAAAAACTGATATTATTCAAGCTGTTGAGGCAGCGACAGGTTTATCTACGTATAAAATTCAGGTTTTTGAAATGAATTAAAATGGAAAGGAGCGAGTGATTATACAAATTAGGTGTATATCATTTAAAAACGATATGTTAAATGTTTTGAAAAAAAATCAGATTGTAATTTTTGCGATTGCCTTAATGTTGGTAACTGTAGGTTATTTAAACTATAGTATGAATGTTGAGCAAACAGCAGAAGCATCAGCTGAATCGGAGCAGAATCAATATGCAGGTATAGGCGATGCAAGATTAGTTAGCAATAATAATGTTGTAGAGGAAATTTCAGAGACGGAGGAAAAAAATTCCGTTTCCGAGGTGGCAAGTAAACAAGTGCCGGATACGGATGCATACTTTACAGAATCAAAACTAGAGCGTGATAAGATGTATTCAGAGATGCTTGAATCATATCAATCAATAATAGCAAATTCTAACGTATCTGCTGAGCAGAAAGCCACTGCGCAGGCTGAAATAAGTAATATTAATAAGCAAAAAAATGCTATCATGATTGCAGAAAATTTAATAAAAAACAAAGGCTTTGAGGATATTGTGATATTTATAAATAACGAAAGTGTGAGTTGTGTAATTAAATCTGATAAATTAGAAGAGGCGGAAATAGCGCAAATACAAAGCGTTGTGCAAAGAGAGCTAAATGTTAATTTAGAAAATATACACATAAGTAATAAATAATTTTAAATATTAATTGCAATTATAAATATGTAATATTATAATGACAATGGAATGACAAAAAACAAAGGAGAAAAAAATGATTATTCAAGTACTTGCCATAATAATAACGGTATTATTGATATTTACAAATGGAATGACAGATGCACCAAATGCTATTGCAACCTTAATTGGCTCTAAGGTTATGTCGTTTAAAAAGGCGTCTATAATCAGCGCTATATTTAATTTTATTGGTATTATTGTAATGAGTTTTGTAAACATATCTGTTGCTGACTGTATTAGCTCTATGGTTAGAGTATCAAGCGGAGTAGATGGAATCTTGGTATTAATTTCGGCTATGCTTTCTGTAATAATATTTGCATTAGTTGCTATGCAATTTGGAATACCAACAAGCGAAACTCATGGCTTAGTGGCTGGTTTAACCGGTAGTGCCATAGCTGTTTATGGCTTTGAAGGTGTGAATGGAAAAGAATGGATAAATGTTGGAGTTGGACTTGTTTGGTCAATACTTGGAGCATTTTTACTAAGCATGATTATTGGTTTGATATCTAAAAAAGCGTTAAAAAATGTTAAAGATAAAACAGTTGGTAAGTTTCAAATTTTTGGTATGTGTGCAATGTCATTTATGCGTGGCGCGCAAGATGGTCAAAAATTTATAGGTATATTAGTTATTTATAATTTTATAGTTCAAGGGTTAGCTGTTCCAGAGTTTATAGCTCCAATGGAACATTTGCTTACCATAGTATTTGTTGCTTTTGTTATGTTTGTTGGAGTTTGTATAGGTGGAGAAAAAATAGTCGAAAACATAGGTAGCAACGTTACAAATTTAAGTCAGAAACAAGCATTAAGTAGTGATATTGCAACGGCAGTTACCTTATTTTGTGCTAGTTTAAATGGTTTGCCCGTAAGCACAACTCATGTAAAAACAATGTCTATTATTGGCGTTGGGAAATGTAGTAAACAGCCAATATGTAAAAAGGCAGTTGTTGATATAGTAAAAGCATGGGTGCTTACATTCCCAGTGTGCCTAGTTCTTTCATTTGTACTTGCAAAAATTTTTGTTATATTTTAAAAATATAGGTTGTCATATAAATGTTACTAATGTTATAATATGAAGTATTAAATCGTAGGAAGGGTTTTATAAATGAAGAAATTTTTAAAAGTTGTAATAATTATTATTATATTTGCGTTATTAGGAATAGATTTTTGGGGCCTATGGAAATATAAGTTGAATGGTACAACATATGAATTGGATACAAGCTCTGATGATGTAGCGATGAATGAGATTTCTGATTCAGATGGTGGAACGGAATATGGCGAATTGGATAGTTCAATGATGAAAAATGGTGAAAGATTGTTTATAAAAAACATAGGGCAATCCGATGATGGAAAGTATGAGATAAAAGGTTTGATATATAATCAGTATGAGATTACGAAGGCTGATTATAATAGTTTGAGAGATGGTAATACTGTTGAGGTTTTAGGAAAAAAATATAAGAAGTACCAAATTAAATCAAATAATTTAGTAATTAAATCGTCTGAAGAAGGTGCTCAAGATTTATATGTAAAATATGATACTGAAATTAAAAAATACGTTGTAAAAGAAGCAAAGACAGATAATGAAATATATCAATCATCAAATAAATATGTAAAACTTACGGTAAACAAAGGAACAGAATTTTCTACCGAGAAAAATGGAAATACACAAAAGAAGAAAATTGAAGATGTTGCGGATAGTCATAAAGATGTTCAAAGTCCAGATGGATCTTCAGATAGTGTAAATTTATGTTCATTAACTTTTGATAAGAATGGTAATTGCACAAAGATTGTTGAACACAGTAAATAAGTTAAAAATACTTCTGTTAGATTTATGATGAGAAATCTTTATAAATTTATACAGAAGTTTTTTATTTCGATTTGATTACAAAAATATTACTTTTTTATTACATTTAATACAAATATTGAAAAAAAGGCAAAAGAAATATAGAATTAATATAGTAATTATATTAGGAGGAGTAACAAATGAGAAGAATAATAAGGTTTTTATGCTTAGTAGTAATTGCAGTGCTTACAACAGTGCTGATTATGAATAATAATGCAAAAGCAGATGGAGAAAATCTGACGGCTACTTGGGATGGAGGTGTATCTATACCGAGAGGTAATGCATCAAGTTATACAATTACTTTTAATAAGACAATAACTAGATTTAATAAATACACTATATCACAATCTGGAACGGGTAAAGTATCTTTTCAGCCATATTCGGTTCAAGATTCATTTGAAATGATTTATAATGACCAAACTTTAAATCAAATTTCGTTTACATGTTGGGGAACAGAAAATGGAAGTGTCACATTATCTATAAACTTTGAAGGTGAAATAGCTCTTGATGGGGGTGGGATACTAGAAGACCATGATTTTTCTACGTATAGTATAACAGTAGGCCAGGTAGAGCAGCCAGCGCAGATAAAAACAGAAGATGGAAATACAAGTGCACAATTAAATGTTGGTGATAGCATTCAATTGACGTCTGATAAAGACGTATCTGGATGGACATCTGATACACCAGCGGTTGTATCAGTATCTGATGGAGGCTTAATTTCTGCATTAGGCGTTGGTAGTGCAAAAATATATGCTTATTCAGAAAATGTAAAGTCTCAAGATTTTAATGTAACGGTAGTAGAAACTCCACCGGATCCTCAGCCACCAGCTGATAGCAAAACGCCAGTGCTTACACCAACATCTATTGAACTTAAAGTTGGCGAAAATGGTAAGATACAAGTATCTAATAGTGACGAAGTGGCAGTAAGCTGGTCTAATTCAAATACGTTGGTTGCGAACTTTACGGAGCACAATGATTCAGAATGTAATTTTTTGGCTGTTTCAGCTGGAACTACTACTATAACAGCAGCATCAAAGGCTGATCCTTCAAAAACAGCAAGTGTAAATGTTACAGTTAATCCAAAACAAGAAGCAGATACGGAGCCACCAGTTATTAGTCCAAACTCAAATGTTAAAATTTCAGTAGGTAGTCAAAAAACATTATCAGCAGATAAAGGTGTTGTATGGAAATCAAGCGATTCATCAGTTGTAAGCGTTGGAGAACAAAGTGGTATAATAAAAGGTGTTTCTCAAGGAAAGGCAACAATTACAGCTATTGCTCTAAGCAATAATAAGACAGCTTCAATAGAAGTTACTGTTGAACCAAAGAGTAGTGATGGAAGTGATTCTGCAGACCCAGTTATAACACCAAGTGAAGCTCAGTCAATTAAAGTTGGTGAAACTGTAAAACTATCAGCAGATAAATCAGTAACATGGTCAACTGGAAATAAATCTGTTGCAACTGTTGATTCAGAAGGAAATGTAAAAGGTGTTGGAGCAGGAACAACAGAAATATCTGCTACAACAAGTGATGGAAGATTTTCTACAGTTAAAGTTACAGTAAGTGGATCAAAATCTAGTGGAGGCACATCAACAAATACTACAGGAAATGTTATAGTTGATGGTGGAAATTCAAGCTCTACTGTAAATGAAGCAGTACCTAAGACAGGTGAAGCATCAACAACAACGTTAATAGTAATTGGAGCTATTACATTGGTAATTGCAACGGTAATATTTAGAAGAAAAGCTAAATAATAAAATTGAATAGATGAAGTATATTAGAAAAGTTGATATAGATTTTAAAATCTGTATCAACTTTTTTTGTATTATAGTTGACAAAATAAATTTCAAATGTTAAAATGAAACTCAGTTTCAAATTAAGGAGGAAAGATATGGAAAGATCATATCAAACTAAGCAAAGATCACGTATTTTGGAATACTTGAAAGATAATAAAGATAAACATATAACTGCAGAAACAATAATTGAACATTTTAAGAGAATTGGAAGTCCTGTTGGAAAGGCAACGGTATACAGATATTTAGATAGCTTAGTTGAAGAAAATGTTATTAGAAGATATATAACTCCGGAAAATAGTACGGCAGCTTGCTATCAATATATAGACGATGAAAATAATTGTAAATGTCATTATCATATGAAATGTACTAAGTGCGGATTACTTATACACTTAAATTGTGAAGAAATAGATGAATTATCTAATCATATATTTGAAGAGCATAAATTCAAGCTTGATGAATGTAAAACTATTTTATATGGAACATGTGCAAAGTGCTTGGAAAAATAGGATAGAGTTTAAAAATAAGGGGTTAAAAATGAAAAAAGGATTGAGTTTTATTATAGTAACAGTACTTTTCTTAAGTACATGTTTATTTTTTGTAAGTATTAAATCAAATAATGAGAATAATTCGGATAAAATAAAAATTGTTGCAACATTGTTTCCACAGTACGATTTCGCAAAACAAATTGGTGGAGATAAGGTTGAAGTTTCTTTGCTTCTGACGCCAGGAACTGAAACACATACATATGAACCAACACCGCAGGATATTATTAGAATCAATAATTCGGATTTATTCGTATATACAGGTAAATATATGGAACCATGGTCTGAAAGAATTGCTATGAGCATTGATTCTAATACAAAGATATTGGATGCTTCTAAAAATATTAATTTAATAAAATCAGATCATGATGAAGATGAACATGAAGATTCTGAGGCTCATGAAGAAGATGTCGATGAGCATGAAGAAGAGCAGCATCACGAACATGAGCATGTGCATGAATTTGATCCACATATTTGGCTAAATCCACAAAATGCGGTTCAGATGGTTAAAAATATAACAGAAGAGCTATGCAAAATAAGTCCAGAAAATGCTGAATATTTCAACAATAATGCAAATAATTATATAAAACAAATTGAGGAGCTAGATAGCGAAGCGGAAAATATAATAAAAGAGTCTGGAAAAAATAAGGTAGCATTTGGTGGAGCATTTGCTTATGCGTATTTTATAGATAGATATAAATTGGAGTATGTATCTGCATATGATTCTTGTGGAGAAGATACTGAGCCAAGTGTTGCTAATGTTAAAAAAGTTATTGACTATATGAATCAAAATAGTCTTAAGGTAATTTTTTATCAAGAGCTTTCTTCAGGTAGAATTGCAGATTCAATAGCAAAAGAAACAAATTCAAAGAAACTTGTATTTCACACGGTACACAATGCATCACAGGACGAAATAAACAGAGGAGAAACATATGTAAGTTTGATGAGAAAAAATATAGAAAATCTTAAAGAAGCTTTGAAATAAAATAGGTCAAGTTTAGTATATTTTGGAGCTGTAGGAGTAGATAATGGAAATATTAGAAATTAAAAATTTAACTTCATCTTATGATAATCATGAGGCTATAAAAGATGTAAATATAAAGATTGAAAATGGCGAATATATATGCTTGGTTGGAGAAAATGGATCGGGTAAAAGCACGTTAATAAAAGCAATGATAGGTCTTCAGAAGAAAGATTCTGGCGAAATAATTAAAAATATTTCAGACGATAAAATTGCATATGTTGCTCAAAACAATATGAAAGATTTATCTTTTCCTGCAACAGCCAAAGAGATAATAATGACTGGAGTTCAAAGACATAGACGACTACCTTTTTATAGAAAGAGCGATTGGGTATTATTTGAAAATGTATGCAATATGTTAAATATTAAGGATATTGTAAATAGACAAATAGGAGAGCTTTCTGGAGGACAAAGGCAAAGAGTTATTTTGGCTAGAGCATTGATAAGAGAGCCAGAGCTTATTATTTTAGACGAGCCTTGTAGTGGCTTAGATGTAAACATTACAAAGGAGCTTTACGATATATTGGAGAAGTTACATACAGAAAAAGGTTTAACAATTATAATGGCTACTCATGATTTATATGAGATAAAAGCTAAAGATGTTAGAGTAATCTGTATGGCGACGACGGTAAAATTTGATGGAAAAATAGAAGATTTTAAAGGTTTAGAATAAGGGGTTTTATAAATGAATATAATTGTAGAATTATTAAATTATCCATTTATGCAAAGAGCATTAATTTGCGGTGTAGCGATTTCGTTTTGTGCTGCTCTAATTGGTGTAATATTGGTTTTAAAGAATTATTCAATGATTGGGCATGGTCTTGGTGAAGTTGGTTTTGCAGCATTATCGCTTGCATTGGTTTTTAACTTGCCAGAAATGTCTGTTGCAATTCCTATTGTAATAATAGCGTCATTTATTATTTTATTAATTAGCCAAAAGAAGGGGGCTTCAGGTGATGTAACGATTGCATTGGTATCAACAGCTGCCTTAGCATTTGGAGTTATAATAACATCAATATCAAAAGGATTTAACATAGATGTTTATAATTATATGTTTGGTAGTGTATTATCAATGACTACATCAGATGTGATAGTTAGTGTAGTTTTATCTATCATATTAGTAATATTATATGCATTTTTCTATAACAGATTGTTCATGATAACCTTTGATGAGAAATTCGCAAAGGTTTGTGGTATAAATGTAACATTTTATCAGTTTTTAATTTCGCTTATAACCGCAATCGTAGTTGTACTTGGTATGAGAATGATGGGAACATTACTAATTTCAAGTTTAATTGTATTTCCTGCGATAATAGCAAGAAAATTAACAAATAGCTTTAAAAGTATGGTAATACTTTCTGTGCTAATTTCGGTAATTTGTTTTATCTTTGGAATGTTATTCTCGTTCTTCTTAAATCTACCAACTGGAGCTTGTATTGTTGGTATATACGTAGTTGAATACTTCGGTGCAAGTATTTGGTCACATTTTTTAAGAAAAGCGTAAAAAAGGGGATGAAAAAAGGGACGGACGCATTTTTTAGTATGCACTTTAAAAATGAGTCCGTCCCTTTTTTCATCCGTTCCAAAATTTCAGTTGGCACTTCCTTGCCATAAGTTTTCTATTTTCATTTTTTTATCTACACCATTCAAAACCCATTTTTTGTGAAGATTCCATTCAGGGCACACAAGCAAATCTTTTGGTGCATCACCACTTATTCTATGTATTATAATATAATATGATATGTGAGTTAATACATAAACAACAGAATCAATGTAGTAATCCAGTGTAATAGGGGTATAGTTACCTTCAAGATACATTTTTTCTAAAACAGTATTTTTCACTACATATGTAGAATGAATTTTTAAACCTTGAATATTGTGTTTGTTGATGAAGTCTACAGTATTTTTTAAATCTTCAAAAGTTTCGTTAGGAAGTCCAATCATTATATGAGTTACAACATCAATATTATATTTATTGAGTAATTCAACAGCTTTTGTAAAATCAGCAGAAGTATAGCCTCTATTTAATATTTTTCCTGTTTCATCGTTTGATGTTTGTAGTCCAAGTTCAACCCATACATAATATTTATCGGTATAGGATTTTAATAATTGTACGATTTCCTCATTAATGCAATCAGGTCTTGTAGATACTGCTAAAGCTACGATTCTATCATCGATAAGAGCGGAATCATATTTTTCTTTTAAGATATTAACCGGTGCATATGTATTTGTATAATTTTGAAAATATGCAATAAATTTATTTGCTCTTAAACTTCTGTAACTAGTAAAATAATCTTGTACTTGCTCTGAAATATTTTTTGCATGACTAAGGTGATCTCCAGATCCAGCTTCGCTGCAAAAAATACATCCACCATGTCCTTTGGTTCCATCTCTATTAGGGCATGTAAAGCCTCCGTCAATACATATCTTCAAAACACGTTCGCCAAATTTTTCTTTTAGATATTCAGTTAGGCGATTATATCTTTTTAAATTTTCCATTAGATAAATCCTTTCTAAAATAACAAAATATAAAAAGAGCATATTTTTGAATAATGCTCTTTTGTATAATTATTATTTCGCGATTGCTCCAGCGGCACTAAATATACCGAAAGATGCTAGTCCCATAATTATTCCTGCTAATACAACTCCAGCCATAATTGCTATACAGCTTTTTTTGAAGTCTAAATCTAAAAAGCTTGCAGCTAGAGTTCCAGTCCATGCTCCAGTTCCAGGTATTGGAATACCAACAAATAAAAATAGTGCTAAATATACAAATATTTCTCTTGTAGCCGTTGAGTTTTTACTTTTTTTATTATTTTTCTCTGCTTTATTCAAAAGTTTTTGGCCACCTTTTTCACCTTTTTCTAGGCAGAATGTAAAAAACTTACCAATAAACTTTTTGTCTGCACCCCATATTAAAACTTTTCTTGCGAAAAAGAATATTAATGGTACTGGAAGTAAATTACCAATTATACATAGAATATATAGTGGAATAACGGGTAATGGGTCTCCAAATGCAGTACTTAAACCAACAGGAATTGCTCCTCTAAGCTCTACAATTGGAACCATTGAAATTAAAAATACAATTAAAAACTTCTTAAACATAATAAATCTCCTTTAATTTTTTTATAGCTGATAAATATTCTACTATAAGAATATTTAAAAGTCTAGACTTAAATTTAAGTTATATTTGACTTATAATGAAAAAAGTGGTAAAATAGCTTTTGTCCAAATAATAATTGGAGGGGGATACTGCTATGAAGTATACACTCAAAGGACTAGTGGACGACCAGGGATTCACGAAAAAGGTAAAGCTTTACCATTCGTCTATCTTCGTTATCGACGAGGGTGGACACGTGTATGAACTTGGTCAGATGCGGGATGTGGGTAAGAAAGTCAGGGACGGCTATCAGATCCTAATTCTCGCAAGAGAGGGATGGAAGGTATACAAATATCTCCTCTTGTTCGTTACATCTGTCGAAGAGAAAACTGCTGAAGTTCTCATGCAGAGAGCATTTTCTCTGGACAGTGTAGAGAGCGTCGATGTTTCTGAAGGTGGTGTGCTGAGGGCTGATGTTGGCGAGGTTGAGTGGATTTTACATTCCTATGCTGATAATCAGAGAAACTCAGTATAATTTCCCCACCCGTAGCTTGATATGAAGGCTGCGGGTTTTTTCTTTTTGTCCCAAAAATTTCCTTGACTTTATCCGATAATGATGTTAATATAAATAACGTGAATTTAGAGGGATACCTGTAACCATTCCGAACACAGTAGTCAAACTCTACTTTTTCAGTATTTATATGATTTATTATCATTTTTAAGTATTGCAAAGTTAGATTGGCACTAAAATAGTTTCAAAAATAGACAAGAAATCATATAGATACCAAGTATTAAATCAAATACTTGGTGTTTTTGTGCTCTTACGTCGAATTTCAAGCTAACCAATTTGCTTGTAATAATGCTAACGGAGGTTGGTAAATTTTATAAAAGGAGGGATTAGAAAAAACATTAAATAAATATTGGGAGGTAAATAAAAATGTATGACGAGGTTGTAACAAAAGAATTACTGGAATATATACAAAATGAAGTATTTCCAGTATATAACCTTAATGGTAAATCACATGATATTAATCACATCATGTATGTATTAGGCAGGGCATACGAAATTTCAAAACCATATAGTAACGAATTAAACTATGACATGCTGTATACGGTTGTTTCTTATCACGATATAGGTGATCATATTGATAGAGAGCATCATGAATTGGTTTCGGCAAATATAATGTACGAAGATGAAAATTTAAAAAGATTTTTTTCTGAGGAACAAAGGAAGATTATAAAAGAAGCAATTGAAGATCATAGAGCATCAAATCCTAATGTGCCAAGAAATCTATATGGGAAGATTTTAGCATCAGCTGATAAAAACATATACATAGATCAATTTTTCAAAAGAAGCTACGAATATGGGCTTGAGCACTACAAGGAGCTTACAACAGAAGAGCAATTGCAAAGAATTTATGAACATGCCGAGAAAAAATTCGGGAAAAACGGTTATGCGATTAGTAAATATTATGTGGAGGATAAAAAGTATTTTGATTATCTTAAGGAGTTGCAAAACTTAATAGATAACAAAGAAGAATTTTTTAAGAAGTGTAAAGAAGTTTTAAATTTAAGATAGTATACTTTGAGGTGAGCTTAAGGTATATCATCAATTAAATCATTAAACTTCTTTCTATAATTATTGTGATATATTGTATAGCTCATCCTCAAAAGTACTAGAAGGGAAAAGTTTATCAATGGATGAGGAAATTTTTTTAGAGGAAAAAGAAAAGTTAAAAGAAATCGTAGGGAAAATAAATAATGAAGAGCAAATTATAGAGGATAATCTGAGCAGTTCAGATATGAATTACGATTTGGAAAATATAGCAAAAGCAAACGTGCTACAAGCTCAGATAAAAAAGCTTGAGGATATAAAGAAAATTAAAGATAAACCATATTTTGCTAGAATGGATTTTAAGGAAGATTCAAACAAGCTAGAAAAATTTTATATAGGAAAAATATCGCTTTTAGACAATAAAACTGCATACCCAATCATAGTAGATTGGAGGGCTCCAATAGCTAATTTATACTATGAAGGAAAAATTGGCAGGGCTGAGTATGAATGTCTTGGTGAAAAAATCAAAGGAGAAATATTACTTAAAAGACAATATATTATAGAAAATCAGGAATTGATAAAGTACGTTAATATAAATGTTACAGGTAACGACGAATTATTGCAAAATGCACTCGAAGAAAAGGCTGACGATAGACTTAAAAATATAGTTGCTACAATACAAGATGAGCAAAATAAAATTATAAGGGCAGATTTAAATGCACCGCTAATTGTGCAGGGGGTTGCAGGAAGTGGAAAAACAACAATTGCTCTGCATAGAATTGCATATTTGATTTATAATTATGAGAAGCAATTTAGACCGGATGAATTTATGATTATTGCTCCTACAAGATTCTTTTTAAATTATATATCGAACATTCTTCCAGATTTGGGAGTAGATGATGTCAAGCAGTGTACTTTTGAAGACTTTGCCTACGATGTGATAGGTAAAAAATTGAAAATATCGGATAATAACGAAAAGCTTGTTATTATTGTTAATAAAGAGTTTGACGCGATAAATAAAGGAAAAATCGATATAATGATAAGAGAGTCGAAGTATAAAGCGTCGATAGATTTTAAAAATGTTATAGATCAATATCTAAAAACAGTTGAAGATAATTACATTCCCCAAAAGGATTTTGTAATTATGAACCATACTGTTATGAAATATGAAGAACTAAATAAGCTGTTTAAAGAAACGTACAAAATGTATAATTTTGATATGCGAATTAATGAGATTGAAAAGAATATGATAGCTGAGCTTAATAAGTCAGCAGTTGCAATAATTGAAGAAATAAAAAAAGAAAGAGCGGAAAAGATTTACAATTTAGAAGGTAAAGAAAGAGCAGATGTCTATGATCAATATGACAAAGATATTAAACTTCTAGAGAAAGGTCAAAAGAAACTTGTCAGGGCATACTTAAATGAAATTCCTAAAATGGATTGCATTAAGTACTACATGGATTTTGTACAGAATTTTTTGAAAGACTCTGACGAAGTGATGGAGTATCTAAGAAAAAATACTTTAAGAAATCTTCAAAAAAATGAGATTTCGTTTGAAGATTTGGCACCACTTATGTACTTACAGACAAAGATATTTGGCATAAAAGATAAATGCAAAATAAAGCATGTTGTTATAGACGAGGCACAAGATTATGGTGAGTTCCAGTTTGATGTATTAAAAACGATTTTGGATAGCAATTCGATGACAATACTTGGAGATATTGCTCAGGGAGTTCATTACTATAGAGGTATAGAGAATTGGAAACGATTTATTGATGTTGAATTTGGTAATACAAAAACGGTGTATACTACATTGCAAAAAACGTACAGAACGACAAAAGAGATTATGGATGTTGCAAATTCAGTTATAAATAAGCTGCCAGAATACGAAAAAGAATTTATAGTTCTTGGAGAGCCAGTAATTGATAGAAAAAATTCTATTTCGATTGAACAGGTTAAAGATAGTGAAAATCTGGTTCAGAGAATAAATACAAAAATTGATGAACATGTTTTGAATGGTTATAAATCAATAGCTATCATAGCAAAAGATATGAATGAGTGTGAAGCTTTGGAAAAAAAGCTCTTAAACATTAGATCTGATGTAAAATTAATAAAAGGAAAAGATTCTGAATATAATGCTGGAATATCAATAGTTCCTTCATATTTAGCAAAAGGGTTGGAATTTGATTGTGTAATAATATCTGATGCAAGTAGCTTGAAATACGCGGAAAGTAGTCTAGATATTAAGCTTCTTTACGTAACAATAACTAGAGCGATGAGTAAATTAGATATATTTTATAAAGATGAAATTTCAACTTTACTTAGATAAGAGGTGATTTACGATGATTAAAGATGCGAAAAGAATTAGTATAGTTGGAGGATGTGGATCAGGTAAAACTACGCTTGCTGATAATATTTCAAAAGAAATGAATATACCAGTGTATCATTTGGATGGTATGCATTATGATGCTAATTGGGTCGAAAAATCTAAGGTAGAAAGGGATAAAGTTATTTTAGAAAAAATACAGGAAGATGCTTGGGTTATAGACGGTGTATATAGAAGCACCCTGGAAAGAAGACTTAATAGATCGGATTTAGTAATTTTTCTTGATTACTCTACATTTGCGTTAACAAAAGGAATACTTGGAAGATATTTAAAAAATCATGGGAAAGAAAAATCAGAAATACCTGGATGCAGGGAGCAATTGAATTGGAAATTTTTCTGTTATGTACTGAAATGGAGAAAGAATAAGAGACCATGTATTGCTTCTGAGATAAGTAAAATAAAGCAAAGCAAGGTTTTGATTTTTAAGAGCAGAAGAAAAATGAATAAGTGGTATATGAATGAATTTAATGAGAAGATGACAATTTAATAAAATTGACATTATTTACATAATGTGGTAGAATTGAGGTGCTATATTATTAGCAAAATAAAATTAAAGGAGCTGACTTATAATGGCACGGAAGAAGTTAAGACTAAATGGCTTTGATATATTCTTATTTGCTGTATCAAATAAGGAGGTTCAGAGCTACAAGGACTTGCACATGATGTATGTACAGAGCAAGGAATTTTCCAAGCTTTGTGCAAACCAAGGTCTAGATGGTGATAATATTTTGTCATTTACGACTTTGTACAGAGCCATCAAAGAAGTAACCGTTTCCGAAGAGGACAAGAAAAATGTTACAACAATTCTTGAAGCTGAAGGATACAAAGTAAGCAGAGAGAAAAGCGTTGTAGCAACCGAAATTCTGCGAGATTTGTTTGAATATCGCAGAGCAATGTGCGGTCACGAAGAGAGCAGTGTGAAACTGACAGACGTAGTTGATGATGTAGTTACACAAATCGATGAGGATGTTGGTGATTCTGAAAATGAATCGTCTACAGCGGAGCAGGATAGCTTTGAGAACCAGACAGAGTCTGATTCGAGCAAGCATTCCTGGGTCATTCCTGATCCTGAAATCAAGAAAATGTTCGAGAGCTACAACAGAGAAGTGCAGGAACTCATGCAAGAGATGGCGCAAAGCCCGCTCGAGCTGCAGAGACTTGCTAATGCCTATTGGAAAGCTCGAAAGAACTTTTCAAGCATGAAGGAATCTCGTCAGCGGGACTACGTAATGTGGCTTATTGCAAACACGTATGTAGTTTCTATCCAAGAGCTTGCGACGCTTCTCGACATGGAAGAAAAAGAAATCAAGGAAAAGTACTTGAACAAAAAGTCTCTTAGAAAGAAAGCATCTGTACATTTTACGTTGCACAGAAAAATCAGAGACAAGGGGAATAATCCTATGTTCAAGGCGGATTCGGACGAATCTGCAGCCCCTGAATTAATCGAACCTGATATGATTCAGGAAGAGCAGGAAGTAGCCGAGACTGAGACGGTACAGGAAAATCCTGAAACAGTCGAAGAATTGGTTGACAAAGAAGACCCTGTAGAAACAGAAACAAAGGCAACTCAAGAGGAGCCTGAAACAGCAGAAATTAAGGCAACTCTAGAAGAGCCTGAAGCAACTAAATCTGAAACATACGTAGAAGAGCGTATTATTGAAGAAGAACAGGTTGTTTCTGAGGTTGCAGCTGAGGAAGAGGTTGCTAAAGATCAGGTTGACGAAGCTTATCAGGATACACCTGAACCTGAAAGGGTTGAGATGCCAGATAGCACGCCAAAACCTGAAAAGAAGGTCCTTTCCGAAGATAAAATCGAAAATCTTAATTCGTATAGACTCAGAGATGGGATATATGAGTGGTTTTCCGATATTTCTTCTGCAATCCACCAGTCAGAGATTTTAGTGGATACAAACATTTTGATGAATCCGAGCTTGCTGTACATGATTAAGAGCAGATTTGTCAAGGCTTGGGTTTCGGACATCGTTCTCTTTGAACTGAAGAAGCATTTGAATGAAACCAAGAGAGAATGTTCCATTAAAGTTTTCCATGACATTGCAAAATGTGTTCGCAATGGGTATTTCTATGTGCCTGTTATGGACCACGATTTTGTCCGTAAAGGTGATCACGACGTAGATTTGATTGACACAGCAAGTGCGATGAAACTCACGTTTGTGACTGCTGATAGTGGTGCAAAGGTCTATGCCTGGACGATAGGTTGTCCTTGCAGATACTATAGGACTAACAAGCCCAAGGCTATTATTCCTGGTATCATTAAAGGAAAGACCTGTGTGATTGACGTCGGAACGAAGGAGTCTGATTTGCTTCAGTATTTGCATGCACACTTTAGTAATGTTATCATTACAAATGAGTTTGCAAAGAAGCTTAACAGACGCAAGTTTGAGCTTGAATACTCTGTTCCTGTAACAGATCTTCAGCTTGACATTGCAACCGACACAACTATGTTCTACTTACCGTACAAGATGGAAAAAAGCTACGATGCAAAGTCTGAGTATGAAATGGAGCTCATTGAACTGTGTAAACAGGAAAATGCGACTCTTATTAGTTCGGATATGTATACCATCGTAAAGGCTTGGTCGTATGGCGTAGATACCTATTTCTATGAGTAAACAGTTCGTTAATTTTATTTGGTGTTAACCGGGATTCTAACGGTAACACTCGCGAAGAGCCTCCCTGCTAAAGGGGGGCTTAAATTTTGAGACGGAGGAAAAAAGGGACGGACTCATTTTTAGGTTTACAAAATTTGCCAAATGTGATTATTGTCTACTGAAAAATGAGTCCGTCCATAAATTCCACCCCGCCCCAAAAATAATTTGTTGATTATTGTTGAAATATAATTTATTAATGTTATAATCATATTAGGTAAGATAGTTGGGCGGTAGAGCTATAGATGCTTAACACCATAAAACAAATGAATATGGAGGAATTACAGATGAGAAAAAAGATTATTATGACGATTGCAATTATAGTGGCTATGATGATGGCTCAGTTTAGTGTGTTTATTAATTGTGCTAAAGCTGAAACTATAACAGGAAGCGATGGAGATGTAAGTTGGAGCTTTGATACGGAAACGCAAACACTTACTTTTTCAGGAAGTGGAGAAATAACGTATAGTTATAAAAATCAATTGAAAGAATTTGAGATAAAGCATGTTTTAATTAATGAGGGGATAACTTCAATTGGAGATTATGCATTTTTAGTTAGTATCTTTTCGGACAGAACTTGTACAGATACGATAGAAGATGTAAAAATACCTAATAGCGTTGTATCTATTGGAGAAAGCGCATTTGAAAGATGTAAAAGTCTAAAAAAAATAGAAATACCTAGCAGAGTGGATTCTATTGGAAAACATGCTTTTATATATTGTTCAGGATTAACCAATATAGATGTAGATGAGAATAATTCTAAATATTGCAGCGTAAATGGGGTTTTATTTAATAAAGATAAAAGTATATTAATTTGTTATCCGACAGGAAAAATTGGTAGTTACCAGATACCAAATGGTGTTACATCAATAGAAGATTGTGCATTTGCGGGGTGTGAAGGATTAACAGATGTGGAAGTTCCAGATAGTGTAACATCAATAGGTGATGTAGCTTTTGAGTGGTGTTCAAATATTTCAAGTATTGCCATACCGAAATCTGTTACCTCAATGCAAACATGTTCTTTTGTAGGTGGTTATTATCAAAATGAAAATTTCAAAATTTATTGCAAATCAGATAGTGCAGTAAAACAATATGCAGAAGAGAATAACATTCCATATGTTGTTGATGATACAGCACCTATGGTTAATTTAACTCAAGATGGAAATTCTATAACCGTAGAAGCAACAGATAACGAAGGTGGAGCAGGTTTATCATCAAAAGCATATTCATTAGATGGAGAAAATTGGCAATCAAGCAATAAATTTGAAGTTACAAAGAGCGGGACATACACAGTGTACGTTAAAGATAGATTATACAACATTACAAACAAAACAATAGATGTAACTATATCTGAACCAAGTGATGATAAAGGTGGCTCAACACCAGAGAATCAAGATAATGGTAATAAAAAAGAAAGTTCAGATGGTCAAGGGCAAGAAAATAATGTTGAAACAAAAAGTGATGACTCACAGGCAAAAACAAAAATCCCAGATACAGGAGCATATTTCCCAATTGCGATAATTGCAATTGCTGGAGCAATTAGCTTTATACGTTACAGAAAATATAAGAATAACAAAATATAGAAAATATTAAATGAAAACGAGGTTTTATTCAGTTGGGGTCAAACCATCGAAATATAGCACAAAAGTGCTAAAATTTCTACATTAAATAACGTTTTAAAAACAATTTGTTGATTATTGTTGAAATATAAAATATTAATGTTATAATTTTGTTAGATATAAAGCAGAAAAGTTGAGATATGGACGGATAACCAAATAAAACCAATGATGAAGGAGAGAATACAGATGAGAAAAAAGATTATTGTGACGATTGCAATTATATTGGCAATGATTGTAGCACAATTTAGTGTGTTTATTAATTGTGTGAAAGCTGAAACTATAACAGGAAGCGATGGAGATGTAAGTTGGAGCTTTAATACGGAAACGCAAACGCTTACATTTTCTGGAAGTGGAGAAATAACGTCTAGTTACAAAGATATTTTGAGTGAATTTGAAATAAAACATGTTGTAATTAATGAGGGGATAACGTCGATAGGTTATTGTGCATTTTTAGGTCACGTCTTTTCAGAAAGAATATGTACAGATACGATAGAAGATGTAGAAATACCTAATAGTGTTGTATCTATTGGAGAAAGTGCATTTGAAAGATGTAAAAGTCTAAAAAAAATAGAAATACCTGGTAGTGTGAATTCTATTGGAGAAGTAGCTTTTTTATATTGTATGGGATTAAATAACATAGAAGTTGATGAGAGCAATTCTGAATACAGCAGTGAAAATGGTGTTTTATTTAGTAAGGACAAAAATATATTAATTTGTTGTCCTGCAGGAAAAAGTGGTAGCTACCAGATACCAGACATCGTTACAAATGTGGAAGCATATGCGTTTGCAGGATGCGAAGGATTAACTGACGTTGAAATTCCAAATAGTGTGACATCGATTGGTAATGGTGCATTTATATGGTGCGAAAATATTTCGAAGATAACTATACCTAATTCAGTTACCTCAATGCAACCATTTGCTTTTTTATTGGACAATGGCTCTAATTCAAATGAAAATCTTAAAATTTATTGCAAATCAGATAGTTCAGCTAAACAATACGCTGAAGAAAATAACATTCCATATGTTGTTGATGATACAGCACCTACAGTTAATTTAACTCAAGATGGAAATTCTATAACCGTAGAAGCAACAGATAACGAAGGTGGGGCAGGTTTGTCATCAAAAGCATATTCTTTAGATGGAGAAAATTGGCAATCAAGCAATAAATTCGAAGTAACAAAGAGCGGAACATACACAATTTATGTTAAAGATAAATTATATAACATTGCAAACAAAACAATAGATGTAACTATATCTGAACCAAGTGATGATAAAGGTGGCTCAACATCAGAGAATCAAGATAATGGTAATAAAAAAGAAAGTTCAGATGGTCAAGGGCAAGATAATAATGTTGAAACAAAAAGTGATGACTCACAAGCAAAAACAAATATTCCAGATACAGGAGCATATTTCCCAATTGCAATTATAGCAATTGCTGGAGCAATCTGTATTATACGCGGTATAAAATATAGAAAAAATAAATTTTAAAATTTTTAGATATAGAAAAATTCAATTAAAGCGATGGGAGGAACTATGGACGTTAACGGAAGATTAAATGAAATATATGAAAAGATTGGACAAGACGCTCAAGAAGTGTTCAAATATGATTCAAGTGCATATGGTGCAAAAGTGTTTGCTGATGAATATGGTTTTGACTATGAACAAGTGGATGAAATAATTAAAAATTATAAAGAAATGAAATCTGCAGAGCAGAAAAGATATACTGAAGAAGGAATAAAAGCTTTTGAGGAAAATACAGACCCAAAATACACGATTTTGAGAAATATAAGATATACAAAAAATAAATATATTGATGGAGTGAAAACTCAAGCTGTAACTAAATTATTAAAGGAAGTAAGGCCGGAAGAAATAGACGATAATTTTATAGAGCAATTAGATAAGACTGATTGTGATATAAAACAGATTCTAAATAATATACTAACCAACGATAAAAGTTTGTTTGGAAGAGAAGACCTAAAAGGTAATATAGAAAGAATTCAAACTATGTACAATCAATTTGAAAATGATAGACTAAAATCGGAAGAAGAAGTTGAAAAACAACAAAATTCGCCTAAAACTGAAAAAACAAACTTTTTCAAAAGGCTAGCTGAGAAGGTAAAGAAACTGTTTAAAAAGAATGATACTAAGATGTTGCCAGAAGGAAAAACATCCCCTACGAATGATGCAAAAAGGGAAGAGTATCTTAAATCCTTGCAAATTGGACCTTCAGATCTGACACCGCAAGCTCAAAAAGGAAATATTGATGAAAGATTAAGTGAAAATCATATAAGACAAAATGATGGTCCAGAATTGTAGTTCAGAAATGATAAAATGTCGTGTATTGACAAATGCATTGATTTAGAATATAATAGTCACAATATTTAAATTGTTGATTAAGAAAGTATTTGCAGTATAAATTGCAAAAGCGAGTTAGAAGATTGGTGAAAGTCTAACAGTAATTTTGTAAATATTAGAGCTTATGAGAGATTGTAGGAAATGCATAAGAGTATTACAATCCGTATATCTACGTTACAGATTTCGAGTGGATTAGCTTAAAGCTAATCAATTAGAGTGGTACCATGTGAATATCGCACCTCTAGAGCAATCTAGTGGTGCGTTTTTTGATTTCAAAAAAGGGGGAATTTTATATGGATCTTATTTCAAAAACAGAGCAGATTTTAAAAGAAGTGATTGAAAAAAATAATTTCGATGAAGAAGCTATTGTACTTAGTGTTTCAAGCAAGCCAGAGCTTGGTCAGTTTCAATACAATGGCGCAATGGCCATTGCCAAAAAAAGAGGGATGAATCCTAGAGCTATTGCGGAGCAAATAGCTAATGGTCTTAATGAGTATGATGTATTTGAAAACATCAATATTGCTGGTCCAGGTTTTATAAATATTTCGTTTAACGCGGCTTGTCTAAAGGAATATTTATCAGAGATAATAAAAGATATGTCTCAAAACGTTAAGAAATACCCAAGTAAGAAGGTTTTCTTTGACTATGGTGGAGCTAATGTTGCAAAGGCCCTTCATGTTGGTCATCTAAGAACTGCGAATATCGGTGAAGCTCTTAAGAGATTAACTAAGTTAGTTGGCAACGAAGTAATGTCTGATGTTCACTTAGGTGATATTGGAAGACAGTCGGGTATGGTTATATTTCAACTTCGCGAAGAGCATCCAGACTGGGTTTTCTTTGATGAAAATTACGATGGTGAATATCCAACAGAAATTGGAATTACAAATGCTGATTTAGAGCGTATTTATCCTCTTGCAAGTACTAGAGCAAAAGAAGACGAAAATATAATGGAAGAAGTACGTAAAATCACTGCGGAGCTTGATAATGGTAGAAAAGGATATACAAAGCTTTGGGATATTATACGTAAAATCTCTATAGAAAACATTAAGGAAACATATAATGGATTAAATGCAGAATTTGATTTATGGGAAGGTGAAACAGATAGTTATCCATACATAGATGAAATGCTTCAAGTTCTAAAAGACAATGGTTGCCTAGTGGAAAGCCAAGGTGCGTTAGTTTGTGATGTGGCAGATGAGTCAGATAAAGCTGAAATTCCACCTCTTGTTGTAATTAAAACAGATGGAACAACGCTTTATGCTACAAGAGAGCTTGCTACTATTCTTTCAAGAATGAAAAGATTTAATCCAGACGAGTTAATATATGTTGTTGACAATAGGCAAGGAATGTATTTTGAACAAGTTTTTAGAACAGCGTATAAGTCGAATTTAGTTAGCAAAGATGTCAAATTCACTTTTGTTGGTGTAGGTACAATGAATGGTAAAGATGGAAAACCTTTTAAAACCAGGGATGGTGGAGTTATGAAGCTTGATTCTCTTATAGGAGAAATTAAGGAAGAAACTTCAAAATACGTAAAAGACAATGAAAATATGGATGAAAAAGAGCAAAAAGATGTATCAGATAAGGTAGCTGTTGCAGCACTAAAATATGCTGATTTATTGCCAAATGTTGAGAAAGATTACATCTTTGATTTAACAAAATTCTGTAGCTTAGAAGGAAAAACAGGTCCATATATTCTTTATTCGGCAGTTCGTATGAAGTCATTATTATCTAAAGCTGGTGATAACGAATATAAATTAAATGATATTTATTCACAAACCGAAAAAGATATAATAACCAAAGTACTTGAAATGCCAATAAGAATTGATAAAGCATACAGAAATAAAACATTAAGTGATGTTACAGAATACATTTATGAAATAGATAGTTTATTTAATAAATTTTATGCTGAAAATAGAATTTTAACTGAAGATAACGAAAGTAAGAAACAATCATGGTTATTCTTAACAAAATTAGTGTACGAAGTAAATAAATTATTGCTTGATGTTTTGGCAATATTAATTCCAGATAGAATGTAAGTTGCCATATAGGAACAAAAGGAGGATAAAATGAAAGAAGAATTTATTAATCTATTGAGAAGTACAAAAAGAGAAGGTATTGAGGATCTTATAAAATTTATAGAAGAAAAAACAGATTTTTATACAGCACCAGCAAGTACAAAATTCCATGGATCACATGAAGGTGGCTTGTTAGAGCACAGCATGAAGGTTTATGAAATATTAAAATATAAAGTAGAGCATAATATTATTGATTTAAAGGTAAATGATGATTCTTTAATATTAGTTCCTTTATTACATGATATTTGTAAGGTTAATTTTTATAAAGTGGACTATAGAAATGCTAAGAATGCGCTTGGTGAATGGGAAAAGGTTCCTTATTATACTGTTGATGACCAAATTCCATATGGGCATGGCGAAAAATCTGTAATGATGATTACGGAGTATATAAAACTAACTCCTGAAGAAAAATATGCTATACGTTGGCATATGGGTTATACAGAGCCAAAAGAACTTTATAATACAATTGGAGCTGCATACAAAAAATATCCATTTGCATTACTAATGCACGAAGCAGATTTGGAAGCTACATATTTTTATGATATATAACAAAAAAAGCAATATTCTCCTGGGAATTTCCCAGAGCGAGTTTATTGCTTTTTTATTTTTGGTTTAGCAACAAGGGATGCAAGATATCCAAAGAATACTGCAGCAGCAATTCCTCCAGCAGAAGCCTTTATACCACCTATAAATGCACCAAGTAATCCATCAGATTGTACTGCTTCAATAGTTCCTTTTGCAAGGTTTGCTCCAAATCCAAATAAAGGAACAGTAGCTCCACAACCAGCAAAATCAATAACATATTTATAAATTCCAAGGGCGCCTAAAATTACTCCAGTTGTGACGAAAGTTACTAGGATTCTTGCTGGAGTTAGCTTAGTTTTATCAATTAATATTTGTCCTAATATACAAATAAGGCCACCAACTACAAAACATCTTACAATTTGCATCCAATCTATAGTTTGAAAAAAATCCATAGAATATAAACCTCCTAAAATTTTTAGTTTTATATGATTATAGTATTTGCAGGTTTCATGAATATATGCAATTGATAAAATGTTTTATTAAAGCATAGAGCAAAAAAATACGCAAATTTTAAAATCCGCGCATTTTTTGTATTTTTTGTTAATTATTATTTTAGAATTTTAATTTCGCCTATTAAAGGAACTTCTTTTTCTTCTTGGTTAATTGCTGCTATTAAACCTAAAATCCAGCATACAAGAATAAATAAATTAGCTAACCATCCAATTATTCCCATAAATGGAAGGACAAAACCTAAAGCTACGTTAAATACTAAGGCAATTCCAGTATTGAAAATGTGAATAACTAAAGCTTGATTTAAATGGAATTTTGCTCCTTCTTTATCTCCTGTACACATTGCAACAATAAATCCAATCCAAGTAAGGTATGCAACCCAACTAGTAGTTTTTGTATCCATAACAAAACCTCCTTCGAATTTATTTAGAAAATTAATTCCAATAATATTCTAGCACAAGCAACAAAAAGTGACAAGATTTTTTTAGA
Organism: Clostridia bacterium; assembly: GCA_017515985.1. Lineage (GTDB taxonomy): Bacteria > Bacillota > Clostridia > TANB77 > CAG-508 > CAG-492. The sequence goes on from JAFWDV010000010.1 coordinate 30,506, forward strand.
AATTTTGAGCTAATACGTAGTAGAGCAAAAAATACTTGAAAATATGCGTAAATTAAAGTATAATAGATACTAATTTAGACTAAAGAGGGAGAAATTAAATATGGAAAATAAAAAAAGAATTGTTACTGGAGATAGACCAACTGGTAAATTACATATAGGACATTATTTTGGTTCATTAAAGAAAAGAGTTGAACTACAAAATACTGGAGATTATGATACATATGTTTTGATAGCGGATGTGCAGGCTTTAACTGATAATTTTAATAATCCTGAAAAAGTAAGAAAAAACATTAGAGAGCTTGCTATGGATTATTTGGCATGTGGGATAGACCCTGAAAAGACAACGATATATGTACAATCTATGATTCCTGAAGTAGCTGAGCTTACAGTATATTATTCAAACTTAGTTACAATTGCAAGATTGCAAAGAAATCCTACGGTAAAAACAGAAATAGCTCAAAAAAGAGATATTTTTGGTGAAAGTGTTACATATGGATTTTTAGGATATCCAGTAAGCCAGGCGGCAGATATAACTGCATTAGCTGGAGAGGTTGTTCCTGCTGGTGAAGATCAAGAGCCTTTGATAGAGCAATGTAGAGAAATTGTTAGAAAATTTAATTCTATTTATGGCGACGTTTTAAAGGAACCAGAGATATTATTATCTGAAGGTAAAAGAATAAAAGGATTAGATGGAAACGAAAAAATGGGAAAATCCCTTGGAAATGCTATATATCTTTCTGATTCGGATGAAGTAATTGCTAAGAAGGTACAAGGAGCTGTAACAGATCCAGGAAGAATAAAAAAAGATGATAAGGGAAATCCAGATATATGTATGGTTGCATATTATCATAAACTATTTACAAATCCAGAAGATACATCAGTTGTATTTTCTGAATGTCGAGAAGGTTTAAGAGGATGTGTAGCATGTAAAAAAGAATTAACAAATAGTATTTGTTCAACATTGGCTCCAATAAAAGAAAGAAGGGCTTATTATGAAGCTCATCCAGAGATAGTTGATAAAATACTAATAGAAGGTACAAAGAAGGCGCAGAAAACAGCAAAAGAAGTTATGAAAAAAGTAAGAAAAGCAATGATGTTAGATTACTTTGAGGAGTAAAAAGACGGCTCTAGTTAGGCATTTCATTCAAGATTGTCATACGGAGCCGTTCTTTCAGAAAGTAGGAGGTAAAATGTTTACAGATTACGCAAAAATAATTATAAAATCAGGCGATGGTGGAAATGGTGCTGTTTCTTTCAGAAGAGAGAAATATGTAGCCGCAGGAGGCCCTGATGGTGGAGATGGTGGAAGAGGTGGAAGCATCTACTTTATAGTAGATCCAGACTCAAATACACTAGTTGATTTTAGATTTAAAAAGAAATTCAAAGCTGAAAATGGTAAAAATGGTGAAGGTGCCAGAAGATACGGAAAAAGTGGAGAAGACTTATATGTTAAAGTACCTCAGGGTACTATTATTAAAGATGCCGAAACAGGAAAAGTGATAGCTGATTTATCTGAAAAAGGTCAAGTTGAACTTATATTGCCTGGTGGAAGAGGTGGAAAAGGAAATTGCCATTTTGCAACTTCTACAAGACAAGCACCACATTTTTCTCAAGATGGAGAAAAAGGTATGGAAAAAGAGGTAATACTAGAGCTTAAATTGCTTGCTGATGTTGGTTTAATTGGTTTCCCAAACGTTGGAAAGTCAACATTCTTATCTAGAACAACTTCTGCAACGCCAAAGATTGCAGATTACCACTTTACAACTTTAGAGCCAAATTTAGGAGTGGTTAAAAGTGAATATGGCGATAGCTTTGTAATAGCTGATATCCCAGGTATTATTGAAGGAGCAAGTAATGGAACAGGTTTAGGACTTCAGTTTTTAAGACATATAGAAAGAACAAGATTATTGCTTCATGTTATTGATGTTTCAGGCAGCGAAGGAAGAAATCCAGTTGAAGATTTTAAAATAATAAATGATGAGCTTAAGAATTATAGTGAAAAATTAAGTAAAAGAAAGCAAATAATTGTTGCAAACAAAATTGATGCAATGCAAGATGAGAGCTTATACTCTGAACTAGAAAAATTAGCTAAAGAGCACAATATGGAGATTTACAAAATATCAGCTATAACAGGTCAGGGATTGTCGGAGCTATTGAAGAGAGTAACAGAAGTATTGAAAGTACTTCCAAAAGAAGATTTATTTGAGGTAGATGAAAAGAAAGTATATACATTAGAGGAAGAAAAAGAAGGCTTCGTAGTTACTAGAAAAGATGGAATTATATATGTGGATGGACCTGCTGTTGATAAAATAATGAGAAGAGTAAATCTTGATGATAATGAATCAATGTATTATTTCCAGAAATGTTTAGATAGCTTAGGAGTAAATGAAAAACTTAAAAAAGAAGGCGTAAAAGACGGTGATACTGTAAACATTTGCGGTTACGAACTTGAATGGTATGATTAGCAAAAAATAATTCACACAAAAACAAAACTTTTGTTTGACTTTTGGTAATATATGTGTTATTATCTTCTTAATTAATTTTGAGGGGTGATTTTATGCCAAGAAAGAAAAGTTTAGAATTAGGAAAAAGAGAGAAAGATATTTTAAGTTTTATAGAAAAACAAATTAAAGCAAATGGGTATCCACCATCTGTTAGAGAGATTGGTAAGTCTGTTGGATTAAGCTCAACAGCTACCGTACACGGATATTTAACAAAGTTGGAGGAAAAAGGATACATCAAAAAAGAGAACCAAAAAGGTAGAGCTCTAAAACTTGTTAAAGGAAATAAAAATGAAGACAAAACATCAAATGTAGAAGAGTCTAAAAATTTCTATACAGATAAAGAAATGGTTGATGTTCCGGTAGTTGGAAAGATAACTGCAGGTGCTCCAATTTTAGCAGTGGAAAATATAACTGATACATTCCCAATACCACTTTCATTTGTTGGTAATGCTGAAAGTTTTATGCTAACAGTAAGTGGCGAAAGTATGATAGAAGCGGGAATTCTTGACGGAGACTACATACTTGTAAGAAAACAAAATACTGCAAGAAATGGTCAAATTGTTGTTGCGCTAATTGAAGATGAAGCAACAGTTAAAACATTCTATAAAGAAAAAGATTATGTAAGATTACAACCTGAAAATAGCACTATGGATCCTATAATAGTAAATGATTGCAAAATATTAGGTGTAGTATCTGGAGTATTTAGAAAATTATAAAATAAGAGGAGAATAAATATGGATAGAATGAAAACTTTCATTAAATATCTATTGATATTTCTAGGATTTTTTGTAATAAGCTTCCTTTTAATGTCAGCATATATAAAAACATCCTATCATAAAATAGAATCATATGAAATTAAAGAAGATAAGTTTACAGTAACTATTTTATCGGCGAAGTCTTCAAAAGACAATGGTTATATTGAAGGAAATATCTTAAATAAAACAGAAGAAAAAATATCTAATAAGTATATGAAAGTAGAGCTATTCTCTGGAAATGATGTAAATCTTGGCGAAGAATATGTGAAGATTGATGAAATGAATCCAGGAGATCTTAAAAATTTTAGAGTTAGTTTTTCTTGCGACAATGTTAAGCATTTTAAAGTTTATTTTATGACTCAAGAAGAAAAAGAAGCAGAAGATGCAAGCAAGGACAAATCATTATTACCACGACTAAAAACAGATGAAAATGTAGACAAATTTGTAGATTCTATAAGTCCAAAGTTTAAATAAAAAAACGCATTTATGCGTTTTTTTTTGTAAATATAAGAATCTTTTGATGGAATAAAATTAATTGTAAAATATATTGCTATTTTAATTAATATGTAATATAATCGTAACAAAAATGCAATATAAGTGTAATATAAAACCTGAAAGGAAAGATGAGAATGTTCAATTGGGGTCAAGATATAGGTATAGATTTGGGAACTGCAACGGTAATTGCATATGTTAAAGGAAAAGGTATAGTTCTAAGAGAGCCATCAGTTGTTGCTGTTGATAGCAATACAAATGAAGTATTGGCAGTTGGAAGAGAAGCAAGAAGAATGCTTGGAAGAACACCTGGAAATATAGTTGCGACAAGACCATTAAGGGAAGGTGTTATATCTAACTATACTGTAACAGAAAAAATGTTAAAGTACTTCATAAATCGAGTATGTGGAAGATTTCTTTTTGCTCCAAGAATAATGATTTGTATACCATCTCAGGTTACTGAAGTTGAAAAGAAAGCTGTTATAGATGCTGCTACGCAAGCAGGAGCTAGAAAAGTATATTTAATAGAAGAGCCAATAGCTGCGGCAATTGGTGCAGGAATAGATATAGCTAAACCATGCGGTAATATGGTTGTTGATATTGGAGGAGGAACAACAGATATTGCTGTTATTTCACTTGGTGGATCTGTTGTAAGTACATCACTTAAAATTGCTGGAGACAAGTTTGATGAATATATTGTAAAATACATTAAAAAGAAACATAATATAATGATTGGTGAAAGAACTGCAGAGGACTTAAAGATAAATATAGGATGCGTATATCCAAAGATGCAAGATACAGAGATGGAAATTCGTGGAAGAGATTTGATAGATGGATTACCAAAAACTGTAACAGTATATTCAAGCGAAATGCTAGAGGCTATGATTGAACCTGCTTTGATGATAGTAGATGCTGTGCATTCTGTATTAGAAAAAACACCTCCTGAACTTGCTGCTGATATAAGTGATAAAGGCATTTATATGACAGGTGGAGGATGTTTAGTTGATGGATTGGACAAGCTTTTACAAGAAAAAACAGGAATTAATGTAATGATTGCTCAAGATGCAGTGTCTTGTGTAGCTCTTGGGACTGGAAAAGCATTGGACACTTTAGACTCGTTAGATGTAAAAAATAGAGCAAGAAGGTAATAGATTATTAAAAAAATGGAATAATAAATGAGAGAAAGTAAGATGGGAGAGTCATAAGAATTAGCGGACTGATTTTAGTATTTTATAACTTCAGTCCGTATTTCTTGACTTTTTTGATTACATAAAAAGTTTTAGATAAAGGAGAATAAAATGATATTACAAATATTTTTAATGCTTGTAGGATTTGTACTACTAGTAAAAGGTGCTGACTTTTTGGTAGATGGTGGAAGTAATATAGCCAAAAAATTTCATATACCTGAACTTGTTATAGGGTTAACAATTGTTTCAGTAGGGACATCGATGCCAGAATTAATGGTAAGTTTAACTTCTGCAGTTGAAGGTCATTCTGATATGTCAATTGGTAATGTTATAGGAAGTAATTTAGCAAATTTGCTGTTGATACTAGGTTTATGCGCAATAATAAAAAATTTAAAATTTAAAAAAGAAACTAAATTTTTTGAAAGCCCATTTGCGCTCTTGATTACAATACTATTATTTATAATGGCAAATAATAAGATTACAGGTCAAACTGGAACTATTGATAGAGCTGAGGGTATTGTTCTAGTGGTACTTTGCGTAGCTTTTATAATATATAACATTATAATGGCAAAAAAAGGTGAAGATTTTGATGGTATTAGCAAGGAACTTGTTATAACGAATATAGAAATGAATTCACCTAGATATGTTATAAAGTCAATTATTTTTATTGCTCTTGGAATTGCTTTCTTAAAATTTGGTGGCGATTTTGTTGTAAATAGTTGTGTGGAAATTGCAAGAAGAATTGGAATGAGTGAAAAGCTTATAAGTGTTACGATTATTGCTATAGCAACAAGTTTACCAGAACTTGTAACTTCGATGGTTGCAACAAAAAAAGGTGAAATAGACCTAGCGATAGGAAATATTATTGGATCATGTATATTTAATATTTTACTAATAATTGGTGTTTCAGCTATTATAACTCCAATAAGCTATTCTATAAACTATAATAAAGATGTTATTATTCTAATGATTGCAACATTATTCTTAGGATTATTTCCGTTTATTGGAAAGAAAGATGAGATGACAAGGATAAATGGAAGTATATACTTGATAGGATACGTAGCATATATGGTTTCGCTAGTGGTACAAAATATATAATAATGGGTAAACACTATGCGGAGAGTTAAGTAATATTGACAATTTACATAAAAAGTTATAAAATGTAAGCAGACACGCTTATGGCGGTCTGTTGAAAAAAGTATATCCAAATATTTTCGATGGGAGGTAATTTTATGGAAAATATGAGTGTTGGGGTATACTATGAGCAAATTGCTCAAAGATGTCGGAATGTGCTGGAAAATGGTGTAAATGAAGATGAAGCTCGAATTCTGATTCAAGGTCTTGACAGTGCAGAAGGTCTGCTTAAGTTTGTCAAGGGCGAGTACACTTTACCAGACTACGATGTTCCAAAGGATTCACCACATGGAATGAGCTTTTCGTATATTCATAGTTGTGAAGAGAACATAAGAATAGTTGAAGAGCTCTTTAAGAAAATGGATGAAGCCGCTGGTGCATCAGGCAAAGATGAATCTAGTAATATTGCTAATCAGGAACCAAAAGGTGAGGGTAGTAATACAGAAGATTCATCTGAGCAAACAGAGCAAGAGGAGTACTATGAAGAAAACATGCCGAAAAGAAGGCACAGTTTGGCATACAAATTGGTTGAATTCTTCTCTCCATGGGAATTGGAGGACGAAGATTAAAGCCGATTAAAGCCAACAAATAAAAGTCCGACAAACAATCAAGCGGGAACCGTGCAAATACGGGACCCGCTTGATTTATTGTGGTATAGCATTTCTTGCTAATTCATCACATCTATTGTTTAATTCATTATCGCTATGACCTTTTACTTTATTGAATGTAACATCGTGAATCTGTATCAAATTATATAATTCAACCCATAGCTCTTTATTTTTAACTGGTTCATTTCCTGCGGTTTTCCAACCTTTTTTCATCCAATTATAAATCCAACCTTGATTAAAGCAATTTACAACATATGCGCTATCACTATATACATTTACTTTACATGGATGTTTTAAGAGCTTTAATGCTTTTAGAACTGCAGTTATTTCCATTATATTATTTGTGGTTTCTTTTGAACCACCTGATATTTCTTTTTTTATATTTTTATAAATTAAAACAGCTCCCCAGCCACCTGGACCAGGATTTCCAGAACATGCTCCGTCAGTATAAATTGTTACTTCATCCATAATTAAAAATCATTCCTTTACTATAAGAGCTTTTTTATGATATCATAGATACCGTAAGAAACTCATGTTTTTCAAATTATTAAAATTATATAATGTAAATGAATATATTGCAACAGTAATTTGAAAATGAAAAGGAGGGTAACAAATGAAAACGGTAGTTATAACGGGGAGTGCCAGAGGATTAGGGTTTAATATGGCCAAATTTTTCAGAGTTTACAATTTTAATGTTGTAATAAGTGATTTGAAAGAAGAAAATCTTATAAAAGCAAAAGAGGAGCTAAGCAAGGAAAGTTCAGAAGGAATGGTAGATTATCACGTTTGTGATGTTTCTAAATATTCAGATCAAAAAACTTTAATGGAATACGCTACTCAAAAATTTGAGAAAGTTGATATATGGATTAATAATGCAGGTGTGAATCAACCTCAAAAAGCCATTTGGGAACTAGATGAGAATGAAATAAATACAATTATTGATGTAGATTTAAAAGGAACTATATATGGATGTAAAGTAGCAATGGAAGAAATGTCCAAAAATCATGAAGGTGCTATATATAACGTAGAAGGTTATGGTAGCAATGATGCGCATATGTTAGGCTTAAATGTATATGGTACAAGTAAAAGAGCAGTAACATATTTTACAGAGAGCTTAGCGCAAGAAGCTGAGCAAAGAAATACAGGTGTTATAGTTGGAAAACTAAGTCCTGGAATAATGATTACAGACTTTACTACACATTCACTTGTTAATGATGATATAAATCTAAGTGAAAAAACTAAAAAGGTTTACAATATATTAGGTGATACACCAGAAACAGTTGGAAAATTTTTAGTTGATAATATAATTAAAAACACTAAAAATAATGCTAAAATCAATTGGTTAACAAATAGAAAGGCATTTTTTAGATTTTTAACAGCTGGATTTAATAAAAGAGATTTTTTTGCTAATGAAAAGTCACTTCCATTGGATACAGAGGAGAACAAAAAATAAACATAATAAATGTACTTTTAAAATCTGAGAAAAATCTATAAAAATTTACATAACTCTTGACAAAGTAACATAAAGTTTGATATAAATATATGAAATATTATGTAATCTGTAGAAAAATTGTATATGCTTTTTAATACAGAAGTTCGTCATTTATATAAATACTACCGAATGAAAATTCGTGTAGTTATTTTTATGACAGAGAAGGGGGTTACAAGATGGATGAAAACAAAGTGCTAGGTATTGTTGCAGAATATAATCCTTTTCATAATGGTCACATGTACCATTTGAGCAAAGCAAAAGAAAAATCAGGTACACAATATGCAATATGTGTAATGAGCGGAAACTTTGTACAAAGAGGTAATAGTTCAATATTAAATAAGTGGAAAAAAGCTGAAATGGCTTTGCTAAATGGTGTAGATCTAGTAATTGAACTTCCTACAATATACAGTGTGTCAAGTGCGGAAGGCTTTTCTTCTGGAGCTATGAAAATATTAAAAAGTTTAAATATAGTTGATGCTGTGTCATTTGGTACAGAAACTGATGATTATGCAGCTTTAAATAACATTGCTGGAGTTGTATGTGACGAACCAAAGCAATACAAGGAATTGCTTAATAGAGAGTTAAGCAAAGGTTTGTCATTTCCAAAAGCAAGAGAAAATGCTTTAATGCTATATTTTAATAATAATGAGAGATACGAAAATATACTTAATGGACCAAATAACATATTAGCAGTGGAATATTTAAAGGCTCTAAAGAAGTTAAAATCTAAGATACAGCCTATACCTGTAAAGAGAGAAAAAGTGTATTATAATGATAATTCTATAGTAGATGAATTTGCAAGTGCAACTGCAATTAGAGGCTTTATAAAGAATAAACAATTCGGAGATATAAGAAAAGTTGTACCAATTTCTTCATATGAGATACTTAGAAGTGAAGATGAAATCGGTAATACAGTGGTCGATATATATTCATATGAAAAAGAGATTATTTATAATTTAAGAAGAATGACAGTTGAAGAAATTGCTGATTTACCAGATGTTAGTGAAGGGTTGGAAAATAGTATAAAGAATGCAGCAAACTTTACTAATAATTTATCAGACTTGATTGATGCTGTTAAGACTAAGAGATATACACAATCTAGAATTCAAAGGATATTAATATGCTCTTTACTTGGAATAACCAAAAAGGATGTTGAGATGGCAAAAAAGACGATTCCATATGTTAGAATCTTAGGGTTTAATGAGCATGGAAAAGAGCTACTATCAAGAATAAATAAGATTAATCCAAAGTTACCTGTAATTACATCAGTAAAGAAATTTAAAGATGCCAATACAAATAAGGTATACAACAGAATGCTTGATATAGATATTTTTGCTACTGACATTTATAGTCTTGCTTGCAAAAATGATAATATTGCAAATTCTGATTACACGAAAAACATGGTTATAATATAACATGCTTGTTCTACTAAAATAAACTTCTGAATAAAAATTATGTATGAATAATTTTGTTTGGAGGAAAAATGAAAAACAAAAGAAAGCTTTATAAGAAGAAAAATAGGCTTTTTACAATTATTGAAAATCATATAAATCAAAATTGCAAAGAATATATAATTGCAACTTTAGTATTTTTTATAGGGATAGTAATCGGCATTATAATAATAAATTTTTCTAATAATGAAAATAGAGTAAGTATAACAGGCTATATAAATGAGTTTGTAAAATCAATAAAAAGCGGTGAATATGAAATAGATGGCAAAGCAGTACTCATTAAATCAATTTTTACGAATTTAAAAATTGCATGTATAATTTGGATTGCAGGATCAACGATAATTGGTATTCCAGTTGTGTACTTTGTACTTGGTTATAAAGGATTCTGTATAGGTTATTCTATATCGGCCGTGATGGCAACACTTGGAAATGTTTCAGGTTTGATATTTTGCAGTAGTACTATGCTAATAAAAAATATCATAGAGGTTCCGTGTTTATTAGCGTTGGCTGTTAGTTCAGTAAAAATGTATAAAGCAGTCATAAAGAAATACGACAAAAGCAATATAAAATCTGAGATTTGTAGACACACTTTCTTTTCAATGTTTGCGACGATAGGTCTTATGATATCCTCAGTTTTGGAGTGTTTTTTTACATCATATTTCTTTAGCAACATAATAATAAAATTTATTTAAAAAATAGATAAAAACTATTTACTTTTGGTTTTTAATTTGATATAACATATGTAGTTTATGTAAATTCAAAAATTAAATGGGGGAAAATGAAATGGATAAACAAATAAATAATTTTTTGGAATTTCTTCAAAAAGACAAGAAATTAACAGAAAACACATTACAATCATATAAAAGGGATATAAATCAATTCGAAGAATATATAAATAAAAATAATTTAGATTATGCTAAAGCTGATGAAGCTACTATAAAGGGATACTTAGCGTATCTACAAGAAAATGGTAAAAAAACATCAACTGTTTCAAGAAACTTAGCATCTATCAGATCTTTCTATCAATATTCAGTTAGATCAAAAGATATAGTTGCTGATCCAACAGAGAATGTTCAATCACCAAAAATCGAAAAAAGAATTCCCAACGTTTTATCTACAAAGGAAGTTGAATTATTACTAGAGCAACCTGTAGATACAGATTTAAAAGGAATTAGAGATAAGGCAATGCTTGAATTTGCATATGCTACAGGTATGAGAGTTACAGAAATTATTTCTTTAAATATTAAAGATGTTAATGTTAAAGAAGGATATGTAATTTGTAGAACAGGTACAAAGCAAAGAACTATTCCTTTAGGAGAATTATCTGTTGCAGCATTAAAGAACTATATCGAAGAATCAAGACCATACTTGATTAAGAGCGATGATGCAGAGTCTTTATTTGTTAATATAAATGGAAAAAGATTAACAAGACAAGGTTTCTGGAAAATAGTTAAATTCTATAAAGAGCAAGCTCATATAGATAAAGAAATAACACCAGGAGTTTTAAGACATTCATTTGCAACCCATTTATTACAAAATGGTGCGGACCTAAAAGCAATCCAAACAATGCTTGGTCACTCAGATATATCATCTACACAAGTATATATGCAATTCCAAGATGAAGGAATTAAGAACATATATAAAAAGACTCACCCAAGAGCTTAATTTAATTAATATGAATTATAAAATCGGAGGTAAATTAATTACCTTCGATTTTTTGAATTTACTATTTTCATATTAAGTTTAGTATGATAGAATCCAAATTGTATAGAAGTATTAATTCAAAAAGGAGAAGAATACATATGATTTATCCAAAGTTTTTAAGTAAGGGAGACACAATTGGCGTTCCAGCGCCATCTAGTGGTGCGTATGACGAATTCCATTGTTTTAAGCATAAAAATTCAAGAAGAAAATTAGAAGAAATGGGCTATAAAGTTCAATGGTCAGATAATATTTTTAAATCAATAATGTGTAGGAGCGCAGACGAAAAAACAAGAGCAAGAGAGCTAAATGAAATGTTTGAAAGTACAGAGATTGATTATATAATGTGCGCGTCAGGCGGAGAATTTCTTGAAGAGATTTTACCATATGTAGAATTTGAAAAATTAGTGAAGAATCCAAAGTGGGTACAAGGATTTTCTGATCCACAAGGAATTTTATTTCCTATAACTACAAAATACGATATAGCAACAATATATGGTTTGAATTTTGGAGATTATGGGACGGAGCCTTACACAAGAGATATAGCAGATAATTTAGAAATTATAACAGGAAATATAATAAAGCAAACCAATTATGATATGTATGAGAATGAACGTGGTGAAAAGATAACTGGACTTGAGCCATATAATTTTACAGATAAGGTTGTATGGAAAAATCTTAATAGAGAAAAGATTGAAGTTTCAGGAAGAATAATTGGTGGAAATTTAGACGTAACACTTGATTTATGCGGAACTAAATACGATGGAACAAAAGATTTTATAAATAAATATAAAGATGACGGAATTATATGGTATTTTGATAATTGTGATAAATCCATTGAGGATGTAATAAGAGCAATGTGGAAATTCAATGAATTAGGATATTTTGAATATACAAAGGCAGTTATTTTTGGAAGAAATGGAAACGACAGGGAATCATATATTGGATATACAATGGAAACAGCTTTAAAAGATACTGTAATAGCCAAAAAAGATATTCCGATTATATATGATGCAGATGTGTCACACAAAGGTCCATGCCTAACAATAATAAATGGTGCAATTGCAACAGTTTATTCAGAAAATGGAAGCGGAAGTATAAGTTTTGAACTTAAATAATGTCCGTCCCTAAAATTTAAGGAGGAAGTAGTATGAAATTAATATCATGGAATGTAGCAGGATTTAGAGCATGTTTGAAGAAAGGTTTTGAAGATTTCTTTAATGAAGTAGATGCTGATGTTTTTTGTATGCAGGAGGCAAAGGTTACAGAAGACCAATTTGATTATAGACCAGAAGGATATGAAATGTATTTATATCCTGCCGAGAAAAAAGGTTATTCTGGAACACTCGTATATTCAAAGGTTAAGCCAATTAAAGTGACATATGGTTTAGGTATAGAGGAGCATGACCACGAGGGTAGAGTAATTACAATGGAATTTGATAAATTCTTTTTAATAAATCTGTATGTTCCAAATGTTAAGAGAGATTTATCTCGATTAGACTACAGAATGATATGGGAAGATGATTTCAGAGCATATCTTAAAAAATTGAAAGAAACCAAGCCTGTAGTTGTTTGTGGTGATTTTAATGTTGCACATGAGGAAATTGATATAAAGAATGCTAAATCCAACAGAGGAAATGCCGGATTTACTGATGAAGAAAGGGCTAAGTTTACGGAGCTTCTAAACGCAGATTTTATTGACACATATAGACATTTCCATCCAGATGATGAAAGATATACTTGGTGGAGCTATATGGGTAATGCTAGAGCAAAGAATGTTGGTTGGAGACTTGATTATTTTATAGTTTCAAAAGATTTCCTAAGTGAAGTTGAAGAAACAAGAATCTATGATGAAGTAATGGGCAGTGACCATTGTCCTGTTGGTTTAACAATTAAATAATTTTTTTTTAGGAGTGATGAGTATGTATAATAGACCTGAGACGACATTATTTATGATTGAATCTTTAGATGGAAAGATTAATAGTGGAAATAGCGATGCTTTAGATGTTGATAGGGATTGGAAAACAATCGACGGTGTAAAGCAAGGACTTAAGCAGTATTATGATTTAGAGCAAGAAACTGATTTATATTCTTTAAATAGTGGTAGGGTTATGGCTAAAATTGGTGTTAATGAAAGAACTGATGAGCCAAATAAAACCATTTGCAGTTTTATTATTATAGATAGGAAGCCTCATTTAAATGAAAATGGTGTTGGTTTTTTATGTAAGTGGGTTAATAAACTGTTTTTAGTAACAGATAATAAGGATCATCCTGCCTTTAATCTAAAGGAAAAGTATGATAATTTGGTTATTATTTATTACGATGAAATTAATTTAACGACTCTTATGGAAGATTTATATGATAAGTACAATGTGGATAAAATAACAATACAAACAGGTGGCACACTTAATTGTGAATTTCTAAGATCTGGTTTAATAGATCGTGTTAATATTGTAATTGCACCATTATTGGTAGGTGGGGCTGATACGTCAACATTAATTGATGGAAAAGCTATTTCTACAGTTGAAGAGCTAGGGAAACTAAAGGCCTTGCAGCTTGAAGATTGTGTTGTTCTTAAAAATTCTTATGTTCAACTTAAGTATAAAGTTTTAAATTAGTGTTGCAATTAGTTTTTTGTTGTAATAAAATATCAATAATAAAATTCTGAGAGGAAGATGTATTATGATTAAATTGAAAAATGTTCAATTGAATTTAAGACGTCAAGTATGGAGAATTAGTCACCCATACTTGTTTGCCGAGGAGTAATTATAATACACAGTATAAAGTAATAAAAGTAGAAGATGTATGAGTGATTAAAAAATTAAAAATCACTTGTGCATCTTTTTTTAAGTGCACTTATTTTGCGTAGGTACACTTTTTTTGCTCTCAGAATTTTTAAGAAAAAAAGGAGGAATTATTATGAATAATGTAAGTATTGAGGAGTTTCATGTTTTAAAAAATTTAGTAGGATGTAACACAATTAAAGATTGTGAAAACAAAAAAATTTTGGACTATATCGAAAGCTATTTAAAGCCTAAAGGATTTATAACAGAAAGTAAGACAAATAATTTAGTTATGAGTATAGGCAAATACCCTAAAATCGGATTTTTAGGTCATACAGATACAGTTGAATATATCGATGAATTTAAAACTCCATTTAATTTAACCTTAAAAGATAATTATCTATATGGGCTTGGAGCTTGTGATATGAAAGGCGGTATTGCTGCTATGCTAGATGCAGTTGCTAAAATTGACTTTTCAAAGCTTAAAGGCGGCATGAAATTGTATTTTACATATGATGAAGAAATTGGTTTTGGTGGAATCAATGAGCTTGTTGATAATAATAATCAATTTCCAGAGGTCATGATTTTTGGTGAACCTACTAATAATGAGCCATTAGTTGGAAGTAAAGGTTTGATGGAATATGAAATAACATTTAAAGGTTTAAAAGCTCATTCAAGCGATCCTGATAAAGGGATTAGCGCGAATTTGAATGCTGTAAAGTTTTTGTATGAGCTAGAAGGTTTTTATAATAGTGAGATAAAGCCAGATAGTGAAAAACACTATTTAATTCCATATACAACAATGAATGTTGGTTTAATTAATGGCGGTAGTGCAAAAAATTCTGTGCCTGCAAGTTGTAAAGTTTCAATAGATTTTCGTGTTATAAATAAAGAGCATATGGATAAAATTGAAAAGAAAGTTGATCAGCTTGCAAAAATTTATAAAGCAAGCGTTAGTATGATTGAGTGT
The DNA here is from genome assembly GCA_017515985.1 of Clostridia bacterium. Taxonomy (GTDB): domain Bacteria; phylum Bacillota; class Clostridia; order TANB77; family CAG-508; genus CAG-492. The sequence goes on from JAFWDV010000010.1 coordinate 45,583, forward strand.
ATAAAACCATTTATTGATAATGTTAACTTTTATGATGAAATAAAGACTGCAAATTTTATGACTGAAGCTAGTTTGGTCAAAGATTGTAGCAAACGAATTATTCTAGGAACTGGCCCTATGACTGCGCATGAAGTAAATGAACATATATCTGTTGATAGCTACCGCAAGCTTGTTAAGCAGTATGAAGAATTAATTTATAAGATTTGCAAATAAAAATATAAATAAAATTAAAGAGCCCTCTGTTAAAAGAGCGCTCTTTTTGATATAATAGGGGAAATTCTTTAAAAATCATTATGAAGAATTTGAAGCACTTGAAAAATGGGAAAAAATGAGTCCGTCCCCAAAATTCAACCTTGACTAACGCGAGTATTATTGATATTATTCACATGAAATAATTAAGGAGGTTTTACGTATGAAAAAAGTGTTAAAAAGTTTGATATTAGCTAGTATTGTAGCTTTAATGGTTGTTACATTAACAGGATGTAATAATAAAAAAGATTCTATATATGCCACAAAGCATGTTGATAATGATGAAGTATTAGGAAGCTACGATGAAGATGTTGAAGTAGAATTCAAAGATGGAAAAGCATCAAAAATAATTATGTCTTTTGTTTTTAAAGACGAAGATAATGTAGGGCTTATGAAGAGCTTATATGAGTCTTCTGCTGATGCTGGAAGTTTATCAATTCGTACAGATAAAAATAAATTTATAATGGAAATGGATGGAGAGGCATTTTTAAAACAGCAAAAAATTGATTCAGAAGAAGATTTAAATGCTGTTAAAGAAGAGCTTAAAAAAGTTTTAGAAGATGATGGATACACTATAAAATAGTACATATATTCAGTTAAATTATAGCTGATAGGAAGAAAGGAAGATTTTTATATGAGTAGTTTAGAAGTAACAGATATCAAGGATTTACTAAAGAAAACTGGAGAATTATATGGAGATAAACCTGCATATAAGTTTAAAACGGATGTGCCAGGAGAATATAGAACGATATTACATAAAGAAGTAAGGGAAATGGTTGATAACCTAGGTACATCATTGATGTCTTTACTAGATTTAAAAGATAAAAGAATTGCTGTTATTAGTGAAAACAGATATGAATGGGAAGTTGCATATTTTTCAGTAGTTGCAGGAACTGGAATTGTTGTTCCTCTTGATAAAGCACTTCCAGAAAATGAGCTTGAAAGTTTAATTAGAAGATCTGAAGTAGAAGCTATCTTCTATTCTAGACCATATGAAAATATATTAAAAAAATTAGCAAAAGATGGAACTGTTGCATTAAAGCATCTAATATGTTTTGATGCTGAGGACCATGAAGATGGAGTTTATTCATTTAAAGAGCTAATCGAAAAAGGAAAAGAGCTTAGAAGAATTGGTGTAAGAAGCTTTGTTGATGCAAAAGTTGATGCTGAAAAAATGACAATAATGTTGTTTACATCAGGTACAACATCTCAATCTAAAGCGGTTGCGTTAAGTCAAAAAAATATATGTGCTAACTTGATGGCTATGAAAAATATTGTTTACAATATGGATTATACAGATACATTTCTTTCTGTATTGCCAGTACATCATGTATTTGAATGCTCTGCTGGTTTTATGCTTGCTATGTATTTAGGTGCAAGCACCGCATTTTGCACTGGTTTGCGTCATATCGTAGAAGATTTGAGAGATTATCAGGTTTCTTTCATGGTATGTGTACCAGCACTATATGAATTGATGTATAAAGGTATATTAGGTAACCTTAAAAAAGCAGGTAAATATGATGCTGTAATGCAGTTAGTTGAAGCTCATAAGAATGATACAATGGCTGAGAAAGCTGCAATTTTTAAGGATATTCATGCTATATTTGGCGGACATGTAAAACTTTTTGTAAGTGGTGCAGCTGCTTTAGATATAAATGTAGAGCGTGGATATAGAAATTTTGGAATCAATTTAATTCAAGGATATGGTTTAACAGAAGCAAGCCCTGTTGTTTGTGCTAATTTTTACGCTAATAAAGATGATGATAAGCATGTATATGGAAGTATTGGAAAAGTCGTATTCAACGGTGAAGCTAAGATTGATAATCCTGATGATGAAGGCTTAGGAGAGCTTTTATATAGAGGTCCAAATGTAATGCTTGAATATTATGGTAATAAAGAGGCAACAGAGGAGACTTTAAAAGATGGATGGCTTCATACAGGTGACTTATGTACAATGGATGAAAACGGATATATATTTATTAAAGGAAGAAAGAAGAGCGTTATTGTACTAAAAAATGGTAAAAATATCTTCCCAGAGGAGATGGAAGGTTTGGTTAACAAAATAGAAGGTGTTAACGAATCTATGATATATTCTTTCTTAAATAAAGATGCTGTTGATGAAAATGATATTAAAATTGGTGTAGAAGTTGTATATAATAAAGATATAATGAAAGAAATGTATAATGTAGAAGATGAAAATGATATTTATGAAATCATCAATAATAAAGTAAAAGAGATAAATAAAACAATGCCTGCATACAAAGCAATACGTAATTTAATTATTACTCAGGAGCCTATAATTAAAACTACAACTGGAAAAATAAAAAGATATGAAGAGCTTAAGAAAATAAACCAAAAGTAGATTTTTTAGAAAGACAAGTTGAAAAATAGGGGCGGATTCTTTTTTTAGTATACAAAATGCATTATTTTGGTCTACTTAAAAAAGGGTTCGTCCTTTTTTATATAGAGGGGAGATTTTTTATGGCAACAAAACGAGAAATATATTCTTCTTGGGATGAATATTTTATGGGCCTAGCTATGTGGTCATCAACCAGAAGTAAAGACCCTAAAACACCAGTAGGTGCTTGTATTGTAACAGATGAAAAAAGAATTATTTCGGTTGGATATAATGGGTTAACAGCTGGGATGGATGATGATAAATTTCCTTGGGATAGCATTGGAGAAGAAACGAATTGCTTATATACAACAAAAAATCCTTGGGTAGTGCATTCAGAGCTTAATGCAATTTTGAATAGTCATGGAGCTGATTTAAGAGGTACTACTATGTATATAACGTTATTTCCTTGCAACGAATGTGCTAAGGCTATTATTCAGGCAGGAATAAAAAAGGTTATTTACTTAAGTATGTATGCGCATAGAGAACTCGTTGAAATAACAAAAGAGATGTTTAAAAATGCTGGGGTTGTGTGTATGCCGTTTAATAGTGAAAGAGATTTTAGTAAGCAAGAAGTGCAAGGCAGTTGTAACCAAATGCTTTCGATGATTAAAAACTTTAGTGAAACTAAAACGGAAGAAAAATAATATATAGAAAGTGTGATTTTATGGATTTAGATAAAATAAAAGAGCTACTTGAAGAAAAGAAATTGGCTCAAATAAAAAAAGAGCTTAAAGATATGAATGAGGTTGATATTGCTAATCTTATTGAAGATTTACCGGAAGATCAGCTTGTGCAGGTATTTAGGTTGTTACCAAAAAACATGGCTGCAGATGTTTTTGTAAATTTGGATGATGAAGTTGAGAAAAACCTAATTAATAGCTTATCAAGCAAAGAAGCAAAAAGTATTATAGAAGATATGTTTACTGATGATGCTGCAGATTTATTTGAGGAAATGCCTGCAGTGATGGTTTCTAAGTTGCTTGCAAATGTCTCAAGCGAAACAAGAGCTTCGATAAATAAGCTTTTGAGGTATCCAGATAATTCTGCAGGTTCGCTTATGGCTATGGAGTATATTCATCTTAAAAAGGGGCTTACAATAAAAGAGTCAATAAATAGAATTAAAGAGCAAAAGGATGAATTTGTATCATATGATTCGTGTTTTGTGACGGATAATGAGAGAAAATTGCTTGGATATGTCGAAGTAAAAGATTTATTAACAAATGATATGGATACATTGATTGATGATATTATGAAAGAATCAGAGCATACTTTAAATACATTGATGGATCAAGAAGAGGTTGCAGGCATATTCCAAGATTACGATTATAGTACACTTCCGGTTGTTGATTCAGAGCAAAGACTTGTTGGAATTATTACTATCGATGATGTTATCGATATCATGGAAGAGGAAACAACGGAAGACATTGAAAAAATGGCTGCTATCACGCCATCTGATAAATCGTACATGAGAACAGGAGTATTTGAAACATGGAAGAAAAGAATTCCATGGTTATTGCTTCTTATGATTTCTGCTACGTTTACGGGTGGAATAATAACGCATTTCGAATCTGCTTTATCAACATACGTTGTTTTAACAGCGTTTATTCCAATGCTTATGGATACAGGTGGTAACGCAGGTAGTCAGGCTAGTGTTTCTGTAATTCGTAGTTTATCGCTGGATGAAATACAATACAAAGATACACTGAAGGTTATTTGGAAGGAGCTTAGAGTAAGCTTACTTTGTGGTATAACGCTTGCTATTGCTAATTTTGCTAAACTTATGTTAGTTGATAAAGTTACTGCTCAGATTGCTTTTATAGTATGTTCAACTTTGGTTACAACAGTAATGGTTGCTAAAATGATTGGAAGCTCTTTACCAATCTTGGCTAAGAAAATTGGATTCGATCCAGCTGTTATGGCGAGTCCATTTATTACTACAATAGTTGATGCGTGCTCTTTGCTAATTTATTTTAGAATTGCAAGTGCTTTGCTTGGAATATAGCGGTGATTTGACTTGTTAACATAAGCGTGATATAATATGCACTAGTCATGGGGGATATTCCTCATACTCGGTGCAGGTCAAGCACTGTGATAAATATTTTTTAGGAGGGGTCTTAGTTATGATTACTAAGGAACAGGACCGCAAGCTCGCAGAGCTCATCCGGCAGATGGAGCAGGAAACTGTAAAACTTACGGATGTCGCACAGCAGGCTGTGAAGGCGACCCAGCTGAGCATTCAAAATGCTAAGCAGGTTAAGCCTGAGGTGAACTACAAGGGCTAGGTCTAAACTCCAAACAAAAGGGCGTCCGCATGGGCGCCCTAAAACATTGTAAATATAGAACTTTAGTTGTTTGACAAAAAAATATAGTAATGATAAAATAAAAAGTGGCTTTGAGGAAATACCTCATGCTTAGTGTAAGTATTTGCACTAAAAAATCATAAGGAGGTTCTCTATCATGGTTAGAGAGCAGGACTACAGGGTTAAAAATCACTTCGGCGTGGAGTCTGTCACGTCAGATCAGCTTGCTAAAGCTGCTCGTCAGGGCGTAACAGCAGACGAGTTTGTGAGCATGGCTGGTAATGTGAGAGAAACAAGCAAAAGAATGATGTGCCAGCAGGTTACGTCAGATCAGCTCGTTTCGGCTGCAATGAAGTGGTCTAGAGCCAAAAAGTCAATCTGACTTTAGTCCGGGTAAAGGCGTTCGTATGGATGCCTTTTTTCTTTTTATTGACAAAACACGCGCAGTAGTATAATATTACAAATAAAACATGTATTCGTAAAAAGGGTGATTAGATATGAATTATAATGAACCACTAGCTTATAGAATGAAACCAAAGACTTTGGAAGACTACGTTGGCCAAGAGCATATTCTTGGAAAAGACAAAATACTATATAGAACTATAAAAGCTGATAGACTATCTAGCATTATTTTGTGGGGACCTCCAGGTTGCGGAAAGACATCTCTTGCAAAGGTAATAAGTAATACAACAAAATATAAATTTAAAAGAATAAATGCAGTTTCTTCTGGTGTAGCTGATATAAAAAGCGCGATAGAAGATGCACAAAATATAATGCTTAATCCATCAGGTAAATGTATTTTATTTATCGATGAGATACATAGATTCAATAAATTACAACAGGATGCGTTGCTTCCATATGTAGAGAATGGAACTGTAATATTGATAGGTGCAACAACAGAAAATCCATATTTTGAGGTTAATAAGGCTTTGATTTCAAGATCTATGATTTTTAAGTTAAATCCATTAACCAAGGATGATATATACAAAGTTTTAAAGAATGCATTAGCTAGTCCAGAAGGGCTTGGAAATTATAATATTAAGATTGAAGACGAAACGCTACTTAAGATTGCTGATACTGCAAATGGTGATGTAAGAACAGCTCTAAATGGTTTAGAAGTTGCTGTTTTAACAACTAATATGGATAGTGATGGATACATTCATATTACTAATAAAATTGCAGCTGATAGTGTTCAGAGCAGAAAAGCTATTTTTGATAAAAATGGAGATAGCCACTATGACAATATAAGTGCATTCATAAAATCTATGAGGGGATCTGATAGTGATGCTGCTATTTTTTACCTAGCCAGGGCTTTAAATGGTGGTGAAGATCCTATGTTTCTTGCTAGAAGAATTGTTATTTGCGCAGCTGAAGATGTTGGAATGGCAAATCCTAATGCTTTGGTAGTAGCTAATTCAGCGATGCAAGCAGTTCACATGGTTGGTATGCCAGAAGCTAGAATAATACTAGCTGAGGCGGCTGTGTATATTGCAGAATCGCCAAAGTCAAATGCATCATACAATGCTATAAATTCAGCTTTAGCAGATGTTCAAAGTAAAGATACCGGGGAGGTTCCAATGCATATAAGGAATGCTCCTGCAGAGGGAATGGAGCAATTTGGCTACCATGATGGATATAAATATCCTCATGATTATCCAGGGCACAAAGTTGAGCAACAGTATTTGCCAGATGAGATGCTTGGAACAAAATACTACATAAAAGATGAAAATGTTATAAATTTACAATAAAAAGAGAATCAATATGTTTAAAACACATATTGATTTTTTTGTTGCATATAATTATTAATAGTAATTGTTATTATACAAAGGAGAAGTTTATGGTAAAAGTATCAGTTGTATCAGCAAAAGTGCTCTGTAGAACATCTGTAAAAATGTTCAGTATAGTTGTTATTTTTTTGATACTTATTGGAATCATAAATTATTCAAAAATTCATTTTTCTAAAGTTCAAATAGAAACCGACAAAGGAATTTCATACCTAACAGATGAGATAACTATTATGGGGGATTTAAGGCTTGATAAAATTTTTCGATTAACTCCAACTACAATATTGGAATCAGAGCTTAAAGCCTCTAAATCTGTTTCATCAAGGAGTGAAGATTTTACTCAGGTAGAAAATGAGATGATAGTGGAGGATGAATCAAATATAGAAGAAAATGTAAATAATGCTGATGATGGTGGTGGAGAAGAAACTGTCAAAGAAGTTGCTACAGAAGCTACAACAGAAGTGCAAAAATCTACATACAAAGAGCATTATAATCACATCGTAAATGGCGTGAAAATAAAAAATGAGACTAGTTTTGATTTAAATGAGATAGAATTATCACCTGATAATGTTAAACTTAAAAATAAGAATGTAATTATTTTCCATACTCATACGTGTGAAAGTTATACTCAAACTGAAAATAGTAAGTATGAAGCAAGTGGTAATTACAGAACAACAGATTTAAATTATAATGTGGCAAAAGTAGGCGATGAACTTGAAAAATATCTAAAAAGCTATGGATTTAATGTAAAGCATGATAAAACATATCATGATTATCCGGCATATACCGGTTCGTATGGAAGATCATTAAAAACGGTTAGCAATATATTGGCTAAAGGTTATAAAGCAGATATAATAATTGATTTACATAGGGATGCCATGAGCGATGAAAGTTATGCACCAAAGGTAAAAATTGGCGATGAATACGTTTCACAGCTAATGTTTGTTATTGGTACAAATGGAAGCGGGTTAGAGCATAGTAATTGGAAAAGAAATTTAGAATATGCAATTAAAGTTCAAGAAAAAGCAAATGAAATGTATCCTGGTTTATTTAAGCCAATCATATTACGTAATGCAAGGTATAATCAGCATTTAAGTTCCAAGGCAACAATAATTGAATTTGGTGCTACGGGTAATACTTTGGAAGAGTGTGAAGGTGCTGCAAAATACTTGGCAAAAGTTTTAGAACATGTTGAATAATTTTGGGGACGGTGGAAAAAATTTCTGTTATGAATTCTATATTTTTCGTTTTGAGGAAATTTTTTGCTCCGTCCCCAAAATTTCTTGATATTTTTCAAGTTTATATATATAATGAACCAAACTAATAAAGGAGGGAATTTATATGTCTTTTATTGAAGGTATTAAAGCTAAGGCTAAAAAAGATATTAAAACTATAGTTTTGCCTGAAGGAAATGATATAAGAACAATTCAGGCTGTTGAGAAAGTATTAAAAGAAGGATTTGCAGATGTTATTGTGCTTGGAAATAAGCAAGAAATATTAACTCTTGCAAAGAAAAATAATATAGATATTTCAGGTGTCAAAATAATAACACCTATAGAAGATACAAATTACGAAAAGCTTGCAAAGGAGTTCTATGAGCTAAGAAAAGCTAAAGGAATGACTCCTGAAAAAGCAAAAGAAACATTAAAAGATGAAATATATTTTGGTATGATGATGGTTAAAGCTGGGCTTGCAGACGGTCTAGTTTCAGGAGCCTGTCATTCTACATCAGATACATTAAGACCAGCATTACAGATTTTAAAAACTGCACCTGGAACAAAGCTTGTTTCTGCATTTTTTGTAATGTGTGTACCAGACTGTGAATACGGAGAAAATGGAACATTTGTATTTGGTGATAGTGGTTTAAATGAATATCCTGATGCAGATAGTTTGGCTGAGATAGCAATATCATCTAGCAAAAGTTTTGAACAACTAGTTGGAAAAGAGTCAAAAGTAGCAATGTTATCATATTCTACATATGGAAGTGCTACTTCACCATTAACAGAAAAGGTTGTTGAAGCAACAAGATTATTAAAAGAAAAAGCACCTAATTTAGTATGCGATGGTGAACTACAATTAGATGCGGCAATTATCCCAGAAATTGCTAGATCTAAAGCTCCTGGAAGCCCAGTAGCAGGTAGGGCTAATACATTAATATTCCCAGATTTAGATGCTGGAAATATTGGATATAAATTGGTTCAAAGATTAGCAAAAGCAGAAGCATATGGTCCATTGTGCCAAGGAATAGCAAAACCAGTTAATGATTTATCAAGAGGATGCACAAGTGATGATATAGCTGGAGTTATTGCTATTACTGCAGTACAAGCTCAAGCTTAAAAATAAGGAGGAAGATCACATGAAAGTACTTGTATTAAATAGTGGAAGCTCTTCACTTAAGTACCAGTTGATTAATATGGATACTGAAGAGGTTTTAGCTAAGGGAAATTTTGAAAGAATTGGTCAATATAATTCTTTCTTAACGCATAAAGTTGGTGACGTTAAACGTTTATTTGAAAAGCCAGTTTCTAACCACGAAAAGGCTATTAGATTTGTTCTTAAAAAATTACAGAGCTCACAATATGGTGTTATTAAATCACCAGATGAAATAGATGCAATTGGACATAGAATTGTGCACGGTGGAGAAAGATTTACAAAGCCTGCAATTGTTGATGACGAAGTTATGAAAGGATTAGAGGAAAGCATAGAGCTTGCTCCATTACATAATCCTGCAGCTATACTTGGAATTAAGGCTTGTATGAATGTTATGCCTGGTAAGAGAAATGTTGTTGTATTTGATACAGCTTTCCATCAAACAATGCCAGAAGAAACATATATTTATCCTATTCCTTATAAATATTATGAGAAATATAAAATTCGTAGATATGGTTTCCATGGAACATCACATCAATATGTTTCAGGAAGAGTTGCTGAAATGATGGGGGAAGACATCAAGAACTTAAAAATTGTAAATTGCCATTTAGGACAAGGTGCAAGTTTGTGTGCTATTAAGAATGGTCAATCAATTGATACAAGTATGGGCTTCACACCACTTGCTGGAATTCCAATGGGAACACGTTCTGGAGATTTGGATCCATCTGTTGTTACATATATCGCAAGATATAGAAATCATACTCCTGATGAAATGGATGAGATTTTGAATAAAAAATCTGGAGTATATGGAATATCAGAAGTTTCTGTAGATTTTAGAGATATTGAAGCAGAGGCACTAGAGGGTGATAGAAATGCGCAAATGGCATTAGACAATTTTGCATATAATGTTGCTCAATATGTTGCAAAATATGCAGTATCAATGGGTGGTATTGATGTATTAACATTTACAGCTGGTGTTGGTGAAAAAGGTCCAACATCAAGAAAACAAATTTGCGACTATTTAAAATTTTTTGGTGTTCAGCTTGACTATGAGAAAAATCAAATCAGAAATCAGGAAATTGAAATAACAGGAAAAGATTCTAAAGTAAGAATATTTGTTGTTCCAACAAATGAAGAGTTATTAATAGCAAGAGAAACAAAAAAATTAGCTGAATAATATTAGATATACAATAAAAAGAATAGTACAAAGGCTAGAAATAACAAAAAGCTGTTGATATTTCGATAAAAATGTGATTATATAATAAGGATTTATAAAGTGAAAGGAAGAAGATTTATGAAAATATTAGTATTAAACTGTGGTAGTTCATCACTAAAATATCAATTAATTGATATGGAGAACGAAAGCGTAATAGCTAAGGGAAATTACGAAAGAATAGGTGATCCAAAGGCTTTTATAACTCATAAGGTAAACGGTGAAAAATATGTTATAGAAAACCTAGCACCAACACACAAAGAAGCACTTGAATTCATAATTAAACAATTAACAGAAGCAGAATACAAAGTAGTTAATAGCCTAGATGAAATAAATGCAATAGGACACAGAGTTGTTCAAGGTGCAGAAAAATATGCAGATCCAATGTTAGTTGATGATAGTGTTATTGCCGGAATTAAAGAAGTTGCTGATTTAGCTCCAGTTCACAATATGGCTGCTGCTATGGGAATAGAGGCTTGTAGAAATCTGATGCCAGATAAGAAAAATGTTGTAGTTTTCGATAATGGATTCCATCAAACAATTCCTGAAGAGCGTTTCTTATATCCAATCCCATATCATTACTACAGAGACTACAAAATTCGTAAATACGGATTCCATGGAACATCACATTCATATGTTTCAAAAAGAGTTGCAGAGCTTGAAAACAAACCATTAGAGAGCTTAAAAACTGTTGTATGTCATTTAGGACAAGGTGCGAGTTTATGTGCTGTAGATGGCGGAAAATCAGTTGACACAAGTATGGGATTAACACCACTTGGAGGAATAATGATGTGTGCTAGAAGTGGAGATTTAGATCCATCAATAGTTACATATTTAATGAGAAAAGAAAATATCGCACCTGAGGAAATGGATAGAATTTTAAATAAAGAGTCTGGATTACTTGGTATTTCTGGTGTCTCTTCTGATGTTAGAGATGTTGAAGCAGCTGCAAACGAAGGAAATGAAAGAGCAAAGTTGGCATTAAGAGCTTATGACTTAAATATTGCGCAATTTATTGCTAGATATGCAGTTTCAATGGGTGGAATAGATACAATAGTATTTACAGCAGGTGTTGGAGAAAACCAATTCAAAAGAAGAGCTGGAATTTGTGAGAAACTTGAATTCTTAGGAGTTAAGTTAGATGCCGAGAAGAACTCAATAAGAGGAGAAGAAGTAGAAATATCTACACCTGATTCAAAGATTAAAGTTTATGTTGTTCCAACAAACGAAGAGCTTGTTATAGCAAGGGAAACATTGAATCTAATAAAATAGTATAACTTGACAATACTATGAATTTATAATAAAATTAACTGTATAGCAAATTGAATAGTCGCGTATAGCACCGCCGAAAGGCTGCGTACGAGGAAAGTCCGGGCTCCATAGAGCAATGATGCAGGATAACGTCCTGTGAGGGAAACCTTAAGGAAAGTGCAACAGAAAACAACCGCCTACTTGTAGGTAAGGATGAAAAGGCGAGGTAAGAGCTCACCGCTGGTATGGTGACATACTGGGTCATGTGTAAACCCCATCTGGAGCAACACCGGGAAAAGAAGGCTAAGACTGCTCGTCATCTTCTTAATCTGGTGGCTTGAGACATATAGTAATATATGTACTAGATAAATGACTATTCACGACAGAACCCGGCTTATAGATTTGCTTTTTTATTTAAGAAATTTTAGGGACGGAGGAAAATATTTCCATTATGGATTTTTTCCTTCGTCTTTAATTTTTGTAAAGAACTTTTTCTCCATCTTTGAATTTTTGTGAAAAAATTCCCATAAGTACCAAAAATTCGTTGTAATAGTGAGAAAAAAGGTATATAATGCAATTGTCAACAAAACTTCGAAGGGAGTGAAATGTATGTTGGCTAAGATCATCCTGATAGTGTTAGGGGTATTACTCTTGGCGCTCTTCCACCTTTTCATCTATGCTTTGGTCAAGGCCGCTGCAAATGCAGATGAATGTTTTGGAACAAGAGACGAGTGAAATCGTGGGTAGCAGGAAATAAAGCCGTGCAGTTTATATGATTGCACGGCTTTATATTATATATAATACATTTACAGATAATATTTTTTTATATCTCCGAGGTATAGGAGCTGTATATTCAACTACTTTATTTGTGATTGGATGTACGAAGCTTAGTTTATATGCATGTAGTAATTGTCTATGAACCTTAGTATTTTTATCTCCATATAATGTGTCTCCTAAAATTGGATGACCTTGGCTTGCAAGGTGAACTCTAATTTGGTGAGTTCTTCCAGTCTCAAGCAAACATTTTACAATAGAAAAATTTTCATGCTCTTGTATAACTTCGTAGTGAGTAATTGCTAAGTCTCCGGTAGAGTCTATGCATCGTTCAATTATACTTCCAGGCTTTCTAGCAATAGGTAGATTAATCGTGCCGTTTTTTTCAGAAAAAATACCATCACAAACGGCTATGTATGTTTTTTTCAAAACTTTTGATTTCATTTGAGCTACAAGGCGCTCTTGTATGTATTCGTTCTTGGCAAATATTACTAAACCGGAAGTATCCTTATCCAATCGATTAACAGGTCTTATTTTTCTTTTTAAATTAATCGAATCAAAGTAATATCTTACGCCATTTGATAAGCTATTTTCGTAGTGTAGCATTGAAGGATGCACAGGGGTATTTGGAGCTTTATTGATTATAAGATAGCTATCATCTTCATATATGATATCAAGATTCATTTTAGTTGGTACTATGTTTAAATTCTCTTCAGTAAAGTCAATTACAGCCGTGACGGTATCACCAGCAGATACGTTTTTGGAAACGTAAGTAGAAGTACCATTTAACAGAATTTTTTTTGCATTTTTTAAACGTAGTAATAGTCTATCAGATATATTAAAATGAGCTTTTAAAACTTCTTTAACATTTGTATATGTATCAGTTTCTAAAATTTTATGCTCCAGTATCAATTAGTAATCCTCCTTATACACGATAGTATTTTTTATAAAAAACTATATAATTTTATTTAAGTTACCATTGGTGTATGATTCACCTTCGATTTTGTTTCCTGTTTTATGGGTTGATATTGCAGTATTTATTTCAGATAATGTTTCATCTAGAAAATCAAGTCTGATTGAAGAAACATCAATGTCATTTGTTTCAATACTTGTAGTTTTTGAATTATACATTGTAGTTATGCCATTTTCTGTTTGAAGTTTAAAACTTAATCCTAGTCTATCTCTTAAAGAGTAAGTAGCGTAGTCTTGGCAACGTTTACTGCATTTTAAATAGCATTTATTTGATTTACCAAGTAGGCAATAGTTCATGTTCATAACAGGCAAATTTCCATATGCGATAATTTCAGTATTAAAATTACTTGAAATATTATTAATAGTTTCTTTATTTAATTCTGGAGAGATGGTATACATTTTTATTCCAAATTTTGATAATTCTTCCAAAGTTAAATCATTAAATATATTTAGAGTGTAGTTTGCAATAAAATTATACTTGTCTCCATATTTTTTTATAAGTTCAAGTTGAGATATGTTTGATATTACAAATCCTTTTATTTTAGGATAGTTGTCTAATACTTTATCATAATTCAAATTTATGAAATTTTTTGCAATCGTTGGCATATAGATATATACATCATATTTCTTTATTAGTAGTTTTAGTACTTCTTCATAGCTCGTATCAATGAAATACTTATAAGGAATATATATTCTATCAACTTTTTCCATTAAATTATAATCAAAATATTTATTTAAATTATTTAATAAAATAGATACGCTTTTTTTACTTGCTTTTTTTGAATCTTCGGTTTCAACTGTAAATGAAGGGAAGTCGGCTGGATCTCTTAAATATCTATTTTGAGCTACAGTTTCTATTTTTTCAATTGCTGTTCTACGTAACTCATTTAAGCACCCAATATTAGGAATAAATACGTTCTCATCCATGTCTATTTCAATATTATCAAACACGAAAGGTGTATTTTTTGTTTTTGATATTTGATTAATAACTCTGTCTTTGGTTAATGGGGCATTTATTGCCTGGACAGGTTTTACTTCTGATGAAATTGTAAAATATATATTACTATATACGTCATCTGGATCATCTGAAATGCTTGCTACAGACATTGTGATAGGAGAGCCTTCTTTTATTTTTAATAAGCAGTTAAAACTAATCTTTTTAAGCTCTTTATTAAGTGTTTCTAATGCAATTCGATTAAGCTCCTTATTGGACATTTTATAAACTTTGTCGCCAACTTTAATATTGCCTTTCATTCTACCAATTGTAACAGGTTGGAAAGGAATTGATTCTTCAATATTACTATTCCCAATCATTAGTTCAGAAATTGTATAAGTACCGGTTTCATGCTCTAAACCGATAGTATCTCCGATAGATAGGGTTTCCTTGGCTGATAGCGTAATATGTCCTTTTTCAGGATTAAATTTTTGAACCTTACCAAGATAAAGTCCCATATTATTTGGTCTTTTAGAATATATAAGTTCACTATTGTATTCATCTGTAAGATGTCCTGAAGAAAATCCACCGCGGTTAAAAACTTGCATTAAGATTTTTTGATCTGCATAATCTATGGTATATGGTTTATTTGATAGGGCTAAATCAATGTATTTTCTATATATTTTTGTAACTAGTGCAACATATTCAGGGGTTTTCATTCTTCCTTCAATTTTAAAACACTTTACGCCAGCTTTAATTAGAGCAGGAATATATTCTAAGCCACAAACATCACGTGTGCTAAGTAAATATCCAGAGCTAATTTCTTCATTGTTTACTGAATCAGATTTTACTAAAGTATAAGGAAGTCTGCATGGACCTGCGCATTTACCACGATTGCCTGAACGTCCTCCAATAGCACTTGATAACAGGCATTGACCTGAATAAGAAATACATAAAGCACCGTGTATGAATGTTTCAATTTCTATATCACAATTCATACAAATATATTCAATTTCGGATATGGATAGTTCTCTTGATAAAACAGCTCTTGAAAAGCCAAGTTTTTGTGCAATAAGAGCACCTTCTAAATTATATATTGTCATTTGAGTGCTTGCATGGATTGGTAAATCTGGGAAATTCTTTATTAAGTATTTGGCAAGGCCTAAATCTTGTACAATTATAGCGTCAATACCAGATTCATATGCAACTTTTGCAACTTCAATAGCATCTTCTAATTCATTATTCATAACAAGTGTGTTTAGAGTAAGATGAGTTTTTACGTTACGTAATTTTGCATAGTTTATTGCATCTGGTAATGAATCAAGAGAAAAATTGGTTGCAGATGCTCTTGCACTAAACGAATCTGCTCCAAAGTATACACTATCAGCTCCATTTTGGACTGCTGCCTTCAAACAGTCAAAATCACCAACTGGTGAAAGTAATTCAATATAATTATTCATACTGCATATCTCCTAAAATATTTTATATAAAATATATCATAAAAATGGTGTAAAAGTAAATTTATTTAAGAAATTTGTGTGAAAGACTTTACATTTATGGAAAAATGTGTTAACATAAGTATATTAAAGACATACAAATAAATTTATTTTAGGTATGTTAGTTTCAGGAGGATGTTATGAAAAAATTTACAGGAGAAAACGCATTTGCCAAGAGAGCAAATGATAAAAGAAAAGAGAATAGTGAAAAAATAGTAAATAAGCTAGAAGAAAAATATGGTTATATAGATAATGAAATGATGGCTGCAGTTGTTGCAAGTTTTTCATTTAACGAAAGTAAAAGTATTAGGGGATGTGAGGGAATGAAAAATGAAAAATCTCCAATATCTTCAGTGCGTGTGTTAGGAAAAAATGGAAATAAATTGTCAATTGTTGCAAAAGATTTAAACGGAAAGCACAGAAGTGGTGAAGTTGAAAAATCTAGATTATTTGAAATTTTAGGTATTAACCATGATGAGGCAAATATAGCAAAAGTAAGTGAAGAATATCAAGAAGAAAAATAAAAATAGATAAAGCCTATAGAGTATGTTCTATAGCTTTATTTTTTTGCTATCAGACATAATAAAAAAAGCCGAAAATATTGACATAAACGTGATTTTGGTGTATATAGATGGTAGTTAACAAATGCCAAAAAAGGGAGATTTTATTGTGGGAAAAAAGAGAATAATAATAGTAGTTGTAATAATAGCACTATCATTATTGGTAAGCATAATAGGTGCAAAATACTCATCAAATAACCAATGGGCAAATTACGGCAATGAAACGCCAGCAAACACTAACAATAGCGATATTAGTGTCGATGAAAAAAAGGAAATAACCATATATGATATTGAAGATGGTTATATGACTGTTAAATTCAACCCAGATGCAACGCTTAATAATTATACTTGGGATGATCATCTAAAGAATAACAATGGAATATATACATATGAAGATGACAATTATACTTCTAAACTTGGAATTGATGTGTCGTCTCACCAAGGTAATATTAATTGGAAAAAAGTTAAGGAAGCTGGTATTGAGTTTGCCATACTTAGACTTGGATACAGAGGATATGGCGATTCAGGAAAAATAATGCTTGATACTACTTTTGAAGACAATTATAAAAAGGCAAAAGCTGAAGGAATCCAGATTGGTGTCTACTTCTTTTCACAGGCCATAACTATTGATGAAGTTAAAGAAGAAGCAGATTTTGTGATGAATAATATAAAGGATAAAGAGCTTGATTATCCAGTAGTGTTTGATTTAGAGCGTATAAAAGATGATGATGCAAGAACTGACAATCTTACTGCAGATCAAATTACAGAAATGATGCTAGAATTTTGTAAAATAATGGAACAAAATGGACACAAATCATGTATATATGGTAATGCAAAAACATTTACAACTAAATTAAAACTTGAATTATTCAATGATTATCAAAAATGGTATGCAGATTACCAAGAAAAACCATTGTATCCTTATGAATACAGCATATGGCAATACACAGAAACAGGAAAAATTAACGGAATAACCGGTAATGTAGATATAGATATACAGTTTATAAAAAAATAGAGACGGAGAAATATATGATGTATTTAAAGGAATATTTAAGAAAATTTGAAGGTAAAAAAATAAAATTATTTGTAGATATGGATGGAGTAATTGCCGACTATATTGTTGGTGCTGCTAGAGATTATGATAAAAAAAGACCTCTATATGATAGTATTAATAAGTTAGAAGAAATTTCTAAAATGGACAATATAGAGCTACATATATTATCAGTAACGCGAATGACTGAAGGATTTGAGCAAAAGCAGGGTTGGTTAGATAAGTATGCTCCTTTCTTTAAAAAAGAGAATAGAGCGATTCTTTCTAGAGAGGCAAATAATATGGAAGAATCTGCGTTTTTAAAAGCAAAATACCTACAAAAATATAAGAATGATGAGAGCGTTATAATTGTGATAGATGATGATCCTCGAGTTTTAAAGGAAATGCAGAATTCTAACGATAAATTGATTTTATTGAAAGATACAGCTCTTGTTGATTAGAAATTGAAGAAAAAAATGGGACAGACTCATTATAAAAATAAGTCTGTCCTTTTTTGGCTCTTAAAAGAATTTTTGTTCAATGTTTTCTAGTCTAGCAGAAATTATTTGGCTTGAATTTGGAAAGATATGTAGATTCAGTTTTTTTGCTAATTGTTTGTATATTTTTTTGTAGTAGCGGAATTTTTTTGCAGATGGTTCTTTGCAGGCGTAAATTAATCCATTCTTTGTAAAACAGTAGAAAAATATAGTGTTGTCTAATGCATCTTCAAAAACAATGATTTGCGTGATGTCATGAGAGCTTTTTGCTACGTAATCCCGTAGCTCCACTTCTGAATTTAAGATAATCGTCTTTAACTCCATGATATAACATCCTTTCCTAAAAATACTAGACAAATTTATGTCCTTATAATATAGTATATGCGAAGGAGTGTTGTTTATGAAAAAATTAAGAGTATTTTTTGTCAGTGTTATCATTGCAGTAATGAGTTTTACGCTAACGGGATGTGGAAAAAAAGAAAATGTGGAGCAAAATGAGGTAAAAGAGCCAGCATTTGCTGAGGAGCAGAATCTTGTTTATTCTAATATAAAAGAAGAATTTGAGGCGCCTCTTTATGCGTTTGCAGAAGATGAGGATAAAAACCCAATTACAATTGAAGGGCTAGAATTTATTCCACATAATTTGAAGTATAATTTTAAAAACTGGAACATTAGCGAGCCAGACGAAAATGGTAATGTAATATTATCATATGAATGTGATACAACAGGAGAGGTTGAATTTAAAATTTCAGAAAAAAATACAAGAAAGTGGTTTTATTCATATAGTTATCAATCTATTTATCCTTTCGATTATTATACGGGGGATATATACAGAGCTAATAAAGTTTCTTTAAGTTCATCAAATAACATAATGGAAAATGGAATTGAAGAAAAAAATAATGAAGAAATGAAGTATACAGATGTTGTTTGGAATGGCAAAACCACTAAAATAGGTGTACTAGAAAAATATACATTTAATGGATGGGGAGAGAAAGAAAATCTTGGAAAAGAAGGTGAATTTTATCACTGTAAAAACACTTTTTCATTAACTATATCGGCTACTATAAGCATGCCAAAAGATTATGATGGTGTGTTAATTGCGTTATACAAAAAAGGCGGAACAAAGGAAGGCTTCGAAAGAGACTATGAGAATCAGCAAGAATTTATAAAATTACAAAAGGAAGCTAATGAATCTGGTGAAAAGAGCGAAAGACTTAGCGAGCTTGAAAAGGAAAAGGATACGGTGCACAAACTTATTAATACAAATGATGAGAGCAGAAAAGACCGCAAAGTAGAGGATTATTTTGTTTTTAAAGTTACAGATGCCTTTAAAACTGAAAACAATGAAGGTTAGTATTATATGAAAAAAATATATATTATTGGTCCTGTAGGAAGCGGCAAAACAACTTTAGCAAGAGCTTTATCAAAAAAGTTTGATATTGAAATGCACGAGTTAGATAAAATTGTTTGGGATGATGATAATTATAAACCGACATTTAAGGGATTGATTCAGATGCTTGGTTGGGCGAAACAGGATTTAAGAGCTAAAGACCAAAAGCTAGATTTTATTAAATCAAATGCAAAAAAATACGAAATTTTAAAGAAGAAAGATATAAAAAAGCAAGTATAGTTTTAAATTATACTTGCTTTTTATTATATTTATTTTTGTTTTACAGAGCTACTATTTACTGGGAATGTGAAGTATGTATCAGGGAATGGTTCATCTTTTAGTGTGAAATGCCACCATTCTTCATCTAATGGTTTAAAACCATGTGCAAGCATTGCATTGCGTAGAATCATACGATTATGATATTGTTCTTCAGTAATACCGCTATAGTCTGGATGTGAAAGCTCTCCAAAATAATCAAATGTTCCACCCATGTCAACTTCTTTTTCAGTTTTCATATCAAATAATGTTAAATCTACGGTGCTACCTCTACTATGTCCTGATTTTTCTGCAATATATCCCTGATCAAATAAAACTGATTTATCTAGTTCAGGATAGAAGTAATCTTTCATTCTTGTATCGCTCGTGTCTTGTGCCCAGTTCATAAAATGTGTTACGGCCTTTTGTGGACGGTAAGCATCATATATTTTTAAACGATATCCTTTCTGTACTAGTTCATCACTAACTTCTTTAAGTGCTGCAGCAGCTTCTTTTGTAAGTATAGCACATGGCTCTTCATAGCCATCAATACGATCTCCAACAAAGTTATATGTAGAATAGTAACGTATTTCAAGTATTGCATCAGGCACTGCTTCACTTAACAAAACAAAATCAGAAGAGTTAGAAGATGGTTCAACTTCCTCGTTTTTTGGTGATGCTATATTTAATGTAGTAGTGACGATAGCTACGATAATTGCTGCGATTATAGCAAGTAAAAGTACTAGTGAAATTCTCTTTTTCATAAATTTTTCTCCTTTCGTGTTTACGTATAAATTTTAGCATAAAAAATTTTTTTAGTAAATATAGCTTGATTTATTACGGAATAATAAATACATATTTTGTTGTATACCTTTATATGAAAAGGCAAATATGATAATTATAAAGCATAAATAATGGAGGGAAAAACTTGAATTAACAACTTCATAATAATATTGATTTAAATAATCTACCTGAAAGACCTACTGAATAATTGTTGCAATTAAAATAGACTTTATGATAAGATTTTAATGTAAATACATTTAAGGAGATTTTTTAATGAACATATTAATAATTGAAGATGAATACAGTTTAGCAGATGCTGTAGCTGAAACTTTAAAAAACGAAAATTTCAATGTATGCATTAAAACTAACGGTGAAGATGGCGAAGATGAAGCATTAACAGATAATTATGATTTGATTTTATTGGATGTTATGCTTCCTCAAAAAAATGGTTTTGATATTTTAAAGTCTTTAAAGAAGAAAAAAATAAAAACTCCGGTAATAATGCTTACTGCTAAGTCAGAGCTAGATGATAAGCTAAATGGTCTTGAACATGGTGCCGACGATTATATAACTAAACCATTCTCTATGAGAGAGCTTTTAGCTAGAGTTAAAGCAGTTCTTAAACGTACTAATAATATCGAGAATACGGATATACTAGAATTTGCAGACTTGAGCCTAGATTTGAAAAGTGCGAAGTTAAGGTGTGGCAGTAGTGAGATTCAAATTAGCGGAAAAGAACTGGAGCTTTTGGAACAATTATTAATCAACAAAAAGCAAATAATATCAAGAGATACCTTATTAGATAGGATTTGGGGGTATGAGAGCGATGCAGAATACAATAATATCGAAGTATATGTTACATTTATCAGAAGAAAGCTAAAGTTAATTGGCTCAAATGTTAATATAAAAGCAGTAAGAGGTTTAGGTTATAAGTTGGAGGAGAAAAATGATAAATAAGTTAAGAAAAAAGATTTTTTGGATAATTCAAGTTTCACTTACTGTTGTTTTATTGGGAATAATTGTTATATTTGCTCGTTTTAGCTATAAAAATACAATTACTTCTTCAACAATGTTTATGGATAGAGCAGAGCAAGGACAAGAAGGAGAAAGAGCTAAAGAAATTGATGAGCCACCTAAGGGTTCGGATCCATTTACAATAAATGTTAGAGGGTTATATAAATTTGAGATAAATGATAACAATACAATTATGAAAGAGTCTAGTGAAGTTACGGACGAAATAAGGAATTATGCTATCAAAGCTTGTAGTAGAACCTCTGAAGAAGGGTATATAGGAAATTATATATATAAAGTAAGAAAATTTGGAAATAGTGGAAAAGAAATTACTTTGATGGAAAATGAAGATGCTATAAAGAATTTGAAAATTACTATTATAGCTGCAGTTATATTTGGCTTTTTAGGAGTAATTCTTATTTATATAATTGCTAGAAAAATTGCCAAAATAATTGTAAAGCCTGTTGAAGAATCATTTGAAAAACAAAAACAATTTGTATCGGATGCATCACATGAATTAAAAACCCCACTTGCGGTTATTGAAGCAAATAGTGATGTGTTACAGGAAAAAATTGGAGATAATAAATGGCTAACGTATATACAAAATGAAGTTCAAAGTATGAATAAATTAGTAAATGACCTATTGGTTCTTGCTAAATTGGAAAAAAAGAATAATACCAACATGCAGAAGTTTGACTTATCAAAAGAAGTTGAATTGTCAGTTGCTGTATTTGAAAGTATTATATTCGAAAAAGAGCTTAAATTAGAAAATAAGATAGAGGAAGGAATTTTCTTTTATGGTGAAAGAGAAGATATCAAACATATAGTTTCTATTATACTTGATAATGCAATTAAGCATACTGAAAAAGGTAATAGAATAATTGTTAATGTATACAAAGAAAAAAATGATGTAACTATCGAGATTGAGAATCAGGGAGATCCTATACCAGAAAAAGATAGAGAAAAAATATTTGAAAGATTTTATAGAGCTGATCAATCAAGAAATAGAAACGAAAAAAGATATGGCCTAGGCCTTGCCATTGCTAAAAGTATAGTAGAAAAATATAATGGAACTATAAAAGCAAGTTCAAAGGACGGTTTTACCAGCTTCACGGTCAAGTTATATAACAAATAAAAATTAAAGATTGAATAAAATTTTATTATTCAATCTTTTTTTAAGTTTTCTATTTTATACTATCATTAATCAAGAAAAAGGAGGAAAGAAATATGAAGGATAAAATTTTAGTTTTTATAATAGGTTTATTAGTAGGTGCTGTGTTAACAGCTGGAGGATTTTTAATTTTCGAAAAGGTCAATAAAAATACAAACCAGGTAAACAATAATGGTACAATGCAAATGATGCAAAGACCTGATGGAGAAACTCCACCGGAAAAACCAAGCGGTTCAGAAAATGATGGAGGTACTCCACCAGAAAAGCCAAGTGATTCAGATAATGATGGAAATAGACCTGAACCACCAACAAAAAAGGAATCTTCTTCAAAAAATAATGAAAATAACTAGGAGGTGAATAGAAAATGAATAAGAAAACTATAGTAAAATTAGCCATAATTATAGTTTTGATAATTATATTAGGTGTTTTAATTAAACTATACGTAGATGGAAAAAATTCAAATTTACAAAATATGGAAACGTCTGAAGGTATCTCAATGGATGAAAATGAACATTCAGGACCACCAGAAGGAGGTCCAGGTGGAAATGGAGCTCCAGGCGGAAATGAAAACAGTGCTAATGTATCTCATACTGGTGCAACTGAAATTTCAACCGATACAACAAGTGATGGACAGACATATTCTTCGGCTGATGGATCTCAGAGCGCATTACTAGTAACAGGTGGAACTTCAACTATTTCAAATGCGACAATAACTAAAACAGGAGATTCTGATGGAGATAATTCAGATTTTTATGGAACAAATGCAGCTGTTTTGGTAAAAGAAGGAACATTGAATATAAAAGGTGGTACTGTTACAACTAATGGATCTCATGCTAATGGTGTATTTGCATATTCAAATGGAACAATAAATATTTCAGACACTAACATAAAAACTTCAAGCAATAACTCAGGTGCTTTAATGGTAACTGGAGGTGGAAAGCTTACAGCAAATAACGTAACTGCCGAAACAGATGGAAATTCTTCAGCGCCGATTAGAAGTGATAGAGGTGGAGGAACTTTAGTTGTAAATGGCGGAAGCTATACATCACACGGAACAGGTTCACCAGTTGTTTATTCTACAGCTGATATTACTGTTAATGATGCTAAAATGATTTCAACTGCCTCTGAAGGTGTTGTTGTGGAGGGTAAGAATTCAGTTACTTTAAACAATGTAATAATGGAAGCAACAAATACAAAATTAAATTCAAACTCTGAAACATATAAATCAATATTTATATACCAATCAATGTCTGGAGATAGTGAAGTTGGAACTGCAACATTTACTGCGAAAGATTCAAAGATAATAAATAATAAAGGTGATGTAATATTTGTAACAAATACAAATACCATTATTGAGCTTGAAAACAATGAAATTACTAACAATGATGCAGAAGGTGCATTTTTAAAAGTAGGTGCAGCTAAATGGGGAAAATCTGGTTCAAATGGAGGTACAGTAGTATTAAATGCTAAGAATCAGAAAATTGAAGGTGATATAATCGTTGATAATATTTCTACATTAGATTTATCTTTAAAAAACGGAAGTAGTTATAAAGGTGCTATAAATAAAGAAAATACGGCAAAGACGATTAACCTTACATTAGATAGTAGCTCTACATTAACATTAACAGGAAATACCTATGTAACATCATTAAATAACGAAGTTTCAGACAATAGTAATATTAATTTTAATGGATATACTTTATATGTAAATGGTAAAGCATTATAGAGCTAAAGAAGCAATAGATTTTGATATAAGTCTATTGCTTTTTTTATTGTATATAAGTAAAATAAACAAGAGATAAATTGAGAATAGCAAGAATAAGCTAAGGAGGTAGCCATGGAGAAAAAGGAAAATTTGAAATACTTGTTGCCAATTCGTTCAATATTATTTATTCTTGTTTTTGTGATAGGTGCAGCTATTACTAAACGTAATATAGGCGATATTAGTAATTGGTGGAGCATTGTTGCTACAGTTATCAATTTGGTCACAATACTAATTCTAGTGATAGTAACCAAGAAAATTGGGAGCAATTATTGGAAACTCATTAATTATGAAAAAGGAAAAACAAAGGTAAAAGATGTTGTTATTATGTCTTTGATAGTTTTATTAGTTGGTACTTCAGGTATGTATTTAGCAGGATTTATATGTTATGGAATTATACCGTATTCTGCTCCTATGATGATTGCACCAATACCGATGATACTTGCGATTATAAACATTATTGTTTTGCCACTAACGGTTCCATTTGCAGAAGATGGCTTATATTTAGGTTGTGGAGTTAATCAAATAAAAAATACGTATTTAGCTATATTAATTCCAGCATTTTTCTATGCTTTGCAACATAGCTTTATTCCGACTTTGTTTGATGGTAAATTTATTATTTACAGGTTTTTGTCATTCTTACCATTAACAATAATTTTGTGCTGGCAATATCACAAGAAGAAAAATCCTGTGCCAATAATGGTAGGTCATGCTCTTATTGAAGTAGCAAGCGTTATGATGATATTGGCTACATCAATAAGCCCGGAATTGTACCAAACGATGTTAAGTATGTAATAGATTATAGAACAGTATTAGGAGGAAAAAAATGAAAGTTTTAACAATTATGGGAACGGCACATAAAGGAAATACGAGAGCGGTAGTAGATTTATTTTTGAAAGAGTTCGAGGGTGAAAAGAATGAATTTGATGAAATTATCCTTC
Source organism: Clostridia bacterium (assembly GCA_017515985.1). Taxonomy (GTDB): domain Bacteria; phylum Bacillota; class Clostridia; order TANB77; family CAG-508; genus CAG-492. The sequence continues at coordinate 70,724 of JAFWDV010000010.1, forward strand.
CAAATGATTTTCAAAATTTTTGCCATGGATGCGCAAATTGCATATTGAAAGGTGAAGACAAATGTCCACATTATAATGACGTTAGTAAAATAGTTACAAAAATTGAAAAAGCGGATTTAATTATAATGGCTTCGCCAGTATTTGTTGGCTCTTGTACAAGTGGTCTTAAGGCTCTATTAGATCATTTAGCATATATGTGGCTAGTTCATAGACCAAAGGAAAGTATGTTTAATAAAGTTGGTTTGATAATTACTTCCGCTGGAGGATCAGGTGTAAAACAAACTGTTAAATTATTAAAAACAAATCTTTTCTATTGGGGAGTTCCCACAGTTTATAATTATGGAGTAACCACTATGAAGATGGGTGGTAATTATTGTGATTATAAAAACAAAGATAAAATAAAAAATCAAGTAAGTAAGCAAGCAAAAAAAGTTAAGAAAGCATTATCGAAAAGAAAAGTAGGATTTAAAACAAAATTCTTTTTCAAATTATTTGGTATGACGCAAAAAAATGGTTGGAACAAAGTTGATGTAGAATATTGGAAAGAAAAAGGCTGGCTTGATGGTAAAAAGCCATACTAAAGGAAATATCTGATATTCATGAAGCAAGTGATTAGTTGAAAATCACTTGCTTTTATGTTAAAATATAGAAAGCTTTTAATTTCTAGCATTTATAAGGATTAGGAGAGGAATATATGGACAAAAAAATAGCACTAGAAGATGGAAATATTATTAAAATGAATAATGATGAGGGAAGCATAATTATTGACAAAGGATATTTAAAAAATGGTGAACCATCAAAAATCTTAACAATGTCGATGAAAGATGATTTTGGGTTTGAGGTGTACACTTTTTCGAATGAACAAACAAATTGTGTAGATTTTTCCATTCCTCAATATGATCCATTATATAAACATTTAAATGCTATTTTAGGCGTAAGTGATAGCTTAATAATAGATGATGACATGACATTAGAGGAAAAACAAAAATATATGATAATTCAAAGACAAAAGCAAGATATATTAGTTAGTTTTTATAATGATTTAAAAGAAGACTCATTAACAGGCAAGTTTATCATAACAGTTATAAATATTATGAGAGATGGAAGATCTAAAATAGATCAAGAAGGGCTAGATACAAAGGAACGACTAGTTAAATTTTTTAGAGCTGTTGAAAATGAATTATTATTAAATAAAGAAAAAGAAGTAGATGAAAGATAGAAAATAAAAAAAGGAGTTGATCCAAATGAATAATGAAAATAAAACTAATATAAACTGCAATAAAACAATTTATAGAAAGTTCCGTGAAACTATTGAAAATACTCACTTTTTTGATTAAAGATTTTTTCGTATTTGATGTAGAAAAATAGATTTAAAAGAAAATAGATACAGAATAAAATGGAGGTTTGTTATGAGTGAACACAATATAAAAACAATAAATATGTACAATTTAGGAGGAGCGTTTGAGTATATTGAGCATAATAATATTGATCCGGAAACAGAAAAATGGGAAAGATTATTCAATTATGTAGAAAAAGAAGTGCAAAAGGATAAACAGAAAAAAATTGTAGAATTTGGAAGCGGATGTGGACAACTTCCTGTTATGCTTCAAAAAGAAGGGTATGATGTAACTTCAACTGATATAGTTGATGGTTTTCTAGATGAGCAAAAAAGAAGAGGAATTAAAAAAATAAAAAAATATAATTTTTTGACAGATGATTTTAATAATGTTTTTGATTCTAATGCAGATCTTATTATATCATGGAGAAATCCTCATTTAGATATAGAGGATATGAGGAAACTATTTGAAGTAGCATATAATGGATTAAATGATGATGGATTATTTATTATTAATTTTCAAAATTCTGATGTTCATCCGGAGGCTGAAATATTATCAAATGGAACAAAATACAATTACAAGATATTAGAAGATAAACAAACAAAAGAAACAAGATTTTATGCCTACTATAGTAAAGAAGACATTAATGAATTAAGAAAAGGATTATTTGATATAATAGAATATCATAATGAAGGTGGCAAAGAACAAAAAATTGGCATGTAGTGACATTAAGAAAAATCAAAAATATCTAATATTTTGATATTGTTAAATTAATAAAAATTATAGTAAATATTAAAAAATAGGAAAGTGAGTAATATGGAAGATAAAAAAAGAAAAGTTGCCAAGTACAAGGATACAGTGGTTGATATTGATTTAGTCTAACCATTCATGAAACTCCTATAAAATAAGAGAAAAACAAGTATACACTTGTTACATAATTTAATAAAAATATATAAAATAATGATAAAAATAACCAAAAAAGTATCAAAAATAAATAGTGCTTAATACTTGGTATTGACGGTTAAACTTTTGAAAAAAGAGGTGATAAAATGGGGATATTTGTATTTGCCTTTACTGCGACTGGAAAATCAAATGTAGCTAAAAAGTATAAAAATGTTATAGATATGGAGTCAACACTTTATAAG
>JAFWDV010000011.1 GCA_017515985.1 Clostridia bacterium
AAGAATATATAGCTATTGTAAAAGATTGGTTATTATTTTATAATACTATAAGAATAAAAAATAGAGACTATAATTAATTTATAGTCTCTAGAAAAAAGATTCTTTTTATTAAGTGTCCACTATATGGGGTTCACTTCAATACAAGCTCTTTTTTTTTTCGTATATAGGTATGCATTCCAAAATACATAATAAAAATATAAATATAAAATTTTATAAAAAAATTTTTAATAAATTATAATTCTTAAAAATTAGTTTCCGTAGGCTTTTTCAGAATATGCGCATAAAATAGTAAAATGTAATATAAATTTAATATATTTAAAAATAGCTCTCAAGGCAGCATTTTCCGTAGGTGTATATATAATTATATATAAAGATAGTTAAGTTTTAAGTAATAATTAACTATGTTATAGTGTTTTAAAATCAGTTAGTAAAAAGAAAGGAGATTCGTATTTTAAAATGTTAAATAAGCATGAAGCTAAACACTATAACGGAAATTCGAAATTTAATATGTTAAATAAATTATTAGCATTTGTAGTTGTTTCGGTTATATTGCTGATAAATACCACAAGCGGAATCCTTTCTTATTTGACAGCAAAGACGTCAATTACAAACGTATTTACATTGGCAAGAACATATACAGTAGAGTTTAATGCAAATGGTGGAACAGGAACAATGCCAGACCAAGAGATACCGATAAATACATATACAAACTTAGATACAAATCTGTTCACAAGGCAAGATTTTGTATTCACAGAGTGGAATACACAACCTGATGGCTCAGGAACAAGTTATGATGATGGTGAAAGTGTAATAGATATAACAGCAGAAGATGCCACAATAATCTTATATGCACAGTGGGAAGAATTACTTGGTGTTGCCGAAGTAAACGGACAATATTTTGATAGCTTACAGGCCGCAATAAATGCAGCTCCAAATAATACAAAAACAACTGTAAGGTTGTTAACAAATGTAAGTGAGGATGTATCAATTGCATCAAATAAAAATATAGTATTTAATCTACAAAATTATACAATTACGGGTACATCAAATGGAAGTGTAGCTACAATAGAAAATAACGGAATTTTAGAAATTCAAAATGGTACGATTACAAAGGTCGCAAACATAGAACCTGCAGTTATAAATAATAATGCTGGTGCAACTCTTAAAGTAACAGGTGGTTCAATTATAGGAATTGGTTCAAAAAAATCACAAGCAATATATAATAATAACGCAACCCTAGAAGTATCAGGAAATGCATATATTAGTTCAGAATCATCAAATAGGTCAACAATAACAAGTATAAATGGAGCGCATACTACTATAACAGGAGGAACTATTATTTCAGAGAATCAAAGTGCAGTAAGCAATACAAAAATAATTAATCAAGATACTGTAGGAGATGTAATAATAGTTGGAACAGAAGATGGAAATGTAGATATAACAACTCCAGTAATACAGGGATATGTATATGGTATACAATCTTCATCATCTGGAATAGAATTTTATGATGGTATAATTAAAGGCTATAATAAAGCAGTTAATAATGATAATGACATACTGAATATAGAAGATGGATATGAGGTAGAAGATGAAACGGAAATAATTGATGGAGTTACATACAAAACAAAATATCTAAGTCAAAATAATTATGTAACATTTGATGGAAATGGAGGAACAGCAAGTCAAACGAGAAAATTTGTTGATGTTGGAGATCAGGTTGGAGCATTACCAACAGCAACATTACAAGGACATGTGTTTATAGGATGGTTTACAGATCCAGTAAATGGTACTCAAATAACAGAAAATACATTAGTTACTGGTTACGACATATATTATGCACATTATTTAGAAGCACTAACAATTCAATATAATGCAAATGGGGGAATGGTAGATACTTCAAGTGTTGAGGTACTTGAAGGACAAACCTTAGGAACAATGCCAACTCCAATAAAGAGTAGATCTAGATTTGATGGATGGTTTACATCTGCAGACGGTGGAACGGAAATAACACCAAGTACACCAATAACAGAAAGTGGAACGCTATATGCACATTGGACTACAATAGATGCTGCTAGAGTAAATGGAACAGATTATCCAACGTTACAAGCTGCTATAAATGTTGTACCAACAACCGGTGTGGAAACTGTAGTAGAATTATTATGCTATGACGAAGAAAATGTAACAGTTGCTGCAGGAAAAAATATAGTATTCAGCTTTAATGGTAATACATTGAAAAACGAAGTAAATACGGCGCCAGTAATTTATAATAATGGTGAAATAAAAATAACGGATGGAACAATTACTTCATCAGGTGGATATGCAGTAATAAACAATTATAACAAATTAGTAATAACTGGAGGAAGTGTAATTGGAACAGGAAATAGGCAAGCTGTATATAATGACGCAGGAATGGTAGAGATTTCTGGTTCAGCATATTTGAGATCAGAAAATTTAGCTACAGATAAGGAAAGAGGAACTGTCCATAATATTTCAAACGGAACAATAAGTATAAAAGGTGGTACTATAGTTGCATTGAAAATGAATGGTGTATATAATGAAAAAGGTACATTAACAATAGGAGAAGATGATGGAACAGTATCAACAACATCACCAGTAATACAAGGTGCTAAAAATGGTATAAAGAATACTAACAATGGAAGACTATACTTCTATGATGGTATTGTAAAAGTTCCAACAGCACAAACATTAATAAGTGGAACAGTTACAGGTAAGCCAACAGGATATGATTTTGTAAATGGAACAGAAACAATAGATGGAGCAGGCTATAAGACAAGTTACTTAGATGTAGTTCCATAAAAAAAATTAAGAAGCCCTCACTTTTAAAAAAAAGTGGGGGCTTTTTGAGGCTAATCTACAATTAAAAAAAGCATAAGCAATACAAGGTTAAAAAAATGAACTATTATTCAATAGTCCATCCTTTTAAATTTCCTCGTTTTATAGCACCATATAAGTTAGCTCTTACAGTAGGTATTTCTTTTTGAAATTGCATAATAAGGTTTTTCATTTCCTCTCTTTTAGATTCACCGTCCATTGGGCAAACTTTTTCCATAATTGGAAGATTATTTTTCTTGGCGAAACTTCTTATATATTTCTCAGGTGCATATATTAACGGTCTGATAAGTGTGATTTTAGATCTATCCATATACGACTTAGGGGCAAAAGTTGCAATGGTTCCTCCATATAATAGATTTAAAAAGAACGTTTCCAATACGTCATCTTCATTATGTCCAAGTGCAATTTTGTTGCATTTCTCGCGTATCGCAACGCTGTTTAGTGCTCCACGTCTAAAGTTTGCACAAAGAGAGCATGGATTTTTTTCGTTACGAACATCAAAAACAATTTCTTTTATATGAGTTTCCTCCACAAAATATGGAATATCAAGCTCTTTGCATAATTGGGCAAGATTACTAGTATCAAATTCGTCAAAACCAGGATTAATAGTAACACCAATAATATCAAACTTTTTTGGAAAAAAGATTTGTAAATTTTTTAATCCTAGAAGCAAGGTGGTTGAGTCTTTACCACCAGATAAAGCAACGGCTATTCGATCTCCATCTTCTATTAAATTATAGTCTTCGATAGCTTTACGCATATAACTTAAAATTCTTTGCATAAATATAACCCCTTAAAAATAATAAATAAAACTCCAAGAATTATAGCATAAATAAATTAAATAGTAAATATACATAGAAAGTTTGGGGCAGTTTAAAATAAAAAAATTCCATAAATAGGTATATTTTTGTTGACAACGAATATAATAAATAGTATAATAACAAATGTGACATATCGCGGGGTGGAGCAGTTGGCAGCTCGTTGGGCTCATAACCCAAAGGTCGGTAGTTCGAGTCTACCCCCCGCAACCAGTAAAACAAAAATAGGCTCTAGTATATTGCTAGAGCCTATTTTTTATAAAAATTTATATAGCTATTGTTAAATAACTAATTTTAAATATATAATATATTATAGAAATATGTAAATTACTATATAGCGGTCTAAGTAACTGATTGCTATGCAGAAAGGAAAAAATCTATGACAGAAGAGCAAAAGAAAAAATATCCTCGCTCATATAGGTTTGATGTTGAAACAGTAGGTGGAGATAGGGTATTTTTTAAATCTGGAGATGATTTGAATTTTGAAATAAATGATAAATTAAGAACGGAAGTATATAAAGGAATGCCGTTAAATCTTTCAGTCGAAGAGAAGGCACTGTTTATATATTTCAGAATATGTAAATTACTAAAATATGATGAAAATTTTATTTATTCAAATAAACTTAATAAAAACCAAGATTATGGTACGGATTTTGATAAAAAGAAAATAGAAGAAATCGAACCTGGCTCTTCAATAATATGTAGTGATTTTTGTAGAATTTATAAGAAATTTTTGGATGAATTAGGGCCAGACTTGGAGTGTGTTGCGTTTTCTTATGGAAAATCAAATACAAGTCATTGGTCTGTAGGTTTTTTTACAGATAGAGTATCGCTAGAAATGGATCCAATAGATATTCAAGATGCAACAGGATATAGTGATCTGATGGGAATAAAAAATGGAATGTGGCCAGTAGGAATAAAACCAGACACTTATATGACGCCTGAAAACAAACAATATCTTGTTGATATAATTGATGAGATATATACGATGTCTGTAGGTGAAGTTGCAAAAGATTATGAAGATTTTATTGAATTGTTAAAAGAGGTACCTGATACGAATTACGTTAGTAATAGTGGAATCGATGCAAATAAACAGGAAGGAAAGTCAGTTTTATACGAAAAGATTGAAGCATTTAAAGAAATGCTTAGAAATAGAGGAATTACAGGTAATGAAGCAATCAGCACATTCATAATGTTTTCATCAAGATTAGGTTTTTTTAGAGGAGAGATGAATGAGTTTTCATTTGCATGGCAACGAAATGATATTCAAAATGAAAATAGCAAAAAACATGAAAGAATTTGCCTAATACAAGGAAAAGATGGCTCTATACACAGTGTTAATTTTAATCAAGAAATAAATGGTCATATGGTGTATGGTCAAGATGAATTAAAAAGTGCTTTGGCTACTGGAAAAATAGTGTATGAAGATTCAAAATATCAAATACCACTGGAGGAAAAGTAATGATTAATATAGAGCATTTAAGAATGTTAAATGAAACAGAAATAATATATAATAAAAAACAAAAATTAGATTATCAAAAAAATGAAATAATAGAAAAACTATTAGCCGATGAGGCGGTGTTTTTCAAGATTCCCAAAGAAGATGCATACCTGGTATTAAAAAAATTAGGTATACCTGAAGATCAGCTTTATATCAATTATATATCATTAATTAGTTACGATGAATATCAAAGACTAATAAAATCAAACAAGCTAACAAAAGAAGAAACAATTTTAGATATTGATAATTTATACAATACAGATGTTTTTAGAAACAAACAAACCAAGGTTAATGATATTGCATTAGTACCGGTAAAGAATAAAGAAACAATTTATGAAAAGATATTAAAAATATTTAGAAAACTAATGAAAAAACGGATAAATAGAAAAAGATTAGACTATTGAAACATATAGTTAAATGTTGTATAATAGCTGATGTAAAAGATGTGTGAGTAGCTCAGTAGGATAGAGCGACGGTTTCCTAAACCGCAGGTCGGGGGTTCAATTCCCTTCTCGCACACCAATTTTTTTTATGGAGAAATATATGCAAGAAAAATTTATGAAATTGGCTTTAAAAGAAGCTAGAAAAGCATATGACAAAGAAGAAATTCCAGTTGGTGCAGTAATTGTTAAAGATGATGTTGTAATAGCAAGGGCACACAATGTAAAAGAGCTAAAAAACGATACAACGAGACATGCTGAAATTATTGCAATACAAAAAGCAAGTAAAAAATTAGGCAGCTGGAGGCTGGAAGATTGTGAAATGTATGTAACACTTGAACCATGCAGTATGTGCGCTGGTGCATTAATTCAGGCTAGAATAAAAAAAGTGTACATTGGAACAATGGATTATAAAACGGGCGCATGTGGCTCTGTATTAAATTTATTAAAAGACTATAAATTTAATCATGTTGTAGAAGAGCAGACAGGTGTACTTCAAGAAGAATGTGAAAATTTGTTAAAAGATTTTTTTAAAAAATTACGCGAAAATAAAAAAATAGAAAAAGAAAGGAAATTAAGTAGTGGTAAATAAGAAAGTTCAAAGAATAAAGCTTATTATAGCGATTGTAGTAGTAATTATTGTAGGAATAATTGTATTTTTAAGAATTGATAATTACAATAAATATGGAGAAAAAAATATGCCATATTCAATATCAAAAATAGCAATTATAAGTACGGCAAGACAGCTTGGAAATGAAAACGAAAAGCCAATAGAGGAAACTACTTCTATATGGAATTTTGATGTAGTGCAAAATAATGATTTATACATAGAAATAAAAAATGATAGGGATGAAAAAAATAAAATAAAAAGGGTATCAATAGAAAATATTGAAATTACTGAAAAGCCATCAAAAGGGAATCTAAAAATTTTTATGCCAAATAGCACAGATGGAGCAAGATATACATATGAAGATGACTTTGAAGTAAATACAAGTTTAACATATGGAGGAGCAGACGAAAGTAGCTTTAAAGATCTTAAAATAAATAAAAATGGTGGAATAATAAGTATAAGTTTTGCTAATAAAGAGCTTGGTGCATATTCATCGGGAGAAGATACAGAAATAACGTACGATGGAAGAATGTTATCAAAGCTTGGAATCACAAGCGAGGATGTTAAATCAAAGGTTGCTTTTGATTTAGTAATTGAACTTGAAGATGGAAAAACGTATGCTGGTAGAATAGATCTTGATTTAAATTGTGAAGGCTTAGTTGAAAATGGAACAACGAAACAAGAAATCACTGATTTTTCAAATGTAATCTTTAAAAGAAGATAAAATAAATTTTGGGGACGGAGGAAAAAATTTTCTTCATCCCCAATTTTTAGTTTTAAAAATTAATAAAAACACTTGATTAATACAATAAAACATTGTATAATCCTGATTGGTATGAGAATAATGCTAGCCTTTGTATGGAGAGTAATTTCAATAAGAGCCTATGAACCTTGTCAGGTCCGGAAGGAAGCAGCAATAAGTAGATACTTTTATGTGAATATTACTTTCCATAGAAAGACTAGATGGAAAAAAGTCTCATACTATTTTTTTAGAAAAAAAGAGGTGATTGTAAAATGTCATATACCGCTTTATATAGAAAATATAGGCCAGCAACTTTTGATGAATTAGTAGGACAAGACCATATTACAAAAACCCTAAGGAATCAAATTATTTCAGGAAGAGTAGGGCATGCGTATCTATTTAATGGAGGAAGAGGTACAGGTAAAACATCTTCAGCCAAAATCCTTGCCAGGGCAATAAACTGTTTAAATCCAAAAGATGGTAACCCATGCAATGAATGCGATATTTGTAAAGCAGCATTAAACGGGTCATTGACGGATATTGTTGAAATGGATGCTGCATCAAATAATAGTGTAGAGGATGTACGTTCAATACGTGACGAAGTAAATTTTTTACCAACCGTTGCCAAATATAGGGTTTATATAATAGATGAGGTTCATATGCTTTCAATAGGTGCATTTAATGCATTGCTAAAAACATTAGAAGAGCCACCTGAGCATGTTAAATTTATTTTAGCAACAACAGAGCCTCAAAAATTGCCAGCCACAATATTATCCCGTTGCCAAAGATTTGATTTTAAAAAGCTATCATCGGAATATATTAAATTAAGATTAAAATATATCTGTGAGAAAGATAAAATCAGTATAGAGCCAGATGCTATAAACACAATTTCTGTGCTAGCTGATGGGGCAATGAGAGATGGAATAAGTATTTTAGAGCGATGTCTACAAGAAGAAACAGGGAATATAACAAACGATTTAGTGAAAAGTCTTGTAGGTCTTCCAAAATTGGAATCAATGAATAAAATTTTAAACAATATACTAGATTACAATATACAAGCATCAGTAGAATCTGTTAATGAAGTTCTAGATGACGGCAAAGATATACTTAATTTAACATGGGAAATTATAAAATATGTAAAAGATATATTGATATATAAAACAACTCAGAAGGTAGATATATATAATGAAAAAGAGCTTGAGCAAATAAAAGCGTTGGCAGATAAAGCAACGAAAGAAAGATTACTGGATATAATTTTTTATTTGTCGGAGTTATCTAATGAATTAAGGATGACAACTCAAAAAACAATAATGTTTCAAGTTGGAATTATGAAGTTGTGCAATCAGAACTTAAAAACTGAAAAAGAGCAAAATAGTGTAGAGCAAACGCCAATTGCAATTCCAGTAGAAACACCAAGTAATGTGGATTTAAGTGGTGTTAATAGTAGAATATCAAATTTGGAGAACAAGTTACAAAAAACTGTAAATGCAGTTCAAAAGTTAGTTTCAAATCCAGAAATTATCAACAGTTCTGCAAAAAATGTGGATAACTCAACTGAAAAAAAGGCAAATACACAGACTAGATCAAGTTCAAGCAATCAAAATTTAAAAAATCTACTAACCACTAAAACAAGCAATGTTCCTGTACAATCGTGGGAAAAGGTAGTTAGTAGTATCAAAGAAGATGGTAAAGTAATGTTATATTCAAACTTAGCTAATTCAAAAGCATATGAATTAAATGATATGACGATTGGTATAAGCTTTCCAGAAGGTCTTACACCATTTGGCAAATCAGTAATAGCAAAGTCTGAAAATATATCAGAGCTTACTAAACTTATTTCAGTGGAATATGGCAAGCCAATGCAAATAAGATTAATAGATAATACAAATGAAAAAGAAGAAGAGAGTGAAATAGATGGTATTATAAAAAGTTTAGATTTACCATTAAATATTATAGAATAAGAAAGGATGATAAGTATGTCAAAAAGAGGAGGATTCCCAGGAGGTATGGGAGGTTTTGGAGGTATGAACCTTAATCAATTAATGAAAGAAGCTAAAAAAATGCAAGCTGATATTGAAAAGTCACAAGAAGAGCTTGGCAGTAAAGAATTTTCTGCAACAGCAGGTGGAGGAGCAATTGAAGTAGTAGTATCTGGAAATAAAGTAATAAAAACAATGAAAATCAAACCAGAAGTTGTAGATCCAGATGATGTAGAAATGCTTCAAGATTTAATTATAACATGTGTAAACGAAGCAATGGGAAAAGTAGATAGCGCACAAGCATCAGAGCTTGGAAAATATAACATACCAGGACTTTAAAAAAAGACGTAAAAAAAGGGACGGACTCATTTTTTTATTTAAGGTATGGAGGAAAAAATTCATCAGCAAAAAAATGAGTCCGTCCCCTTTTTTTCAGGAAGGGGAAATTTATGTCATATTACTCACCATCAATTGAAAAACTAATTGAAGCATTTGAAAAACTTCCTAGTATTGGAAATAAAACAGCTGCTAGGCTCGCATTTCATATGCTAAACTGCAGTAATGAAGAGGTAAATGAATTTGTTGAAGCAATAGTAACTGCTAAAAAGAATTTAAAATATTGTTCAACTTGTTATAATATTTCTGATACAGATCCATGCTCAATATGTTCAAATGCAGCAAGGGACAAGTCTTTGATTTGTGTTGTTGAAGATGTTAAGGATGTAGTTGCAATGGAAAAAACGCATGAGTTTAAAGGTGTATACCATGTACTACATGGTTCCATATCACCAATGAATGGAATTGGTCCTGACGATATAAAAATAAAAGAGCTGCTAGCCAGACTTATGGAAGGTACGGTAAAAGAAGTTATAATAGCTACTAACCCAAGAGTTGAAGGCGAAGCAACGGCAATATATTTATCTAAGCTAATAAAACCTATGGGAGTTACTGTGACAAGAATAGCTCATGGAATTCCTGTAGGAGGAGATTTAGAATATACTGATGAAGTTACATTAAGTAAGGCATTAGAAGGAAGAAGAGAAATATAGATTAGCTAATCAAGAAAAATTAAATAAAAAAAAAAAACACTCCATACTAAAATGTGGAGTGTTTTTTTTAAATACATGAGTAATAAGTTTTATGATAATATCAACTTATCGCATATTTTTTTTGTTGAATCAATATGAGCAAGTTTTTCTGCATTTAGTCTCATATCGTTAAGTTTTTCATCTGATTCTAAAATACCAGCAAGAACAGATACAGCCTCATCATTTGATTTTAGCCAAATTGCAGCACCAGCTTGTTCTAGAAATTCTGCATTTTCTTCTTCTTGGCCAGGCACTGGATTTATCAAAAGCATTGGCAAATGTGAAGCCAAGCTTTCTGTTGTTGTTAGCCCACCCGGTTTTGTAATTACAAGATCTGAAATGTGCATTGCTTCTGGAACATTGTTTATAAAATCGAATATTTTCAAATTTTTGGGATTGCCCAATTCCTCTGAAATTGAATGGAATGCATCATTCATTTTTTGATTTTTTCCAGATACTGCAATAACTTGATATCTATCAAGGAATGAAGTAATTGCTCTAAAAATTTCAACAGTTTTTTCTTTACCGATTCCAAATGCACCGCCACCGAAGAATAACAAGGTTTTCTTTGAAGGGTCCAAATCAAATGTTTTATATATTTCTTCAGAGTTTAATTCTAAAGAAAATTTATCGGAGATAGGTATTCCATAAGCATACACTTTCTCTGAAGGAATATTATGCTCATTAATTAAAGCATTCCTCATTTTTTCGTTAGACACAAAAAAATAATTTCCATATTCATTTAGTATAAGCCATTGCTCATGTGGTTCAAAGTCAGTCATAACCGTAGCTAGAGCGCAATTTGTTTTATGCTTCTTTTTCAAATAGCTAATCATTTGTGTAGAAAACATATGAGTTGAAATAACTAGGTCCGGTGAATATTTTTCTAGTAAATGATTAATTTTTCTTGCCATTATTTTATTTGTTCCAGAGCTTATTTTTGAAAGCATACCTTTTTCAGAATGATAATACATTTTTTTCCATGCCCATGGTGCATTTGTAGTTAGCCTATTGTATGCTCCTGTGCTTACTTTATTTAATGTTTTATTTACGAATTCAATGCAATCAACTAATTGTGTTTCAACATTATCATAATGGTCTGTAATGTAGTTATTTATAGATTTAGCAGCAGAAAAATGTCCACCACCGTATGTTGCGTATAGAATTAATACTTTTTTCATTTTTTTTACCTTTCATAAATAATTTAATGAAATTTTACCATAATATATGAAAAACGACAAGTTTTCATATAAAACGAAAGGATTTGATCAAGTGAATAGTTTAAAAAGTAAAATCAAAGATTTTGGCAATCTAATAAAAAGTAAAAGGCTAATTATACTGTTAACAATAGCGGTAATAGGCATTATAGTGCTATTAGGTTACTCATATAAAACAAAGGATTCATACAAACAATCAATTGAGAATAATTATAATATGGCTTTTTGTCAGCTTGTAGATAATGTTCAAGATGTAGAAGTATATCTGGCAAAGGCACTCATTTCGAATGCACCTGAAAGCGGTACGGAAACATTAACATATGTATGGAGGGAAGCAAATATGGCACAAACATATTTATCAATGCTTCCAGTAAGTAGCTCTGAGCTGGAAAATACAGCAAAATTTTTAAATCAGGTAAGTGATTATAGTTTTTCATTATCGCAAAAAACTATAGATAATAAAGAATTAACTCAGTCTGACTTGGATAACTTAGGAAAATTACACGAATATAGCGTAAATTTAAAAAATACATTAAATCAATTATCGGTAGATTTAAATGATGGAAGAATCACGTGGTCTGAATTAACAAGTGATACTGGTCCAGCATTGGCAAAAGAGGTAAGTAATATATCAAAGGATAGTTTCGGTACAGTTGAAGAAAATTTCCATGAATATGCCGGATTGATTTATGACGGAGCCTTTTCAGAGCATCTGACAAATCCGGAGCACAGAGGATTAACGGGTGAGGACATCGATGAAAAATCAGCAATGGAAATTGCTATAAACTTTTGGGGAGCAGATAAAATAAAAGAAATAAAGTGCGATGGAATTACGGAAAATACAAGTATAATAGCGTATAATTTTTCTGCAAAAAGTGTAGATGGAGATGCAGTGTGGATTTCAGTTTCAAAAAAGGGAGGGCATATTGTTTCTGCTAATAGTAATAGAAATGTAAATGCAGAAATTATTTCGCAAGAGAACATTGATAAGATTGTAGAGGATTATCTAAACAATAAAGGTTTTCCAAATATGAAAAAAACATATTTTTCAAAGAACAATGGAGTAGAAACAATAAATTATGCATATGAACAAAACGGAGTTATATGTTATCCAGATTTGATAAAGGTAAAAATAGCAATGGATAATGGGGAAATACTTGGGATTGAAACATCAGGCTATTTAAATTCCCATACAGAGCGTAATATTCCAAATGCAGTTATAACAAAGGATGAAGCAATTTCAAAAATTAATGAAAAGGTTGATGTATTAGCTATTGATATGGCGGTAATACCAACAGAATTTCAAACAGAATTAACATGCTGGGAAATAAAAGGAAAAGTAGAGGATAGAGAATTTTTGGTGTATGTTAACATTGAAACAGGAAAAGAAGAAGATATACTTGTAATACTAAATTCAGCAGAAGGAACATTAACAATGTAAAAAAAGGGATGGACTCATTTTTTATATACAAAAAATGAGTCCGTCTCGTCTTTTCGTCCAAAATTTCATCCAATAATTCCATAGCCCTATTTTCACGAAAAAAATATGCAATTTTCAATTGAAATAAAAAAAGATTAATGCTATAATTTCATACAGATAAACAATAGGGGGAAAGTAAACAAATGATATTTAAAAATTATTACAAATTATTGGATTTACCAAATAACATCAAATCTACTCAAAACGAAATAAAAATAGCATATAGGCTTCAAGCAAAAAAGTATCATCCTGATGTAAACATACAAAACAAGGTTGCAGAAGAGCGTTTTAAAGACATAAATGAAGCATATAGAATATTATCAGATCCAATTCAAAAAAAGAAATATGACAGATCATGGAATAATTATGTTGGTAAGAAAATACATAAAGAAAAGATGAGCCAAAAAGAGATAAGAAATAACGACATTATGAATATGTTTTTTGGCAGAGATATTTCTAAAAAAGCAATAAAAGAAACTCCTATTAAAGGTGAAAATATCGAAACAAAAATCCAGATTTCTGTAAAGGAAGCTTTTGATGGCGTAACAAAAAAATTAGTTATGACAACAGTAAATGGCAAGAAGATTGGAATTTCTGTTGATATCCCATCTGGAATAAAGAGCGGAGATAAGATAAGAATTGAAGGCAAGGGAAAAAAAGGAAAGAACGGCGGAAATAATGGAGACCTTGTAGTTACAATTGATATCGATAATAACGGCATTTATAAACTTGTTAATGATGATATAAACGTTAAGCTATATTTAACACCTTGGGATGCTGCATTAGGCTCTAAAGTTACGGTAGATGGAATAGATGGTCAAGTATCTTTGTTAGTTCCAAAAGGAACACAAAATGGCGATAAGATAGCAATCCCAGATAAAGGATACTACAAAGGTGATAACGGAAGAGGAAATTTGGTTGTCAGAACAGAAATAGTTATCCCTAAAAAATTAACAGATGTAGAAAGAGCATTATTTAAAGAGCTAAAGAGCACATCAAAATTTAATCCAAAAAACATTGTAGACATAAGATAAAATGGTTGACAAAAAGTAGGAATGAATGATATAATGCAGTTTATGAATTCAAAAGATAAACTATGAGAGAGTCATAGGGAAGGGGTGTATTATTGTATGGAATATTTACAAGGCAAACATTTTAGCATTACAGATCCAAAAAATACAAATACGGTAATTTACGAGATAGTAAAAAATGAGAATAATCAATCTAAAGGTGCTCCAAAATACACAATGGAGAGATTAGATTCAATTGAAGAGCTTAGAAATGAAGGAACAAAGAGAACGTACTTTGTTGATTTACCTAAAAAAACAGGAAATCAGCTTTTATTTCTAACCTTTGAAAACGAAACAGTAACTGTAAATCAAGGTGTATTAAAAGAAGATGAAATTAAGTTTATCAGAAAGCCAGTTCCTATGGTATTTAATACGATTTACAAAGAGTCTGGTGGAGATTACTATAAAGAGTATAATTATACACCAAATATGAAAAGACAGATATCTATTGTAGACCCAGAAACAGGGGAAGAAATAAAACCTATTCTATACTATGATAGCAAAACAAATGAAGTTAAAGGTAAATGTAAATTGCAACCAAACAAAACATACTTAGCATTCCAGCTAAGGCAATCATAAAATTAGGAGGATTGAATATATGGCAAGTTCCATGACTGTAGTAAAAAATCCGGACAAGGATGAAAAAATAAATTTAGATTTTGCTCAATGTAATATTGATAAGAACAGAGGTAAAGATTCACTTTCAGTAAAGATGCTTAATAGGTTAAAAATAAGAGAGAATGATAGACCACCTAAAATAGATAAAATCGAAACAAATAAAATAGGAAAAAAAGATAAAGATTGGATTAGAGTTGAGGTAGTCGTTACTAAAGAGGGAAAGAAAAATAAGTCTTTAGGTAAGGTAGAAAGCAATTATTACAGAAACGCATTAAACAAAAAACTTGAATTAGCAAGAAGAAAGGCGCAAGAAAAAGGCGGAAGAGATCACGCATAAAATACAAATGAGAAGGTGAAAAAATGGGTAAGATTTTTACAGAAAAAAGAAAAAGAGATTTAATAATTTATTTAATACTATGGCTTATTATAACCATAGTATTAATTGTGCCTGCGGCAGTTGCTAGTATAGATTCAACACAAAATGGAGAATTCAATACTAATAGTTTTCTTACAATTCTGCCCGATTATATGTTGAATTTAGAAATAAGGGTAAAAGCGTTTCAAAATGGATACATAGATAATACAATTACAGTTATTAGAAATTTTTCAATATTGTATTTTATCCTTGTTATTATATTAATGCTTAAAAAAGGAAAAGGAGCATATCACGATATAGAGCATGGTTCTAGTGATTGGTCACAAGGCGGAGAGCAATACAAAGTGCTAAGCAGAAATAAAGGAATAATTCTAGCAGAGCATAATTATCTACCAGTAAACAAACCTGGAAACGTAAACGTTCTAATAGTTGGACGGATCTGGTGCTGGTAAATCTGCATCATACTCAAAACCAAATGCATTCCAAAAATTAGGTTCATACGTATTTACGGATCCAAAAGGTGAACTATATGATGACACAGCAGGTTATTTAGAAAGAAACGGATACAAAATAAAGGTATTAAACTTGGTTAATCCAAAAAATAGTGATGGATATAATCCATTAGCACATATAAAAAGCGATTTGGACGTAGACGTTATAGCGTCAACAATCATTAAAGGTCAAAGCAAAGCTGGAAGCTCAGCAGATCCATTCTGGGATGATACAGCTGAAATGTTACTTAAAGCATTAATATTCTACTTAATAGCAACAAGACCACCAGAGGAGCAAAACTTGGCAAGCTGTGCTGAGATGGTCAGAGCTGCAGCCGCTGATAGCAACGGAAGTAACTTATTAAAAGATATGATGAGCGTACTTCCATTAGATCACCCTGCAAGAACCTACTATAAGAACGTTGAAGTTGCATCAGAAAAAACATTTAGCTCAATATTGGTAAGTGTTCAAGCAAAACTTGGTAAGTTTGATTCAAAAGACATCGCAGAAGTAACATCAACAGATACTATAAGCTTTGATCAAATAGGAAATGAATTAACATCTGTATATGTTATTTCATCAGATACTCATACAGCATACGATTTCTTATTAACAATATTCTTTGCACAGATGATACAACAACTATACGATTTAGCTGATAATAATGGTGGAAAACTTAAAATTCCAACATTCTTCATACTAGATGAGTTTGCAAACATTGGTCAGATACCAGATTTTGACAAAAAGATTTCAACATCAAGAAGTAGAAAAATATCATTCAGTGTTATTTTACAGAACTTAGACCAATTAGAGGCAATATATGAAAAATCATACGAAACAATTATGGGTAACTGTGATACTCACTTATTCTTAGGAAGTAACTCAACTAAAACAGTTGAATATTTCTCAAAAGCTTTAGGTGAAAAAACTATAAGCAGAGAAAGTACATCAAAAAATAAAGATAAGGATGGACATAAGACTGGTACATCAGATTCAGAGCAAATAATGGCAAGAGCTCTTATGACTCCTGATGAATTAAGAAGAATGAGCATGGATTACTGTATAATCTATGAAAAAGGTATAAAGCCAGTAAAGGCAAAGAAATTCTTCTACTTCAAAACTCATATGATTAAAGAATTCGAAAAATATAAGATAGATCATAACAACTTTGATGCAGGAAAAAGAGGTG
Organism: Clostridia bacterium; assembly: GCA_017515985.1. Taxonomy (GTDB): domain Bacteria; phylum Bacillota; class Clostridia; order TANB77; family CAG-508; genus CAG-492. The sequence continues at coordinate 16,474 of JAFWDV010000011.1, forward strand.
TATGGAGGAAGTTTAATCCATATAATCCTGATCAAGGCATAAATGATGATCAAGAGAAAAATCTAAAAATAGATTCTTTAGATGATTTATTTGATGAAGAGGAAGATAAAAAGGATAAAGGTGTAGCACTTGGAAGTATATTTGATAATGATCAAGCACCTGATTCAAAAGCAAAAACACAAAATAGTAACAATATATTTGATGATTCATTTGACGATATTCTTGGAGATGATAACAGCAATAAAGGCACAGCAAACAACCAAAACAGAATAACGGATGATGACATAGACGAATTATTTGATGATGATTACGAAGGCGGAACAGAGGTTTCAGACGAAGAAATATTAGATATTCAAAAGGAGCTTGAAGCAAAATTTGATGAATTATTCGGAACATCAGATGATGAATAATTTTAGGGACGGAGGAAAAAATTTCCTTTGTCCTCTTTTTTTCCTTTAATCCTATTGTTAAAAAATTTTTTTTGTGATACGATGTCCCGGAAAACAAAAGGAGAATTTACGGAGGAAACATGAGCACAAACTTATCAAGAAAAAAACGTGAGAAGATAATAGAAAATATAGAAATAATGAGATCAAAACTTCAAGATAACCCAGAGCTTTTAGTGACCTTAAACGATATAGAAGCACAGCTAAAAAAGAAGAAATATGGTCTAGTATGGGAAGATCATGAAGAAAAAATAGATGAAGAAATAAAAGAAAAAATACCAGTATTTGTAGAGCAAAAGGATTTAGAAATTCAGTCAGAAGATGCTTCTAAAAGCATAAATTTCATTCTAGAGGGAGATAATCTACACTCGCTATTTTTGCTTGAAAAAACACATAGAAATAAAATAGATTTAATAATAATTGATCCGCCTTATAACAGGGGATTAAACGACTTCATATATGACGATAATTATATTGATAAATCAGATTCTTTCAAACACAGTAAATGGATTTCTTTTATGAATAAAAGACTATTAGTCGCAAAAAAACTACTTAAAGACAATGGTGTAATATTTATAAATATTGACGATAATGAATTCGCTCAGCTTAAGCTTTTATGTGATGATATATTTGGAGAAGAAAACTTTATCTCATGTTTTCCATGGCACAATAGAACTTCAGTGCAAAATGATACTGATATAAGCATAAATCATGAGTATATAATTGCATATGCTAAAAAAAGAAGGATTACGAATAGAAGATTAAAAGCAAGCAATAAAGATATTTGGTACGATACAAAAGATTTTGTAATTCAGCCAAAAGAAACGGATTCAAGCAAATATTCAAATCCTGATGACGATCCAAGGGGAATTTGGAAAGCAGATCCTTTTGATGCACCTAACGTAAGACCAAATTTAACATATGAAATAATAAATCCAAATACAGGTGTAAAATATTTACCACCAAAGGGAAGATGCTGGCGAACAGAGCCTGAAAAATTCCAAAACTTGCTTGCTGATAACAGAATAGTATTTGGAAAGAACGGAAATTCAAGGCCACAGCTTAAAGTATTTTATAATGAAGTCAAGATGAAAGGTGAGATACGTAACAGTTGGTTTGATGCAGATGTATACGATACTTCTACATCGGGCAAAAAGGAACTATTAGATATTTTGCAAGATAAAAAGATATTTAATACACCAAAACCAGTAAATCTTTATAAAGAGATTATAAAAATGGCAATTTCGCCTAAAGTTAAAAAACCAGTAATACTAGATTTCTTTGCTGGTTCGGGAACTGTAGGACAGGCTGTACTTGAAGAATTTAGTGGTAAAGATGCTGAGTTTATTCTATGCAACAGCAATGAAAATAATATATGCAGAGAGATTACTTACGAAAGAATAAAACGAATAATAAAGGGATACAACAATCAAAAAGGGTATGAAGTAAGGGGCATCGATAGCAATTTGAAATTTTATAAAGTTGAATACATCGATAAGTACAATAACGAAAAAGAAGGCTATTATACTGCAAATGAACTTGCGAAACATTTAAAGGAACTTGTTCAACTTGAACATGCAATAGATATTGAAAAATGTGATGAAATAAAGATAATATATACAGATGAAGAGATTGACAAATTCGCAAACGATGAAGATGCAATAAAAAAATGCAAAATAATTTACCTAGGTAACAATGTGCTTATAACAGAGAATCAGATAGAAAAATTTGAGAGTTACAATATTAAACTAAACTACATACCAGATTACTATTTTGAAGAAGAGCTAACGGAAGTTGAGCAATGGTAAACATGAGATATTACACTCGTAGAGATATACCAAAAGAGGAGGTTGAACAATGGTAGGAATAAAATTAAAGGATTTTCAGGAAAGATGTGTTGAGGAATTATTAGAGCAAACTGTATTTGGAGAAAAAAAGGAAATTCTAATACAAGCTCCTACGGGAAGTGGAAAAACTGTAATTTTGTTAGATTACATAGATAGATTTTTATTAGAAAACAAGAAATACGTATTTATATGGCTAACACCAGGATCTGGTGAACTTGAAGAGCAAAGCCAAAATAAAATGAAAGAGATGCTAGCAAATAGAGCAACAAAGAATTTAGCGGATATTTTGAATAATGGATTTGAGGAGCAGGACACAGCATTTATAAACTGGGAAAATGTAACAAAGAAAGGTAATACAGCTCTTAAAGAGCTTGAAAAAAGCAATTTATACGAATGTATAGAGAACGCAAAAGAAGAAGGTCTTAAATTTATTGTTATAGTTGATGAAGAGCACAGAAATAAAACAGAAAAAGCTGAAAACATTACGGAGCTATTTAATCCTGAACACATTATAAGAGTTTCAGCAACAACAAAAAGAAACGACGAAGCATATAATATCAACATTAGCGAAATGGAAGTTATTAATTCTGGTCTTATAACTAAATCTCTATATATCAATCAAGGTATCGAGAACGACATTGTTCTAAACGATGAGATAGAGTACTTACTAAAACTTGCAATAAATAAAAGAAGACAAATCAGAAATGCATGTACGGAAAATGGAGTAAACTATAATCCGCTTGTAATAATTCAGTTGCCAAGCATGAGTGAAGATTTGATAGAGCAAATAGAACAATATCTTGAAAAAGAAGGATTTACATACGATAATGGCTTACTAGCAATATGGCTTGCCGATAGAAAGGAAAACATTGAAAACATAAGCGAAAACAATGCAAAGCAATGTTTCCTAATAATGAAGCAAGCTATCTCAACTGGATGGGATTGCCCAAGAGCTAAGGTTTTAGTAAAGATAAGAGAAAACATGCATGAAGATTTTGAAATTCAAACATTAGGAAGAATTCGTAGAATGCCAGAGGCAAAACACTACGGAAATGAACTATTAGACAACTGTTTCTTGTATACTTTTGACGACGAATACACAGAAACAGTAAAGCATGAACTTGGTAGACAAGCAAGCAATGTTAAAAGCTTATTCGTAAGGGATGAATTTAGAAATTTTAAATTATTCAAAGAGATAAAAAATACAGATGCAGATAACTTTGCACCAAGAGAGGCGTTCCTTGCAATTTATGAATATTTAGTTGAAAAATACAAACTAGCAAATCCAGAGCAAAATAAAGAAAAACTTGGAAAGGCAGGATATAACTTCAATCAAAATATCACAAATGATATTTTGCAGGGAAATACAATAGAGCTAAATAAAAAGAACTTTGTAAATAGCGAAAAAATTAGAATACAAAGTACGGTAGACACATATAAAAATGGATTAGATCTACGTCATTCTATAAATGTAATTGCTACAAAAATTGGCATGATATATCAATATTTATCACCAATTTTGCAAAGATTATTCTTAGGGAATATTGAATTTCCACAAAAAATTCTAAAGTTAAACAAAAAAGAGTTTTATGCATTTATAATTAATAATGAAAGAAAGCTAGAGTACGATATTCTAGATGCAGTTATCCAAAAAAGAGAGCAAAGAGTAAAACTTCAAAAAGAATTTAAAAAAACGGAGGAATTTAGATTCCCAGAAAGAATCACAGTAAAGTATGATAAAAAAGTATCAAACCTTACGGAAATGGGCAAAAATGTTTATTATGGTTATCCATCATCAACATTAAAATCTCAAGCAGAGAAAAAATTCGAAGAATACTGTGAAAGCTCTGCAAGGGTTAAATATTGGTACAAAAATGGAGAAACATCAAAAGAATTTTTCTCAATAGTATATCTAGATAAAATGAATAAAGCTTGGACTTTTTATCCAGATTATATAGTAGGAGATATTGCAGGAAACGTATGGATTATCGAAACAAAAGGTGGCGAAGATTCATATGGCAACTCAAAAAACATAGATATAAAAGTAGAAAATAAATATCAAGCACTAAAAGCATATGCTGAAAGAAATCATTTAAAATGGGGATTCATAAGAGATGTAGACGACCTAATTTTCATATCAAACGGAAAAGAATATGTTGAAGATATGAAAGACAAAAGCTGGACAAACGTTAAATATTTTCTTTAAAAAATTTTAGGGACGGAGGAAAATTTTTCCTTCGTCTCCAATAATTTTTAGAATAAAAGTAGAGCAGTGTATCATAATAATAAGTATAAATATTTTTAATCAAGGAATGTGCAATTGCAATACTTTGATTAATATGAGAAAGGAATGAATTTATATGAAAATTATAGATACTATCGCTCTAATTTTAGTAATAATTGGTGCGATAAATTGGGGATTAATAGGATTTTTCAATTTTAATTTAGTTGATACTCTATTTGGTTCGATGACAGTAATTACAAGAATCATATACGGATTAGTAGGCATTGCGGGTTTATGGTCTATAAAACTACTATTCGATTAGCATTTTTAGTAACCCTTCATTATTAGATAAATTTTTTCTAATGATGAAGGGTTATCTTTCGTTTAGTTAAAAAAATCAAAAATAATTCTAAGATGTATTGACAATGGTTGGTGATATAGGATATAATATCTAACGTACATAAATAGAGTGTACATCCCAAGCAAGACTAATTGCAATGCCGGAAGGAGGGGAATATAATGTCAGAAATCAAAGTAAAAAACGGAGATGTTGAAGCTGCACTTAAAAGTTTTAAAAGACAATGTGCTAGAAATGGTGTATTACAAGAAGTTCGTAAGAGAGAACACTATGAAAAGCCTAGCGTAAGAAGAAAGAAAAAATCAGAGGCTGCAAGAAAAAGAAAGTTTTAATTTAGAATTAACTTAAATTGTATTTAAATAGGGGGGTAAACATCGAGGTGTTACCTCTTTTTGTGTTTTTTAGACGCTACTAAAAATTTGAAAAATGCAAACAAATTATTCATAAAAAAGCATCTAAAATATAGGAAACAATAATACAATTAAACGCATATCTCGAGAAGGGAAGGAAGATAAAATGTTAAAAGAAAAACTATTAGAAGATTTAAAAAATTCTATGAAAGAAAAAAATATTAACAGAAAAAATGTAGTTCAGATGGTAAGAGCAGCAATATTACAAAAAGAAAAAGACAATAACATAGAGCTAAATGATGATCAAATTCTAGAAATAATTTCTAAAGAGAACAAAAAAAGAGAAGATTCTCTAGCTGATTATCAAAAGGCTGGAAGAGAAGACTTAATAAGTCAAATTAAAGAAGAAATGGCTGTTTTAGAAGAATATTTGCCAAAAAAATTAGATAAAGAAGAATTAACTAAAATCATAAAAGAAATAATCGAACAAACGGGTGCTTCTTCAATGAAGGATATGGGAGCCGTAATGAAAGAAGCAAAAGCTAGATGTGGCTTGTCTGCTGATGGCCGCGATATTAACATAATTGTAAAGGAAATGTTGACTTAAATTAATTATTGTAGTAAAATTAACTTGAAGCAACATTAGTCGAAAATAGAAGAAAAGGAGGTAATTGGTATGAAAAAGATGTCAAAAAAAATAATAAGCATTTTTGTAACTATCAATATTATCCTTTGCACGTTTCTGACTAGTAGCGTTAGCTATGCTAATGAAATAGATCCAGGTAGCTATAGACCAACTGAGCAATATGGTATAGATAGAAAGTTCGCAACAGAGTATGGAGGAAAAGCTTTTGGTGCTCTAACATATATTTCAATAATTGTTGCAGTTATTACACTTATGTTTGTTGGTATAAAATATATTGCTGGAAGTGCATCGCAAAAAGCAGAATATAAAAAAGACTTACTTCCAATTGGTATTGGAATAATTCTAGTAAGTATGATAACTACAATAATATCTGTTATTGCTTCTGCTGGCGCTCAAATTGGACATTAAGATGGGGGTGTTGAATATGAAGGTAATAAAAAGAATTCTTATTATAATCACAATTGTAATCATTTCAACATTAATCACGAGCAATAAGGCATATGCTGGTAAGGATTATGTATCACCATCAAATATTGTAAATTCAGCAAAGGATTTCTTGAATGATGCAGGAGATGGTCCAGAAATAATAAATGCCAAAAATGGAAAGAGCGCAGTTGATCAAATATACTACATTGGTTTAGCGATTGCAATTGTTGCAGCTGTTATAATAGGAATTGTATTAGGAATACAATTTATGACGACAGGTGCAGCTGGCCAAGCAAAAGTAAAAGAAAAACTTATACCTTTTGCAGTTGGCGCATTAGTAGTATTTGGTGCTTTTGGTATATGGAAGATAACATATGAAGCATTGAATAAAGTATTATAATTTTGTTATTAATTTTATTAATAAATACTATAAGTAAAAGGAGGAGATAGTATGGGAAATAATGCAGGTGCAATAATAGACAACATCAAAAATTCTGGTTCACAGATGGATGATGGAGTTAACAACATTGCTGGTACAGTAATTAACTGGTTATGGGGAATATCAATTGTAGTAGCTGTTATAGTAGTTATGGTAGTTGGTATCAAATTCATAATCGGAAGTACTCAAGAAAAAGCAGAATACAAGAAATCATTAATTCCATTAGTAGTTGGTGTTGCATTGGTAGTTTTCGCAACAACAATTGTTAAATTCTTATTTGGAATGGGTAACTAAGATTAAACAAAATAGGGGGTGTCTAGTTTTAAACTAGCACCTTCTTTTTTTGTTTTTAATAAATTACAATTTTAAATGAGCAAAGATAAATTTACGCATAATCATACGGAATCCAAGAAGTATATTTTTAACACAAAAATGAAAAATAAATGTAAAAAAAATGTAAAATATCGAAAAAATAGTGTATAATATATCAACCCGTAAGGGTTTATAAATTTATATGTGTAAAATAGATTTTGACATAGTTATTATAATAAATTAAATTACTAGTAAAATATAAGACATAAAAACAAGGAGGTTTCATATGGGAACATATAATATTCCAAGAAATACGAAAGGTGAAGGAAGACTTTTCTATATATTTTCAACAAAAGCTTTAATCTATACAGTCGCAGGAATCATAATAGGTGTAATACTAAGATATCTGCTAATGGCTTTAGGATCGCTTTTTGGAGCATCAAAGGGATTTGGTGTTGTCGGAACAATATTTCTAATTCTTTTTGGGATACTTGGTTTCGTAATTGGAACCGCTAAATTACCCCAGAATGATAGATTTGAAATAACAAAAAAAGCTGCGGGAATTAAACTTGATAAAATCATAATTGAATCAATAAAATTCAAAATTAGAAGACATAAACTATACGTTTATGATACAGATGAACTAACAAGAGAAGAAATTGAAGGCGAAATTGAAGAAGAGGAAAAGAACAAAGAGAAAGAAGAAGAGCTATTGCAAGAAAAAATTAAAAAAGCAAGTAAGAACAGAAGGGGGTATATTAGATAATGGATAACTTTATAGAGCTGGTAGTTATAGGAATAATAATTATTGTCGTAATTTTGATTGCTGTTTTAGTTGTCATTACTCTTAGAGAAAAAGCACAGAAAAATGAAGGCAAGAAAAAGGAAAAGGTTGATGACGAGCTTGAAGAGAAAAAAGCACAAAAATCCATATTTAAGTTTATGGAATTTGACACCATCGAAGATAACATGATTGTTCAAGATGGGGGAAAAAGATATTTAATGGTTATCGAGTGTAAAGGTGTTAATTACGATTTGTTATCAGGCGTTGAAAGAAACAGCATTGAGCAAGGTTTCATAGCTTTCCTTAATACGTTAAAATTCGAAATACAATTCTATGTTCAAACTAGAAAAGTAAATCTAATGCAAAGCACAATGAAATATAGAGAGCGTCTTAAAACATATGAAATGGATATGCACGAAGAGGAGCACAGATATGAAGAAATGTTAAGAATTGGTGGATCAACTAAAGATGAAATTTTGAGAGAATTGAAAGAGGTTACCAAGAAGAGAAATTTATACGAATATGCAAGAGATGTAATTGAAAATACTGAGCAAATGAGCGAAGATTCAGATTTAACAACAAAAGAGTATTACATAGTTGTACCTTACTACACAGATGAAATTACGTCTGCAGGTGATTACGATAAAAGAGAAATTAGCAGCATGGCATTCTCTGAGCTATATACAAGGGCACAAGCATTAGTTAGCGCATTAAATGAATGCGATGTTAGAGGAAGAATTTTAAATTCACAACAATTGATAGAGCTTTTATTCATTTCGTACAACAGAGAGCAACATGATACATATGATTTTGAAGAATATATAAGCCAATCAGGATTTGATTCATTCTATTCAGTAACTGAGGATGTTTTGAAGAGAAGGATACAGGCATTGGATGAAGATATAGCTCGTAAAGCAAGTGATAAAGCTGTTGAAGCGTATAGAAGAGTAAACAAACTACATGAAGAGATGAGAAAAGCAGCAGAAGATAGAGAAAGGAATATTGAGGAATACATAGATCAAACAGCTGATGCAATTATAGATACACAAAGAGATGTAATGGGAAAATACAAAGCTGAGGAAACAAAAAGAGAAATTAGGGTAATGAACGAAGAGCGAAAAGCAAGAATAGCAAAGAAAAAAGCACAAGAAGCAGAAAAACTAAAAGCAAAAAATGAGTCAGAAGAATTAAAAATCGAAAGCGATGGAGAAGAAAAGAAAAAGACAAAAAGGGTACTTACTCCAGAAGAAAAGCTAAGAAGAGCAAGAATATTGAAGAAGAGAAAGTTACTACAAGAAAGGGAGGCGAAAAAGAATGGCGAAAACTAATTTAAATTTAAACAACCTACTTGGAAAGAAGGATATAGACAACGAAAAAGTCACCCAAGAGCTTAATAAAAGAATCATAAGAAAAAAATCTATAAAAGAGATGATAGCACCAACTGGTATTGATGCATCTAGCCTTGACCACCTAGAAATTATTTCAACTACAGATAGATTTGCAAGAAGCTTTTTCGTAGCCAACTTACCACGTATGTGCACATTCCCTGAACTTTTCAGAGATATGTATATGTTTGGTGATATAAATACATCAGTGTACGTAAATCCAATACTTGAGTCTACATCTCAAAATGATTTAAATAGAACAATAAATGAGCTTGAAACAGAAAGACTATTAGCAGAAGATAGAGGAAATATAAACAGAGCTAGGATTTTAGCTCAAAAGAGAATTGAAACAGAGCAATTAAGAGATCAAATAGCAGCTGGATTTAACAAAATGTATGAAGCAACTGTAGTTTGTACTTTATTTGCATACGATTTAAAAGAGCTTGATACATATACTCGTTTGCTTTCAACAGAAATGGCAAAAAGCTTGGTTGATATCAAGTCTGCATGGGCAAATCAAGACGAAGCATTTAGATGCAATTTACCATTAATGAGAAAGCATTTGTCAGAAAAGCATTTATTTGATAGAGAATCAATCGGAACAATATTCCCATTTACTTCTTCAGAAGTAGGACATCCAACGGGAGTTCCACTTGGATACAATATTCAAACTGGAGTACCAATTTTATTTGATAATTTCCATGAAAGTCTAACAAATTATAACATGGTTATATTTGCTAAGTCTGGTGCTGGTAAATCTGTTACGATGAAAACATTGATTTCAAGATCAGCCGTATTGATGGGAATTGAAAGCTTGGCTCTTGATGCCGAGGGTGAGTATTCAATTGTTGCTGATAGCTTAGGTGGAACAAACGTAGTAATAAGCCCAAATTCAGATACAATTATTAATCTTTTCGATTTGGAAGTTGAAAATGTAAAAGATGAAATGACAGGTAAAGAAAGAGAAATTCTTAATGTTGAAAGTAAAATAGAAGACGTTACGCAAGCACTACTAACAATGGCAAAAGGTAGTACGAGAAGTCCAGAAGTAAATGAGCTTACAAAACAGATAATAGCTGAATCTGTTGGTGATGAGTATGCAAGACTTGGTATAACAAGTGATCCACAAAGTTTATATGTAAGTGATTCTGCTTCTATTATAGAAGGAAAAATTGTAAAAGAGAAAAAAGAACTTCCAACAATTGGAAGTTGGTATAGACAAATACAAGAAAAAGCTATGACTAATACTAATTCAGACTATCAGTTCCATTATAGCTACTTAATAAAAGTAATGAAGCAATATGTAAGAGAGTATGATGGACAGATGGCATATTTTGATGGACAATCAACAGTTGATTTAAATGATGAATCACCATTTATTAACCTTGATATCTCTCAATTAGAGGAAAGATTTGCAAGACCAATGGCACAGCAAATACTTCTTTCATGGATTTGGGAAAAGTATGTTAAAAAGAATAGTGAAGATAGAAGAAAAGCTAGAAAAAAACGTGTTCTTGTGGACGAAGCATGGATGCTTCTACCATTCCCTGAGGCCGTTGATTTCTTAAATACAATGGCAAGACGTGCTAGAAAGAGAAATGTATCGCTTGCAATTATTTCTCAAAGATTCCAAGATTTCTATGAGAAACAAGAGGTTCAAGCAGTTCTTACATCTTCAGATACAAAATTATTCTTAGCGCAAGATAAATCTGAAATTGAATATGTAAAAGAAGTATTCAAATTAAGTGATGGTGAAGCAGGATTTTTAACAACTTGCCAAAGGGGTCAAGGACTACTAAAAGTAGGCCAAGATTCAGCTTTAATTTCAATCAGACCAACTACAAAAGAGTTCGAATTTATGGAAACAAACCTAAACAAGAAAATAAGAGAAGAAAATGGCTAAATTTCGACGGTTTTTATACAATATTTAGCCGTGAAGTCAATTGACAAATCGGCTAAAACATTGTAAAATTAAGGTAGACACAAATTTTGTTTAAATAAAAAGTTTACCTTAAGTAAAACGAGAATTTTTAATAAAAATAAACAAAAAATGCACAATCAAATGAATAACATATTTTATTGTAAAATTTTGGTTTTACTTAAGGCGATATAGCAAGTAATTAAAGAGATTGTTTGTTATAAAAGAAGGAGTAAGGTTATGAAGAAATTGAAATGTACTAATGTACTGAAAAGAATAATAATTTCTATACTATGTGTAATTACCATAGCATTATCAATGCCGGCTAAGGTTAAGGCTGGTGTACTTCAGGATTTTGTTGAGCTATTTATGAATATACCAGATGCACTTATGGTTTTGGAAAACGATTTTATTGCCCAAAGAAATGGTCAGACATATAAAAACGTTAATCTTAAGGGAATAGCTATAGGTGGTTCTGATGAAGGAAAAATATTTAATTTTATGGTTACACCATATGAAATCATAGCTAATGGTAAAGTTGAGACATATAGAGATATAGATGGGAATAATAAAAAAGTAATTAATATACCATCACTAAATGCGAATTTTTTTAGTTCAACTGATGAAGAAAATGAGAAAATTCCAGGTGAATGGGAACTTGGTAGCGACAACCAAACGAAATCAAATGACATATTAAGAAAACCAATTGGAAGAGTATATAAAACCCTTAGAAACTTCTGTATGATACTAATGATGTTAGTATTGTTATATATTGGCATAAAAATAATGATTTCATCATCTGCAGAGCAACAATCCAAATATAAGAAAAATTTAGTAGATTGGTTGGTAGGTTTTTGTCTATTGTTTGTAATGCACTATTTTATGGTTTTCATAGCCACAGTTAATGATTTGATTGTTGACATGTTAGCCGATGGAGATAGCCAAGAGTTTTATATATCTTTACCGGAAATTGAAGGAGATATTGGGGCAAATGCAGTTGAAAATATGAAAGCTTGGGCAAAAGAAAAATTTAATGGGGAAGTTAACATATCTGATGTAACCGATTTGATTGCTTTGCTTGGAACCGGCAATCCACTTGTTGTCGTGGAAAATGAGATGATTGGATCAACTGCATCTGGAACAGTAGAATCTTTTTTCACATCTTGGGATAATTATATTGCGGAAGATAAAGCAACAGGAAATGTATTTAGTGATACACATCTTGCCTTACCAGAAGGTGGAGGTCATTTTGATACATCAAGTACTAGAGTTGTGGTACCTAACCGAGATTGGGGAGATAATGGAAATGTTCAATTAAATGCTGAAATTTTCAAAGATTTTAACACCAGAAGGGCGTGTATATACAAGGCAAATATAGTGGAATATGTACGTACAATTAGTTCAATAGGTCCGCAAAATACATTTGTATTTACAAAAGATGATAAAGTAACAGCACTTAACGGTAGAATGCTGGATGATGACTTAACAAAAATAGAATATGGAATATTCTACATTGCATTAGTAGTTCAAACACTAATGTTTTTGGCAATATACATAAAAAGGTTAATACAGCTTGCATTTTTAACGATGATTGCGCCATTTGTTGCAATGATGTATCCTGTTGATAAAATAGGAGATGGTCAAGCGCAGTCATTCAATGCATGGTTAAAAGATTATTTCTTTGGAGTATTATTACAACCTATACATTTGTTATTGTATGCAATATTTATAACCGCAGCATCAGAACTATTCAGTGGAAATAATATCATATATGCTATAGCAGTATATGCATATATGATACCTGCCGAGAAATATATTAAAAAGATATTCGGATTTGAGAAAGCTGGAGGTGGTCCAGCCGGTGGCGGTCTAGCTGGAGCATTAGGTCATGGAGCAGCAATGGATTTATTAAATAAAGGTGCTGGTATAGGTCCTGGAAGCTGGGGCGGAAGCAAAGGTGGAAAAGGCGGAAGTGGCGAATCAGCCGAAAAGGGTATACGTAAAAATAAAAATATTCCTAATGGCTTGCAAGCTGTTGGTGGAGCAGCTCCAGCAAATGATGGTTTAGGTGGTGCGCCAGCTGCATCTGGAATAAATCCTAAAAAAGGTAATAATAAATCAGCAAGCAAGAATGGTAATGCATCTGGTCAAAAAAATAGAGCAGGAGATAAACCAGGTGCATCTGGTAATGGCGGAAAACCAAAGGCAGGCGGATTGTTTGGAGCAATAAGTAATACATTGGGAAGAAGAACAATTAGAGGGGCTACAGGTGGACAATATAGTGATCTTTCTGCAGGAGCTGGAGCAATAGGTATAGCTGCTGGTAAAAGAGTCCTTCGAGGTGGAGCAAGAGTTGGTGGTATGCTTGTAGGTGGAGGTGTTGGATTGATGTTAGGTACTGCAAATGCACTCGCAAATGGTAACTTCGATCCTAGCCAAATAGCAGCAGCAACATATACAGGATTAAAAGCAGGTGATAAATGGACTAATGCTGGTGCAGACTTTATAGATGATTTTGCAGAAGAAGTAGATACAGAAAGAGCAAAAGTTGATGAAAACTATAGAGATCAAAAACGTAGAGAATCCACTCAAAGAAAATTCAGCGAAGAAATTTCAGAAATACAAGATGAAGAGGTTAGAGAACGATACAAAAAATTAATAGATACATATTCTCCATATATAGATTTAGGCGATATTCATGATATAGAAGCACTTGATGAAGCAAACTCTATTGCGGTAGATATTGGTGGAGATGCTTCAGAAGCAATAGACTTATACAAGACAGCTAAAAAATGGAAAAATGTAGACTTTAGTACAGGTGGAACAGCTGAACAAAAAGAAGAATTTATGAGACAAATGAGAGCTGAAGTAATGAAAAAGAATCCACAAAATTATCAGGATGCTGATGGAAATCTAATAGAGTACGATCAGTTAGATGATAGCAAGAAGACTGATTGTGATGATTATGCACGTGCTAGATTTGAAGCAATTAGAAAAATACATGGAAAGTGGTAATAGAAAGGGAAGAAACAAGTATGGATGATATAAGAGTTCGTATTAGTAAATTTTTTCACACATATAAATTCATAATCGGCTTTGTCGTAATTGCAATTATATTATTTTTACTTGTTGTAAGAGAAATAGGCAAAAGCACTAGAGGAGATAGTAGTAATACTATCTCCGAAAGTGCTTTAATTAATGCTATTGAAACCATTAGTAATACTTCAACTAAAAAAATGGTAAGTAATAACGAAATCAATAGTTATACAGATGTTCAAGAAAAGTTAGTTAATTCGTCAAATAGGATTGAAGCGTTCATTTTACTATGTAATCAAGGAAAAGTTGATGTTGCTTATGATATGCTAACTGATAGCTGCAAAAAAAATCTATATCCTACAAAAGAAGATTTTATAAACAAGTACTATAATGCTATTTTTAAGACTACTAAATATTATGATATTAGTGGTTTTAAAAATAGTACTTATAAAGTTACATATTACGATAGCTCACTTGAAACAGGCGTTGAAGCAAACAAAGGAGTTACCGATTATATAACATTTGATGGAGAAGGTAAAGTAAGCATTTCAGGCTTTATAGATTCAAAGGATATGGATATTAAGTCAATAGGAAATTATTTTACTATCAAAGTTACAAAAAGAAAAAGATTTGTAGATTGCGTTAAATATACTGTGATTGTAAAAAATAATACATATGCGGACTTGTACATAAATGATGTTGATAATAGCAATCTATATATTAGAACCAGTGATGGAAATAGATATTATATCAATTCAAGTGATTATTTAGATTACAATTATTTAGTTCAAGGCAGAAATGAAAAAGAGATTGACCTTAAATTTGATGCTGAATTTCAATCAGGATATGATTTATCAGACGGAGTAGCAATAAATTTTGATAGTATAAAGATTGTCAATAAAGAATATTACGATAACACCAAAGAAGTTGTTATTAACGAAGAAACAGGAGAAGTTGGATATCAAAAGAAATATACAAATTATCCACAAACAATGACGTATAAAGTTTTAGTATACTAATAAATTTTCAAAATATATGGACGAAAGGAGGTGACAATATATGGATGATGAAAATAAAGATTTAGATCAACAAGACTTAGAACAAAGCACTGAACAAGCTACTGGAGCCGCACAAGATGCTGCTGGTGAAGTAGGTGATAAAGTCAAAGGTAAAGCCGGAGAAATTAAAGACAGAGCTGTTGGTAATATCAAAGATTCAATAATGGAAAAGATAACAGGCGAGCCAAGAGAAAAAGGAAAGTTGATAATTGGTCCTGATAAAAAAATAAGAGGAACAATGTATTCAACAAAAGGAAAGGCCGAAGAAGCAGCAGGTACAGCTGTAAAAGCTGCTGGTGGTGCTACAACGGCTGCTGGTGCTGCCGCAGAAGGTGCGGGTGCTGGTGTAAGAGCAGGTGCTGCTGCAGCAAATCTAATAGGTGATGCACTACTTGCTGCTGGTGGTGCAGGTGCTGCAGTTAAAGCAAAAGCAAAAGAAGTCGATGAAGTTGGTAAGCAGATTCAAGAAAAAGGTAAAGATATCAAAGAAAAAGGTAAAGACATATATGGCAAAGGTAAAGACATTAGCGATATCGGAAAACATGATGTTAAAAGAGGAGAAACTCTTAAAAACAAAGGCGTTGATATTGGAGCTGCTAAAGATATAAATTTAGATAAAATTGAAATGCCTGGTGGAGTATCCGGAATTCCTGAGGTAAGTCCAAGTAAAATAAAATCTTTGTTTAAGAAATCAAAAAAATGGCTTAAAAATGCATTTAGTAAAATGCCTGATTGGGCTAAAATTGCATTAATTGGCCTTATAATTGCTGTAATTCTTATTTTGATAATACTTTTCATTGTATCATCTGTAGTAGATGGTGGAAAGTATGATGAAGGAAATCTTAAGAATGTTCCATATGTTGTCACAAAATTCGGCCTAGAAAATATACAGCTCGCAGCCGATGGCGAGGGTGGATATACATATGCATACGTAGATGAAGACCAGGTAACATATGGTCTTGATGAGTGTGCTGACAAAATTATTGAAACGTTAAATAGAAATGGCTCTACATATGTTTCAAACATGGGAAAAACAACTGCTGCGCAGAAGGAATTTGTTAAAAAACTAATAAAAGCAGAAATTGCAATGCAGTACCCAGATATATCTTTCTGTGGAGAAAGTTTAGTTCCACAAGATGGTGGAAATACATATTCATATACAATGTCAGCTTCAGAGTATGGTCAATGGGGCTGGTTAATTCAAAATGAAAATTTAAACTGTTATTACTACAGGAAAGGATTAGGGAATATTAATTATGACTCATATGCTGTAAAAGAAGGAATAACAGAGGACAAACAAAATTACATAGTTACAGCCAATTCTACAGGTATATATGTAGGACAAGGTGTACAATTATACAGTAATATAGATGGTGGATGGAATACAGAAAATCTAGCTTTATTTGCTAATCATGGCGTTAACTTAGGCAATGCAAAACCAGGAGATCTTGTTAATCCAGATATAGCAGATAGCGTTTCACAGGAGATATTTAAAAAGAGCAAGCAAACTATCATGGATAAAGCTACTGCAAAAGGAGTAAAACTATCTGAAAATCAGGCGGTTGCATTAGTAGATATTGCCTATGAAAATGGTCCAGAAAGTGTTAATAATTATATATCGAAGATGGCGGAAGTAGGAGAAGACATTGATAAACTTGGAAGCATGGGAGGTTTCCAAGTAATTTCTGAAGATGCTCAACCGACTACGAGAAATCAATCAAGATGGAAATTATTCCGTTACGGAAAATATGAATCTAGAAAAAATAATGCATATAATCCAAGTGACTTCGGCGAAATAACTCACGCAAGCAGTACATCAGAAGAAACACAACCTCAAAATTTGGATGTTAATTCACTAACACTTGAAGAAAAAATTTATCAAATGTTGATGGTAACAGGAGAAGTAACAAATCCAGCATCTTATGCAAGTAATCCAGTAGGTGGATACGTACTTAGTGGAAAATCAACATATGATAATTTAACTGTTATGGGATCTTCATCAAAGGTAGCACCATTCATAGCTACTGATGATGAGGGAGGAAAAATAACAAGAGCTGCAAAGGGTACTCCATCAGCAAAATCTTATGGTGATTCTAAGGATTATGCTAAATTAGATAGCGACGAAAAGAGCAAAACTAATACATTATTATCGAAAGGAATAAATGTAAACTTAAGCCCTGTTACAGATGTTACAAGCTCAGGAACCATGACTACATCTGAACGTAGCTATAGCTCAGATCCAGCAGTTGTTAAGGATTGTGTAAAAACAGTTATAGCCGCAAGACAGTCGGTTAATGTAAATGGTAAAAAATTAATTTCAACATTAAAACATTATCCAGGATATCCAAATAATGAGGTAAACACTGACCACGGCTTTGTTAGAGATGATAGATCTGTAGCAGAAATAAACAGTGTAATAGATGTATTTAATTCAGGAATCAGCAATGGTGCTGAAACAGTTATGACGTCAAATGTAATTTATAGCAATTTAGATAAAAGTAATCCTGCATCATTATCATCAACAATTATTTCTGAATTAAGAAAGAATTTCAGTGGTGTAATAATGACAGATGACATCGATGTTGCGTCTACTAAGGAGTACACCGATAGATATAAAAGAGCAATTATTGCAGGTAACGATATTATACTTGTAAGTCAAGGCAACCAAGAAAAAGCAATGAATCAAATTAAGGAAGCTGTAAATTCTGGTGAAATAAGCGAAGATCGTATAAATGAATCTGTAAATAGAATTTTGAACCTAAAGAAAAGCCATGGAATAATAAATGAAAATGGAAATAGCGATGGAGACACATCTGGAAGTTATGGAACAACAAGCGCAGACCTTCCAGTTTACACAGGTGAAAAGGAATTAAATGGTAAGATTAAAGTTCAAAGAAAAGACGAAAGCGGTGAGGTTACTCAGCTTAAATTCATAGATGAAAAATCATTTAATCAGCTTATGAGTGAAAACATTGAAGATGTTATGAATTACTATACATTAAAGAAAAATGTGGAAGTAAAAGGAGCAACAATAAGTGGTGGAACAGGAGTTTTAGCAGACTTTATTGGAAGCTGGGAAAACAGTGCTTTATTAGAGTATAAGAAAGGTACAGGCTCATATAATAATAAATGGGTTCGTGGATACATAACCGAAGATGGAACTCAATACATATGTAGAACAGATGAAGGTTTAAATAATGGTACCAAAAACTATGGTTTTGGTGTTATGGTTAATCAATGGGGTAAACCAAATAATGTTGAATATTTTAGTAAATATGGAATCGATATTACAGATCCAAAGTATTTACAATTAAAAGTTTCTACTATACCAGTTGATATTGTAGATAAAGTAAAAGCAGATATTTTAGCAGATAAAGTTGCTTATGTTGAAAATAAAGCAGCAAATCATGGAGTTACTCTTACAACACAACAAGTTCATGCACTAGTTAATGTATCATATCAATTTGGTGACTATGGTGCAAATCTAGATAATTTCATGGAATTATATAAAACATATGGAAATACAGAAGAACTTAGAAGTAGATATGTAAGCTCTGGTGGTACACATGTAATGATTAGTGTTCAGGGGGGAACCAATAGTGAGGGTGTAAGTAGAGCAGAATCAACATGGAGATTGTTCCATGATGGAGAGTATCATCCTGGTGGAAGTATGAGTATAGATCCTAGTACATATAGCGATTCAACAAGTAGCTCTAACACAAGCGGAAATACAAGTACTTCAAACGATGGAATCTTATTTATTGGAGATTCAAGATACGCAAGTATACAAACAGAATTAGCTAAAATTGGAAGCAACACAACTGTTTGTGCTGTTGCAGGAAGTAAACCTTCTGATTGGGTAGAGGTTTCAAAGAGTAAAAATGGAACAGTAGCAAATCAAGCTATTAGCTTACCAGAAAAAGCTTCAATTATTTCTGTAATGCTTGGAGCATATGATAGTACGCAACAAACAGAAGTAAAAGAAGTTTTGCAAAATTTACATGCAAGTTATCCAAACGCTAAAATTTATTTCAACAGTGTATACCATGTTGGAGATAACTATACAAATGCAGATAAAAATACTACAAATGCTAACATTGATTCATTAAACGAAACAATTAAAACGTTTAGTACTTCAAACACATGGGTTCAATATGCCGATGTAAGTCAAGGTTTAATAGATGAAAATGGATTTATAGCAAATGCAAATGATGATGGAACGCTAGTAACTGGAGATGGAGCAATAAAACTTGTTGAGAACATTAAGAGCGCAGTAGTAAATGGAACTTTAAGCTCTAGTTCATCTTCAAACAGTAATTCATCAGACAATACAAATAATAAAAGTAAATATGTAATTGTTGTGGCAAGTTCGACAACGACAAATATAAGAAGTGTAGATTCATATCAGTTTTCATATTCTGAAATTATATCAACAGGTAGTGGAAGTAAAGGAGTTGGAACACAATTTTCTGCGACACCATCAGGAGCAGTTTCTGACACAACAACAATTAGATATTCTAGTACGAATGTAGATTATCAAAACGCAATGAAGAACTATACATCATATTTTGATTTTCTATGGGCATCAGCACTAAGTGCAAGCGATATGGGCGTTGCATCAGAGTGGGCAGATGAAGTATTAAATAATAGTAATGTAGAGATAACAATATATTCAGATGTTCAGACAACAACAAGCTCTGCAACACATCCAATACAACAAAAAGTTAACTACGCAAGAGATGGTGCAACAGTTTATGCTGATCACTTCACAGGTACAAACACAACTACAACAACAAACACAACTGTAACATCAAAAGCTGGAGTAACAACAGCTGATGTATGGTTTATAGATTATGAAAATAAAGCAGATTCATATAGTGAATATCAATCAAAATCAAAAGAATCTGTAAGAGAAAAAGTTGAGGCAACTGATGCAATTGCAAAAATATTCAAAAAGAACAACAGATTAAAAACATTAAGAAGTGAATTGTATTTAGTTGAAAGAATGGTTAAGGATAATGCAAGAGTTTCTCATATTTATCCAATATATAAATATGTATTAGATAAACTTGCAGGTGCAAAAACAGATTATAAATCATTGCAAGAAATTATTGATTTAAGCGAGCTAGACTTAAGTTCAAGAGACACAAATTCTGCATCAACAGTTACTGTTTTACTATATTCAAGTTTGAATTTGAATGATGAAGATAAAGATCTACTATATAAAGCAGTAGAGCAGATATGTGGTCCAGTAAGCGATAGCGATGCTAGCAAAAAGGCTGTAGCATCAACAATTCTAAATAGAGTATTATCTGCAGAGTTTCCTAACACAGTAAAAGGTGTTGTAGAGCAAAGTGGACAATATCCAAATTTAGATTATTCAAAATTCGATAGTATTACGCCATCGGAAGCAACGATTAATGCTGTAAATGCAGTAATATCAGGTGGAGATGTATCACAAAGAAGTGTTTACGTAGCAACACCAAGCCAAGCAGCAGCTTTAGGATGGGATAATTCACTTGTAATGGTATTTAATGATGGTGATAAATCAGAGAAATCATTCAATTACTATACAACAGAAGACATAAAGAATGAATTAAAGAGATATGAAACAACGATAAGAGCTGGAACTAAGATGCCATCAGATGCGGCTAATAAAATAGTTGAATGGGCAGAAGCTCAAGTTGGAAAAACAAGTTTC
Organism: Clostridia bacterium; assembly: GCA_017515985.1. Lineage (GTDB taxonomy): Bacteria > Bacillota > Clostridia > TANB77 > CAG-508 > CAG-492. Next base: position 37,404 of record JAFWDV010000011.1, read on the forward strand.
TACAATAAGAGCAAGAGCTCAGACGTTGTATCTAAAAATCAATGTGCTTCATTTGTAAAGAGCGCATATTATGAGGCAGGACTTGGATATATGTCTGGTAATGCACAAGATTTACCACACCCAAATCCAATAGAATACAATAGTGATGGAACAATTAATTACAGTAATATTCCGGTTGGTGCAATTATAGTTTCAAAAGGTTCACCAGTTAACGGTGTATATTATGGACATGTTTGCTTATATGTTGGAAATGGATACACGATAGAGGCTGGTGGAGAAAAGGTAGCTAAATTGCCAATTGACCAGTGCTATGGAAATAGAGGTTGTGCACCTTTACTTGGATGGGGCTTCGCTATGGAAGACCAAAATGATGCATATAGCAAATTAGTTGTGGAATTTTCTGGCTCACCAACGGGAGCATACCCAGGTGAATACAATAAAAATGATGAAAATATAAGATATACAACTGGTCTTGCAGGTGTATACAACAATGGTATCAGATCATTTAATGTATATTCGCAAGGATACAATAGTGCATGGGGACCAATACCATATTCTGGAGGTACATTTGGTACAAGTGCTTGTGGTGCGACAAGTGTTGCTATAGTATCTAGTGCAAAGGATTCAAGTATCACACCAGAAACAGCTGGTAGAGCAATATATGAAGGTATAGGAGCAACTTTTGGTCAAAAAACTTCAAAAGGTGCTACGGATCATTCATCATTATCATATGCTCTTAAGAAGTTTGGAATTAGAAGTGAATGGAAGTATTCAGCTTCTAAGCAAGAAATAATTGCACATTTGCAAACAGGACAACCAATAATATTTAACGTAAGTGCTAATACAAGATATGGAGATACATCTACTTCATCTAGTTGCGGTCACTATGTAACTTTACTTGGTATAAACAATAATGGACAAATATTCTTAGGAGATCCTAAAGGACAAGGTACTCATAATGCATATTTTGATCCAAGTCAATTAATCGTAAAAAGCAATGGTGTATGTTTTGTATATTATTAAAGGAGGTAATAAATATGGACTTTAAGAAAAGAATAATTATAATAATTGTATGTTTGCTTCTTCTTGTCGTATTATTACTTCTTTTTGTTATATACAAAGGAAAAAATAAGACTGGCGATGTAGAAGAAGTACCAGTTGATTTATATAACTCATATTTTGATGAGCGCGAAAGACAAGGAATAACCGAAAATGATGCGGTAGCACAAGAGGAAGATAACGCAAATGAGTATTTTACAGTAGAAGCAATAATAAAAAGCTTTAACACAAATGTTAATTACTTAGGAAGTTCTGCGAAGAATTTAAATTTATTTGTCACAAAGGATAATGAACAAAGAATTTTAAATGAATATAAAGAGCGTGGATATAAGTATATCAATAATGTGTTAGCATCTAGTTATAAAACAACTTATTCAGTAAATAATGACTACATTTACAATGCTGTAAAGAATAATATTGGTAAGAAATATACCATAACAGATATGTATGCTGTAGATGATTCTGCATATATCAATACATATTTTGTATATGGAAATTATGAAGGAAATGAATTTAATTTTGTAGTAGTATTAGATAGATATAATTACACATATGAGATTTATTTAAATAATTTTCTAAAGGATAGAGAAATTTCAAAAAATAATTTAAATTCAATGAAAACTCTAAATATCAAACACGTCGAAAGCAATGAAAATAATACATTCCAATATAAAAACATCGAAGAAGGTCAGCTAGTCAAGATGTATTATGAAGAGTACATGGATTTAATAAAGAATGATGTAAATAAAGCTTATAGTTTAGTTAATGAAGAATATAAGCAAAAAAGAAAACTATCTTCAATAGATGATTTTAAAGCTTGTATATCAGACAGAGCTGAAGATTATTCATACAGAGGACTTGAAACATACAGTGTAACAAAATGCGATGGATATACAGAAATTGTATGTACAGATGTTTCAGGAAGCAGAACGATTTTCAGATTAAAGGGAATATCAAATTATACTACTATACTTGATTCATACACAATGTCAATAAAGGCAATTGATGAAGAGTATAACAATGCAGATTCAACAAAGAAAGCAGCACTATGCTTAAATACATTCATAGAATGTTTAAACAATAAGGATTACGAAGCCGCATATAACTATTTAAATAAATCATTCAGAGAGAATAATTTTAAAAATGTTGAAGAATTTAAAAAGTATGCTAATAATCTATGGTTTAACGTAAATGAATATGTATATGATAGTGCAAAAGTGCAAAATGGCGATTATATATTCAGCGGTGAAATGTCAAATAAAGAGTTTTTTGAAGGAACAGATTCACAAAGCATAAGCCAAAGCTTTGTAGTAAAATCAGGAACAACAGTAAGAAACTTCGAGTTATCGTTTGAAGTATATGACAAGTAATCAAAAAATATAGGGAGGTTGAATTATGGAAAATGTATCAGAAAAGGTTGCTAGAGTAAATGAAATGGTAAAGTCAAGAATCAATCAAAATGAAGATATAAGTATATCTCAAAAACATGAAGGAAGAATGGGAGAAGAGTTTTTATTTTCTATACCCTACAATTCAATTCCAATAACATCACCTGCAAGAGAAGGTGAGCTACCAATTATCATTCAAGATGTAATTCTTGCAGTAAAACAAGAAATGGACAAAATGAGAGGTACAAGCAAATATGCGTTTGAGTTATATACGGATGATTGTCAAAAAATTGCTGAATCAGACGAAAATGGAAGAATGATATTTGATAGAACAGTTGAAGATAAGTTTTCTGACCAAATTAAAAAAATTATTGAAGCAGGTTATGAACCAGCAGGTGTAACCTACGATGAAAAGATGAAAATGTTAAGTATGGAGACATATTTCGACTTGATTGGAAGAAAGCTTGTTGTTATGAACAAGGATCAAAAGGAACTTGCAGAGGGAGCAGAAAGAAGAAAAGTTCTTGGTGACGTAGAGAAAGAGAATATGGATCCAGAGGTTGATGAAAGTGAAGATTTAGATCCTAAAAAAGAGCAAGATCAAGATCTTATAAAGGAAAATATGAATAACGATTTACAGATTAATGCAAGTAAGATTACAAAAATAGATCCAAGTGATGGAGCTTTTTGGGAGAATAACCCAGATATAAAATCTAGAAATGCATATGCTGTACTTACTGATAAAGGTGAGCTTCAAATAGTTGGAGAAAGCAATGGAAAGTTTGAGCCAGTAGATGGATTTAAAAACTCATCAAATATTGCAGGTAGAACAACAATCATAAAAAATGATGAGGATGATTTGAGTGATAATACAAAAAACACATATGGAAGCTTAGAGTCAAGTAGAAATCCAGATATGAGATATACGCTTGAATATGGTCAGTATGGAGAAATCAAATTAGTAGAACAGGTGAAAGTTCACTCAGAAAAAATAGAAGAAAGCGACAGATATGTTTCTAGAGAGGTTGCAACTAGCAACACTAATTTCACAGAACGAAATTTAGAAGGAAATGAGAATTCAAATAACATCACGGTTAGAACATTTAGACAAAACAGTACAAATAGAGATGCTGCATACTATGGTAAATCAAATGGAAAAGGTGGAGTTTCGGAAGTTGGAAAAACAATGAATAAACACGGAAATCCACATGATTATACTATGGAAACATATGCTGCAAATAATTCTCAAAGAGTTGCTGAGGCAGAAAGACTTGTAAAAAATGAGTTAAAAGAAAGAGGCATTAATCTAACACAAGACGAGGAAAAAGAATTAAATGAAAATCTAACAAAATACATAGGAAATTCAGAAAATATTTTTTGTAAAGAAGATGCTGAAAGATTTGCAACAGGCGTTCAAAATAAAAGGGAAAACGAACAAAATAGGAAAAATGAAGATTCTGACAAAGGCAGATCAAGATTAGATGAAGCAGCTGAAAGAAGAGTAAATAGAAAATTTTAGAGACGACTCATTTTTGAAGTGTACTCCAAGTGTTAAAAATATAACATTTGGAGTATACTTTATTTTGTAGTAGATAAGATATTTCATCTCTTGAATATTCTTCCCAAATAGTATTATAATATCAATATCAAAATCTAGTATACAGGGAGGAAAATATGAATTATCAAAAGAACATAATTAAAAACGGTGTTACGGTGCATAAGATTGATACATCAAAGTTTAAAACAAATCTATTTGCGATTTTTATAACTACGCCACTTAATAGAGCAACTGTCACAAAGAATGCATTAGTGAGTGCTGTGCTTAGAAGGGGTACAAATACTTTTCCAAGCCAAGAGCTTATTTCAAAAGAGCTTGAGGAAATGTATGGTGCAAGCTTTGATTGTGGGGTTGATAAAAACGATGACAATCAGGTTTTAAAGTTTTATATAGAGTCTATCAATGATGATTTTTTGCCAGAAAAGTACAATCTTAATGAGAAATCTTTGAAACTTTTAGTTGATATAGTTACAAATCCGCTAGTTGAAAATGGTGGTTTCAAGAAGGAATATGTTGAACAAGAAAAATATACGTTAAAACAAATTATAGATGGAAAAATCGATAATAAAGCTAGATATGCTCTTGATAGATGTATTGAAGAAATGTATAAAAATGAACCATATGGACTATATAAATACGGCTATTCTGAGGATTTAGAGAATATCAACGAAGTCGATTTATATAAACATTATCTAGACTTAATTTCGACATGTAAAATTGATGTCTTTATCTCAGGTTCAAATATGTCTAATTTAAACGAGAATGAAATATTAGCCGAGTTTAATGAAAGAATAGCAAATTATACCACAATAACTAATAAATATCTTATAAACGAAATAAAAGACCCTAAAGAGGTAATTGAAAAAATGGATGTTACTCAGGGTAAACTTATGATTGGTATGGATGCATTGAAAGTAAGCGAAGAACAAAGAGCTGCAGCTTCAGTATATTCTGTTATTTTAGGTGGTGGAGCTAACTCAAAGCTATTCCAAAACGTAAGAGAAAAAGCAAGTTTAGCGTATACAGCAGGGGCTTCATACATCAAAGCAAAAAATAATGTAATAATAAGATGCGGAATTGAAATTAAGAATTACGAAAAGGCTCTTTCGTTAATAAAAGATCAATTAAAACAGATAGAAAACGGTGAGTTTTCTGAAGATGATATAAATAGTGCAAAACAGCTAATTTTAGCTTCGTACAAAAATATAAGTGAAACTCAAGATGGTGAAATAAACTATTATTATGCTCAAGAGCTAGCTGATAAATTCAGCAGCATTGAGGAAAATATGAAAGAAATCTCTGCTGTTACCAAGGAGCAAATTATAGATATTGCAAACAAAATTCAGCTAAACACAGTTTATTTCCTAACAGGACTTGAATAAAAATTATAAAAAAGGGACGGACTCATTATTTAGTTGACAGCTGAATGAATTCTGTAAACCTAAAAATGAGTCCGTCCCCAAATTTAAAGGAAAGGATGCGTACAAATTTGATTTTGTACTAAGTGAAATATGAAAATTATAGATTGTTCAAAAATACAAGAAAAAGCATACATTGAAAAATTGGATAATGGGCTTAAAGTCATTATAGTTCCAAAAAAAGAAACAAATAAAAAGTACATCATTTGGGGCACAAATTTTGGATCAAATGACAATAGATTTATATATCCTGAAACGAACGAGGAAGTTATAGTTCCTGACGGTGTCGCACATTTTTTAGAGCATAAAATGTTCGAGCAGCCAGATGGAAGCAATAGTTTAGATACGCTAATGGCTCTGGGACTAGAGGCAAATGCGTATACAACTAACGACCATACTGCTTACTTATTTGAGAGCAGTGATGATGAATCCTTTTATAAGGGCTTAGATGAGTTTATGGATTACGTACAAAGCCCATATTACACAGATCAAAATGTTGAAAAAGAAAAAGGTATAATTGGCCAGGAGATAATGATGTATGATGATGACCCTGGATTCCAGCTATATCTAGATACATTGAAAGGTTTATACGAAAAACATCCTATGAGAATTGATGTTGCTGGAAGCATTGAAACTATTACTGGTATACATCCAGATATATTATACAAATGCTATAACACTTTTTATAATCCAGCAAATATGGTCTTAGTTGCAAGCGGTAACTTTGAGCCAGAAATGTTTCTTGAGGAAATTAAAAAACGATTAAAAAATACAAAGAAAATTGAGAATGTAACAAGAATTTTTGAAGAAGAGCCAGAGCATATTTATCAAGATTACATCGAAAAAACAATGTCTGTAAGCATGCCAATATTTATGATTGGAATTAAAGATAAGGTAGTAGCACCGGAAGAGCGTGTTAAAAGACACATGGCAATTGAGGTTATTCTTGGTTTACTTATAGGAAAAAGTTCAAGCCTATTCAAAGAATTATATGAAAAACAGTATATTTTTGGCGAGACAGATTTCGAATATGAATTTTCAAAAAATTATGCACATGTTTTGATTAGTGGTCAGTCGAATAATCCACAGATTGTACAAAATATGTTGAAAACTGAAGTGCAAAAATTAAAAAATGAAGGCATAAACCATGACGACTTTGCACGAATTAAAAGAAAAATATATGGCGATTTTGTTACAGAGTTTAATGAAGTCTCAAGCATTTCTAGAATGTTTTTAGCAGATAGCATTAAAGATATTAATTCTTTCGATTATGTTGAAAAATATGATGAAATAACAGAAGATTATACAACTAAGGTATTGAATGAAGTATTCAATGATGATAAGATGGTTTTATCTGTTGTAAAAGGTAATTAATGAAGTAAAGGAATATTGATATGGTAATAAAAACGGGAATTATACCAAGGGTTGCTATCTCAATCGGAGGCATCGAAATATATTGGTATGCAATTATAATAACAACAGCGATACTAATTGGCTATATATGGGCTAGAGTAAAAAATGGCAGATACGGGATAAAGTATGATGATGTTTTCAATCTATCTTTTTTTATGATTCCAATAGCTGTAATTTGTGCAAGGCTATATTACGTTGCTTTCAATCTTGATTATTACACAAGTAATCCGGGTGAAATTTTTAATTATAGAAACGGTGGCATTGCAATTTATGGAGCGCTTATAGGCGCAATAGCAACAATTATAGTCTTTTGTAAAGTTAAAAAAATAAAAGTTCTGGATATACTAGATTATCTTGCTCCTATAATCCCGCTTTGCCAGGCATTGGGAAGATGGGGAAACTATGTTAATGTTGAAGCATATGGAACAGAGACAAATGGTCCAATAAAAATGGAAATAATTGAAGATGGAATAACCAAATATGTGCATCCAACTTTCTTATACGAATCAATTGGAAATTTCATAGTATTTCTAGTCTTACTCAAAGTAAGTAAAAACAGGAAATTTTCTGGACAAATTGCATGCTTATATTTAACATTATATGCGTTTGTAAGATTCTTTGTGGAAGGACTTAGAACCGATAGCCTTATGCTTGGACCATTTAGAATTTCACAGGTCTTATCACTAGTAATATTTATTGTTGGAGTTACGATTTTAGTAGTAAAAAAAATAAAACAGAGCCAAAAGAAATTCTTGCCAAAGAATGAAGAATAATATTTAAAAATAATGTCGATTTTTGTCGTACGAAAATTGGCCAAAAACGTTGAAATTTGTGCAATTTGTTTGACTATAAATTCCGAATATGTTATCTTATGAACAGTAATACTTATCAACATATGCACCATGAAAGGGAGATGGTTACTATGTTAAATGATCAAATTTGTGAATTAAGAGACAAGTTGAACAAAAGCATATTAACTGAAGATTATGAAGTCACATATGAATTAAGTATACAACTAGATGATTTAATAACGGAGTATTATGGAATTAACAAAGATGAAGCAAGAATCGAATTAAATTAAATACATAAGAATAAGATGAGAGATTAAAAGAGCTAGACGTTCAAATCGGATGTCTAGTTTTTTTTGTCGAAAAAATAAACATTTAAAAACTTTAAGAACTCATAATCGTACCATTTTTAAAAAGTTTTGAAAAAGTGTTGACAAATAGTTTACTAAATATTATAATAGTCAATGTCGTAAGACAAATGCCAGTTTATACAAATGCAGATGTGGCGGAACTGGCAGACGCACAGGACTTAAAATCCTGCGGTTGAATAAACCGTGCCGGTTCGATTCCGGCCATCTGCACCAAAAAACAGGTTAGAAATCAAATTTCTAACCTGTATTTTTTTGCGTAATTTCAAGGAAAAGTCACATTTTATAGGAAATTTAGAGCAGGCTAAAAATACTCAATAATTTATATAAAATGTCAGGATTGAATGTCGGGAAAATACCGCCTAAGGTACATTATGAAGAGAGAACATCAAAGTACTACAAAGAAATAGATAAGTTTAGGAAACTTTGTGATGAATTAAATATGATTGGTGATTATAGTTTAACATCAATAGAAGATACCTCAAATTTAAAGACAAAATATCTCGAAGAAATTTTGCCTTTAAAAGCTCAAAGAGAGCAGTATAAGAAATTGTATAATAAGACTCAAAATAGTGCCGATAAATCGATTCTCGAAGCAAAGATTAATATACTAACCAAGGATATTGATAGATTAAATTCGAAAATACAAACTTGTAGAAGAATTATTAATAAAGCTGAAAGAGGAGAGAAGGAAGATTGGTTAATTCAAAAAAGAATGAAGGATAATAAAGAAAGAGCTGAAAAAGAATTTGCTAAAAATAAGGACAGAAAAAATAGAAAATGGGAATTATAAAATAAGAGTTATATTTTAAAAATGCTCTTTGTACATATTATTTCCCAGAAAATAGGAATGTTAAAATGACTAGGGAATTAAAAGAATTAGACTAAAAATGAAAGCAATATTTTCATTTCAAATAATTTGTAATATAAATTTAATAATTATACCAAAGTATAAAAAGGCTTTATTTCCGTAAGGTATACGGATAAAAAGCCTTTATTTTTTGCTCTTGATTATTTATAAAAGATATTCAAAAATATAAACAGAAGAAATAAATAGTTGAAGGAGAGCACAAAAATGAAAAAGGCTGGAACTCAAGTGGGAGTAAACACACACATCGGTATTTTAAACAAGATAATAAATGAAGAAATAAACGTAGAGCCAAATGGAATCTGTGTGCTTTTTGCGAGCACTCAAATTACATTTGGCTTTTTGCGTTGGAAAAATATAGAAGAAAAAATAATTCGCAAAATGAAAAATGAGGAAAAATTTTTTGAGCAGCAAAAAACGATGTTTTTGGTAGGCGTCCCTAAAAGTAGCAAGGAGGTAGCAAGATGAAAGGTAAACATGTAAAGTCTGAGAATATAATCAAAAAAATTGTATGTATGGTTGTCGTATTTATGATGATGACAAGTAACTTAATGACACCAGTAACAATTTTGGCAAGTGATTTAAATGAATCTGAAATAGAGCAAACCTCAGGTATAAACGATGGAAACAATGCTGGTGAAAGCGTTGATACTGAGTCAAGCAATAGTGAAATTGGAGATGAGAGCTCAAATGAAGGCTGTGATAGTGATTCAAAAGAGCAAAGTGACACTGACGAAGAATTAAATGACCAAAATTCAGAGGATGGTAATGTAGTCGACAACTCAGAATCAACACAATCAAACAGCAATGAGAAAAGCAATACAGATGTATCTGAAGAAAATACTACAAACCAGACAGATAATTCAGTAGCACAAGAAAATAGGTTAATGCTAAGAAATGCTGCCCTTACAAATACAAGCTCTGCTAATAATGAAACAATGCCAGTTACTCCAAAAGAGCTAGATGATGCTATGAAAGCAACTACAAAAGAAGATATAGAAGAGCTAAAACAAAATGATAAATATAAAACCAAAAACGATGAGTACGAAATTCGTACATTTGAAACTCAATTTTTATCTGGAGCTAGCAAAGATGAAAATAATAATTTAGTATGGACAGCAACCAACACAACAAAAGGGCATGAATTTACATTCCGTGTAAATTATGCTTTATCTGGATATGGAGAATTACCAGCCGGAAGCGTACAAATAACAATTCCAAAGCAAATATTAAGAAACAGAGCTGGAAATTTAGATGACACATATATAATGAGTTTGCCTACTTTACAAGAATGTGAAGAAGAAGGTGAAATGGCAGAGCTTATTTACAAAGAAGATGGAGATTACTTAGTAATATACAATCCACAAGAAGTAGAAGCAGGATTAAATGGATATTTTGAAATATCTTATGCAACAAATTCACCAACATATAATTACAAAGATTACGACACAGCAAGTACCGATTTGGTAAAAAATGGTGGAACAGCTTCAGATGACTTCTATGCAATAATTGCATTAAATGTGGAAAAGTCATCTGATAATCCGGAAAAAGAAACTTTAAATAATATTACAGAAGACAAAAATGTATTTATAAACACAACAGCAACACTTCAAAGCACACAAAAACGTTATCCTACAATAAATGGAAGTTGGAATTCATCTTGGATGCAAACTACTCCAGCTGATAGCGATGATTACTATTACCTAGTATGGGAAATAAGTTCATATATTGACAATACAACTCAAAAATATAATTTTACACTAGAAGATGTTGTAACAGATTTAACAGAAGGAACATCAGAAGGAGATTATGAACTAGTAGGTTACAAACTAGCAGGAGAAAGATACTATTCAGATAAAAACACGCAAACAAATCAAACAGCAAGTGGATATAGATATGACTATGTACTAACACGCCATAAAAAAAGCATATATGCAGGAAAAACATATAAGCTAAAAAATACAGTAACAGCAACAGTAGACCCAATAGACCAAGTAGATGAAGATACAAAACAAGCATCGTCAAATACATTTAACTGGGATCCACACTTTGATCCACCAGTAGGGCACTTTAACTTATTTAAATATGGAAACAACAATTGGAGAAAAAGATTTAGTTATTATTGGAACTATGCAAATTACGATCTAGATAAATTACAAGATTACGAAAATACTGGAGTAAATGAATTAAAAGGATTTAAATACTTTACAGAAACAATAGGGTACGCATATCCATGGACGTTAAAAGATGGAGGCTCATCAGAAAATCCGCTTGACTATGGATATAACAATGTAAATTACGAAACATGGGATGACACATTATATCTAGAAGGTGATGAAACACCAATGAATCCAGCAGATTACCACTTAGAATATTTTACGTATAATGTATCAAATTCGGATGCAGAGCCTGATGAATTTTATAAGAAATTTAATACAAAATCTGCAACATATGAAGATAACGAAAATATTATATTTTATGCGAAAATTGAAAGTAGCGATGAGCAAGACGAAAACGGTTGGACAATAATTGGAACATACAATTTGAATACAAAAGCATTGACGCCAAATGCTAAGTATGTAGCAGAAATGACAACAAGTAAAATAACATTTAAAGAAGGCGTTCACGCAACAGGTTGGAAATTTACAACGTCAAACAAACACTATTATACATGCATAACAGTAACACCATATTTCGTGCTAACAAATTCCGACTATGTAAAAGGAAAAGTAGCAAATAAAAGTAGCATAAAAATAGAAAATGATGTAAGTACAAATATAACAGACCATAATAATAATGTACTATTAAATAAAACAGATAAAGCATTTGATTATGCAAGAGTAACGTATTACGATTCAGATATAACAAAAACAGTAGCATCAGTTAGCAACAAAGTAACAAAGAAAAAATACACAATAACATGGAAAGTTAATAGCTGGGAAAATGCAACATCTGGTGAAGGAGTTGCAGAATACATAAAGCAAGATTCTGGAAAATTTTATGATTTAATACCACTAGGTGGAGAAATAGATACAAACACCATTCAAGTTCAAACAGAAAAAGGTTTCTTACCAGAAAACGAATATTCTTATGAAGTTATATCAGATTATAAAAAGTCGGGAAGAAGTATGCTTATTGTAACAATTAATGCACAAGCAGATTACTATAACGTATACTACACGACATCACATTCATGGGAAAGTATGAAAGACTTTGGTAAAAATGTATTAAACCCAGTAGCCTATGAAACAGGAAATGAAAAAATAACACATGGAAATCCAGATAATGGAGGAAATTTAAGCTTACTAAATAAAGTATTAATGAATGACCTAGATAAAACAACAGATGATAAAAAATTCATATATACAGAGCAAACATACAACATAAATGCATTAACAGCAGCTATTTCTGGATTACACAAAAAGGTTAAAAATTCTAAAGAAGCAGACTATTCATATAATACAGAAGTAGAGCCAGGAGAGATGTATACATATAAACTTCGATTTGAAAATACAGCTATCAATTCAGCTAAAAACTTGGTATATTTTGATAGCCTAGAAAACTTTAAAGTAATAGACACAGAAGCTGGAACAGAAAAAACAAGTGACTGGCATGGAACATTAAAATCTATAGACCTAACACAATTAACGCAAAAAGGAATAGATGCAAAAGTTTATATAAGTACAATGGAGAATTTAGACTTAGAAAGCAATAACGATTTAACAGATACTTCAATTTGGCAATTAGCAACAGAAGAAACAGACATAAGCACAGCAAAAGCAATAGCAATAGATATGACAAAAACAACAGAAGGAGAAGACTTTGTACTAGCTTCAGGCGATTCTGTAACAGCCGTACTATACATGCAAGCACCAGAGGAAACATCAGAAGAAATTGAAAGAAATCAATATACATACAACAACGTATATATGCAAAATACGTTAATAGATGAGCTAGATCAAACAGTCGACTATTTTATACACCAAGACTATACAACAGTAAAATACCATGTAGTAACAGATGTGCCAATGCGTAAAGTAAATGCACAAGATGAAAACGAAGGAATAAAAGGAATAACCTTTAGATTAAAAGGAACATCTATATACGGAAACGAAGTAGATGAAAACATAACATCACCAGATGACGGATATATAACCTTCAAAAGCATAGAAGCTGGAGATTATATACTACAAGAATACGAAGGAACACCAGACTGGATAGAAGACCACACAGAGCATACTGTAAAAATAAACATGGATAAAAGTGTGTATATAGATGATGAGTTAGTAACAAAACAAACACCATTTATAATAACAAACGAGCCGAGGGCACATACAGATGTTACAATTTACAAGAAAGATTTAGTAAACAAAAATAAAGCAATAGAAGGAGCTAAATTCAAATTATCTGGAACGTCTGATTATGGAAATGAAATATTAACGTATGGAGTATCTGGAGCGGATGGCAAAGTCACATTTGAGAACATTGAAAAAGGCAAATATGACTTAATAGAAGTTTCGACTGCTGAGGGATATATTTTAAATGAAGCTAATAAGGAAGATTTTAAAGTTGTTGTTGATGAGAACGAGAACGTAGATATCTTAAAGAAAGAAGGAACTAAAAAGATTGCAACAGTTTATGCACATACAATAAATTTTAATGATGATGGTACCAAGAATAGTAATAGTTCTTATTTTGGAACAGATGTAAACAGAACTGTTAAAATTGAGGGAGCAAAAAGCTTACATGTTGAATTAAAGTACGGTTCTCATACTGGTTGGATAGCTGTGTATGATGGAAAAACAGTACCAAATAATGAAAATTATAGCCAGTCAGTAACTGGTAAGCTCGAAGGCTACGCACAAAATTCATTACTATATTTAGAAAAAGAATTTGATGTAGAAGGGGATACAGCACAGTTTTATTTTAATACAAATAATTCCACTAGTGGACCATATGGATATTATGCAATAATAACTGCTTATGGAGATGATTTTGTTTCAATATATGATAATGGAAATTATGCAATATATAATGAGCCATTACACAGTATAAGTTTCACAAAAAAAGATTCTATTGATAAAAATAGAACTATAGAAGGTGCAAAATTCAAATTAGAAGGAACTTCGGATTATGGAACAGACATACAATTATATAGTACATCAAATTCAGAAGGAATAGTAACATTTTATGGACTTGAAAAGGGGAGATATACTTTAGTCGAAGAATTAGCCGCCAACGGATATGCTTTAAATGATGTTGCATATACAGTAAAAGTAGATGAGTTGGGTAATTATGATATTGGAACAGTAAGTTATATGGATGAAATTAGATATGCACATACAATAAACTTCGATGATGAGGGAAATAGAAATAGTAATAATTATTATTTTGGGACAGATGTAAACAGAACTGTTAAAATTGAAGGAGCAAAAAGTTTACATGTTGAATTAAAGTATGGATCTCATACCGGTTGGATAGCCGTGTATGATGGAAGAATAGTACCAAATAACGAAAATTATGGACAATCAGTATCAGGCAAGCTTGAGGGATATGCGCAAAATGGATTAAATTATTATGAGAAAGAATTTGATGTAGAAGGGGATACTGTACAGTTTTATTTTAATACTAATAATAATAGTAATGGTCCGTATGGATATTATGCTGTAGTAACATGTAAACAAGAAAATATTGAGTCAATTTATGAGAACGGAGAATTTGCGATTTATAATGCTCCACTAGCAAATTTCTATTTTGAAAAAAGAGATCAATATAATAATACAAAAATTGGAGGAGCAAAATTTAAGTTATATGGAAGTTCAGATATAGGAAATTTATATAATGAGATACAAACTTCTGTAAATGGTACAGGTATAGTAGCATTTAACAATTTGGAACCGGGAACATATGTATTAAAAGAGATAGAACCAGCAAATACAAGTGAAGTATCTTACTTACCAGATAATGAAGCAAGGATAATAGAAGTATTTGATGATGGAAAAGTAACCTTGAATGATGAAGTAATATGGCCTTTGTCAGAGAGAAATGATGAACCATATATTTGGTACAATACACGATATAAAGGAGAAATTACAGTAACTAAAAAGTGGAACGATAACCTAAATAATGATTCAAGACAAGAACCGCGAATATATATATCAACAGAACGCGGGTATGAAGCGTATTCTACAGTATATTTCAGAACAGCAGATAGTACACATAGTATAATAGACTATGTAACAGGCGGTAATGTAACATCTTTTAAACGTAATATAAACTTATCAGAGCAACAGGTTTTAGAAAAGCTCGGAGTTACAAGATTGGACAACAATTATGATAAGGATAATTGTAAATTCAAAATTTATGGTTGGGTTGAAGAGGAAACTTTATATTGGTGGACAAATGCAGATAAAGCCATACTACCATCTAATTTAAATTATTATTTTTACAATGAAACTAGTCTTAATGATATTAATTGGTCGGGTATATATAAAAATGGATATTGGACAGGAACAGCAGGTGAAGAAACTATAACTGAAAGCACTACTAGTATGAAGAAAATGTTGTATAATTGTTGGAACATTAGATATTTAGATATGGAATGGTTTAATAATTTAGCAATTAATAATAAGACTGACATGGAAGGTATATTTGGTGATAATTACGATACACAAGAAGGAACTATGAGTGAACTCAGATTCATAAAAATAGGGGACAACTTTAAATTATTTGATACATCAATATTGCCAGCAGGTAATTGGAAAAATCAACAGACAGACATTATAACGGATAGCTTTGACTTAAATGGAAAGATAACCGCTGGAACATATGAACGAATTCAACCTGAGGGACAAATTGGATATGCTGTTCAGATATATGGAATTCAACAAGATGAAGATATAAATAATAATAAACTGGGCCTAACATTTGGACCTGCACTTGGAGCAGATTATAGGAATAGCTATGTAACCCACACATATGAAGCTAATTCAAATGGAACATATAATGTGGTAATATTGACACATCAAGTAAAATCAGATGGAAGCGAAACTATAAATAGAGAGTACCTTGTTAATTCAAGTGGAAACAAAGTAACAAGGACTGAAGCTGAAAAGAATAAATACAATATAAATATTCATAATATGACTTGGCAGCAAATTGCTGATTTATCAATATCTGACCCAACAGTGTTTAGAGACTGCATGTTATGTGGAGATACAAAAAAAGTTAAAATAGATTTAAATGAAGAAATAGAACTTAATGTAACGCCAACATATGGAGACGGAGTTAGCGGTCTTCAAGCTGAGATAAAAGAAGAATATAAGATTTGGAATTATGAAAGAAATAATGGAAAAAGCTATAATGGTTATGCAGGATCTAGAATAAGGGCAACATTAATAGGAGAAAATAGCGACACTAATTCTCGATTTGCTGGAACAAATATTTTATCGGAGTCAACGTGTTTGTATAGTTGTTTTGATGCGGAATTAAAAAATGTCATAAAAGCAAAAAAGGTAAAATACTCAACTGGAAACGTTAATTCGTATAGCACTAATACTGTATATGACGATATATGGTTACTTTCTTGTAGGGAATTGTGCGGAACAGCCGAATATTCTGGGTATGCTACTGAGGGAATAGGAAGTTCAGGGCAAGCATATAAAATTTTCACAGATACTCAGTCAAAATTTTATATGGGAAATTATGTCAACAGTACAAAAGATGGAAGAAAAATATATGTATATTACGGTATCAATAATCATATATGGTTAGGAGTATGGTTACGTTCAATTTATCTTCCATCAAACAATCAAACTTGCGCTCTTTCCCCTGAAGGAGATATGAGTGGAGGTTTTGCGAATAGTATTTCTGGAATAGCGCCAGGATTTTGCCTAAAATAACATTTATAACAAAGACATATAGAATGATTAAAAGTAACGGAGGAGAAAACCATATGAAGAAAAGAAACCTAATGTATAGTATAATAGCAATTTTCGTATTAATAGTAGCTATAGTTGTTGGCATATTGGTAAATAAAAAATATGTTAAGTTTTCTAGCATATCTGGCAAGACGCAAACTGCATTAGATGGTAGCGAAACAGCTGGAAGTGATAATAGTGAAAATTATACATATAATACATTTGGTGATGACTCTGCGAACTATGTAGATGGCGATATAAACGGTGAAAAGTCTCACTGGGTTAAAAATGGTGACACTTGGACATATACTTTCTATGTAGATGATCCAAATGCTCAGTGGTACATTTGGGAAGATTCGGAAACATTAATGGATGGTTACACAGGAGATTATACTGAAAGCAATGTTGGAACATTATTTACGGAAGAGACGTTAACTGAATTCACACCAGATGATAGTAAAATGGATAGTAAAGAAGTTGATGGTAAAACAGTATATACATGGCTAGACAACGAAAATGCATATAAAGTAATTGATAACGGAGATGGTACATACAAAAAAGTTACAACAAAACTTTCATTTACAATTACAAATACACAAGATGGAGTAGAAGAAAAAGCTATTGAAAAAGGAAGCTTAACTATCAACAAGGTAGTAAAAGATAGCGATGGAAATGAGTTAACCGAAAATGATGATGCAACTAACTTCCAATTCACAATTACATTATCAGCGGGTACAGCAGATAGCGGACTTATTGAAGGAACAAAAATATTTGGAAATGTAGTATTTAAAAACAAAGTAGCCAAAGTAGCATTAAAGGCTGGTGGTTCAGTTACAATTTCAGATTTACCAGCTGGGGTTTCATATAGTATAACGGAAAACAAAGTTGCGGGTTACACAACAAGCTACGATTCAAATAGTGGAAGCATAAGCAAAGATACAGAATCAACATCAACATTCACAAACAAAAAAATAGCAACTCCAGGTAGTTCAGAAGGTGGCTCAGGTGGTGGGTCTGAACCACAAGATGATCCAAATCAACAATATGTAGACATCACAATAAAAAAAGCAGTGACAGGAAATAACGAAGTTAATGAAGAATATACAATAGAGGTAGAGCTAAATAATCTAACAGCAAACAAAACATATCAATTATCGAATGATACAAGTTTTAAATCTGATGGCGAAGGTTCAGCAAATGTATCAGTAAAATTATCAAACAACCAGTCAATAACACTAAAAGACATACCAGTAGGAGCAAAATACAAAGCATTCGAATATGCAGGAGACTACGTTTCATCTTATGTTATAACAGATAGCAGTAATATTGGTTCAATAGCAAACACGTCAAATAGAAATTCAAAAGCAAATACTAGCTTAGCAACAGCAACAGAAACAGCAGATGAAGGTGAAAATGTAACAATAACATTCACAAATAAAAAGACAGTAACACAAAACTTAAAACTAGCAAAAACAGTAACAGATAATAATGATACAAATACCTATATGTTTGACATAGAATTTGCAAATATGGAAGAAAATTCATCATTTAACTCGACAGCAGGAAAAGTAATAGCAGACCAAAATGGAAAAGCAGAGCTTTCAGTATACTTAGCTGGTGGAGAAGAAGTAGAGTTTTACGATGTTCCAGTTGGAACAACATACAGGGTAAAAGAGCTAGCATCAAGCGCAATTGCAAGCTACACAGTAGTTGACAACAATGGTGGAAATAAAATAGCAAAAGCATCTGATTGCAACACTACATCAAGAAAAGCATTAAGTACTGAAATTGAAACAGTAAATCAAGGCGAAGATGTTACAGTAACATTCATAAACGATACTGTAAATTTAACCGAAGAAGAATCAGCACAAGATAGTATACAAGTAAGCCTTGGAGTTACAAAAACAGTAGTAAATAGCGATAATGAAACTGTTGAAGATTGTGAAGATACATTTGCATTTGAATTGACAGCAAATGATGAAAGCTATCCAATGCCTGAAGGTATTAATAGAAAAAGTGTTACGATAGATGGAAACGGAACAGCAAGTTTTGGAACAATTACATTTACTAAAACGGGAACATACACATATACAGTAACAGAAGTAGCAGGTAATTCAAATGACTATACATATGATACTGCAAAATATACAATTGTATATGAGGTAATAAATCCAGAAGGATTGCTAGAAGTAACAAAAACAGTTAAGAAAAATGGATTTAATTCAGATGTAATTGCATTTACAAATAAAACAGATAAATATGAAAAAGACGAACCAGGTAATTCAGATGAGCCAGAAAATCCAGACAAGCCATCAAGTTCTGATGAGGAAGAAAAAGATGAAGAAAACCCAAACAAGGTAACAAAGGATAACGATGGAAGTGCTACAGAAAAAATAGTAAAGGTTATAACACAAGGTGTTTTACCAAAAACAGGTGATTTTGTAGTTGTATATGCTGTTCTAGCAATAATTGCTATAGCAGGAATTGCATTTATAATAATTAAAAAGAATAAAAAATAAAATAGGGGCAGAGTTGCCTCTATTTTATTTGTCAATAATGGAAGAATGATATAGGAATAAGCTCTGCCATTACTCTGTCACTGCTCTGCCATTATTCAGTAATTTTATATTTTTTATTAGGATCGTTTTCACCATTTCCAGCTGTTTCAATAGTATTGTTATCTAATAATTTTTTTAAAATTCTCCTGACAGTTCTATCAGCAATATTAGTTTCTTCAATTATTTCCTTTGCACCTATTAAAACATTTCTTTTTATGCATTCAATTATTTTGGTTTCATTCTCAGAAAGTAATAATTGTGATTTATCTTTCATTTCCTTTGAATTCATCAATTCATCTATTGTATCATTGATAATTTTTAGCATAAATTCTATAAATTCTGTTGATTCTCCAGCATTATTACAGTTTTGGATAACTCTATAATATTCTTCTTGATTTTTTCTTATCATACTTTCAATAGGTAAGTAGGTAAATGCTTTTTCCCAATGTGAAAGGATTGCGGTTTGCCATAATCTTGCAGTTCTACCATTTCCATCATGAAATGGGTGTATAAAAACAAATTCATAATGGAATATTGAAGATAAAATAAGCGGGTTAATTTTATCTTTAACTTCGTTCATCCAATGAAACAAATTATCCATTAAGCTAGGTACTAATTTGTGTGGTGGAGCCATAAATATTTGTACATCTCCATCAAAAACACCTTCGCCGTGATTTCTAAATTTTCCTGCATCTTTTTCAATTAAAAATGTTAATATTCCGTGTATTTTCTTTAAATCTTCTACTGAATAAGGATTTACTTTATCAATTTGTTCATAAGCTTCATAAGCATTTTTAACTTCTTGTATGTCTTTTTGCTCTCCGATTACAGGTTTTCCATTTATTACATCTTCTACTTGGAATAATGATATAAGAGAAGAATATGTACTAATTCAGTATATGAATGCACATTACACACAGTATAACAATATGCTTTTATTAGCACTATATACAGGAATGAGAATTGGGGAGGTTTTAGCATTAACAATTGATGACTTTGATTTTGATGAGGGTTATGGAACAATTAGTGTAAATAAAACTCTAACTAAAAACAAGAGCGGAAAGGTAATAATTGGAGATGTTACTAAAACGAAAAAGGGAAAAAGAAATTTACACTTGGATAAAGTTTCAAAAGAGGTGGCATTGAAGGCAATTGAAGAAATGACTCCAAATAAAAGAAATCTTATATTCCTTCGTAAAGATGGAAATTTGTATCATGATAGTCAAGTAAATAGTGCATTTAAAAGAATTTGCAAAAATGCAGAAATAAAGGTAATCATGACAAAACACAAGAAAGTGTCTAAGTCGAAAGGTATTCACTATGTTAATCAAACATCCAGCGAAGCACATACTCACATGTTAAGGCACACCTTTGCAACTAGATGTATTGAGGCAGGAATGGATTTAGCAACACTGCAAAAAGTTCTAGGACACGCTAATATTCAAACTACAATAAATATATACGGAGATATATTTGATTATCACCAAAAGAATCAAATGGACAAGTACACAGAATATATGGAAAAGATGAATAAAAAATATGAAAAGCTAATTGAAAATAAATAGATAACAGAGCAGAACAATAATAAATAATTTGATAGAAAATTAGTTCCCGACAATGTCGGGACAAAAATGAGAAATTTGATAACTACCGAAATAAAAGGGAAAGATGGCAAAATAAAAAAGCCCATCTGCACCACGCTGAAAATCAGCAAATCTTGTAATCATTGAATATCAATGATTATGAGATTTTTTTTATTTATCAAAATATAATCTATTTTATTCTCTAGCATCATTTTTTCAATAAAAATATATAAATTATGTTAAATAAAGTTAAAAAAAGTTAAATTATTATCGGAATTATAAAGGGATTTTATCTAAATAGATTTCATTTCTATATGATTTTATCTATTCTACTCCAGTAAAATATTATAAATAGTATAATAAAATTGTGCTATTAGTATGCCATTTTATTTTTACTCATATATGAAAGAGGTGATTAATTTATGAAGCTTGAAGAAGAATTGATAAAACTAGATGAAGAAGATTTATTCGGAAAACAAAAATCTGTAAGTACGGAGCAAAGCGATTTATTAAAAAATCTAGCATATATTGGAAATATGCTAGATAATTTTACGGGTGATATTTTAATTATTCTGCTTTATAATTTAAAGCAGAGGTGATGAAAATGTGTATAGATAAAGATATTAACTATACAAACAAAGAAAAAATATTAGAGCTATTTAATTTTTATGAAGAGGAAATATATACAAATACTGATGAAAACAGAAAATTGATGAAAGATATTCTCAATATAGAAAAATCATTTTATGATAGTTTAACAGATAATCAAAAGAAGCAATTTGAAGATCTAATGGATTTGAAAGGTTTAAATGTAGGTGTTACAGATGGAAGAATTTTTACATTTGCATTTAGCTTGGCAGTAAGATTAATCTTAGAAAGCAAGATTTAAGATATATGTTTGCTTGGTAGAAAGAATAAAAATATTATTCTTAAAAAAATCTTTTTGCTAGTATACTAATATATTCAATATTTTATTCTAAAAATATTGCAAGGTTAAAATTCTTATAGTATATTATAAAAGTATTATTGGATAAAATATTGGAGGTAATATTATGGATTATGATTATAGTAATAAAGGCGATGTAATAAGTGCTATATCATCAGCAAGAACACCTGAAGAAATAAAAGAAATAATGGAAAAAACATCTGACGAAGTAAAAAATGATCCGGATTTATATTTGCAATTAGAGAGAAAAGGATTGCACATATATGCATACAGATATATGGGAGAAAAATTAAAAAACGATGAAAAATTTATTCTAGAAATGGTTGATGAACGCATTCCTTGGGCAAGCGAAGAATTAAAGAAAAATAAAGATTTTATGAAAAAAGCATTACGAAGAGCTATACGTCCACGATGTGTTGTTTCAAATGCAAGTTCTCAGTTGAAAAGCGATAAATCATTTATATTAGATGCATTAGCAAATGATGACGAAGGTTATCTCGTTCTTGACGCAGATATAGAAATACAAAAAGATCCAGATATTCAAGCTGTCGTTTTAACAAAATATGAGCCTGAACAAACATTACAATATATTAAAAATAATATAGCAGAAATAGAAGAACAAGCTCAAAGGAAAAAGACTCCTCTACAACAAAGAGATGATGAATTATCTTCATTAGAAGCAGAAGCAGAAGCATTGATAGATAAACAAGCTGAAAAAGAAGGACAAGATATAGGAGAAGAATAATTATGAAGGAAAATACAGATGAAAAATCATTATTAAAAGTAAATGAAAATAGTATATTTTATAAAATAAAACAATTCTTTAAAAATTTATTCCATAAAAATGAACCTGCTGTTAATGATATTCCAGCAGAAGCAAATATTGTTATTAAACCAGATGAAGATAAAAAAAATACATTTATGGAAGAGATTAAGAAGATTGAAGATGAAGAAACTTTACTTTTAAAACTTCAAAAGAAATATCGTTCTGGAGAAATTAAAGAAGAAGATTTAACATCAGAGCAAGTTAATTCTCTATGTAAATTATATGATAAACAAATAGCTAATTTAAGAAAATCTAATGAGATTAGAAAACAAAAACTATTAGAATATAGAAGAAGATTACAAACAGATAATTAGAGATAAAAATATCTTAATGTTGCATACTTATAGATTAAATAATAAAAATTTTAGAGTTAGGAAAATATCCTAGCTCTTTTTTTGATGCTTAAAATGATGAAAAATATGGTACTTCAGATGATGAAATTTAAAAATATAAAAAATTGAAATCTCCTCAGTAAAATAATATTGAATAAAGAATTTTAAGAGTTATTTAAAGATATTAAATAGAGTTTATCATTTCTTAGAAATTAAGTTGTTATAAAGAAGAGGAGGTGTAAAAAAGATGAAGTATGATGTAGAAATTATCTGGTTAAATAATCTTCAAAAATTGGTTAAGAAGAAAAGTAAAGAGTATAAGGAAATTGAGAAGATTAAAGAGTCTTTTAAAGTTGTTAGAGATTTTTATAGTGCTATTGAAAAATTAGAAAATGCTGGAAACGAAAACTAAAATAGTCCAACGGACTATTTTACCGACTCGGCCTGTGGTGATTCTGACCATCACACCATAAGAGTATTAAGGGTTTTGCAGATTATGTAGTAATTGCAATTTTACATAAAATTTGCTATAATTAATGCATAGGTGGGAATCCGCCTACTGAACACTCGCAAGAGTGAAGTACATTGAAAACTGTTAACTATATAGACGGGAGGAATCATCATGAATAAGTATGAAGCATTGATTATCACTGGAAGGCTCGAAGTCTATTTTGCAGGTGAGAATGAGCTCTTAGATGAGGTTAAATCAGTACAGAAATGTATTGTAGATGATGACCTTATTAATCTGGCAATTTCACTCGGTAGACTTAATGAACTTTCAAATTCAACCAATGAGAACGTTGGCAAACTTCTTGACGACCTTATGAGATTTTGTGTTTCTTCTAATGTAGAAATAGAAGATAATAAAAACATGATTCTTGAAGAAATGGGGTTATCAATTCGTTCTTATAACTGTTTGGCAAGAGCTGGCTTAAAGAATGTTGCAGATCTTCTTAGATATAATGCTGAAAGATTTTATCGCATAAGAAATTTGGGAAAAGTATCTAGAAGAGAAATTGTTGAGAGAATGGAAGAACTAGGATTTGATGACTGGGCTAGCAAAATGCGGTGAAGAAAAACAGCTAAAACTGTTCCTCTTGTCATATACAGAGGTTTTCAAAAAAAGCACCTTTCATTGAACTATACCCCAAAAAGTAGAGTTCATAAAAAGGGAACTTTAAAGACGGTAAATCTAAATAGGTTTACCGTCTTCTTCTTTATATTTATTTTTAAATTCTATCGGTGTTAAGTATCCTAGTTTCTTTTGAATACGT
>JAFWDV010000012.1 GCA_017515985.1 Clostridia bacterium
AAGAATATATAGCTATTGTAAAAGATTGGTTATTATTTTATAATACTATAAGAATAAAAAATAGAGACTATAATTAATTTATAGTCTCTAGAAAAAAGATTCTTTTTATTAAGTGTCCACTATATGGGGTTCACTTCAATAGTCCCCTCTTTTTATGTAAAATAGTTTGAAAAATAATTTATGAAATAATATTCTACGAAACTGTATTTTACAGAGATTTTAGCACATGCACGTGTAAATCTACTATAATTATTTTTTCTTATCTTATTTTTGATTATTTTGTAAATGGTTTTTCTTTTTTGTATATCTTTACATTTTAATAGCTGAAAATAGTCTTGTTCTATTGAATTAATTATACTTTGACAATAATCCCTCATAATTGTAAGATATTTTTTATCAGAGAATTTATACATAAAAGATAAATTATTTATGTATTCAACTACTAATTTTGAATCTTTATAGATATAGTAAATTGTTTTTGGTAGTTTATTCAATTGATTTCGTTTTGTATGATATTTAATATTCGAAATATTTTCAATATTATTAGTTAGGTTAAAAACTAATCTCATTATTTTTGTTAATTGTTCCTTATAATCTAATCGAAATAGAAGTAATTCTGTTATTATAGACATAATACAACTTGTGAACAGACCTAAAAAGATATTTACTATGAATTCATTTTTTTGATAGTTAAAATAGCACGAAATTAGAAGCGTTATACACGTTAACATGAACAAGAACATAAAATTAAAATGGTATTTTTTTAGATTAATCACTCCTTTTAAATAATAAAAAGTATATTTTTTAGTCATTATAATCTAAAGCATTATATTAGTAAATAATTACTTGCACATTGATAAATATAATTTTTTTTGATATAAAGAAAGTAAAAAAGGGAAAAGAGGAAAGAAGATGGCAAAAAAAGAATCAAGTACGATGTTAGGATATGAAGATAAGCTATGGCTTGCAGCAGATAAATTAAGAGGAAGTATGGATTCTTCAGAATATAAACATATTGCATTAGGTTTAATATTCTTAAAATATGTTTCAGATGCATTTGAAGTAAGACAACAACAAATTGCACAAGACGAATATGCAGATCCAGAAGATAAAGACGAATATCTTTCAGAAAATGTTTTCTGGATTCCGAAAGAAGCAAGATGGGAAGAAATAGTAAAATATACTAATAGTCCAGAAATAGGGCAAGTAATAGATAAAGCTATGGATTTAATTGAAAAAGAAAATCCTAGACTAAAAAATGTATTAAATAAAAATTATTCAAGACCAGAAATAGATAAAACAAGATTAGGAGAACTTGTTACTTTATTTACTAATTTAGAGATTGGAACAGATAGAGCTAAAGAAGTAGATATGTTAGGAAGAGTTTATGAGTATTTCTTAAGTAAATTTGCTTCAGCTGAAGGAAAGAACGGAGGAGAATTCTATACACCTTCTTGCATAGTTAGAACTTTAGTTTCTATGATAGAACCATATAAAGGAATTGTCTATGATCCTTGTTGTGGATCTGGAGGAATGTTCGTGCAGTCATATAAATTTGTAAAAGAACATCAAGGAAATTCTAGAGAGGTTTCTGTATATGGTCAAGAATTAAATCCTACAACATGGAAATTAGCTAAAATGAATCTTGCTATTAGACAAATAGAAGGAAATTTAGGCGATAGAAATGCTGATACATTCCATAACGACCTACATAAATCTTTAAAAGCTAACTTTATATTAGCAAATCCACCTTTTAATATTTCTGATTGGGGCGGAGATAAATTAAGAGATGATGTTAGATGGAAATATGGAATTCCTCCAGTAGGAAATGCAAATTATGCATGGCTTCAACACATGATACATCATTTAAATCCAGAAAACGGAGTCGCAGGAACAGTATTAGCTAACGGAGCATTAGCAAGCGATTCAAGCGGAGAAGGCGAAATAAGAAAGAATATGATAGAAGGTAGAGTAGTTGAATGTATAGTTGCTATGCCTAGCCAATTATTCTATGCTACTGGAATTCCTTGTTCTTTATGGATTATGAGAAGAAACAGAGATGAAAAAACAAGAAACAAAATCTTATTTATAGATGCTAGAAATTTAGGTTCAATGATTGATAGAAAAGTTAGAGAATTAACTGAAGAAGATATTTCAAAAATAGCTACAACATATCATAACTGGAGAAACGAAGCAAATTATGAAGATGAATTAGGATTCTGTAAATCAGCAACTATTGATGAAGTTAAAGAAAACGATTATGCTCTAACTCCAGGTAGATATGTTGGAACTCCAGAAGACGAAGGAGATGGAATTCCTTTTGAAGAAAAAATGCAAAAACTTACTGCAGAATTATCTGAGCAATTAAAAGAAGAAGAAGCTCTTAATAAAGAGTTAAAGAAAGTGTTAGGGGCGATAGGGTATGAAATATAAACTAAAAGATTGTACTTTAAACATAACAGATGGAACACATAGTACAGTAATAAATGATGAAAAAGGAAAAAATTTTCTTTTAAGTTGCAAAAATATTAAGGATGGCAATATTCTAATTTCAAATGATGATAGAAAAATAAATGACGAAACATTAAATAAGTTAAAACAAAGAACAAAACTTGCTAAAGGCGATGTTTTAGTAACAACAGTTGGTACTTTAGGAGAAATGGCATATATAAAAGATGACAATATAAACTATGACTTTCAAAGAAGTGTAGGTATTTTAAAGCCAAATCCTAAAATTGTTATTCCAGAATATTTATACTATTTATTAAAAAAAGAAAAAAATAAAGTATTGGAAGTAGCAAGAGGTACAAGCCAACAATGTATTTTCTTATCAGAATTAAAGAATATTGAAATTGATATTGATGATATAGAAGCACAAAAGAAAATTGTAAATGTATTAAATAAAATTGACTATAAAATTTCATTAAATACGCATACAAATAATAATTTGCTAGTAGCATAATTTATAAATAAACGCACATAAATAATAATTTGCAGGAAATCATTACAAATATATTCAATGATTTAATAGAAAACAATGATAAGTTTCAAACTATACAATTATCTGATATTGCAAAAGAAATAGTAACAGGAAAAACTCCTTCTACTTCAAAAGCAGAATACTGGAATGGAAGAATTCCTTTTGTTACTATTCCAGACATGCACAATGAGGTCTATTCATATAAAGTTGAAAGATGTATAAGCGATGCAGGAAGTAATTCGCAAATCAAAAAATTACTACCTTCTAATTCAATAATGGTTTCTTGTATTGCAACAGTTGGATTAGTTAGTATAAATCCTATTCCATGTCATACAAATCAACAAATAAATTCGATTATTACCAAAAATGATTATGATTTATTTTACTTGTATGAAATGCTTAAAACAAAGAAAGAAGAGCTTAAGAATATTGGCTCAAGTGGAAGTGCAACATTAAATGTTAATAAAAATCAGTTTGGAAAATTAAATATAAATTATCCTGAAAAAGAAATTCTGATTGATTTTAATAAAAAAGTTCGACCTTTGTTTGATAGAATACTGTTAATACAACAAGAAAACATTAAGTTAGAACAAATCAGAGATACTTTACTACCCAAACTTATGAATGGGGAAATAGACCTAGATAAAATTGAAATTTAGTCATACAAATTGTTATTTGTTATAGCGAAGTATAATATTGCTGAAAGGAGCAATATTATATGGAAAAAGAACAAGTAATTTTAACAATCACAAATGAAATGTCCAATAATTTGACTAACTATCAGCTAGAATTATTGAAAAATGTACTAATAATTCAGTTTAAAAATATTGAAATAACAGTATTAACTGATAAAAAAAAGAAAAAAGAAGAACAAAACACTAACGAAAAATACATAAATTCCTTTTTGTCTGCTAAAGAAGTCGAAGGTTGCTCTATAAGAACAATAAAATATTACAGAGAAAACATTGAAAATTTAATTATAAAATTAGACAAAAATATCAAAGTAGTAACAACTGAAGATATAAGAAAATACTTGTCTGATTATAAAGAATTAAATAAATGTAGTAGTGTAACAATAGATAATTTAAGGCGAATATTTTCAAGTTTTTTCTCATGGCTTGAAGATGAAGATTATATAATCAAAAGTCCAGTTAGAAGAATTCATAGAGTAAAGACTGCAACTCTTGTAAAAGAAACTTTTTCAGACGAAAATATTGAAATTATGAGAGATGAATGTAAATTTATTCGCGATTTAGCAATGATAGAATTACTATATTCGACAGGAATAAGAGTAGGGGAATTAGTAAACTTAAACGAAGAAGATATTAACTTTGAAGATAGATCTTGCATAGTTCAAGGAAAGGGAAATAAGCAGCGTGAAGTATATTTTGATGCAAGGACTAAAATACATTTAAAACAATATATAGAATCGCGACATGATAATAAAAATGCTTTATTTGTTTCAAAAAAAAGACCTCATAATAGACTCTCAATTTCTGGAATCGAAAGAATAGTTAGAAATTTAGGATTTGAAACAAATATAAATAAAGTACATCCTCATAAATTTAGAAGAACTTTAGCAACAATGGCTATTGATAAAGGAATGCCAATAGAACAAGTCCAAAAATTATTAGGACATGTAAAAATAGAAACAACTATGCATTATGCAATGGTTAATCAAAATAATGTAAAAAATTCACACAGAAAATATATAGGATAGGTGGAAAAATGGAATATATAAAACTAAAAGAATTATGTACAATTAAACATGGATATGCTTTCAAAGGGCAGTATATTTCTCAAGATGAGAATAACAGCATACTTGTTACTCCTGGAAATTTTCATATTGGCGGAGGATTCAAAGATGATAAATGTAAATATTATTTAAATGAAGATGATATCCCAGAAGAATATATTCTCAATGAAGGGGATTTAATTGTTACAATGACAGATTTAAGCAAAGAAGCTGATAATTTAGGATATTCTGCTCTAGTACCTAGAAATAAAAATAAAAAATATTTACACAATCAACGAATAGGTTTAATACAAAATTTAAAAGAAGATATATTAAATAAAGATTATCTATATTGGTATTTAAGAACCGAAAAATATCATAACGAAATAGTTGCAACTTCAACTGGAACAACCGTACATCATACTTCTCCAGATAGAATATTAAACATTAGGATTCCAATATATGATTTAACTACACAAATTAAAATTGCAACGATATTAAATTTAATTGATAAAAAAATAAAGCTAAATGATCATACAAATAATAATTTGTATGAAATACTTGACAATATATTTAAAGAAAAATATCTAAATAATGAAAGATACGACTTATGGGAAGAAGTAACTTTAGACGATATTACTTCAAAATTTGCAACAGGACTTAACCCAAGAAAAAACTTTGTTTTAGGTCATGGCTCTAATTATTATGTAACAATAAAAAATATGCAAAATAATGATGTTATTCTAAATGATAAATGCAATAAAGTAGATGACGAAGCAATACTAAAAATCAATAAAAGATCAGATCTAAAAGTAGGAGATTTACTTTTTTCAGGGATAGGAACAATAGGAAGAGTTTATTTAATAAAAGATTTTCCATATAATTGGAATATCAGCGAATCTATATTTACTATTAGACCAAATGAAAAATGTTCATCAGAATTCTTATATTTATTACTTTTGAATAAAAATATGCAAAATTATGCAGTAAATAAAGCAAGTGGTAGCGTTCAAAAAGGTATAAGAATGGCTGATTTAAAACAATTCAAATTGAAGCTTCCAACTAAAAATGAAATGCAAAGTTTTACTGATATTATTAAACCAATAATAGATAGAATATATAATAAAACAAAGCAAAATGAGAATTTAGAGCAAATTAGAGATACTTTACTTCCAAAACTAATGAATGGAGAAATAGACCTAGCTAAAATTGAAATTTAGTCATACAAATTGTTATTTGTAAGCACAAAGGAATAAAACAAGATAGGGGGAATTAGAGATGTTCAGAGAAGATAATGTTGAACAAGCTATAATTGAACAATTAAAGGAATTAGGTTATGAATATCAGTATGCACCTGATATTGAAAGAGATTATAAAGAAGCTATTTTAAAAGATGTGTTTTACGAATCTTTATATAAAATAAATAAAGGAATAACAGAAGATATTGCAGACGAAGTATATAGGAAGATAAGAAACTTTCATGCAGTAGATCTTGTAGAAGCTAATTATGAATTCTATCACATGCTTTATGCAGGAGTTGAAGTTCCTATTGAAGGAGATAAAACTTTTGTAGCTAAACTAATTGATAGAGAAAATATAGAAAATAACCTATTCCAAGTTTTAAATCAATATACAGTTATTGAATATAAAGAGAAAAGACCTGATGTTGTTGTATTTATAAATGGAATCCCTCTAATTGTATTTGAACTTAAAAATGCAATAAATGAAGATACAACTATTGAAAACGCATATAATCAAATAAAAAATTATCAAGAAGATATTAAAAGCTTATTTTATTACAATGCTTTTAGCGTAATAAGTGATGGAATAAATGCAAGAATAGGAACTATTACAGCAGACTTTAATAGATTTATGACATGGAAATCTAAAGACGGAGAGAAGCCAGAAGATAATATAAATCAAATAGATGTATTATTAAATGGTGTTTTTAGAAAAGATAGACTTATTGATATTATTACAAACTTTATATTATTTCAAAATAAAGAAAAAGGTAGAATAAAGATACTTGCAGGATACCATCAATATTTTGCAGTAGATAAATCAATAAAAAGCACATTAAAGGCATTAGATGAGCATACTGGAAAAGCAGGTGTTGTATGGCATACTCAAGGTTCAGGAAAAAGTTTTGCAATGGTATTTTATACTGGAAAAATATCTAAAATACAAAGTTTAAATAATCCTACTATTGTTGTACTAACTGATAGAAACGATTTAGATAATCAATTGTATGAAACATTTGCAAATACTAATAGAGAAATACTTCCTCAAAAGACACAACATGCTGCAAGTAGAAAAAAATTAAAAGAATTGTTAAGTGTAAACGCAGGAGGAATTATATTTACAACTATACAAAAATTTGAAGAAGGCGATGATATAATTTCTGATCGTGAAAATATTATATTTATCGTTGATGAAGCACATAGAAGTCAATATAGCACAGAAAAGAAATTTAATAGAAAAACTGGAGAATTCCAAACAGGTTATGCTAAAAAAATGAGAGATAGCCTTCCTAAAGCTACTTTTATAGCATTTACTGGAACTCCAATAGAATATGCTGATAAAAATACAAGAATACTTTTCGGAGATTATATAGATGTATATGATATGACTCAAGCTGTATTAGATAATGCTACTGTTCCTATTTATTATGAAAATAGAGTTGCAAAGTTAAAACTTGACGAAAATGTACTTAAAGAAATTGATGATGAGTATAACTACATAATTGAAAATGACGAAGCTGATGTTGAAACTGTAACTAAATCAAAAGAAGAACTTGCAAAACTTGAAACAGTTATAGGCGCACAAGACCGTTTAGAAATGTTATCTAAAGATATTATAGAGCATTACGAGCAAAGAGAAGATATTCTAAATGGAAAAGCTATGATTGTTTGTATGACTAGAAAAATAGCAATAGATTTATACAAAGAAATTATAGAAAAAAGACCAGAATGGAAAGATAAAATTAAGGTTGTTTTAACAGACAATAACGATGATCCAACAGATTGGCATGAAATAGTGGGAAATAAAAAGTATAGAGATGACCTTGCAACTGAATTTAAAGATGAAAAAAGCAAATTAAAAATCGTAATTGTTGTTGATATGTGGCTTACTGGATTTGATGTTCCAGATTTAGCAACTATGTATATAGACAAACCTATGAGAGGTCATAACTTAATGCAAGCAATAGCTCGTGTTAATAGAGTGTATAAAGATAAAGAAGCAGGACTTATTGTTGATTATATAGGTATTGGAGCTGACTTAAGAAATGCTTTAAATGAATATACAAATAGAGATAGAGATAAAGTTCCAGATATTACAGCAGCTTATGTAATTGTAAGAGAAAAATTAGAAGTAATGAGAGATTTCTTTTATGGATTTGATTATCAAGGTTTCTTTAGTAGTTCAAACCAATTAAGATTAAGAACTTTAGCTGATGGAATTAACTATGTGCTTTCTAAAGACGAAGATGAAAAGAAAGATTTTATTGCAGAAGCAACAGCTTTATCTCAAGCTGAAACGCTTGCAAGAAGCATATTAGATGAACAAACAAAATTAGAAGTTGAATTCTTTAAAGGTGTAAAAGTTGGCGTAAATAAAATAACAGGAAAAGGACATTTAACTACAACAGAAGTAAATCAAAGAATCTTAAATGTATTAGAACAAGCTATTCAAGAAGATGGAATAATAGATATATTTAAAGCAGCAGATAGAAGTAATCCAGAAATTTCTATTCTTTCAGAAGAATACCTTGAAAGTATAAAAAAATCAAAGAATAAAAATATTGCAGCTGAATTATTAAAAAGACTTATTGATGGAAATATAAGAGTTTTCAAAAGAACTAATTTAGTAAAATCAGAATTATTCTCACAAAAAATGGCTGAAATAATGAAAAAATATAATAATCGTTTAATAACAAGTGCTGAAGTTATTGAAGAATTATTAAATCTTTCAAAAGAAGTTGTTGATGCTAAAAATGAAGGTAAAGAAAAAGGATTGACAGACGATGAATACGCTTTTTATGATGCCCTTGTTAAAGATCCTAATGTATTAAAAGAAATGCAAGACGAGGTTTTAATACAATTAGCTCATGAACTTACAGAAACAGTTAGAAAAAATAGGACTGTTGATTGGGATAAGAAAGAATCAGCTAGAGCTTTCATGAGAAGAGAAATAAAAAGATTATTGAGAAAATATCACTATCCACCAACAAAGGCAGATGAAGCAGTTCAAACAGTTGTATTACAAGCAGAATTGATGGGAGAAAATATAGAAGTAAGTACTAAAATAGATGATGATATACGAGCAGAGCAGACAGACATATTTAATGATGGATATAAAAGTGAAAAAGTAGTATATAGCACGGTAAACAATGATAATGAGTTGGTACAAGTGGCTGAGGATAGTGAAAGATATGATCCTTTTGAAAAAAATAGAGGTAAATTCAAGACAGTTACAGGAAGAGATATTTATTATTATGGTGAAGAGTATGGTGATATGCCGGTTATAAATAAAAGATTTGATGGAATAAGTACGTTAAATGAATTATTCGGAATATTGCTTAAGGCATGGGAAAAGGAAACAGCGTATCCTTCTGCGCAAAGAGATCCTCAGTATAATAAATATAATGATCCATCATATGGACAGTGTGCAATAACAGCATATTTAGTGAATGATATGTTTGGTGGTACAATACATAAAATAAAGATTGAAGGTGGCGGAACTCATTACTTCAATAAAATAGATGGTCATTATATTGATTTAACAAGAGACCAATTCGATCTATATAATATTCCAATTGAATATGAACCAAATGAAGAAATTCCGAGGGAACATTGCGGAACAAATGCAGATACTTTAAAAAGATTTAATCTGTTAAAAGAAAATATTACGAGGATAATAGGTGAAATAAATGGATGAAAATATATACATATACATTGATATTGTGAATCAAACATTAGATAGATTATATAACAATGATCATCTGTTAATTAGTGGTGATGCATCGGAAAGGGCAATACAATTTCATTTTGCCAAATATTTGGAAGATATTATTAACTGTATCGATATATTTGATGGATTAAATGTAGATTGTGAGTACAATAGGAATTTAGTGGATGAAAAAAATATAAGGCAATGATTTATGAAGGGAAAGAATATAAAATCTTTCCTGATTTGATTGTTCATCATAGAGGTGATAATTCAAGAAATGTAATTGCAATAGAGTTAAAGAAGAAAAGTAATTCGAGTAAAGCAGGAAAAGAAAATGATTATAGAAAATTACGTGCTCTGACAAGCTTAGATTACATATATAAATATGAATTAGGATTAGCTATTGTTTTAGCAAATTCAAGAAAAAATGTAGAAATAAAGTATTTTATAAATGATAGAGAGATAAATATAAAATTATCGGATAAGAAAAAAAATACTGCAAAAAAATTTGAAATCTCTAGTGAAGAAAGATTCAAGAAAACGATTGAATTATTATTTAAAGATTTAATGTATGCTAAGGAACAATTTTATATATTTAAGGATATTTGTATGAACAGTTATTACCAAAAGTACGATATGTATTATACATGTATATTTGATGCAATATATAACTCAATTTTAGTAAAGTTGGCTAAGATATATGATGAAGATGCAAGCGGACAATCGATTACTATCTACAAAATACTTAATTCTGTTAATTCACAAAAAGCTTACAATAAAAAAGACGTAGCAATGATTAAATACATAGATGGAAAGTTAAAGATACTTAATAGTGATAGATATAAAAGTGCTAGAGAAAATCTTAAATACATGAGAGATAAGTCTCTAGCACATTATGATAAAAAATATGTTTGTGGATTAAAAAGTATGAAATCCGAAGATAAAATTAAATATAATGAAACAGCAGATTTAATTGATTTTTCTTATGAGACAATCAAGGAGATATATAGATTATGCTTTAATGAAGATATAACGGAAAGGGACATATCTATATTAAAGAAGCAGAACGAAACATTAAAAGAAAGGATACAGTAGATAATTAAAGGAGAAATATAATTATGGGAATTGGTAAGCTAAAAGAAGTCGATATTAGAGAATTATGGAAGCATGAACAATACGATTTTTCAGATTGGTTATCTAAAAAAGATAATATTGAAAATTTAAATGAAATACTGGGACTAACTTTGGTTGATATAAGTAAAGAAACATATGTAGGTGCATACAGATGTGATTTATTTGCAAAAGATGAGACAACTGGTACTAAAGTTATTATTGAAAATCAACTTGAAATATCAAATCATGATCATTTAGGAAAAATAATAACATATGCTTCTGGTTTAGATGCTAAAGTTGTTGTGTGGATTGTAAAGGAAGCACGAGAGGAGCATCGAAGTGCAATTGAATGGTTGAATAATAATACCAATAATAAGGTTGGATTTTTCTTAATTGAAATTCATGCGTATAAAATTGGAGATTCAGATCCAGCACCAATGTTCCAAATTGTTGAACAGCCAAATGATTTTATTAAGAATAATAAGTCAGTTAGTAAAGATGAGAGCATGAACAAGTCACAATCCCAAAGATTAGAATTTTGGAATCAATTTAATGATGTTGTAATAGAAAGAGGAAAACCTTTTAATGTTAGAAAAGCAACAACTGATCATTGGTATGATGTTGCTATAGGTAGAAGTGATGCGCATATTAGTATAACTCTAGTTAATAGAGATTCATTAATAGGTGTTGCTTTGTATATGCCAGATAATAAAGATTTATATGACAAAGTTGTTCAGAAAAAAGAAATAATAGAAGATGAATTAGGTTTCAATTTATCATGGGAAAGGTTAGATAATTATAAGGCTTCTCAAATTATATATCGAATTGATGGATTGAATTTTGATAATCATGAAAATTACAATAGCTTAATGAATCAGGTAATAGATAAAATAATTAAAATGAGAGATGTGTTTAGAAAATATATATAAATGATTATACAAGAGCATATTTAATAATCGGGGATTGCTATACATATTCTTGTTTAAAGGATTGAAAAAAACAGAAAGAGGTAGTAAATGTTTAAATATGAGTTTTATATTGATGCATATTATAATGAAAATGAATACTTAGAGATTGATGTATATGAGATAGTACTTTTTGAATATGAAGGAAAAATAATAAAACTGCAGTCGTTAAATGAGAATAAAAAGATAAGCGAATCCGAAGGTGTAAGGCTAACTTGTGGTCATTTTTCAGATATACATGAATGTATACAATTTGCCAAAATAGTTTATACGAATTTCTTAATACGATTAAATGATACAGATATCAGTTATATTTTTGATAAGAAGGCTAGAGGAAACTTTATGGAATATTGCAAAGAAGATGACTCAAATATATATAAAGATATAGTGATCGTTGATACAGAAAATAAACAAATAAGATTTAACGCGAATCTCGAAGTTAATAGGTGTGGTTGTACACATTTCAAGTTTTCAGAGCTCATGAATGTATGGATGGATCAAAAATTGAAGGACTCACTAATGATAAATAATTATAGAAAGTATCTAATAAATAAAAGAATTGACTCAAAAATAGACAATACTCTTTTTATCTCGTCGATGGAGGTGCTTATAGAAAAAGAGGAAAGAAATAAAGCTGAATTAGATGTGATCAACGAGGTATGCGAATTTTTAGATAAAAAATATGAAAAGACAAAAAATAATAATTACATACAAATAAAAACTATGATTCAGAATAACAGACATAAAAGTATAAACAGTAAATTGTGTGAATTGGTAGAACAAAATTCCAATGAAGACGAGAAAAATGATAACCTAAAACGAGTAAAGATAATAGCAAAAAATAGAACTAAGGAAGTGCACGTAAGTTCAAAAGAAAAACCAGAGGTTGTATTCTCATGGCCAATATTGAACGAGATACAAACTAATTATGCAAAAGAGCAGTACAAGAAAAGCAATAGTAAATCATGAAAAATAAGCAAAGTGCCATGCACAATAAAGAAAAAATTGTACTTATTGATGTATTATATTCGAAATAGATTAAAGGGCGAATCTTTGATTCGCTCTTTAACATTTTATAAAAAAAATACACATTCTGACATAATTCGACAAATTTTGCAAAAATGATGATATAAAATTACAACGAAGGGGGGATTTTATGAAAAAGATTGATTTACACATTCATACAATAAAAACTATAAGTGATAAAGACTTTGATTTTGACATTGAAAAACTGAAAGAGTATATTGCTGTTGCTAAGTTGGATGCTATAGCAATAACTAATCATAATTTATTTAATAAAAAGCAGTATGATGAAATAAAAGAAAAAGTTGGAATCAAAGTATTTCCAGGAGTAGAAGTAGATTTAGAAAATGGACACATATTAATAATTTCTGACGAAGGAAGAGAAGATGAATTAGAAAATATGTGCAATCAGCTTGTAGGTCATATTATTCAACAGAATGACACATTAACATATGATGTGTTTAAAAAAATATTTTCGAATTTATCAGACTATTTGGTTATACCACATTATAAGAAGGATCCGGTTATAGACACAGATACATTGAGTAAATTGTCGGATGATATTATTGTAGGAGAAGTGTCTAGCCCAAAAAAATGGGAAAGGATGTATAAGGATACAAATGAAAAATATAATCCAGTACTGTTTAGTGATGTTAGAATTGATAAAGATATGACAGTA
The DNA here is from genome assembly GCA_017515985.1 of Clostridia bacterium. Lineage (GTDB taxonomy): Bacteria > Bacillota > Clostridia > TANB77 > CAG-508 > CAG-492. The sequence continues at coordinate 13,446 of JAFWDV010000012.1, forward strand.
TTTCCAGTGAAACAGACATATATTGATTGTGATGAATTAACAATACCTAGAATTAAATTAGTACTTAGTGATAAGAGCAAAATTGCTATATCAAATTCAACAGATATTTCACAATTTCAAATACTACATGATGGAACAAATGCGTCAACGGGTTTAAATATTGTACTAGGAAAACGTTCATCGGGAAAAACTTATACATTAGATTCTATATATTCTACATTTGAAAATGATAAAATAAGATATATTAAACAATTTGAACTTGTAAAAAATAGCGAGGAAGAAAAATTTAACGAAATTATAAATAGAAATCAAAGTTCATATATAGAAGGGTATCTAAAAGAGTTTAAATGGATTGTAGATGATATAAGAAAAATTGATATAGATAAAAACAATCATGAAATAGAAGAGTATTTAAAATCACTAAAAAATTATGCACGAGATATTGATAAAATGGATGTTTATGCAAGAACAAAATTGTTTAATGAAGATATATTTTCAATTCCAAATTTAAAAAATATTGAAAATGTTATGAGGAATATAAGTGGTTTATTAAACAATGAAGAATATAAAGAATTAATTGATAAAAATGTAGGAATAGAAGCGTTAAAAACATTATATTTTAAATCTTTTGATATATATGAAAAATTAGTGATTGACAAAAAATTAAAGGAAGAGACAAACAAATTGATAGAAATAATTCAAAAAGAATTAGGTGAAAAATCAAGTGTAGCACAGATTGAACATTGTGATTTTAAAGATATATTGAAACAAAATAGTAAAATTAAATTGTTTGAGGAAGTTGTAGGATATCTTAAAATAAAAGAAAAAATAAATGAAGAAAAACATCATAAATTTACGATTCTAGCGTACAAGGGCGAAATGAAAAATGCAACTCATGTAAAAAATAGAATACATTATTCAGGTTCAATGGTTGAGACATTCGAAAAATATGATAAACCGTATGAGTACTTAAAATCATTAGAAGAGATAGGTGTGAATGAAAATGTCTTATACAAAGCTTTTTGCTCTATTGATTTTGAAGTTAAAAATGACAAAGGAAACAATATATCTGGTGGAGAAAAGGCTGAATATAATTTATTAGAAGAATTAATTGATGCGTATAAATACGACATACTTCTTATAGATGAACCTGAATCATCATTTGATAATATCTTTTTGCGAGAAAATATTATTAAATGTATAAAGGATTTGAGCCTTAAAACGACAATTTTTTTAGTGACACATAATAATACTTTGGGGGTACTAATGAATCCGGATTGTATTATTTATACGGAATACAAAGATAATAAGCACAATATTTATACTGGTAAGCTAACATCAAAAGAGTTTTCAACAGTAAATGGTGAAACTATTTCAAGTTATGAAGTTTTAATGGATACTATGGAAGCAGGAACGGAAGCATATAATGAAAGGAGAAATATATATGACGCTATTAAAGATTGAGAATAATGAAGGAAAGTTTTCAATAGATGGGGAAAATTTTATTGAAATAGAAAAAATTAGTAAAGATGATATTTTAAAAATATTTGAGAAAGTTTTAGATGAAAATTCAGTTACAATTGAGAAGAGTAATGAAGATGATAAAAAAATAAATAGTCCCGCACAAAAAATCATATATGATAACATATATGATAAAATAAATGGAATTATAAAGGAAAAAGATGATATTAAATCGTTTGACGAAGATGAATATTACATTGCAATGAACAAATACAAAGAAGCAGAATAAAGTGCGTAATATTTGCTATATAATCAAATTTTTATTGCAAATCGTCTCAATATGTGATGAAATAATAAAAAACAACAGAAAGAAGTGGTTAGATGAATGAGATTAAATGTCCAAGTTGTGGTAAGGTTTTTCAAATAGATGAAAGCTCTTATGATTCAATTGTTAAACAGATTCGTGATAAAGAATTTGAAAAAGAAATTTCTTCTCGTGATGAACATTATAAATCTGAGAAAGAGAATGCTGTTAAAATTGCTGAGGCTCATTTGCGTGAGGAATTAAATAAAACTATTAAAGACCAAGAGATGGAAATTAATAATTTAAAAAATGAGATTAAAAATAAAGATGAGAATATTAAGAATAAAGAGGAGTCTATTAAGAATCAAGTTGAGAAAAATCTTAATGAGGAAATTAATAAAAAAATTCTTGAGATTAATGAACTTAAAAATAAATTAGAAAATCAGAAGACTCAAAATGAACTTGATATTCAAAAAGCAGTTACAGAGCGTGAGAAACAAATTGATAAATTAAATAATGAACTTAGTCAGAAGAGCACTGAGTTTGAACTTAAAGAGAAGTCTATGAAGGAGACATATGAATCTAAATTAAAAGATAAGGACGAACAGATTTTATATTATCGTGATTTTAAAGCTAAACAATCTACTAAGATGATTGGTGAGAGCTTGGAGGTTCATTGTAGTACTGAGTTCAATCAAATTCGTCCGCTATTTGATAATTGTACTTTTGAAAAAGATAATGATGCGAAGACTGGCTCTAAGGGTGATTTTATTTTTAGATATTTTGCTGATCCAGATCAAACACAAGAGATTGTTTCTATTATGTTTGAAATGAAAAATGAAGCTGATACAACAGCTACAAAACATAAGAATGAAGATTTCTTTAAAGAGCTTGATAAAGATAGAAAAGAAAAAAGTTGTGAGTATGCAGTTCTAGTATCTTTATTAGAATCAGATAATGATTATTATAATAATGGTATTGTTGATGTATCATACAGATATGAAAAGATGTATGTAATACGTCCACAGTTCTTTATACCATTAATTACTTTAATAACTAACCTAGCTAAAAAATCTATTGATTATAAAAATGAACTTGCAGAAATTAGAAATCAAAATATTGATATAACTCACTTTGAAGAAAACATTAATAAATTTAAAGAGGGATTTGCTAAAAATTATAGACGAGCAAGTGAAAGATTCCATACGGCAATCGAAGAGATAGATAAGACAATAGATCATTTGCAAAAAACAAAAGAAGCATTGTTATCTAGTGAGAATAATTTAAGGCTGGCAAATAACAAGGCAGATGATTTAACTGTTAAAAGACTAACAAAAAATAATCCAACAGTTAGAAAAATGTTTGAGGATTTGAAAGAAGAATAACAACAAAGCACTAGCTTACGCTAGTGCTTCTCTATTTCTCTACCGGCTGTATATCCACAAATCTTATTGCTTTGTTCCATGATTTTAATTTTGATTTTATTTTTCTTTCATATGCTATGTATTCTTTTATTGTCATTTCTTCACTTGTTTTTATTTGTAGGAATACACTGTAGTAGCTGCTCATTTTTATTACTTTTACTTTCTTTAGTTTTACATCTTCATATTTTTGTAATTTTTGCTCTATTTCATGTTTTAGCTCTTCGTTTTCTGTATCGTTTGCAAGTAATCCATTTATATTTGATATCATCATTTTTATTGATGTGTAGAATACATATATTGCCATTCCTAAGCTTCCTATTTTATCTATATTTATTCCTGCAGGTATGTATTTCTCATAGAATTAAAAAGTGTATACACATTCTTCTATGGAAAATAAAATAAAAATATAGATTAAAACTTTCTTTTTTGGAAATAATATGATATAATATTATTATAGGTAAAAAGGAGAGTTTTTATTATGTTAGGAGATAAAATTAAGTTATATAGAGAAAATAAAAAAATGACTCAAAATTATCTTGCAGAGGTGTTGGAGGTTAGTCCTGCAACTATTTCAAAATACGAATCAGGGGCTCTAGAGCCTAGCATTGAGTCTATAAAAAAATTAGCAGATTTATTTGAGATATCAATTGACGAATTATTGAGAGATGAAGAAAAATTTGATGTTTCAAAAATTAATGTATTAAATGTTTTAAGAGAGCAAAAAGAAATGAAATTAAAGGGAAATCTATATCATCAAACTCAAATTTCATTTGCGTATAATACAAATCATATTGAGGGAAGTACATTAACAGAAGAGCAAACAAGATATATCTACGAAACAAATACTATTCTATTTGAAAATAATACCGTTGCAAAAGTAGATGATATTTTAGAAACATCTAATCACTTTAAATTAGTAGATTATATGCTAGATTTTGCTGATAAAAAATTAACCGAAAAAATGATAAAAGAATTTCATAAGATTCTAAAAGAAGGAACATCAGACGGTAGATTAGATTGGTTTAATGTTGGAGAATACAAACAAAGAGCTAATATGATTGGAAATGGAATTAAAACGACATCACCAAATAATGTTGAAAAAGAAATGGCAAAATTATTAGAATGGTATAATTCACTTAAGAAAGTAACCATAAAAGAAATAATTGAATTCCATTATAGATTTGAGAGCATACATCCATTCCAAGATGGAAATGGTAGAATTGGAAGAATTATTATGTTTAAAGAATGTTTAAAAAATAATATTGTTCCTTTTATAATTCTGGATGAAGATAAGTTATTTTATTACAGAGGATTAAAAGAATATAAAAGTGAAAAAGGATATTTAACTGATACATGTTTGAATGCGCAAGACCAATATATAAAAATGATAGAGTATAATTTGAAATAGTTTAGAAACAGATAAACAAAAGGAGAAGTGTAAAAAAGAATATGGTTTGAAAAATCAAAGAATATAACAATAAAATATGTTTAGAAGAGGTGTAAAATGGGAAGTTTAGAATATTTGAAACACGAAGTCCTTAAACCAATATATTGTATGTGTAATGAGTGTAAACATTTAGGAAATCATGTATATTGTGATATATATAAATCTATTCCACCTAAAAAAATAATGGGAGGAAATCCGTACAAAGAAAAAGATAACAAGGAAATATGCAAATATTTTACACAAAAATAAAGTAATTATTATATTTCTAAAAATGATTAAATATTATTCTAAGGAGAAAAAATATGGAGATAAATATTGAAAATGAAATACAAGGGGCAATTTACGATATAGCTAGATTGGTTTCAAATAACGAAGAGCAAGCAAGAGAAATAGTTCAAATGCTTAATAAAACTGTTACTATTAATTATGTAGGTGGTGCAATTGCAGGAACATCGCATGCAGCAGAAACAACCCCGTCTATTGAATTTCAAATAGGAAGTAATAATGAAGTGAGGAGAGTGTGCAAAGGTATTACAATCACCTTGCCAAGAAATATTACAAATATTAATCATTTTAGAATTTCTTGTAGGCATGAATTTTTCCACGCTATAGCAAATTTATTCAACAATTCATTGTCTGAATTAAATCCAGAAACAAATACAGTAACATCAAATGCTGGAGGAAAAATTGAGGAAAGAGATGTTAAAAATATTCATGCAATGCCTAAAAAAATTTCTCCTGCATCGGTTTTATTTAACGAACTTGTAACAGACTTATCTGCATACTGCTCATATTATCCAAAGGCAAATATAAGTATTAACAGTATACTTAACGGAGATGGGTTAGATGAAATAAATAGAAGATATGGTATGGGTGATGGATATCGTCAGTTATTCCCATTAGGATTATGCATTATAAAAGCATTTTCAAATGAGCCATGTAACTACGATGAATTAGATTCTAACATGTATGAAGCTCAATATAGCACTAATTCTGGCAGTAAAGAGTACGTTAATGAGCTATTCCAAGGAGTTTTGTTCAACCCGCTTGGTCTTAAAAAGAATTTTATAGAATATACCTCGCAAGAGGAATGGAATAAATTAGAGGAAGTTGCAGATCGAATAATGAAAAACTTTAAGTCAAATTTATCTGTAAAGTATGGAGATGTTTTAGAGTGTACTAAAATAATGGCGGAATACTTAATAGAAAAGTGTGAAAGAGCGACGGATCCTAAGGTTAAAGATAATCTTGTTAAAATAATAAAAGAATATAATGCTTTGTTTGATAAAGCAAGAGCTTATTACAAAAAGCTAGACAAAAACGATATTGAAATTGAACATTAATCTTTTGCAGAGCTATGTTTGAAAAAGCATGGCTCTTTTTTCCGTCTTGTATTAGAAATAATATGAAAATAAAAAATCGTGCTTTCTGCTATCTACTTTACATAATATTAAAAAGATGATATAATATATACTGTATTTTTTAGGAGGATTTCATGGTAGATAGAGAAAGTATAATTAAATTTTTTGAAGAAAATGGTATACAAAATGAAAAGAATATAACTTCACTGAAAAACATATATTTAATATTTGATATCATAAACGACGAAGAGTCATATAAGGATTTTATTGAGGGTGAGGCTGGAAGCGTCAGAAACCCATATAAGAGATTGGGAAAATTAAAACCTGAAGAAAGTCTAATGTCAAATATTACATTGAAAATTAAAGGCGCTGGAGAAATCGACGAAGTAAATAAGCAAGGAAAGTTAGATTATTGTAAGTCTGTTATAATGGCAACAGCAATTTTATACAAGATGGGATATCATTTTTCAGACGAAGAATTTTCAAGAGCAAAAAGCTGTTATATGTTGGTTTTAGAATCTTTAAATAAAAGAAGATCAAAACTCGGAAGATTAAAAGAAAATATAGAAAGAATAAGTGGAGTCGAGATGAATCCATACTTCCCAATTGATGATTTTCACGGTATTTTTCAAAATATATCAAATAATGATTATCCATCAGAAAAGGAATCTTCAAAGTATAGAAAAGGATTACTTGAGGTATTAGTTATTTTTAATGATGATAATAAGACAAACGAAATGATCCGCGATGCTGTGGCTGGAGGTTCGAGTGATAATATTGCTCAAATAATGGATATTATAAATTTAATAGGTCTTGGAAGAGTTAATTTTAATGAAAGAATTAATGTTAATAGCTCTAAATATAAATGCATTTCTTATATGATAGATAGTAGAGCTACATCTTATGAGAGCCTAATAGATATTGAGGAAATAGAGCGTTCTTATGAGGTAGAGACTGAGGACAGTAGCAGAAAAAGAGCCGAATATGAAAGAATTATAGATCAAATATATGAGAAAACTGTTGCAGAATGCAAATCGGGTGAAGATTTTGTAAGATGTCTACAAGACAATCTAAATAAAGCAATACGATACAATACAATTGCTTTTTCATGGAGTCAGGAAAATGACAACATTGTAAAAATAATAAACAGAGATAAGTCAGATGACATTAATTTTGATGAAAATGCTGTAACATGCCATACATGGTCAAGAGCTATGATGGATTTACTAGACCGTGCAGGATATGATACATATTTGATTGGGCGCTCTGGACATCAGCATGTTTTGTTCTTTGATGAGAATAATAATGCATTTGTTGTTGATGGAACAAATAGCACAAGAGATGAAAAGCCTAATTGGCTAAGAGCACCAGATATATCAAGAAGTAAATTGGGACTAACACCAAATCATATGTACCAAGTATTAGGTAGTGATGAATACTTAAGACCAGAGCAAAAATATTATTCTGGCAAAGAATTAAAATCTTTGGGAGATATTAAAAAATCACAAAAGGAAAGATTAGAAGGATTAGATATAGATTTAGAGAAATTTAAAACACCAGAAGGAACGTATGATTACAAAGCAATTTTAAAATTCATAGATGAGAATCCTTCTGTTATGGAACCTATTTGGAAAAAATTAAGAGAAGACTATCCAGGAGATAAAACTGTGGGATTCTTAAATGAAGTTGTAAGTGCATTAACAAAAGGTTATGAAGATGATGATTTATTAATGTACAACTGTTTAGCTAACATTTATTATGCATTAACATCAGGAGAAGGATCAGTCATAAAAGATGGTATAGAAGCATTAGGAATAAAACCAGCATACTCTATGGGAATATCACATTCGCTATATAAGAAAGTAGGGGATGGAACTAAGTTAGTACAACTAATTTATATAAGAGAAAAAGATGGAGTAAAATATTACATTTGGGATGATGCAGGAAAATTTGAAGAGATATCAAAACAAGAATTAAGAGATAAAATAAATTTAGGAGTGTATCACTCATCAAAAAATAATGACTCTAGATGTCAATTTGAAAATAGATATGTAATACCAGGAATACGAACTCCCAAAAGACCAATAGAACAAGAGGAAGAAGAAATATTTGGTAAAAAAACTACAGCTCCAGATGAGTTTGGATGGATCGAGATTTAAAATAAAAAACAGGATTTTTCATATAAACGAGAAATCCTGTTTTTAGTATTTTTATCGTATAATTTTTTATTCAATGACTAGAAGCTTCCGCTAGCTCCGCCACCTCCAGAAGATCCTCCTCCTCCGGAAGAGCCACCGCCATGTCCTCCTGATGAACCACCATGGAATCCTCCAGATAGAAGACCCCAGACACCAATAAGTCCGCAGACAGCAGCAATTAAATTTAAGAAAAGCATACTAAAGAAATTACTCATTCCACTATGTACACAATCAGCAATTGTAGTAACTATAACAGCAATACCAGCAGCTGAATATCTCTTAGTAGCACTGCTTTTAAATACATGTCTTAGTACTAAGCAAACAGCAAATAGAATACCTAGTGCTGCAAATTCAAAATCACCTTCATCAGATGATTCATTTTCTACATCATCAAACCACTCAGCAGGATTAGCACCTTCAACATTAATACCATATTCAACACATACCTTTTCAAGAATAGCATTGAAACCATTATTAACACCATTATTCCAATCATCATTTTTGAAATAAGGAGTAATTTGATGTGAAATAATTCTACCAGCTTCACCATCGGTAATAGCACCCTCTAAGCCATAACCAACTTCAATTCTAACTTTTCTTTCTTCAATAGCAGTTAAGAATAAAACACCATTATTTTTTTCTTTATCACCAATACCATATTGTCTGAATAATTCAACTGCATAATCTTCAATAGACATTCCTTCAAGATTATTAACGGTAACAACAACAATTTGTGCACCAGTTTGTTCATAAAGCTTTTTATTAATATTAATGATGTAATCTTCAGTTGATTGATCAATAATGCCCGCAGTATCATTTACGTAGAATTCAGTGCTTTGATTAACGAGAGCACTAGATTTGTTAACTATTAAATTAAATATAAGCAATAGTAATACAAAAGAAAATATTGCTATTAATTTTTTCTTAGAAGTTAACACTTGGAACCTCCTGAGCTTTTTCATTTGCTTCGAAGTATTTTTCTTCTCCGAAACCAAACATTCCAGCCATTATATTTGTTGGGAATTTCTTACTAGATGAATTATAATCCTTAACTGCATCATTATAATCACGTCTTGCAACAGCTATTCTGTTTTCAGTTCCTGCAAGCTCTGTTTGAAGATTTAAAAAGTTTTCAGAAGATTTTAAATCTGGATAATTCTCAACAACAACCATTAAAGATTTTAATGATTCAGATAACTCATCATTTGCTTTTTGTTTATCTTCAATAGAATTAGCACCAACTAATTTTTCTCTTGCTGAAGTAACTTTCTCAATAACTTCATTTTCGTGATCTGTAAATCCTTTTACAGTATTAACTAAGTTAGGAATTAAATCAGCTCTTCTTTGTAATGTTGTATCTAAGTCAGATAGCTTTTGAGAAACAACTTCTTTCTTTGATACTAAACCGTTGTAGCTACCAATCATAGAGATTGCAAGTATTGCAACAATAGCTACAATAACTAATAAAATAATAGAACTCTTTTTCATTTTTTCTACCTCCTTGGGATATTATAACAGTAATATGTGCAAAGAACAATAAAAAAATAAAAAGTAGATGGCACCTCATTGACAAAAAAATTATTAATACATATAATTAAAAAAAAAGGTATTTTTACAATCAAAAAATACCTGATTTTTGATGTATTGATTTTACAAATGATTAACCTTTAGAATGGAGTGGAATGAGATGAACGATAGAAAAGTTTCTGTAATTGTACCTGTATATAATGCAGAAAAATATTTAAATAAAGCAATAGATTCTTTAGTTGGACAAACTTTAGAAGATATAGAAATAATATTAGTGGATGATGGATCTATTGATAATTCGCCAAGAATATGTGACGAATATGCAAAAAAAGATAATAGAGTAATAGTTGTGCATAAGGAAAATTCGGGTCAAGCTATTGCTAGAAATGTTGGTTTAGAATTTGCTAGTCGGAAAATATATAATGTTTCTAGATTCTGATGATATGCTTGAAAATTATGCATGCGAAGTTATGTATAATATAGCTGAAGAAAAAAAGGCTGATTATGTTAGCGCCAATTATATAATGATGGATGAGAACGATAATAAAAGAGAAAAACCAGCATTTGATACAGAAATATATGTTGATTCTGAGCTAAAGCTAAGCAATTTAGCAAAGTCTTTTCCAGTTATGAACTCGACTTTATGGAATAAGATATATAATTTTGACTTTTTAAAGAAAAATAAAATAAGATTTGATGTTAATCCTCCTTCTGAGGATGATTATTTCACGACTTTAGCATATATGAAAACAGATAACGGATATTACACAAATAAAATTATATGCGATTACAGACATAATCCAGTTTCAACATCAAATATATGTGATAAAAAATATTTTGAAAAACAAAATGATGTTTATAAGGTTATTTATCAGAACTTTAAAGCAAATGATAAAATGGGATTTTATAGATATTATTATGCTAAAAAAAGTGCTTATTTGATATGCAAAATAATAGATAGTGATGCTGTAACATTAAGAGAAAAGAAGAAGATATTAAAGAATTTCCATTGGTTCTTTTCATTGGCAGATGGCCTTAAGATTTATATTGCTAATGAGAGCTTAGTACCAATATTCCAAAGTATAAAAAATGAGAATTATAAAGATGCATTAAAGCAAATGGAGAAAGTTAAAGAGATTAGAAAATCAGATTCTGTTTTTGAGAAAAGCAGATCATTTTTCCCAACACTTGAACACTACAAAGAAATGTCAAAATATGATCACGAATTTTGAAACAAAAGAGAGGGACGTTATATGTTTAAATTAATTTATAGTGAAAGATTTCAAAACCAGATATACACAAGATATGACCTAAAATTCCCAGAGGAAGATTACTTTTATGTGGAAGATAATATTTTTTGCGTGGCTGATGGTGTTACGAGAGATTTAAAAGGCGGGGAAGTTAGACCATATCCTCAAACTAGAGAAGATGCTGAATATATTGCTCAGCATTATCCAAATCCAAGTGGCTCTTTGGATTCTTCAAAAATAATTGCAAATAATTTTGTAAAATACTTGAAAGAAAATTTAGATTATATAGACGAAGAGCAAATAAAAAATGCAGTTAGAAGAGCTAACAAAGATATATGGGAAATCAATAAAGATAGAGAAATTGACTATGTAGGTGAAGATTTATATTGTTCAGAAGCTGTTGGAGGAGTAATATTAGGAGATTTTCTATATTGTTTCGGCATAGGCGATTGCTATATAAAAGTTTTTGATGAGCAATATAACGAATTATTTTCAACAGAAAATGACCATGAATGGATGGAAGAATTTGAAAATGATTGTTTAAAATCTGGTGAATATAATTGGATGGACCCTAGATATAGATTGCTTATTAGAGGAGCTTTAAGAAATAATTTTATTATAACGCATAACGGAAAAAAGGCTGGATACGGAGCTTTAACGGGTGAAGATTCTGCGATGGATTTTGTAAAAACATATAAAGTTCCATTAAATAATGTAAAATATATTGTTGCTTATTCTGATGGATGTATTCCTTATTTTGAAAATAAATCAGAAGCAGAGCAATCATTAAAAAATCTTGATAGAATTAAAGAAGATGGTAGTGAGAGAACACTTGTTATATATGAAAAAGAAATGTAGTATTTTGCTAATGGAATGTATATTAAATACCAAGGTACAAAGGAAGGAGCAGGTATGAAAAGAAAGAATCTCATATATATACTAGGCAAACATAAACAAGTTGATAAAAATGTTAATACACTTTCTGAAGAAAATAATGATCCTGACATTTGGCTTGGTATGTTAGAGCGAGACATTGTAACGATAGAATATAATAAAAGAGATGAACTAGATTTAGATAAAGATGAAAAGCAAACTGATAGCAGTAAAAAAACTCGAAATTATATTTCTAAGGCGATAACTAGAATAGCCATGCCAGCTATTGCAACTGTTGTGGCAATTAGTCTTGGTCTTTTGCCAGAATTAAATGGTGTAGATGATTTGAATGTATTTGAAGAGCTGGAGGCACCAGAAGAAGTTATAGCTGCGGATATAGATGAAAATATACCAGTTGATAATATTTTTAAGTGCAGAGTGGTAGATAACACTAAAAAAATAGAAATTAATAATTTAGCTATTACAAGAACCGATAATAATAAAAAGGTTCAAGCAAGTAAAATCGCGCCAGGAACAAGTGGCGAGTTTATGATTGAGATAGATGCAACGCGGAACGCAGGTTCCTCTAGAATATAATATAGAAACTACTCTTACAAATAAACCAACCAATTTAGTTTTTTATTCTAATAGTGAAAAAACAGAAGCTTTGATAATAGAAAACGAAAAGAATTTAAATTTTAATGGATATTTTTCGCTTGCAAGCTATAAGAAAAGATATATTCCGATATATTGGGAATGGAAGTTTGAAACTGGAGATACTCAAGAAGAAATCCGAAAGAACAATGTAATCGATACATCATTTATGACAAAAACAATGTCTATGGAAATTGATGCAACTGGAGAGCAAGTAACACAAAAGTCTGCTGGTAATTATAGAGCAAGGTTTAATGCTAATGGAGGTGTTTTCCCACAATATGGAAATGCCAAAACAACAACTAGACAAGTAATTAATGGAGAGCAATATGGTGATGTGCCAACTCCTACAAGAGAAGGATACAGGTTTGTTGGTTGGTCAGTTGCTAGAAATGCTTCAATGAATGATGATAATTTGAATGTTTATGCTATATGGGCTGAAATTTAAAATAAATATAAAGTGGAGGGAAAAATGAGAAAAAATATTGTTAATTCAAAATGGGCAGAGAACATGAAGAAATACGAAGATGAAATGAAATGGGGAGGAACCGTTCAGAAAAAAAGAGTGAGTATGAAGTTCATTATTTTAATGGCGGTAATGATTATAATAACAATATTGTCTGTTGTATTTGAAGAAGATATTCATGGTGCATCATCTGTATTTAAACAAACAGTTAGTAGTAACGCATCTCTTAATACAATGTATCACAAAATCCCATGTTTAATCGAGAGCATTAAGATTGTTACAATTGCATGGATAATTATTAAAATAGTACGTTTGGTACTTAGAACTTCAACAAAGAATTCTAGCCGTAGAAGCACGATTGCTTCACTATTAAGCAGTTGCTTTAAGTATATAATTGCGATTGCAGCAATTCTAGCTATACTTGCAACTTGGGGAGCTGATGTAGGAGCTCTTGTTAAGGGATTAGGAATTTTAGCACTTGTTATTGGATTGGGTGCTCAAAGCTTGATTGCGGATATAATTGCAGGAATATTCAGTGTATTTGAAGGCGAATTCAAAGTTGGTGATATTGTTGTTATTGATGGTTGGAAAGGTATGATTACTGAAATAGGACTTAGAACAACAAAGATAGTTAGCATCACTGGTGATGTTAAAATTGAATGCAATAGCCAAATAGCTTCAGTTGTTAACTTATCTGAAAGAATTTCTGGTGTTCCATGCGAACTTAATGTTGATTATACTGAAGATATTGAAAAAGTTGAAAACATAATAAATGAAAACCTTCCTGGAATTAAGGAAAGAATACCTAAAATTCACGATATAATGTATTTAGGAGTTTGCGGACTAGGTGTAAATTACATGAGTTTCCTTATTGTAGCAAACTGTGATCAATTATATTATGAAGAAGTTGAAAGAGCGTTGTTACGTGAACTTAAGCTTATGATTGATAAAAATGGAATTAAGAAACCAATGCCAACAATGTATTTTAATAAAGATGTGACAAAATAAATAGTAAAGTAAAAGGAGTTTAGAGAATAATAAATTTGTTCACTAGGCTCCTTAAATTTAAATGTCATTAAAAATTGGAGGAATGCGGATGATAAAAAATATTATTTTTGATTTGGGAAATGTTGTTTTTGAAGGAAAATCATCTTCAGTTTTAAAAAAATTAAATGCTAGTGAGGAAGTTATTGAAGAAATCAGAGCAAAATTTTTTAAAAACTACACAAACCTAGATTTAGGAGATGAAACGCTAGAGCAGCATTTTTATAATAGTGGGTTATCTGTGGAAGAAGATGAGTATATTAAAGATTTCTTGATTAATTATTATAAGTATAGAAATATGAATGTTGGCATTGTAGAATTAATACACAAGCTTAAGGAGCAAGATTACGGTGTTTATGTTTTATCAAATAATAATAAAGAAGCTAGCCAGTATATAATGGGGTTACCAGAGCTTCAATGCATTGATGGATGGGTTATTTCATGCGATTGTCATTCAAAAAAGCCTGATGAAAAAATATATTTTACTTTATTTGAAAAATATAATCTTAAGCCAGATGAGTGTTTCTTTGTTGATGATAAAGAGCATAATATAAAGGCGGGAGAATTACTTGGTATGAAAGGCCATGTGCTAAATTATGAAGAAGATGGAGCAGAAGAGCTAATTAAAGATTTAAAACAAAATGGAGTAGAAATTTAACCTTCATGTTTAATTTAATTATAAATTAAGACCTATATTGAATTTTAAATAAAAAAGTGCTAAAAATGTATAAAATACAGCACTTTATGTACACAAAACAATTGACTTTTATTTAAATTTATGATAAAAATATAATAATCAAGATAGGTCGTTAGAGGCAATTAGAAGTGAGTACATCACTATCTAGGTGCCTCTTTTTGCACTAAAGACAAAATTTTTATTGGTGGCAATAGAAGTTAAACTTTTCTCGAATAATTAGTCTATTATTAAGTAGTGGTAACATTGCTTTTGTAATACGAGTTATAAAGAAAAGGAGTGGTGTCGTATGGGCAAAGTATTAGTTAGTTATTTTTCTGCAACCGGGGCGACAAAGAGACTGGCACAAAAATTAGCAAAAATCTTGTACGCGGATGTTTTTGAAATCGAGCCAGAAGTAAAGTACACCGAAGATGATCTGAAATGGCCAAGCAGAACAAATAGGTCATTTCTAGAGATGAAAAACAAAAGATTTAGGCCACTAGTATCACACAAGTTAGATAACGTAGATGAATACAGCACAATTTTTTTAGGGTTCCCAGTTTGGTATAACTCAGCACCAACGATAGTGAACACATTCCTTGAGGAAAACAATTTTGCTGGAAAAGATGTTTATGTTTTTGTAACAAGTGGTGTACATGCTGTGGATAAAAGTATAAGAGATTTGCAAAGAGCTTACCCAAGTATCAGGTTTATAGGGGCGAAGAGATTTAGTGGAAGATTTCGCGAAAAAGATTTTATGGATTGGGTTAGCTAAAATCATTCTTTATAATAATTAATTTAATATTAAAAAACCGTGATTTAGAATCACGGTTTTTTCGTATTTAAAAGTTTGGCGATTAAATCCATTCTCCATATTTTTTGATATATATCTTTTTAGCAAATAGTGCTACGAAGCAATAAAGTATTGGTACTCCAAATATTACTGTCATATATGGAAGTGGGATTGCCACTAATCCTATTATATTTCCAAGCCATGTAAATGGAATAGCAACTCCTATTATAATAAGAAGAATTGAAGAGAAGTATACCCATTTATTGGCATGACTTTGTATGAACGGTTTTTTCGGAGTTCTAATTATATGCATTCCAAGTAAGTTCGATACGATACTATATGTGAACCATACGGTTTGGAATAGCGCTGGTTCACGAAGCTTAAATGCAAACCATAGAAAGGCGAATACTATTAAATCGAATGCTGAGCTTAAAGGTCCCATAAATAGCATAAAGTTTTTAATTCCTTTCAAGTTAAATTGTCTTGGCTTTTGTAGATATTCTTTGTCCACATTATCTAGTGGCAAAGTTAATTGTCCAAAGTCATAAAGCAAACCTTCAACAAGCAATTGTATTGGCGTTTCAGGCAAAAATGGTAAAATAACGCTTGCTATTATTACAGACATAACTTCACCAAAGTTGAAACTTGTAGCCATTTTTATATATTTCATTAAATTTCCAAAAGTTTTTCTTCCTTCGGTAACGCCATCTAAAAGTACATGTAAATCTTTTTCTAGTAGTATGATATCGGCTGATTCTTTTGCAATGTCAACAGCAGTATCTACTGAAATTCCAACATCAGAGTTTGTTAGTGATGGTGCATCGTTTATTCCATCACCCATGTATCCTACAACATTACCAGCTTCTTTTAGAAGTCTTACTATTCTAGCTTTTTGGATAGGCGATAATTTTACGAAGATGTTATTCTTCTTTAATAATCTAATAACGCCTTTGTCTTCAAGTTGTTCAATCTGACTTCCTTCTATAATTTCATCAGTATTTATACCTACTTTTTTGCAAATACATTTTGTAACTTCCAAATTATCTCCGGTTAAAACGATAACTCTAATGCCAGATTTGTTAAGTTTCTCAATTGCTGATTTTGCAGATTCTTTTGGTGGGTCCAAAAATCCAATAAATCCAAGCAGTACCATATCTTTTTCATCAGATACATCAAATACTGTGGTGTCTCGTAAATTGTTTTTTTGGCATACAGCTATAACACGTAAACCATCTTTATTCATGTTTCTTGATATTTGTTTGATATTTTCTTTGATTTGATTTGTAATAGGCGATACCTTACCCTTGTAATCTACCATTGTGCAAAGCTCAAGAATTTCTTCAACTGCGCCCTTTGTAATCATTTGCTTTTTAGTGCCATCGGTAACGATAACAGATAAACGCCTTCTTGTAAAATCGAATGGGATTTCATCAACTAATTTATATTTTTCGGTGTATTCAGACATATTATTTGATAAAGCCCTGTTTACAACAGCTTCATCGATATTTCCTCTGATTCCTGTTTGAAAATACGAATTCAAAAATGCATGCTTTAAAATCCTTAAGTCCTCATGTCCGTTTATATCTAAGTATTTTTCAAGAACAATTTTATCTTCAGTTAATGTTCCAGTTTTATCTGTGCATAGAATGTTCATTCCTCCAAAGCTTTCTATTGAATCAAGCTTTTTTACAATTGTTTTTTTCTTGGACATTTTTACAGCGCCTTTTGATAAGCTTGAAGATAAAATAACTGGAAGTAAAAGTGGTGTTATACATATTGCTATTGCTACTGCGAATGTGAAAGCAGTTACTGGCGTGTGTTTCCATACATTTAAAGCAAATACGATTGGTGTTAAAACAAGCATAAAGTGTATTAATAATTTACTGATGCCTTCAATTCCTTTTTGAAATGCAGATTTAGGTTTTACACTTGTTAAAGTTTTGGCTATTTTACCAAGGTAGGTGTTATCAGCTGTTTTTATAACTGCGCATTTTGCTGATCCACTTATTACATTTGTTCCCATAAAGCATATAGTATCAAGGTCTGAAATACTGTTTATTTCTTCCGCTGAAAGCTCTGTATATGCAAGTTTTCTTACCGAATCGGATTCTCCTGTTAAAGCAGATTGTCCAACATAGATATCTTTAGACTCTAATATTCTTAGGTCCGCTGGCACCATGCTTCCTGCTGAAAGTAAAACTATGTCGCCAACAGTTACTTCTTTTATTGGAATTTGTAGCTCTATGCCATCTCTTACAACTGTGGCTGTTGTGGCTACAAGCTCTTTTAATTTTTCTGCAGCTTTATTAGAGCGATATTCTTCAAAGAATTCAAGCAAAGTGCTTGCCGTAACCAAAACTAATATTACAATTATATTTGCGTAGCTTGGCTTCTCAGGCAAATAAACATCTGTATAAAGTAAAATTGCCACAATTCCCAAAAGTATTAAATTAAAAGGACTTAGTAAACTGCCTAAAAAGTAATGATACCACTTCTTGGGTTTAGCGCTTGTTATCACATTTGGGCCGTATTTATCGATATGCTCTTCAGCTTCTGCAGTTGAAAGCCCATTTGGCTTTATATTATATTCTTTTATGAAATCTTCCTTAGACAAGGTGCAAGCTTTGCCATATAGTTTTCTTGCTGTAATTTCAGTTTTTACATTTTTCGAATCTGTCATTAGTAAACCATCTCCATTTTTTTTATTACATAGAGTATACCACTAAATTTAAAAAGTAAATCAAAAATGTTTTACAAAATAAATAAATTAATGTTATAATTCAGCTATATATAATTGAGGAGGAATACAAATGAAAATTCTAAAAAAACTATTACCAGTTGCATTGGCAACTGCCACAATATTTACACTTTCAGGATGTGTGAAAAATAGAGATCAAAAGCCTGATGAGGGCCCAGTAAAGCATGAAAAAAATCCAATTGCAACAATGCAAGTTGAATATACTAATGCTGATGGCGAAAAGAAAGAAGGAACAGTTAAAATAGAGCTTTTTGCTAATGAGGCGCCAGATACTGTTTCAAATTTTGTTAATTTAGTTAACAATAAATTTTATGATGGATTGAAATTTCACCGTATAGTTGAAAACTTCATGATACAGGGTGGAGACCCAGTAGGCGATGGAACTGGATCTGCGAAGGTTAGCGATATTGATAAATCTGTAAAGAAAGATAGCGATGAAGACTATACTTATTCTATAAAAGGTGAGTTTAAAGGTAATAATGTTGAAAATACCACAAAGTTTGAAGCTGGAACAATAGCTATGGCTAGAGGTGATTACAGTCAGTTTGGCTTGGCTGAAGATGGCTATAATAGTGCTAGTTGTCAATTCTTTATAATGAACACAGATAATAAGCAAACAATCGAATATTTACAAGATAATTATGCTGCTTTTGGAAAAGTAATTGAAGGATACGAAATTATTCAAGATATTTCTAAAACAAAAGTTGTAGATAATGAGGATATGGGCGAAAAATCTAAGCCAGAAGTTGCACCTGAGATAAAATCACTAACTGTAGATACTTTTGGAGAGCAATATAAGATGCCTAAACTAATTAATTTTGATGAACTTATAGAAAAAGTTCAAAAAACATATATGGAATTAATACAACAAATGTATGGCACTGAGGATGAAGAAGGCGAAGACGCAGAATAAATTTGATAAAAAATTTAAATAAAATTAAAATTACAAGAATGTCACATGTTAAGCAATATTGTTTAGCATGTGGCGTTTTTTTCATGATTATATAAAATTGTCATAATGGCCACGTTTTGCGAATATATTTTATAGAAATACACGAAGGAGGATAAGCTATGTGGCATACTTTAGAGCTAACAGATTTGGTTAGAAAATTAAAATCAAATCTGCTATATGGGATTACTGAAGAAGAGGCGAAGGAAAGAATTGAAAAATATGGAAAAAATGTAATTGATGACAAAAAAAGAGAAAGTATTTTTATTAAATTTATAAAGCAATTTAATGACATTATGATAATTATACTTATTATTTCTTCAATAGTTTCAGCTGTTGTTACAAAAATTGAGGGCGTTCGGAGATTATTTGGATTCTATAATTATCCTAGGAATAGTTGTTATGAATGCTATCATGGGCACTGTTCAAGAAGCAAGAGCTGAAAAATCTATTGATGAACTTAAAAAGTTGTCTACACCGATTGTAAAGGTTAAAAGAGCTGGCAGTATAATTGCAATTCCAAGCGAGGAGCTAGTGGTTGGAGATATTGTGATGCTAGAAACGGGAAATTTTGTTCCTGCGGATTGCAGAATTATTAAATCATACAATCTTAAAATTGAAGAATCAAGCTTAACTGGTGAAACAGTTCCTGTAGATAAAAATGAAAATGTGAAATTAAGTCAAAATTGCAGCATGGGCGATATGCTAAATATGGCCTTTGGAACAACAGTGATAACGAATGGCTCTGGTGAAGCAATTGTTGTTGAAACAGGTATGAATACAAAGGTTGGCCAAATTGCCAAAATGATAATAAATGATGAGTCTCCAGAAACTCCAATTCAAAAGAAATTAGGTGAAGTTGGTAAGGCACTTGGAATTGGATGCCTTGCAATATGTGCAGTTATTTTTGCTATTGGAATTTTTAAAAAAATTCCTCCACTAGAAATGTTTATGACATCTGTAGGCCTTGCAGTTGCTGCAATTCCAGAAGGGTTACCTGCAATTGTTACTATTGTTTTATCGATTGGCGTGACTAAGCTTGCAAAGAAAAATGCGATTATCAGAAAGTTGCCTGCTGTGGAGACTTTGGGGAGTAGCAATGTAATTTGCACCGATAAAACTGGAACTTTAACTAAAAATGAGATGAACGTTGTAGAGTACACCGATTCAAATGGTGTAAAATGCGATTTTGTGCTTGAGCTTGCTACGATGTGTACAAGTGTACAAATTCAGAATAATGGCAAAGTTTTAGGTGATCCGACAGAGGTTGCAATCGTTAAAAAAGCCACGCAAATTTCTAAAAATAGAAAAGATTTATATTACAAGTATCCAAAAGTTAATGAATTACCTTTTGATTCTACCAGAAAGCTAATGACAACAATCCACAAATTTGGTAATAAGTACAGGGTAATAACTAAAGGGGCGCCAGATGTATTAATAGATAGATGTACAAGAATATATAGCAGTGGAAATATAGAAAGCTTAAATTATATGAAAAAGAATAGTATCAAAAGTAGAAATGAAAGTATGGCCAATAATGCTCTTAGAGTTATTGGAGTTGCATACATAGATTTAGATATTTTACCTAAAGTTATGGATGATAAATTTATAGAAAATAATCTTATTTTTGTTGGTCTTATTGGAATGATTGATCCACCAAGAGATGGAGTTAAAGAATCCATAAAAGAATGCAAAAATGCGGGTATTAAAATTGCGATGATAACTGGTGACCATATCGCTACAGCAAAGGCTATAGCGCAAGATTTAGAAATTTTTAGAAAAAACGACTTATGTATTACTGGTAAGGAGCTAGATGAAATTAATCAAAGTGATTTGGAAAAGAATATTATGAAATATTCGGTTTTTGCCAGGGTTACTCCAGAGCATAAAGTTAAAATTGTAAAAGCATTTCAGAAAACAGGTGCAGTTGTTGCAATGACAGGTGACGGGGTTAACGATGCTCCAGCTTTAAAAAATGCAGATATCGGAATTTCAATGGGATTAAACGGTACAGATGTTGCGAAAAATGCTTCTGATATGGTACTTGCGGACGATAATTTTTCAACTATAGTAAGTGCTGTAAAATATGGAAGAAATATATTTGATAATATAAAAAAAGCTGTACATTTCTTGATTGCAACAAATATTGCAGAAATTGCAACTGTTTTTCTAGGCCTTTTGCTTGGCTTAAAAAGCCCACTAACGGCAATCCAGCTTTTATGGATAAATATAATAACGGATTCTTTTCCTGCCATAGCTTTGGGGCTTGACCCAGCAAACGAAAATATTATGAAAAGAAAACCTAGAAATGCAAAAAAATCTTTATTTGCAGACGGATTATGGGGCAGAATTATGGTTGAAGGGTTTATGATAGGAACTTTAGCTTTGATAGTATTTAATTTTTCTTATAAAAAATATGGCTTGGATATTGCAAGAACGATGACTTTCTTTTCACTTGGAACCATGGAAATATTGCATGTGTTTAATATAAGAGCAGAAAAAACAGTATTTACAAAAGAGCTATTTTCTAATAAATATCTTATAGGAGCATTTTTGCTAGGGCTAATACTACAAATATCAGTTATTGCAATACCTTCACTTGCGAATGTTTTCGGGTTTGAAATGCTAAATGGAAGTCAATGGCTATACGTTATTGGGGTTTCGCTCATATCAATTGCTATAATGGAAATTCAAAAATTCTTAAATAAAGCAAAACTTCCACAGGAATATGAGCAAAAGATGTTAAATCAGCCAATTAAATATAGGGCGTTAAGTAAATAAGTTTTCATTAAATCTTCGAATAATAAACAAGAACACCTCATAAATATTTATGAGGTGTTTTTTATGATTGTTCTTAGGAAAAAAAGATTATTTTTAGTTTTAGGTGTTTTATCCATTTCACTTACAGCCTTTTCTTTAAAATCCGCTTTTTCGAAATCTGAAACTGTTGCGACAGTTACATTACCAGTAACGAATAAAGTAATAGTAATTGATGCAGGTCATGGCGTTCCTGATGAGGGAGCAGAGAGCAGTAATGGAATAAGTGAGGCAAAAATAAACTTAAATATTGCATTAAAACTCCAATCGCTACTTGAACAAAGCGGTGCGACGGTTGTATTAACAAGGTCTGATGATAACGCTATTTATGATATAGATAGCAAAACTTTAAAACAAAAGAAAATTTCAGATTTAAAAAATAGAGTAAAAATTGGAAATGAGAGTTCGGCAGATGCTTTTGTATCAATACATTTAAATAAAATTCCACAAAAACAATATTCAGGTTGGCAAACTTTTTACAATTCTTCTAATGAAAATAGTATAAAACTTGCAAAATCAATCCAAAATAGTTTAAATGAGTCTATTCAAAAGGAAAATAACAGAGTTGCGATGAAATTAGACACAGTTTTTATTGTAAAAAAGGTTGAAATACCGTTAACAATCGTAGAATGTGGTTTTTTATCTAACCCAGAAGAAGAAAAAGATTTGTTAAATGATGATTATCAAAATAGATTAGCTTGGGGAATTTATAGTGGAATAATGGATTATTTTCTGCAATAATTTGAAAAATTATTAAAAAAATCATAAATTCCAGAAAGTATAGTAAAAATGGCACTTAGCAGGCACGCAAAGTTGAAAAAAAGGTGGAAAAACTGCCAAAAATTTGCATTTTTTGCACAAGTATGCTATAATAGACATCAGTCGCAAATAAAAAGGGAGAGTGAATTTTATTTTAGGCAAAAAATTAAATAACGGAACAAAGGATAAAAAGAAACTAACTGCGATAATATCTATAGCATTAATAATATTGTTAGCAATCGGTTTTGTTGGTAAAAATTTTAAAGTAGCATATAAAGTCACTTTAGATGGAAGTGTATTAGGATATATAAATAATAAAGATGAATTTACTTGCATGATAACAAATCAAGTATTAAATCAAGACAATGAGAATATGGAATTAATA
The DNA here is from genome assembly GCA_017515985.1 of Clostridia bacterium. Taxonomy (GTDB): domain Bacteria; phylum Bacillota; class Clostridia; order TANB77; family CAG-508; genus CAG-492. The sequence continues at coordinate 36,592 of JAFWDV010000012.1, forward strand.
GTTTTAAACGATGTTCCAGAATATTCATTATCACTAATAAGTTCAAATGCTCAAACAGATGAGGAATCAATTATAAAAGTATTAAAATTAAAAGCAGATGTAACATACAAGTTATATGCAATTACACTTGGTGGAGAAGATAAAGCTTATGTTGATACATTAGAAGAAGCTCAAAATCAAGTTAATGCTTTAACAGAGCAATATAAAGATCAAACAGAATCTGAATTTGGTATTAGAGAAGTATATACAGATAATATGTTAGAATATAAGAATATGAAATATGCGACTATAGCTAAATTAGATGGAAGATTAACAGCTGAAAAAGAGGCTAAAGAAGAAGCTGAAAGAAAAGCAGCTGAAGAAGAAAAAGCAAGAAAAGCAGCTGAAAAAGCAGCAGCTAGAGAAGCAGCAAGAAAAGCTGCACAAGAAGCTGAAGAAAACAGCAATCCATTAACTGATTCTTATGCTCCAGTATCTTCTGGAGAGGTTTCAGATACAGATGTTAATGGAGTAACTTTCCAATATTCACCCGTTGAAGGTAGAATATCTTCAAGATATGGAGCTAATGAAAGCGTAAGAAATCATACCCACAAAGGGTTAGATATAGCAGCAAGTAATGGTTCACCAATTTATGCGGTAGCAGATGGTACAGTAACTTATGCTCAATTTAACAATGGTGGTTATGGATATTTAGTAAAAATTGACCATGGAAATGGTGTAGAAACATACTATGCGCACTGTAGTAAATTATATGTATCAGCAGGACAAACTGTTTCAGCAGGTACATGTATAGCAGCTGTAGGTTCAACAGGACATTCTACAGGTAACCACTTACACTTTGAGGTAAGAATAAATGGATCAAATGTAAATCCACAAAATTATTTATATAACTAATGCCTACTAATTAATAGAAATATAGATAAGTAGCATATAGTATAAAAAAAGAAGGGTTTGCTTAGCAATGGCTAGGTAGGCTCTTTTTTTTGCATATTTTCAAATAATTTTCAAAAAGTTTAATCAAATAGTTGAAAATACTGGAAATACTGGAATTTTTCGCAAATATGTGGTATAATATACGTGTAGTTTAGAATGGAAAGGATAAGGTATATGAAAGAGGGAAGAAAAAATGCTAAAAAGTGGCTATATTGGTTCTCTTTAGCATTAGCGTTAATAATTATATATAAAGTTCTAGATTCATTTTCTTCTATTGGAAATTGGTTAGCAAACCTAAGTTCAGTGCTAGCACCATTTATTGTTGGCATTATCATTGCGTATATTTTATATTTGCCATCTAAGAAACTTGAAGGTAAGTTAAGTAAGATTAAAATTCTAAAGAAAAGATCTAGAGGTTTAAGTGTTTTCATTGTGTATGTATTGTTTTTTGCAATTATTGCAATGTTAATTAGATTTGTAGTACCACTATTGATTGATAGCTTTAAGGATTTAGCAAATAATTTTCAGTCTTACTATGTTGGTATTAGAGAAAAAATAATGGAACTTCCAGAAGATTCAGTGCTAAAAAGTGAGTACGTTATGAATTCTCTAAATAGTGTTACAAGTTTAAAAATCGAAGACTACATAAATGTAGATCGTATTTCAGCCTATGCACATGGAATAATTAGTTTTGCTTCAGGTATCTTTGATATTTTTGTTGCAGTAATTGTTTCTGTATATTTACTACTTGAAAGAAGCGAAATAGTTAATTTTTTCAAGAAATTTTCAAAGGCTGCATTTAGTAAGGATGTACACAAAAACGTTGCAAAATATTTTAATAAATCAAATGAGATATTCTGCAATTTCTTAGTAGGACAGTTAGTAGATGCAATTGTAGTTGGCGTTTTAACTTCTATAGCCATGTCGCTAATGGGAGTTAAATATGCAGTTATGCTAGGACTATTCATTGGATTATTTAATATGATTCCATATTTTGGAGCTATAATTGCAGTTGGAATTTCTATATTTATTACGTTATTAACTGGAGGATTACCTCAAGCTGTTGAAATGGGTATTGTAATAATTATCTTACAACAAGTTGATGCAAATATTATAAATCCAAAGATTGTTGGTGATTCAGTTAAAATTAGTCCATTGCTTGTAATTTTTGCAGTAACTATTGGTGGAGCATACTTTGGCGTTATGGGAATGTTTTTAGGTGTACCAATAGCTGCAATTATAAAATTATTAATGGATGATTATATTGAATTTAAGAATTCAAAAAAATCTAAAAGTGTAAAGCAAAGTGCAAATTCAGAAGAGGAAATTGTCAAAGAAAAAATTGCCGCAGAAAATATTGACAAAAAGAAATAACTAGCGTAAAATCCGCATATCAAAAGAAAGAAGAGGAGTTTTTATGGCAAGTAATAATAAGTTTTTTGATAACTTTGTTTCTAAAACGAAGATATATATGATTATAATTGCAATATTACTTATAGTATTGTGTGTTATTAAGCCTGTGTGCATAATACCAGCAATACTTATTTATGTTGCCATTTTTGTATATACTTTGTGGACAGATAATAAGCGTAAAGCGGAAATATCAGAGCAAATCAAAGAGCTTAACTTTAATGTTGATAAAGTTTCAAAAAGATCACTTATAAATTCGCCATTTCCATTGTTAATTGCAGAAACAAATGGAAATGTAATATGGAAGAATGCAAAATTTGTTCAAGAGTTTAACCATTTTGATATGGATAAGTTTTTGGGAGAATTTTTAAAAGATATAAAGCTTGAAATTGAGAATAATGAAAAAATTAAAAATAATAAAATTGAAACAAGGACAGTTATTGATAAGAAAAAGTATAAAGTTATAGGTGAATATATAAGAACTAAAACAACCGATAAAAAACAAGAAAAAGAATATATGGCAACTTTATATTTCTTGGATGAAACAGAAAAAGAAAAATTGGCTGAAGATTATGAAAATTCAAGAGTTTGTGTTGGTGTAGTAAAAATTGATAACTATGAAGAAACAATGCAAAGAATAGAAGATGAAGACCAAAGCCAGATAGTTGCTAAGATTGAGAAGAATATTTATGACTGGGCAAATGAGATAAAAGGACTTATAGTTAAGTCTGAGCGTGATACATTTGTTATAGTTTGCGAAGAGCAAGATTTGGAAAAATTAAAAGAAGATAAGTTTAGTATTTTAGATACCATAAAAGGAATAAATATGCCGGAGAAGGTTCAGGCTACCTTAAGTATTTCGTTTTCATCTGAAGGCGAGGATAACTACCAAAAACTAAAGAATGCAAAGGCTGGTATAGATATTGCACTTGGACGTGGTGGTGATCAGGCTGTAGTTAGAGAAGATGGAAAGTATACTTTCTTTGGAGGTAGAACTGAGGAACTTGAAAAGAGAACAAAAGTAAAAGCAAGAATGGTTGCACAGGCTCTTGAGGAAGTAATGATGAGCTCAGATAAAATATTTATTATGGGACATTCAAATGGTGATATGGACTCAATGGGATCTTCACTTGGTATATATAGAATGGCAAAAACGCTAGATAAGGATGCATATATTGTTAACGAGACATATGGTATGAGCTTGGAAAAATTTATTGAAACAATAAATGAAGATGAATCATATGATGAGGTGTTTATCACAAAATCTGAAGCGGTTGAAATGGTAGATAGCAATAGTTTAGTAATTGTTGTTGATACAAATAAAAAATCATATGTTGAAGCTCCAGAATTATTGGAAAAAACTAATAGAATTGTTGTAATAGATCACCACAGAATGAGCACAGAGTATATTGAAAATCCAATTTTATCATTCCAAGAAGTATATGCTTCATCAGCTGCAGAGCTTGTTACAGAGCTTATAGTATATTCTAAAAATGATATTAAATTAACAAGCTTAGAAGTTGAATCACTATATGCGGGTATAATGATGGATACAAAGAATTTTACTTTTAAAACTGGTGTTAGAACTTTTGAAGCTGCAGCATATTTAAGAAGATGTGGCGTTGATATTATAAAGGTTAAGAAATGGTTCCAAAGCGATTTTATTACTTATACTACGATTTCAGAGATTGTTTCTAGAGCAGAAGTAGTGTTTGATAATATTGCCATTGCTGTATATGATAAAGATGACGAAAACGCAAATATAATTGGTGCAAAGGCTGCAGATACATTATTAACAATTAGTGATATTAGTGCATCTTTTGTTATTGGAATACATGGTAAGAAAGTTTTTGTTAGCGGTCGTTCGATTGGTGACGTAAATGTTCAAGTTATACTTGAAAAGATGGGCGGTGGAGGCCATATAACTCTTGCAGGTGCCCAAATTCAAGGTAAGAGCGTTCAAGATGTTAAGGATGAATTATTAAAGAATATAAATGATTACTTTGTAGAAAGTATATAAAATTAAGTGGACTTAAGTCCACTTAATTTATTTTAAAAGCGAAACACTTTACAAATTTACATAATTATGCTATAATAAATTGTACTGTTTTTTAGGATAATTTTAAGGAGGTTAGTCGAATGGCTATAAAAATGTCTAAAGGTGGTAAAAAGGATTCTATTTGGACTAGAGCTCTTGAAGCAAAAATGTCTAATGAAGATGCAGTAAAAAATGCTGAGAGTCTTCATAAAAGAATAATGGCATTGCTTGATATAGCAAGAAAAAGCGAAGGTTCATTAAGAAAAGATTATGAAGCTGAAATAGATGATTATTATAAGCGTATGCATGATCTTGTTTTAGATATAAGTGTAAAAATACAAAGTGGAGAAATGTCTATAAGCAATCATGACTACGTTACAATAAAAAAATTATATGAGGAAGTTGTTAACGGAAGACATAAGTTTAAAAATCCAAATCATGACGATTCAATTGATTTTAGTGCTTTAGAAAAAGCTAAAAAAATCTATAAAGAAATTGTTTCATTACTTGATGGTGGACGTATTACAGAATTTGATATGAAACTTATAAATGAAAAGATTGCTACTTTGGAAACGCATGTATCAAATACAAGAGCAAAAATGCAGAAAAAAGAATTATATATGTGTGAAGAAGAATTTTCTAGCATGGAAGAAATTTTGGATTTAGTAAGACGTAAAATGTATGATATCGAAATAAAATTTATGCTAGATTCTGATCCAAATAAGGTAAAGCAAAGAAGAGAAACCTTAACTAACTTATCAGGTGATCAAGCTAAATCTTATGGTAATGGCAGAATGGAATTTATAGATTTTAATCCAAATCATGAAGAAGGAATTATTATTGAATAAAAAAATATGATGTTCATAAAGTGAACCCAAATTGTTAGACAAAAAAAGTTTAACAAGGAGGGTTCATTTTTTATTTTTGTCTTGATAAATGAGCGCATTTAATATATTATATATAGGATTACGAATGAATATGTATTCTCATAAATGCAGAAGAAGGTAGGTAAAAAATGTACTTAAAAAGATTAGAATTACAAGGGTTTAAATCATTTGCAGACAAAACAGTATTAGAGTTTAAGCCAGGAATAACTGCGGTAATTGGTCCAAATGGATCTGGAAAAAGTAATATTTCAGATAGTATCAGGTGGGTTTTAGGTGAGCAAAGCATGAAATCATTAAGAGGTGCAAAATCTGAGGATATTATTTTTGCTGGAACACAAAATAGAAAGTCTTTAGGGTTTGCTGAGGCATCTATTGTTATTGATAATTCAGATGGTGAGTTACCAGTAGAATATGCCGAAGTTACGGTTACTAGAAAGATATTTAGAAGCGGTGAAACTGGATATTATATAAATAAAGTGCCATGTAGATTGAAAGACATTTTAGAGCTTTTTATGGATACTGGTATAGGAAAAGATGGTTATTCAATCATAGGACAGGGAAAGATTGATGAAATTTTAAGTAATAAATCAGAAGATAGAAGGCATATCTTTGAAGAGGCTGCAGGTATCGTTAAATATAGGGCTAGAAAAACTGAATCAGAGAAAAAATTAGAGCAAACCAAGCTAAATTTGCTTAGAATAAATGATATCTTAGTGGAAATTGAATCTGGGTTAGAGCCGCTAAGAATTCAATCTGAGAAAGCTAAAAGATTTTTAGAGCTACATGAAGAGCTAAAAGATATAGAAGTTGGTTTGTTTATATACAATATAGATTCATATAAAGAGAAACTTGAGCAAATTGTGGAAGATTTGAAGGTTATTGAGGATCAAAAAGATGCTGAAAATGATAAATTAACTAAAATCCAAACGGATAAGATTAATCTTAAAAATCTTGTTGATGAATTAACAGCTGAAATTGAAAAGTGCCAAAATATTGGATTTGAGAGCACTAATCAGATAGAAAAAATAAATTCTGAAATAGGAATTTCAAATGAAAAGATTTTGAATAATAATGAAAATTCTGAAAGATTGAAAAATGAAATTGAAGAGTCTAAGCAGAGAGTTAAGGATTTAGAAGAAGAAAAGGAAAATAAAACTAAGAAAAAAGATTCTTTATTTTCAAACAAAGAAAAATTTGAAAAAGAGCTTAAAGAAAAAGAAGCAGAGCTTAAAAAGTTAACAGATAACTTATCTTCAAAAGAACTAGAAATTGAAGGTAAAAAGCAAATAATAGAAAAGAATACCGAATTAAAATATGAGAATAATATTAAGATAAGTACTCTTGAGGCAAATTATGAGAACTTAGAAAAAAGACAAAAAAGTTTAAAAAATGAGATTTCAGATACTATTTCAGAGCTAGATGGAGCAAGAAATAAAAAGCAAGATATTTCAAAGGAATTTGCAAAAATTGAAAAAGAAAAAAGCAATTTAACAAATGAAATTCAGGAAAATGCTAATAAAAAAGATGAAATTGAAGCTAAAATAAAGGATTTTGATGAACAGATTGAAAAAATCACATACGATCTTAGAATGAAGGATTCAAGACAAAAATTCTTGATTGAAACAGAAAAAGAAAAAGAAGGATATGCAAAGGCAGTAAAATCTTTATTAAATGACTGTGAAAAGAGCGATGCATTAAATAAGGGTGTTCATGGAATAATTGCGAATTTGCTTTCTGTTGATAAAGAATATGAAGTTGCTATTGAAATGGCTCTTGGTGGAATTCTTCAAAATATCGTTACAGATGATGAAGATACGGCTAAAAAGCTTGTAAAGCATTTAAGAGACAATAATTTGGGAAGAGCTTCATTTTTACCAATTACTTCAGTAAAGCCAAATAGAATAGATAAAATAAAAGGTAAGTTCCCTGGAGTGATAGGCGTAGCTGCTGAGCTTGTAAAATACGATAAAAAGTATGAAAACATTGTATACAATCTTCTTGGAAGAACTGTTATTGTAGATAACATGGATACAGGTGTTGCTCTTGCTAAAGAAAATAAATATGGATTTAGAATTGTTACTGTCGGCGGAGATATAATTAACAGCACTGGTGCAATTACCGGTGGATCTATTGCACAAAAAACAGTTAATATATTGGGAAGAAGCAGGGAAATAGAGGCACTAACAAAAGATATAAGTGATTTAAAAAAGAAGCAAGAAAAAATTATTGCTAGTAAAGAGGAATATCAAAATTCTATATCTGATTTTGTTGAAAAATCAAAGAATCTTGATCAAAAAATGTTAGAATTTAATATAGTATATGCTACTGAAAAACAGAAGCTTGTTTCTATAGAAGAATCTGTATTAAAATTGGAAGCTCTTTTAAATAAACAAAGAGATGAAGATAAAAAGATAAATGTTCAAAAAGAAGAAATTACAAATGAAAAAGAAGAGATTTATAGTAACGTAAAGCAACTTGAAAAGGAAATAGATGAGCTATCTGTTGTAATTGCAGAGTTCGCTGAAAAAAATAGCGAAAATCAAAAATACATAGATGATTTGAATTTTGATATAACAAATTTGAAAATTTCTGTTTCTTCATTTGATGAAAGTGGAGCGTCTATCGATGAAATAATCGAAAGAATAGATAAAGATATTAGCAATTTTGAAGAATCAATAAAAGTTAAAAAATCTCAAATTGAAGACTTGAAAGAAGAATCTAAACAATTGGAAGAAAATATAAAGAATCTTAATGGTCAAATTGATGAGATAAAAAATAATGTTTCTGTAAGTGCAGAGAAAATTGATTCTTTAAAGAGCGACAGAATAGCTAAAAACCAAGAATTAGATTTGATGGAAGGTAAGATAACAGATCAGTTTAACCTTCTTGAAGAGCTTAAGGCAAATATTGTTAAGATTGACGTTAAGAAGACAAAGCTTGAGCAAGATATCGAACAGATTATGAACAATTTATGGGATGAATATGAGCTTACTCCAAATACTGCGACTGATTATAAGAAGGTTGAGAATGTTCAAACAACTCAAAAATCTGTTAATAGTATTAGAAATGAAATAAAAGATTTAGGCAGCATAAATGTTGATTCTATTGAAGAATATAAGAAAACAAAAGAGCGTTACGACTTTATGTGCGAGCAAAGATTAGACTTAGAGAACACAACTGCTAAATTAAGAAAGATGATTTCTGATATCACTGATACAATGAAAAAGCAGTTTATTGAGAAATTTAGATTAATCAATAAAAATTTCAATGAAGTATTTGTTGAATTATTCGGTGGTGGTAAAGCGGAGTTGATTCTTGAAGATGAAGAAAACGTTCTTGAGTGTGGAATCGATATTAAAGCTCAGCCAACAGGAAAAAAATTACAAAACATGATGCTTCTTTCAGGTGGAGAGAAGGCATTTACAGCAATAGCATTGCTATTTGCAATATTAAAAATAAATCCAGCACCTTTCTGTATACTTGACGAAATTGAGGCTGCTCTTGATGATGTAAATGTATACAGATATGCAGAGTATTTGAAGAAATTCTGTGAGGAAACACAATTCCTTGTTATTACTCATAGAAAAGGTACAATGGAAGTTGCAGATACTGTATATGGTGTAACGATGGAAGAAAATGGAATAAGTAAGTTATTATCAATGAAACTTTCAGAAGGAAGAGCTGCTGCTGGATAAAAATTGTTAACGAAGAAATTCTGGGGACGGAGGAAAAAATTTCTATTGCAGAAATTTTTCCACCGTCCCTAAAATTTCCTTTAAACAGCTCAATATATTACAAATATATTACAAAAAGATTACAATTATTACAAAAAATGCAAAAAATATGAGCATATTCCTTGAAATCCGTAGTATCTTATGATATAATAGTAGACAGTTTTGTAACGGAATAATTTAGTTGCAAAGAAAGAAAGGAAGGATCGTTGAATATGGGAAAAATGAAAATGATGGCATTTTTTAAGAACCCAATCGTTAGAAACGCATTTATAGTATTAACAACAATCGTAATTGTTGCTAGTATAATATGTGTACCAATTACAAAGGCTAGTACACAAATTAAAGTAGCGTTCAGAGCAAGTTCAATGGGTGTTACAGCTGGAACAAGAGATATTGAAATTCCAGAGCTAGCTCCAGGACAAGGGGAACAAGCAACAAAAGCAAAAAAATATACAAGTATATTCTGTATAGATGAGGGAAGAAAATTAAGTTACGAGGAATATACAAGTGAAATAAATGTATATAACAATGAAGAAAGTAACAAATATTTTACAAATTATGGGTCAGCATTATGGCTATTTGACAATATGTATTTAGCTAATGGTGGCAACAAAGATATAGCTTTAGACTATTTATCTGAACTTGTAACTTCACCAGATGTTGCTAAGAATTTCACATCATATGGAAATATTAGCGCAAATGATATTAAATCATTAAACAAAACAGTTGGTGGAAAGAAAGATAAATATGGAAACACTCTATGTAGAAATTTCATAGAAGTAGTTGAGCAATTAGTATTATGGAATTACACAAATAATACAGGAAATGTTAATCCAGATACTTTAGTTAATGGAGGATTTTCTGGTAAAAACATCACAAGCGAAGATCAAAATAAAGCAAAATATTTATATCATGCTTTAAAATATCTTGCTGATAAAAATTCTAATTACAAGTCTAATGGATCAGTTTCAAACGTTATTTCATTAGATTCTAGTAAAGCTGCAATAAATATCAAAGAAAACAAAGTAGGACCATATGTATTAAAAGCTAATGGTGTTACATTGAATATAAATGATGAATATAAGTCTAAGATTCATGCTACAGTTACAAAAACAGATGGTTCAACACAAGAATTAAATAGTAGCAAAATAATTGAAGAAAATGGTAAATTCTACATTGATATTAGTGGATGTGGACAAATCACAAAATCAAACTTAAAGATTGATGATATATATACAGGAACAAAAACAACTGTAGAAGTATTAACAAGTGGAAAAACACAAAACTTAGTTAATGTTAGAAAAAGTGCAAGTACAAAACCTTTATCTGATGAAAAAACAGTTTCTTATTCAGGAAAATATAATGTTAGATTAATAAAGACAAAAGCTGATGGAAGTACTGTTATAACAAATAATCCTGCTGTATTTACTATAAAAGGTGCAGTAGATAAAGAAGAAGTAAAAACTAGTATGGATGGTATTTTAAATGTTGCTGTAGATCAACCAATTACATCTGCAACAGCTACAGATAGATATACTATTGTTGAAGACGAAGCACCAGAAGGATTTACAAAATATGATGGAACTATTACACTTAACGTTAAGTTCAAATTAGAGGGAACAACTTTCTTATTAGACAAAGAAAATACTAAAATAAGTGCTGATGGAAAGAATGGTAAAGTTACACTAAACTTCCAAAGAGAAAACACAATTGAGATTTATGTACCAAATACAGAGCAAAAACGTGAAGTTCCAGAATTCGACTTATCATTAAGAAAATATATTTCTAAAGTTGATGGAAAAGCAGTTGAAGAAAGCAGAGAGCCAGTAATTGATGCTGAATCTAAGACTATATTAGATCAATATAAAACTGCTGCTTATCATCATACAAAGAAAGCTTTAAAAGTTAAAGTTGGAAGCGAAGTTGAATATACAATAAGAATTTATAATGAAGGTAAAATCGACGGATATGCAAAAGAAATTACAGATTATTTACCAGCTGGATTATCTTTTGTAAAATTAGCTGATGAATCTTCAAGCGTTTATACAACAGACGCAAAGGCTGATAGCAAAAAAATAGTAATCAAATATACAGGTCATGAACTTGTAAAAGCTGATTCTATTGGTAGAATTTTAAATAAAGATACAGATTGTGTATATCAAGAAGTTAAGATGATATGCAAAGTTAATGATGGATATACAGGATATATCACTAACAGAGCAGAAATTACAAACTATGGATATAGAGATAATGCAGATGGTTCTTGGAAAGAAGCTAAAGCTATCGGTGATTCTGATAGAGATTCTGTTCAAAATACTATAAGCAATGCATTAGGACTAGATACATGGTATGAAAGAGCTAAGACATACACTTATACAGATAATGGTATTACTAAAACAATAGCAAACTATTATCCTGGTGTACAAGATGATGATGACTTTGAAACTGTTGAAGTTGAAAAGGAAAAAATCTTTGACTTAGCTTTAAGAAAATTCATTACAAATGTTAATGGAGAAGAAATAACATCAAGAATACCACAAGTAACAATAACAGACGATTTCAAATCTGGAAAAGATACAGATGCTGTTTATACACATCCAAAAGATCCAGTTAGTGTTGAAACTAACGATATAGTTACATATACAATAAGAGTATATAATGAAGGAAATGAAGATGGATATGCATCAAAGATAATGGATGATATTCCAGACGGATTAGAGTTCTTACCAGATAATAAAATAAATACAGATAATGCATGGAAAATGTATGCTGAAACATCAAATAAAGATGCAGAAGGTGCTATTACATATAATAAGAAAGTATATGCTCCAACAACTGATGCATCAAAAGCTGATTTAATTGTTTCTGATTATTTAAAAGATCAATTAATTAAAGGTTATGATGCTAAAACAATGAATACATTTGATTTCAAAGATGTTAAAGTTGCATTCAAAGTTGTTGAACCAAATAGTTCAGATAGAGTAATAACAAACTATGCACAAATCACAGAGCATAAAGATTCTAACAAAGATAGCTCTGTAACAGATAGAGATTCTACTCCAAACGAGTGGATTGATGAAGATGATGATCAAGATGAAGAAAAAATCAAATTACAAGATAAAATATTTGATTTATCATTAAGAAAATTCATCACAAATATTGATGGTAAAGAAATTACATCAAGAATTCCAAAGGTAACATTAACTGATGATTTCAAATCAGGAAAAGTAACAACAGCTACATATGAACATCCAAAGGATCCATTAGATGTAGTTACTGGAAATATTGTTACATATACAATTAGAGTATACAATGAAGGTGAAGAGTCAGGATATGCATCAAAGATAATGGATGATATTCCAGATGGACTTGAATATATACCAGCAGAATTTGATAAAGACGGAAAACCAGTTAATACAAATGCTGAGTATAGATGGGTTGCATTCAAGGAGTTAAAACAAGGTGAAGTTGCAATTCCAGATAAAACAATTAAGTACAATAACAAAAATTACATCGAAACTACTGATGTAAAAAATGCTGATTTAATCGTTACAAATTATTTAAAAGACGAATTAATAAAAGCATATGATGCTAAAACAATGGATACATTAGATTATAGAGATGTAAAAGTTGCATTCAAAGTTGTTGAACCAAATAACTCAGATAGAATCATAACAAACTATGCACAAATCACAGAGCATAAAGATTCTAACAAGAGCACATCTGTAACAGATAGAGATTCAACACCAAATGAATGGATTGAAAAAGATGATGATCAAGACATTGAACACATCAAATTACAAGATAAAGATTTCGATTTAGCTTTAAGAAAATTCATTACAAACGTTAATGGAAAAGAAATCACATCAAGAATACCTGAAGTTAAATTAACTGATGATTTCAAATCAGGAAAAGTAACAACAGCTACATATGAGCATCCAAAGGATCCAGTAGATGTTGTAAGCGGAAACATCGTTACATATACAATTAGAGTATATAACGAAGGTGAAGTTGATGGATACGCTTCAAAGGTAATGGATGATATTCCAGAAGGATTAGAATTCTTACCAACAAACGAAACAAATACTGAATATGCATGGAAGATGTATGCAGAAACATCAAATGCTAATGTAGAAGGTGCAATTACATATAATAAAAAAGTATATGCCCCAACAACAGATGCATCAAAAGCTGATTTAATTATTACTGATTATTTAAAAGATCAATTAATAAAAGCATATGATGCAAACACAATGGAAACATTAGACTTTAAAGATGTAAAAGTAGCATTTAAAGTTATAGAACCAGATACTTCTGATAGAATTATAGTAAACTATGCACAAATCACAGAGCATAAGGATTCTAACGGAAACACTGTAATTGATAGAGATTCAACACCAAACGAGTGGAATGATGGAGAAGATGATCAAGATGTTGAAAAAATCAGATTAAGATACTTCGATTTATCACTAAGAAAATGGGTTACTGAAGCTATTATTACAGAAAATGGTAAAACTCAAATCGTAGAAACAGGTCATAAAGCAGAAGACGATCCAGAAGATATTGTTAAGGTTGACCTAAAGAAGAGCAAGTTAAGTGATGTAACAGTTAAATTTAGATATTCTATAAGAGTAACTAACGAAGGTGAACTTGCAGGATATGCTAAAGAAGTTTCTGATTACATTCCAGAAGGATTAGTATTTGATGCTAACGACAACCCAGGTTGGACACAAAAAGATGAAAATACTGTTACAACTGATGCTTTAGCAAATATATTATTAAATCCAGGTGAAAGTACAGAAGTTACAATAGTATTAACATGGGTTAACAGTGAAACTAACATGGGAGTTAAAACAAATACTGCTGAAATAAGCCAAGACTATAACGATTATGGTGCAGAAGATATTGATTCAACTCCAGGAAATAAAGTTCCTGATGAAGATGATATAGACATTGCTCCAGTAATGTTATCAGTTAAAACTGGATCTGCAATAATAGGATTCGTAACATTAGCTGTTGGATTCCTAGCTATTATAGGTACAGGTGTATATACAATTAAAAGACGTATTGTATAATTATAAATAAAAGAGATTCTGAATTTAATTTCAGAATCTTTTTTTGATAAATAATTAAACAAATGTTCGAAAATATATTGACTTTTATTATTAGTATATGATATAAAATTTACATGAAAAGAGGTTTTATTATGAAGTTTGTACATATAGCTGATATGCATTTTGATACGTCATTTTCACAGATAAATGATAATGAATTGGGTAGCATTAGAAGGTTAGAACAGAGAAAAATATTAAAGAAAATTGTAGATTATATAAAAGAAAAACATGTGGATTATTTGTTTATTGCGGGAGATTTCTATGAGCAAAAGTTTATAAAAGAAAGCACTATCGATTATATAAATGGTCTTTTTAGAGAAATAATGGATACCAAAATTTTTATTACCCCAGGTAACCATGATCCACTAATTAAAAATTCTTTTTATTATAAATATGCGTGGAGCCCAAATGTTCATATATTTAATTCAAAACTTTCGTATGTTGATGATGGAAATGTTCGAATATATGGTTATGGTTTTGATGATTTTTATTACACAAATTCAGAGTTAAATAGTTTTGAATTAACAGATAAAGATAAAATAAACATTTTAATCACACACGGTACGTTAAATGGAACAGATAACGTGGAAAGACAGTATAATGCAATTTCAAGAAATGAATTGGAAAGAGCAGGGTTTGATTATGTTGCATTAGGTCACATACACAAAAAGAATTATACTATGACAGAAAAAATAGTATATCCTGGATCTCCTATGTCAATGGGATTTGATGAACCTGGCGAGCACGGAATGGTTGTTGGTGAGTTTGATGGAAAAAGCTTGAGTACAGAGTTTGTAAGGCTTGATGAAGCGGAGTTTAAGATAATTGATCTGGATGTATCTAACTGTAGCTCTTTAGAGGATTTATCAAATGAATTAAATATGCTTAATTTAAATGAGTCTAATTTTTATGAAATATGCTTGGTTGGAAGACGTAGATTTGAGCTTGATTTATATATACTTAAGAAGTCAATATTTGTAAGAAATATAATTAAATTAAAGGATAAGACGAAGTTAGACTACGATTTAGAGGAAATGTCTAAAGAGCATACTATGAAGGGTCTATTTGCTCAGGAAATATTAAATAGATTAAGTAATGAAAACTATGATAAAGAGATTGTAGAAAAAGCTTTAGAAATAGGCCTTGAAATCTTAGAAAAATAAATATTAGGAAGGTGTAATACTTGAAGATAAATAGATTAAAAATAAATTCTTATGGAAATTTAAAAAATAAGGATATCGAGTTCAAAGATGGAATAAATCTTGTTTATGGTGAGAATGAGAAAGGAAAGTCAACTTTACTAAATTGTATAGTTAATATGCTATATGGAACATCAAAAAATAAAAAAGGAAGAGATATATCTGATTATGATAAGTATAAACCATGGGATACAGAAGAATTCTCCGGAAAAATGAATTATACGCTTGAAAATGGTGATAGTTTTGAAATATATAGAGAATTTGGAAAGAAAAATCCTAAAATATATAATCAAGATATGGAAGACGTAAGTAAAGAATATTCAATAGATAAAAGCTCTGGAAGTCAATTCTTTTTTGAACAAACTGGTATAGACGAGCAAACTTTTACTTCAACTGTTGTTTCATTCCAAAATGAGATTGAATTAGATGGTCAGCAGCAAAATGTATTATTACAAAAGATTGCCAATAGTTCAACAACTGGAAGTGAAAATGTATCTTATAAAAAGGCTATGGATAAATTATACAAAAAACAATTAGATGAAATTGGAACAAACAGAAGCCAAGGAAAACCAATTAATATAGTTGTGAATGAAATAAACAGATTAAATGAAATTGAGCAATCGCTAAAACCATATGAAAACTATAAGTACGAATTAGAGGGAAAAAGATATAAAAACGAAGAAGAGCTTGAAAGTATAAAGTTTAAGAATGACTTTCTAAACAAATTAAACAATTTAAATCAAGAATATAATGTTGAAAATCAAAAATTAAAATATAGTGAAAGAAAAATTGATGATATTGAGCAAAAAATTCAAGATTTGATGCAAGATAGAGATGAAAAGAAAGAAGGGCTTAAGACCTTAAAGAAGACCGACAAGGAAAAAGCAAACTTATTACCATATTATATTGGAATTATTGTGTGCATTATTATTGCAATCCTTATATTTGTTATTGTTAGCAATTTAAAGGCCATTGCTGCAGTGCCGTTAATTATAGCAGTAATAATAGCAGGTCTTATGTATAATAAAAGCAAAAAAATAAAAAAGAAAAATCGATTTAATGCTGATAAATATGCTGAAATTGCTACGCACAATAAGGATTTAGAAAGAAAAATATATGAGATGAATGCGCAAATAGAGCTTTTAGAAAAGAATAAAAATGAGCTTATAAATGAAGCTGAGGGAATAAAAAATGAAGGCTTAATAAATCTTAAAAGGAAAAAAGAGTCTTTGAAAGAATCATATAATGGCAGAATAAGTGAATCTACAATGTCTTATTATTTAAACGAAAATGATTTATCTAAAGAAATGAATGATAACTTAAATATGATGAACGAAAAGAATATGGAAATTCATAGATTAAGTCTTGACAAAGAAAATATACTTCCAAAGTTAGATGAGCTTGTTGAAAATGAAGAAAAAATGTCTGCATTAAAAGAAGAATACGAATCACTTGTGAAAAAGAATGATGCTATGAATATGGTAAGAGAAATCATTGAAGAAGCACATCAAAAGATGAAAAATGAGGTTACACCAGGATTTACGCAAAATTTATCTAAAAATTTTGCATTTGTTACATCTAATAAATATAACAATGTTATTATAAATGAGGATGAAGGCATATTAATAGAGCTACCAAATGGAGACTACAAAAATGCAAATTTAATGAGTAAAGGTACAATACAGCAATTGTATTTGGCATTTAGATTATCGCTTATTGATGATATATCTAAAGAGCCTATGCCAATTGTATTTGATGAAATCTTTGCTTATGCTGATGATAAAAGATTAAAGGATATGATTGAAAAAATTGAAGAGTTTTCAAAGCAACATCAAGTAATATTATTCACGTGTACTAGCAGAGAAGATCAAATAATGAATGCTATGAATATAAATTATAATAGAGTTAGTTTATAAATTTATACAAATAAGTCAAAAAACATTGAATTTTCGGCTATTTTATGATATAATCGTACGCATATCAAGGATGTAAAATTTAAAGGAGAGATTTTTATGAATAAATATAAAATGATTTCAATAGTCTCATTCGTATTATCATGTATATTAGTATTAAGTTTATTAGTACCTATGAGAACAATCGCAAATGACAAAGAAAGCCTAGAGATGAGCATGCATTATGAGGATGCAAAAGTTACAGTAGATATAAGTGTTAATTCAGAGATTTATACTGGAGTTATTTGCAAATACATAATTATTGATGATGTATTGAAGTCAGATGATTTATTAGCTCAAACAAGGGATAATGGAACAACAATAAATCTAGATAAAAATGAAAATGATAAATATACTGCTGTAATTCCAGATGTAAATAAGAGATATATTGTAATATATGTTTCAATTGGAAATTGTAGTTTATGTGATTATTTAGATTGTCAGCCAAATAAAGCTGAAAATGAAGAAAAGCAAAATCAAAATGATGAAAATGAAGAAAATAATGAGCATAAACAAGGTGTTGAAGGTGAAAGTGTTGATGGACAACATGTAGAAAAGACTAGCGATGAGAACAAAGAGCCAGAGCAACAACCTGAAGAAAATAAGGAACCTGAACAACAACCTGAGGAAAATAAGGAACCTGAACAACAACCTGTAGAAAATAAAGAGCCAGAGCAAAAGCCAGCAGAAAATAAGGAACCTGAACAACAACCTGTAGAAAATAAAGAGCCAGAGCAAAAGCCAGCAGAAAATAAGGAACCAGAGCAACAACCTGTAGAAAATAAAGAGCCAGAGCAAAAGCCAGTAGAAAACAAGGAACCAGTGCAAAAAGCTCAAGAGAACAAACAACCTGAACAAAAAAATGTAGAGCAAGAAGCTCAAAAACAAGATCAAAATGAGAGCAAGAATGAACTATTTAAAACAGCTAGCAATACTACAAATGGAAATTCAGGAAAGATTTTAGATTTAAACAATTTTGATAAAGATAATATAAAATCTGGTGATAAAGACGCTATTGATATAAGTGATTTTCCAGAAATAGAAAAAACATCAACTAGCACAACTGCAGATGAAAATATGCCAAAAACAGGAGAAGATGACTTCCTAAAGGTTTTTGGAATCATAGTATTTTCTTCAATATCAGTAGTATCATTTTACAAATATAAAATGACTAAATAAAAATAAGAGAATGTTTTTCAAATAGAAAGGCATTCTTTTTTTGGGGCCTACAAAATTTCTATAAGTATGAACAATTGAGTGTGATTTAATGCAACATATATTGACAAAATCAGACTTTAAATGTAATATAGAAGGGAACATTAGAAAGGAATATTATGAGTTTTTTATTAGCATTATTAGGAGGTTTAATAGGAATATTAGTAGCTGTTGGAATAGTCTTTCTTATTATTTATTCTAAAATAAAGAGAACTGTGGGTGACGTGCAAATGGGTGAACTTAAAAGTGTTATCTCAACTGCATCAAATTTACAAAAAGAAGAGTATTCAAGAGTTAAAAATGTTAAAGGGCTAACGAGTTTACTTGAGCAGGATATACGTCGTGATTTCCCAGAATTTAGCAAAGAAGTTATTTTTGCTCTTAGCGAAAAGTGTATTCGAAAGATTCTAAACTGTATAGAATCTAGGGATATATTTAAAATCAAAGACGATACAGATTACATATATATTGAACCAAAAATACAAGAGCATATCGAAGATATGAAGTCTAATGATATAAATGAAAAATTCGATAATATTGAGTTCAACCGTAGTGCAATTAGGGCATATACTAAAGATGGAGGCCGTGCTACGATAAAAATTTCGACAAGTTTAGGCTATTTTTATCAGACTAATCAGAAAGATAAAAAGTATTACAGTGATGTAAAAAAGCAAACAAGATATACAACTGAGTTTGTATATGTTTATGATGAGTCTAAATTTGATAAACACCAAATTTCATATTCGGTTCACTGCAAAAACTGTGGTGCACCAATCCAAAATTTGGGAAATAGTTATTGTACGTACTGTGGAACTCCAGTAGAGCGTATAAATTTAAAAGCATGGAAAATTACTTCATGCGAAGAAGATTATAATATTTAGGAGGTATTATTATGGGATTACTAAGAGCAGCAGCAGGTGCTATCAGTGGAACATTGAAAGATCAATGGAAGGAAGCAATTAGATGCGAAGATTTAGGAAATGAAATTCTAATGAAGAAAGTTACTACAAGTACTGGTGTTATCACAAACAAAAGTACAATTATAGTAGGACCTGGACAATGTGCTATTATTTATGATAATGGTAAAGTTATTGATGCAACAGCAGAGGAAGGATATTATGTATTTGACGAATCTTCAAGCCCATCATTCTTTGCAGGACAATTTGGTAAAGTATTTAAAGAAATGTGGGAGAGATTTACATACAATGGTGCTTCTGCAAAACAACAAGCTGTATTTTTCTTCAATACAAAGGAAATAACAGATAACCGTTTCGGAACACAAAATCCAATACCATTTCCAGATTGGACACGTTCAATAAATAATAGAATAAATGGTAGAGAAATTCCATTAAGCTTACAAATCAGAGTTCATGGAACATATTCATTCAAAATCTCTAATCCAGCTGTATTTATGAGAGAAATCTCAGGAACTGCTGATATTTTCTATAAAAAAGATTTAGTTGAAGGACAGATGCGTGAAGAAGTTGTAAGCGTACTTCAAAATGTTTTAAATGAATTAGGTGCTAGAGGATCAAAATTACCTGTAAATGAAAGAATCGCATTTGATGAGTTACCAAGCCAAACTGATGAGATGGAAGAAATGATGAACGAAAAAGTTTACGATGATAGAATTCGTGAAAGAGGTCTTTCAATTGTAAAATTCGTAATTAGTACTCCAACTCCAACAGAGGAATCTTTAAAAGATATCAAAGATTACGAGAAAGCTGCAAATGTTAACTTACTTCAAGGTCAGGCTATTTCAGATTACGGCGAGGCTATGAAAAATGCTGGAAGTAATGCTGGTGGAGCAATGAATGGATTCATTGGTGTTGGTATGATGAACAATGCTACAAATGGTGTAATGTCTGGAGCAGTTAACAATATATGGAATCAACAACAAGAGCCACAACAACCACAACAACCTCAAGCTACTCCACAACCAGCTGCAGTTGTTGCAGAGCCAACAAGTGAAGATAATTCATGGGAATGTCCAAACTGCCATACTAAGGCAAATGGAAAATTCTGTCCAGAGTGTGGAACTAAAAAGCCAGAAGCTCCTGAAAAGAGAGTTTGCCCAGAGTGCGGAAAAGAGCTTAGTCCAAATGCAAAATTCTGCCCAGAATGTGGAACTAAAATAGATTAATATATAAAAAGGATGGTGAATTTTAATTTTACCATTCTTTTTTTACTATAGGAAAATCAAATTTTTCCATAATATAGAAACGACATTTTATTAGCTAAAAGAGACTGCTTTTTTCGCCTAAAATATTGAAATTTTCGCGTAAATTTGATATATTATGTAAGTAATAAAATATATGGAGGATATAATGAGTAAAGGTAAAAGATATAATGATGAACAAAAGTTAAATCCTAAAAAAGTTTTAGCAGTATTAGTAGTAATAGCTTTAATAGTATTATTTATTTTTGGAATTAAAAATCTTTTAAAGAAAGAGCCAGCACAATCTAATAATTTTTCTGAGATATCATATTTCCCTGCTTACCAAAACGATAAATGGGGTGTTATAAATTCAAAGGGTGATGTTGTTATAAATCCTGAATATTCAGAAATGATTATGATACCAGATAGTAAAAAAGATGTGTTTATTTGCTACGAGGTTAATTATGCCGATGGAACATATAAAACAAAAGCAATTAATTCAAATAGTGCCGAACTATATAACACATATGCATCTGTAGATTTATTAAGTAATAATGATGAAAATGGTAATGTTTGGAATGAAGATAATGTTTTAAAAGTTTCTAAGGATGGAAAATATGGACTTATAAACCTAGATGGAACTGAGCTTTTAAGCTGTAGCTACGAGAAAATAGAGCCAATAAAAGGTGTTAAAAATAGTATATTAGTATATAAAGATGGAAAATGTGGTTTAGTAAATAATAGAGGCGAGAAGCTTATTGAAAACGAGTATCAAGAGATTACAGCATTAACAACTGAATATACTGATGGATATATTGTTAAAAATCAAGATTCAAAGTTTGGTATAATATCAACAAATAAAGAAGTTGTTTTGGAATGCAAATATGAAGATATAATGCACATTTGTGGTAACGATCTTTATGCAGTAAAAGCAGACGGAAAATGGTTTGTAACAAATAAGGCTGGAGACAAGAACGTTGAAGTTGCATATAACGAAATAACATATATTGGTAATGAAACTTTAATTGCAAAGAGTGGCGATGGATATGGAATATATGGCTTAGATAAAAGCGAGAAGGTTAAGCCAGAATATCAAAGCATTCAGTATGCATTTGCTGATAATTATATAGCAAAGAAAGATAATAAATGTGGAGTTATAAATTCAAAGGGTGAAACACTAGTACAATTCGAATATGATACAATGAATTATAATAAAAATGCTGATTGCATATTCGCTAAAAAGGCTGGAGATGAAAATACATATTTATTAGATAGAAATTCAGAAGTTAAGGTTACAAGCAAAGATATTACAGTTTATAACGGTTATATCAGAGCTAAAATCGATGATGAGTATAAGTTTTATAATTTGAAATTCGAAGAAAAAACTAATAGAGATGTGTTTGATAATCATACTCTTTATGTTGCAAAGAATGATGGTAAATTTGGACTTGTTAATAAAGACGGAACGCTAGTTGTTCAATATCAATATGAAGATGTTACAGAGCAAAATGAGTATGGATATGTAACTGTTAAAAAGGATGGAAAATGGGGCGTTATAGATCAGTATGGAAATGTTGTAGTAGAGCCTAAATATGATTATTCAGATATTTCTAAAATTACATTTGTTGGAAAATGGCATTCTATAGAAGATGTTAATCCAGTGTATTTTATTTGTGAATAATATGTTAATAAGAAGCGGCCATGTTATAAATGGTCGTTTTATTTTTTGAAAAAAGGAATTATGATATGAAATTTTGCGTTGGAAATGATATAATTGAAACTAAAAGAATAGAAAGATTGTGTAAGAAATTTTCTGATAAGTTTAAAAATAGAGTATATTTAGAAAGTGAAATACAGTACTGCGAAAGTAAAAAAGAAAATAAATATCAGAGCTATGCTGGTAGATTCGCAGCTAAAGAAGCTATATATAAAGCTATATCGGGTAAATTAGATAATAAATATAGTGTTTCATGGACTGATATAGAGATTATAAATGACGAAAGCGGTAGACCGTTTGTTAAGCTTAAGGGAATGGACTTTGTTGAGGAGATTGATGTTAGCATTTCGCATGTGAAGGAATATGCGATTGCTACCGCGATTGTTACATTTAAATAGAATATAGAAGTAGGAGGAATTTATGGAATTTTTTGATTCACATGCTCATTATAACGATGAAAAATTTGATGAAGATAGAGCAGATATAATAAAGAAAATATATGATTCAGGAGTTACCAAGTTTGTGTGTGCTGGATATAGTTTGGATTCTAGTAAATTTGGTCTTGAGATAGCAAATGATTATGAATTTGTGTATACAACATGTGGAATTTCTCCTAATGACATTCCGGTGAATCGAGAAGTTATTGATGCGCAATTAAAAGAAATTGAAAGCATTGCAAAAAATAATTCTAAGGTTGTTGCAATAGGTGAAATTGGGTTTGATTACTATTGGAACAAGGATAATAAAGATATCCAGAAATACGTTTTTGAAAAGCAAATAGGGATAGCAAATAGATTACAATTACCAATTATGATACATACTAGAGACGCTATAATGGATACTATAGACATAATTAAAAATACTGATTTTGCAAAGCCAGGTATATTTCATTGTTGCCCTCAAAATAAAGATTTGATAAAAGCTGGTGTTGAGAAAGGGTTTTATATTTCGTTTGCTGGACCAATTACATTCAAAAGTTCAAAGAATGCTGATGAAATGATTAATTTGGTTCCGTTAAATCAGATATTAATTGAAACGGATAGTCCATATCTTTCTCCAGAGCCAAATAGAGGTACGCGTAATGATTCAAGAAATGTAAAGTATGTTGCTCAAAAGATTGCGGATGCTAAAAATATTAGTTTAGACGAAGTTGCTAAAGCTACATATAATAATGCAAAAAGAGCTTTTAATATTGATTAGATAAAAAATTTAGGGAGTTTGCATATGAAAAAACAAGAGCTTGTTATTAATAAGTTTGATTCGTTTGAGTTAAAAGACATATTTGACTGTGGGCAGTGCTTTAGATGGAATTTAGAAAGCGATGGCAGTTACACAGGAGTTGTTAAACATGGCGTATTAAATGTTAATTGCGATGAAAAAAAGATATATTTTAAAGGCGCGCTTGATTGTGATATTGAAAAATTTGTGCATGATTATTTTGATTTTGATAGAGATTATGATAAGATTAAGACGTCTTTAGCTAAGATTGATAAGCATATGGAGACCAGTGTTAAGTTTGGAAAAGGAATTAGAATTTTAAATCAAGATTTGTGGGAGACTATTATTTCTTTTATTATTTCTGCTAACAATAATATTCCTAGAATTAAAGGAATTATTGAAAGATTATCGGAGAAGTATGGCACGAAGGTTGAGTTTGAAGGAAATGATTACTTTTTGTTTCCACGTCCTGATGAGCTTAGAGCTACTACAGTTTCTGAATATAGGGCTCTTGGTTTAGGTTTTAGAGATATAAGACTTTTTGAAACAACTCAAATGGTTTTAAACGGTGATATTAATTTGAATGAATTATATAGTTTGAATACGCAAGATGTTAGACAAAAACTTCTAGAGCTATCAGGCGTTGGACCTAAGGTGGCTGATTGTATCTTACTTTTTTCAGATTTGAAAAGATTTGATATTTTCCCAATAGATGTGTGGGTTAGAAGAGTTATGAACGACTTATATATTAAAAATGAAGATGAGAAGAAGGTAAGCAATAATAAAATTAACGAACTTGCATTCAAAAAGTTTGGAGATATGGCAGGTCTTGCTCAGCAATATTTGTTTTATTGGAGAAGATCTGTGGAGAATACATTAGATAAAAAATAGATTGAAAGGTATTTTATATTATGGGATTAAGGCTTGTTTATGGTAAATCTGGAACAGGAAAAAGTACATATATTTTTAATGAAATAAAAGAAAAGATAAATGATGAAAGTAAAATATATATTATAACTCCAGAGCAGTTTTCATTTACTGCTGAAAGAGAGCTTCTTAACGTAGTTGGCACTGGAGCCGCGCTTAATGCGGAAGTTCTTACGTTTAATCGTATGGCTCATAGAGTAATGGCTGAAGTAGGTGGAAATACAAAAACTGCATTATCTGGATGCGGTAAAGCTATGCTTATTTACAATATCTTGCTTAATGAAAAAGAAAGATTAAATTTTTTAGGAAAGTCAGACGAAAACATAGAGCTTATTTCTACGCAAATAACTGAGTTTAAAAAGCATGGTGTTAGCATTGAAAACTTAGATGATATTATTGATAAATCAGAAGATAAATATTTAAAATCCAAAATGGCAGATATGAGAGCGGTTTATTCTAAGTTTGAAGAAACAATAAAGAATAAATACATTGATGAAAATGATGTTTTGACAATTCTTGCGGAGCAATTACCAAATACAAATATTTTTGAAAATACACTGATTTATATTGACGAATTCGTTGGCTTTACTAAGCAAGAATATGATATTATTGCAATTTTGCTAAATCAAGCAAAGCAAGTTACTATCAATGTTTGCTCTGATTCATTAGAGCAAAGCAATTCTCCAGATACGGATATTTTTTATGCCAATAAGCTTACAGTAAAGAAAATTATGGATGTTGCAAATAGCGTAGGTGCACAGGTAGATAGCCCAGTGTATATGGAAGATGTTGTTAGATTTAATAATAGTGAACTTAGGCATTTAGAGCGCAATTTATATGCAGTTCCATATTCGCAATATAATAATGAAGAGGTTCAAAATATTAAATTGTTTTTGGCAAATAACCCATATTCGGAGATTGAAAATATTGCTGAAAACATTGTAAAACTTGTAAAAAATCAGGGATATAGATACAAGGATATTTCGATTATTACAAAGAATTTGGATACATATTCTAACCTATGTAAGGTAATTTTTAATAAGTACCAAATTCCTGTGTTTATCGATGAAAAGAAGGATTTAAGCCAAAATATTATTGTTAAATATCTGCTTTCAATACTAGAAATTTTCTCTAAAAATTGGTCTTATGAATCCGTGTTTAATTATGTTAAAACTGGATTTTTAGATATTACAAGAGAAGAGATATATGCTTTAGAAAATTATTGCTTAAAATGGGGGATTAAGTATAGTAAGTGGTATAAAGGTGATTGGAATTTTCACGATGAGGATGATTCAAACAGGGAGCAAATAGCGAGATTTAGAGAGCTTAGAGGCATTATTGTAAATCCTTTGTTAAAATTTAAAGAAAATCTTGTTGGTACTAATTCTGCTAAAGAGCTAACTATGAGATTATATAATTTCTTGATTGAAAATGAAATTGATAGAAAGCTAGAGCAAAAGAAAGAAGAGCTTATTGCTATTGGAAAAACGGATGTTGCTACAGAATATGAAACCAGCTGGAAGATTATTGTTCAGGTTTTGGATGAAATTGTCCTTGTTTTTGGTGATGATAAAATTTCGTTTGATAGATATATGCAAATTCTTAAAACTGGCCTTGGAAATAGCGATTTAGGTAAGATTCCAGGAACGCAGGATCAAGTTATCATGGGCGATATTGATAGATCAAGAAGCCATAAAATTAAAACTGCATTTATAATTGGCTTGAATGATGGTATGTTTCCTAGTGTTAATAAGAATGAGGGATATTTTAATGATAAAGATAGAGAATATCTAAAAGATGAAGGTATTGAGCTTGCTAAGGGAACTGTTGAAAGAATGTATGAAGATAATTTTAATATTTACAAGGCGTTCACATCAGCAAGTGATAATGTTAATTTATCGTATTCATCTTCTAGCTCTGATGGTAAAACTTTGAGAGCTTCAATGCTTGTATCAAAAGTTAAGAGAATTTTTCCAGGTTTAAAAGAGGAAAGCGATATTATTGAAAAGAAATATGAAATATTAACTGAAAATACAACTTTTGAGGAGCTGCTAAATAAAATCAGAGATTATAGAGATGATGGAGAGGAATTAAGTAGTGAATGGGTTTCTGCTTATAACTATTATATGTCTGAAGATAAGTGGAAATATAAGCTTATAAGTAGCCTAAAGGCTTTAAATTACACTAATATTCCGGATAAAATTGATAAAGAAAATGTTGATAGTTTATATGGTAAAACGCTAAAAACGAGTGTTTCAAGACTTGAGCAATATAGGGCGTGCCCATTTTCGTACTATTTGAAGTATGGTCTTAACCTATCTGAAAAGGATACGTTAAAGGTTGATAGCCTTGATACAGGTACTTTTATGCACGATACGATTGATACTTTTTTCAACAAGATACGAGAGCGTAATATTAAAATACATGAGTTGGAAGATGACGAGATTGATTCTATTATAGAAGAGATAATAAGTGAAAAACTTGGGCTTGATAGAAACTTTATTTTTTCTGCTACTCCAAAATATAAAGTGCTATCAGAGAGGCTTACACGTGTTGTTAAAAGATCAATGAAGTATATTATTGATAGTATAAAATATAGTAAATTTGACGTTTTAGGTAATGAAGTTGAATTTAAAGAAGGAAAAGATTATGCTCCAATTACGCTAGATTTGGATGATGGTAGAAAAGTAGAAATAACTGGAAAGATTGATAGAATTGATATTGCCGAAGATTCTGAAAATAAATATATAAGAATTATTGATTATAAATCCTCATACAAAAATATAGAGCTTAATTCTGTTTACGCTGGCTTACAAATACAGCTACTAACGTATTTAGATGCTGTTTGTAAGGAAGAGGAAGTAAATCCTGCAGGAGTTTTATATTTCAATTTAATTGATCCTATAATAAAGTCTGAAAAAAATATGACTGAGGAAGAAATTGAAAATGAAATAAGGAAAAAGTTTAAGATGCAGGGATTAATTTTAGCTGATGTAAATGTGGTGAAAATGATGGATACTAAACTTGAAAGTGGTGCATCATCAGTAGTTCCAGCATATATTAGTGCAAAAGATGGCGAATTAAGCCAAAGCAAAACATCAGGAGTTTCAAGGAAGCAATTTGAATACTTACAAAAATATATGAATAAAATTATAAAACAAATATCAGAAGAAATAATGTCTGGAAATATCGATATTAATCCTTATTATAAAAAGAAAAAGACTCCATGTGAATTTTGCAAATATAAGGCTATATGTGGGTTTGATACAGGTAATGCCAACAATAAATATAATTATATAAATGAAATGGAAAAAAATGCAGTTTTGGAAATGATTAAGGAAGAAGTTGAAGAATAGGGACGGACTCATTATTCTGGTTGATGGCTGAATGAGTTCGGTAAACTTTAAAAATGAGTCCATCCCATTTTTTTAGGAGGAATTTTGCGATGAAAGATTTAACTAACGAGAGTGTTATACATGTTAGAAAAGATGGTGTTCAGTTTTTACAATTTAGGAAGTTACTTGAGTATAGTGATAAAATTATTCATTGTTATACATTAAAACCTATTGATATCAAGGGAAAAAGCAAAGATGATGAGAATTATAAAATGATTTGTAATGCTTTGGAACTCGATTATAACAATGTTGTTATACCTTTTCAGACTCACACGAATAATGTTGATATTGTTCTGAAAGATAGTGAGAGCGGTGAATTTCCTGAGACAGATGGCTTGATTACTAACGAAAAAAATAAAATTTTATGTGCTAGTTTTGCAGATTGTACATCACTTTATTTGTATGATCCTGTGAAAAATGCTATCGGAAATATTCATTCTGGTTGGCGTGGTACGGTAGCAAAAATTGGAAAAGTTGCTGTTGAGAAAATGACTAAAGAATTTGGCTCTAATCCAGAAGATTTAATATGTTGCATCGGTCCTACAATAAGACAATGTCATTTTGAGGTTGAGGATGATGTTAAGAATTTATATATGGATGCTTTTGGAGATGAATCTATCATAAAAAAAGCAGATATAGTTAATGGCAAACAAAAATATTTTATAGATTCTGTAGCAGCAATTACTAAAATGTTAAAACAATGTGGATTAAAAAGTGAAAATATTATTGATTCTGGAATATGTACAGTTTGTAACAATGATGTATTACATTCATACAGAAGCGAATGGAATTTATCTGGAAGAAATGCTTCTATCATTTGTTTAAAATAAATTTAGAGCATTGTGAATTTATGCTGTAATTATGTGGTTGTAAGACAAGAAAGGAATGGATTTTGATATGTACGACAATTGGGATGAGCTTGAAAAGTCTATTGTTGATTGTAAAAAGTGTAGATTATGTGAGAATCGAACTAATATAGTTTTTGGTGAAGGCAATAGAGATGCCGATATAATGTTTATAGGCGAAGGTCCTGGTGCTGACGAGGATGCACAAGGGTTACCTTTTGTTGGTAAGGCTGGAAAGCTTATGAATATGGCTTTTGAAGGACTTGGAATTAATAGGGCAGATGTGTATATTGCAAATATAGTTAAGTGTAGACCTCCACAAAATAGAGTTCCAAATCAGGATGAGGCGGATGGTTGTTTGAATTATTTGAGAAACCAGGTTATTTTAGTTAAGCCTAAAATCATCGTATTGCTTGGTAGTACAGCACTTAAAAATATCCTTGGACAGGAACTTTCTATAACTGCGTGTAGAGGCAAATGGATTGAAAAAAAGGGTATATACTATATGCCAACATGGCATCCTGCCGCACTTTTAAGAGATGAAAACAAAAAAATTGAATTTTGGAATGATTTAAAATCAGTTGCCGAAAGACAATAATTTATTAATATGTTTGTTGTGTGAAAAAAAGCATTTTTTATTGACTTTGAAATAATCAAATAGTAAAATTTAAAAAAGATATTAAGTATAATGAGGTTAATATGGATAACTGTATGAATGAAAAGTTTGAATACTGCCTTGGGTGTAAAGTTAAGCCATGTAAAAGTGGATGTCCTCTGGATAACGATATTACCGAAATTATTAGATTGATGAAAAGCCAGAATTACAAAGAGGCATACAAAATTGCAACAATGACTAGCGTACTGCAGTCTGTATGTGGTAGAATATGTCCTCATAAAAGTCAGTGTGAAGGAAGCTGTGTTAGATCTATAAAAGGTAATTCAGTTGAGATAGGTGAAATTGAAGCTTATCTTGGAGATAAGGCAATTGATGAAGATTTTGAGATGTATGCTTTTGATGAAAGCGCCAAAAATATGAAGGTTGCCGTTGTTGGAAGTGGTCCGGCTGGATTAACTTGTGCAGCATTTCTTGCAAGACATGGCGTTAAAGTTACTATATATGAAAAATATGATAAGCTTGGTGGAATTTTAAGGCATGGAATACCGGAGTTTAGACTGCCTAAGGATGTTTTAGATAAATGTATAGATAAAATTTTAAAATTAGGGATTGATGTTGAATATAATAAAGAGCTTGGAAAAAATTTGGATATTGCTGAGATAGAGAAGCAGTACGATGCAGTATTTATTGCAATTGGAGCAAATATATCTTGGAATATGAATATACCTGGTGAAAATCTTGATGGAGTATATGGTGGAAATGAACTATTAGAAAAATCAAATCATCCGGACTATAAAGGTAAAACAGTTATTGTTTCCGGTGGTGGAAATGTTGCAATGGATTGCGCAAGAACAATAAAGAGGCTTGGTGCTAGAAGTGTAAAGGTTGTGTATAGAAGAGCCGAAGAGCAGATGCCTGCGGAACAAAAAGAAATTGATGATGCAAAAAAAGATGGCGTGGAATTTTTGTTTCAAAATAATATACTAAAAATTATCGGAGATACAAGGGTAACAGCAGTGGAATGCATTAAAACAGAACTTGTAAAAAAAGAAGGGGAAAGTAGACTTAGCCCGGTAAATATACAGGATAGTAATTATATAATCGATGCAGATTATGTTGTTATGGCTATTGGCTCTACGGTAGAAAACGAAATAATTGATAGAACTAATTTACAGAAGGACTCAAAAGGATATATCAAAGTAAATGATAATTTTGAAACATCGCAAGAAAATATTTTTGCTGGTGGAGATGTTATAGGAACTAAGTCAACTGTTGCTTGGGCTGCAAAAAATGGACGAGTTGCAGCAGAAAAAATTTTAGAAAAATTGAGATGAGGATAAAATGGGTATTGATAAGAATAAAAGCGGTGGAAAACATAGTAAAGGAAATGGTTCAACTTCAAATAGTAGAAATAGCAAAATAGAAAATATAGATAACCAAATAAATAACAAAAGCAATAAGGTAGATATCGATAAAGAAATTGAATATATGGATAACTACATGAAGAAAAACCATATTGGTGAAAGTGAAACTCGAAAAGAGAATAAAAAAAGTGACGAGTTTAATGATAAGGGTGATTTTCCGAAATTTGAAGACCAGGAAGTTTTAATTAATTTAAGAAGGTCTGATTCGGATGATGGTGCCGAAAGCGAAGAGCCTGAAACACCAAAGAAAAAAATGAGTAGACCGTTAAAAATTTTTTTGATAATTCTTACTGCAATAATTGTGACGGTTGCTGCAATTTTTGGAAGATATTTGTTTAAATCTGGTGGAAGTGTGTCAGAGGCATTTAAGAGCATGGTTAAGGATGTTGTTGGTGATCAAGATCCAATATTTGTACTAGTTCTTGGAGTTAGCGAGGATATTTCTGTTGAACTAACGGATACGATAATGTTAATTGGATATAATCCTGATAATAATAAAGCTTTTGTATTATCTATACCAAGAGATACGTTTATAGGAGATAATGAGAATAAAGCTGGTGGCTTTGATAAAATTAATGCTTTATATCAAAAAGATCCGCAAAAGACCGTAGAAGCGGTTGAAAAATTGACAGGTTTAAAAATAGATCACTATGTAACTGTTAAAACTAGTGTTTTGGTTAAAATTGTAGATGCTATTGGTGGCGTTGATTTTGACGTTCCAATAGATATGGACTATGATGATACTTCTCAAGATTTGCATATACATTTGAAGGCTGGTCCACAAAAGATAGACGGTGAAAAAGCTGAACAATTGGTAAGATTTAGACATAATAATAACGGTTCAACATATAGTCCTCAATGGGGTGATAATGATGAAGGTAGAATGAGAACTCAAAGAGAGTTTTTGAAGGTTGTGGCAAATAAAGTAGTTCAAACTAGAAACGTAGATCAAATTAAACAAATCACATCAGCGTTATTTGAAAATTTAGTAACAGATATTACTGTTGATAAGATGATTGGATATATTCCATATGCTATAGATATTAATCCTGACGAAATATTGATGGCACAATTACCAGGTGACTTTGCTAAATTTAGCGGATTATGGTTCTATAAAGCTGATAGTGCAAAAACAGAGGAATTGGTTAAAGAATATGTTGATAGTCTTGAATTAACTGAATCTGAAAAGAGCAAGTATGTTATAGGAAAACCTAAAAAGAGCACAACGGAGACAAAGAAGGAGAGCACATCGAATTCAAATACTACAAAAAATAATACGAATAAATCTGAAGAAACAACAACAAAGACAGAAAAAAGCAGTACTTCAACCACTACAACCAAAACAACTACAACGAATAATACTACGAAGAGCACAACTAATACGGATAGTTCAACTAAAACAAAAACTACAGAAAAGACAAGTACTTCGCAAGAAAATACAAGTAGCAAAACGGATACAGAGCAAAGTACAAGTAATTCAAATTCAACAACAAATAGTAATAGTAATTCTGAAAGTCAAAGTAATAAGAGCGAGGATTCAAGCTCAAGTAGTACAAGTAATTCAAATAATTCAACGGGAAATAGTAGCCAAAGTAGTGGATCAGAAAGTAGCGGATCTGGCGGCAACAATGATAGTGGAAGCGGAGATTCTGTAGAATAAAAGAGATGTTTTAATCGAAATAGTGATTTGATAAATAAAAATAAAACTCTGCAGGCAATATGTATTGCTTGCAGAGCTTTTTTATTTAACAACAATGTTGTATATTTTATTTTTTACATATATTTCTTTTACAACTGTTTTTGATTCAAGTGCATTTTTAATAATTTCATTAGCGTGTGCTAATTCCTTTACTGTGGCTTCATCTGAATCAAGTGCTGCTTTAACAGTTGCTTTTACTCTACCATTGATTTGAACAGGTATATCTATTTCATCATCGATAGTTTTTGCTTCATCGTATGTTGGCCATTTTGAATATGTTATTGATTCGTTATGTTTTAAAACAGTGCTCCACAATTCTTCTGTGATGTGTGGTGCTACTGGATTTAATAGTTGTACAAATCCTTCAGCATATTCAGTAGGGAAGCTATTCTCTTTATACACAGCATTTATGAAAATCATTAATTGACTTATTGCAGTATTGAAGTTCATTGTTTCGTAGTCGTTTGTGACTTTCTTTACAGTGTAATTATAAACTTTTTCAAGGTTTGAATTTGCTTCGTCTTTTATTTTATCAGATTCTGTATATAGTCTCCATACACGGTCTAGGAATTTCTTTGCTCCATCAATACCTTTTGGATCCCATGGTTTTGCAGCCTCAATAGGTCCCATAAACATTTCATAAAGTCTTAAGCTATCTGCACCAAACTCTTTTACCATATCATCAGGATTTACAACGTTTCCTTTTGATTTACTCATCTTTTCACCATTTGAACCCAAAATCATTCCTTGATGACGTAGTTTTGCAAATGGCTCTTTTACAGGAACTATTCCTTTATTATATAAATAATTATTCCAGAATCTTGAATATAGTAAGTGTCCTACAGCGTGCTCTGGTCCACCCATATATAAGTCGACAGGTAACCAGTATTCTAGCAATTTTTTATTGGCTAGTTCATCATTATTCTTTGGATCGATATATCTTAGGAAATACCAGCTTGATCCGGCTGAACCAGGCATAGTACTTGTTTCTCTTTTTCCATGTACACCGTTTATTGTTACATCTAACCAGTCTGTAGCTTTCTCCAATGGAGATGCTCCTGTTTTTGATGGTTTGTAGTCTTGAAGTACTGGTAATACAAGTGGTAGGTCTTCGTCGCTTAGTGCAACCATATCACCATTATCTAGATGTACGATAGGGATTGGTTCGCCCCAATAACGTTGACGTGCAAAAATCCATTCACGTAATTTGTAATTTACTTTTTTAGAGCCAAGTTTATTTTCCTCAAGCCATGATATCATTTTATCGATAGCTTCTTCTTTGTTAAGACCGTCTAAGAAGCCAGAATTGATATGTATACCATCGTCTGTATATGCTTCATCAGTTACATCTACGCCATCTAAAACTTTTATAATATCAATTCCAAATTTCTTTGCAAATTCATAATCTCTAGTATCATGAGCAGGAACAGCCATAATTGCACCTGTACCATATGAAGCTAGAACATAATCTGAAATCCAGATAGGAATTTGTTTATTATTAACAGGATTTATTGCATATGCACCTGTAAATACACCAGTTTTTTCTTTGTTTAGTTCAGTTCTTTCTAAGTCTGACTTAGAGCTACATACATTTATATACTCATCTACAGCAGCTTTATTTTCTGGTGTTGTTATTTTTTGTACTAAATCGCTTTCTGGAGCAAGAACACAATATGTTGCACCAAATAATGTATCGCATCTTGTGGTAAATACCGTGAAGCCTAAATCATCATGATCCGCAACTTTAAACTTAACTTCTGCACCAACTGATTTGCCAATCCAATTTCTTTGGATTTCTTTTGTTGATTCAGGCCAATCAAGTTCATCTAAGTTAGCAAGTAATGTTTCAGCGTATGCAGGTATGTCTAGAACCCATTGTTTCATATTTTTACGAACAACAGGGAAACCACCACGTTCACTTTTTCCATCGATTACTTCATCGTTTGCCAAAACTGTACCTAATTCTTCGCACCAGTTAACAGGCATATCTATTAATTTGGCTAATCCATCGTTGTAAAGTTGTTTAAATATCCATTGTGTCCATTTATAGTAGTTTGGATCACATGTTGATAACTCTTTATCCCAGTCGAAAGATAAACCAAGCATTTTTAATTGTTTCTTAAATGTTTGGATATTTTGTTGTGTAAATAGGTCTGGATGATTTCCAGTATTTATTGCATATTGCTCTGCAGGTAACCCGAAAGCATCCCATCCCATTGGATGCAATACATTATATCCTTGCATTCTTTTCATTCTTGACATTATATCAGTCGCTGTGTATCCTTCAGGATGACCAACGTGTAGCCCTTGTCCAGAAGGGTAAGGGAACATGTCTAATGCATAAAATTTAGGCTTTGAAAAATCCCATACATCGGCTTTAAATGTTTCATTCTTATCCCAATATTCTTGCCATTTTTTTTCTATTTCTTGAAAATTGTACTCCATGAGCATCTTCCTTTCACACTAAAATTTCCACCATTATATAACAGTGCATAAAAAAAATCAACCCAAAAGTGGCCCAATTTGGTTGATTTTTAAACGATTAAGGACGATTTTGAAATTTAGGGACGGAGAAATTTTTTCCTCCGTCCCTAAAATTTTATTTTAACGAATCTAAAAGTTTTTGTGTTATTGGCTCTAATGTAGCACCACGTTGTTCTAAATACTCTTTTGTATATTCAATACATTTCAGCAATGTAGCATCTAAGTCGATATAAGCTAATTTTTGTAGCTCTATTAAACTTTCATCAGTTGGATTATTATCTGCAATTTTATCTGCTACAAATATGATTTTTTCAAATAAAGTCATAGGATAATTACCAATTGAATGATATTTTATGCTATTGCATATCTCATCATCAAAATTGTATAGCTCTTTTACTACAACTGCACCGATGTCTGCATGAATCACAGGTTTTAGATGTTCAGCCAATAGCTCTTTTGGTAAATTGTATTTTTGAATCCATTTTAGATTTTCTTCATCAGAGTATTCTTTAGCAATGTCGTGTACAAGTCCAGCAACATAGGCTTTTTCGGAATCTAGGCCATAATTAATGGCAAGTTTTTTTGCTTCATCGGCTACCATTAAGCAATGATTGTATCGATATTCTGATAGGGTTGTTTTTAAATCATTTTTTAATTTCTCTATGTTATACATTTTTTGTTCCTTTCTTGACTTAGTATATGCTCTTTACAATTGAATTTAATATACTTTAACGGCAAATACAAGTAATCTTTGATTGTTCATACCATAACATGTATATAATGTAACCATTTCTTCGGCATTTTCAATATCGGTGTCAAATTCATAAGTGCTGGTTTTCTTCAATTTATTTAAATATGCTTTGAATTGTTCATCAGATGAGAAGTTTGATTGCAGATAAGAATTGGCATTTTCATCATTAACAACAAAGGTAGAGAAAATCTTGTAAATATTTGTTCCATCTAATGTTGCAAAGGTTATGTAGTTATTATCGATATTATTTCTCCAATCATCCTCGAAAACAGATTTTAAAGATCCAAACATGCTCCAATCTTTTCTGTTATGACCATAAATAATGGCATTTTTTGACACATTTGGTTTATATTCATAATCGGCGAAAACCCAACCTGCTGAGTTTGGAGAATTGTCAAAGGAGTGGTCAAGATAGTATTCGTTATTATCTGCTTGCACGATAGGATAATCTATATTTGTGTTTGGAACGTATATCCATCCAACTGTTCTTGGATTTTTTTGTAGTAAATTCGTAAAGTCGTAGTTAGTTTTTACAATAGGATGGTCGTCTACAACAATTTCTTCGTGTGTAATTGTTATCGAAGATTGTAAATCCTCAAGCATAGATTTATTTTTATTATTTTCAATTGCCCAGTTGATTATTTTATACAAAGAAAAGCCCATAATTAGCAGGCATATAAATATTATGAAATTATATATTTTTTTATTTTTTTTCTTCTTCTTTCCTGGAATTTTTTTAGATTGGTTTTCAAAATTTTCATTGTAGTTTTTTAGAATCTGATTGCTATGATCTTTAGGTATATTTGATTGCTCTTTAGCATTTTGCTTTGCTTTTTTCTTTATTTTTGAAGGTTTTTCTGCAAACCTTTTTCCTTTTGCTCTCATTTAAATCACCAAAAATATTATATATATAATTTTTCTTTTCTTCAACCCATATTTACAATTTAACATAAAAATGATATAATTCACGTTATTGAGAATTTTTAGGGAAGGAATAATAAGTATGAAAGTTGCATTTTGCTCTCTTGGCTGTAAAGTTAACCAATATGAAACGAATGCTATGGCGCAAAAATTTATAGAGCATGGGTATGAAATTGCAGAATTTGATGAGTTCGCAGATATTTATATTGTGAATACTTGCACTGTTACAAGTGTAGCTGATAGAAAATCAAGACAGATGCTTAGACGTGCAAAAGAGCTTAATAGTGATGCTATTGTTGTGGCATGTGGATGCTATGCGCAAGTTTCGGCAGATGAAATTGAGAAAATTCAAGATGTTGATATCATAATTGGAAATAATGAGAAAAATGATATTGTTGAAATTATTGAGAAATATAATGCTGATAAGCATGGCGAGGAGCTTGTTTCTGATGTTATGTATAACGAAGAGTATGTGGAGTTTGGTCCAACCACGTATACTGAAAAAACAAGAGCTGTTATAAAAGTGCAAGATGGTTGTGATAGATTTTGTACATATTGTTTAATTCCGTTTGCAAGAGGCCATATAAGAAGTAGAAAAATTGATAATGTGTTAGATGAAGTTAAAAAGATTGTTGCTGATGGCTATAAGGAAATTGTTGTTACAGGAATTCACATTGCATCGTATGGAAGAGATTTTAAAGATGGAACTAGCTTAATTGATTTATTAGAGCAAATAAATGGAGTTGAAGGGTTACAAAGGATTAGGATAAGCTCTATAGAGCCGATCATAATGACGGATGACTTTGTGGATAGACTTTCAAAACTTGATAAAATTTGTGATCATTTTCATTTATCACTTCAAAGCGGTTGTACAAGTACATTAAAAAGAATGAATAGAAGGTATACTGCTGAAGAATTTTATGATGCAACTCAGAGATTGAGAGCTAAATTTCCAAATGCTTCACTTACAACTGACGTAATTGTTGGATTTCCAGGTGAAACTGATGAGGAGTTTTCAGAAACATACGATTTTTTAAAGAAAATTGATTTTTATCAAATGCATATTTTTAAATATTCTCCAAGAAAAGGAACTAAGGCTGCTGTTATGCCTAATCAGGTTGATGGAAAAATTAAGGAAGAGCGAAGTAAAAAATTAATAGATTTATCAAAGGCAAATGAGTTAGAGCACAATAAAAAATACATAGGAAAAGTTGTTGAAGTTTTGTTTGAAGAAGGAGAAGACGGCATATATAAAGGTCACACTAAGAATTATATGTGTGTAAAATATAAAAGCAATGAAAATATTACAAATAAAATTTTAAAAGTTAATATTTCAAAAATCGAGGGAGAGATTCTGATAGCTGAGTAAATTAAGGGCTTAAACCTATATTGGTTTAGGCTCTTTTTTGAACACCTGGTTTGACATTTTATGTAAAAAGTTGTATAATAATTAGGCCGTGCTAAAAGCATAGGTAAAAAAAAAAATGGAGGTACGTTTAGTCATGAAGAACGAACGGAAGGTAAGAGAAATCATTGTCATCATTTGTTCGGTGGTTGCAATCACAGGAGCTACTGTGTATGGTCACTTTACAAAGGAAAAGGCAGATGCCTTAGGCAATGGGTCCGCTGCAAGTAGCGAGGAAATCGCTAATGAAACGGATGAATCTCCTACCTGGGAGACAGCGACGGAAACAACTGCAAAGGCGACGACCAGAAGAAAGTCGACTACGTGTGCCACAAATGGTGCAACGAATGCGACGACAACAACCACAGTGGTTGAGGTCAAGCTCGAGCAAAATGACGAAGCAAATCGTGATGATGCAAGTAAGGCTAAGAGAAATAAAAGCCAGCCTACTAGCAAGTCACAGAACCCTATAGAGAAAGTTTCCACTCAGGCTCGCGAGAGCGAGGTCGTAGCAGCAACAACTGCAGCTCAGACAACGGTGCAGACAACTGCAGTGGCAAAGGTCACAGAGACCAGTACAGCTACTACTGCGATGACTACCTCAGCTGAAGAGACTACAGCTGAGACATCAGCTGAGGTAGAGGAAACCACAGAGTTTGTATGGACAGGTAAGAAGCTCAATAGGGTAGACGGTATTGTTCCAGCAAAGGAAACTCCGTCAGGTTACAAAGAAACATGGTATCCGTGGGATTTGCATGGGTGTCTTGACCTGATGGGGTACTCTTACGATGGATACGACGAAGACTGTGATGATGGAGTTCAGCGATACAACGGCTATGTAATGGTTGCATCGCCAGATCTTAATGCTCATCCGAAGGGGTCGCTTATTCCCACAACACTTGGAATGGGGATTGTTGTAGATTACTGCCCTGCAGGAAATCTCGACATAGCCGTTAACAGCAAGTGGTGATTTATCTTTTTGTTTGCCTGCCGAGGATTATCCCCGGCAGGTTTTCTTTTTGTAGAATTGCTTTTCAAATATCCTATTTTATGAATGATTTAACTTAAATAACTATTGATTTTATGTATAGTTTGTAATATAATTACGTAAGTTTGAAAGGCTGATAAATATAGATTTTCAGCCAAGAGAGGAAGATTAATATGAGTAATATAGACTTAAAAAATATATATTTAAATTTTTTCGAAGAGAAAGGTCATAAAATAATACCAAGTGCTCCAATAATTCCAGAGAATGATCCAACAGTTTTATTTAATACTGCTGGTATGCAACCATTAGTTCCATTTTTAAAGGGATTGCCACATCCAGAAGGAACACGTCTTGCTGATGTTCAAAAGTGTTTTAGAACAAACGATTTAGACGAAGTTGGAGATAAAACTCACCATACATTTTTTGAAATGCTTGGAAATTGGTCTTTGGGTGATTATTTTAAAAAGGAATCTATTGCTTGGAGTTTTGAGTTATTAACAAAGCGTTTAAATATTCCAGTAGAAAGATTGGCTGTAACAGTATTTAAAGGAAATGAATTAGTTCCTGCTGATGAAGAAGCAGCTAATATATGGCTTGAGCAAGGAATACTAAAAGATAGAATAGCATATTTAGGCGTTGATGATAACTGGTGGCCAAATATGGAATTAACAGGTCCTTGTGGATCTGATACAGAAATATTCTATTGGAGAAGTGAAGAGGAAGTTCCAGAAAAATTTGATCCAGAAAATGATAATTGGGTTGAAATTTGGAATAACGTATTTATGCAATATATGCACAATCCAGATGGAACATTTACACCACTTGAGAAGAAAAATGTTGATACAGGTATGGGTGTAGAAAGAGTTGTTGCAGTTTTAGAAGGCCAAACAGATAACTATAAATCATCAATTTGGACAGATATCATAGCAAAAATAGAAGAAGTATCTGGAAAAAAATATGATGATGAAAAGTATACTGTAGCAATGAGAATTATTGCTGATCACATAAGAGCCATAGTAATTCTACTTGGCGATGATGCTAAAATTGTTCCATCAAATAAAGATCAAGGTTATGTATTAAGAAGATTAATAAGAAGAACAATTAGATATGCTAGAAAACTAGATATTGATATTGATTCTAATTGGGATGAGCAAATTGCCAATATCGTAATTAATCAATACAAAGATTATTATACTGAGCTTGATAGAAATAAAAATTTCATACTTGAATCATTAAAAAATGAAAAAATTAAATTCAACAGAACTCTTGAAAAAGGTTTAAGAGAGTTTGATAAAGTTACTAAGGATATGCAAACAACTGAGATAGATAAAGATGTTGCCTTCAAGTTATATGATACTTATGGATTCCCAATAGAGCTTACAGAAGAGCTTGCAAAGGAACAAGGTTTAACAGTTGATATGGCTGGCTTCAAAGCTAAATTCGAAGAGCATCAAGCAAAATCAAGAGCTGGATCTGAACAGAAATTTAAAGGTGGTCTTGCTTCAAGTGGTGAGATGGAAACTAAATATCATACTGCAACACACTTACTAAATGCTGCACTAAAAAAAGTTTTGGGTGAACATGTTCATCAAAGAGGTAGCAATATTACTGCTGAGAGAATGAGATTTGATTTTGCACACGACAATAAAATGACAGATGAAGAAAAGAAACAGGCTGAAGATTTAGTTAATGAATATATTAAAATGGCTATTCCAGTTGAAAGATTAGAAATGCCAAAAGAGGATGCTGTAAAAATGGGGGCAGAATGTGAATTTATAGAGCGTTATCCAGATATAGTTACAGTTTATAAGATTGGTGATGTATCTCTTGAAATATGCGGAGGACCTCATGTTTCTAATACATCAGAGCTTGGTCATTTCAAAATAAAGAAAGAGGAATCAAGTTCATCAGGAGTTAGAAGAATAAAGGCAATACTTGAAA
This sequence comes from Clostridia bacterium, assembly GCA_017515985.1. Taxonomy (GTDB): domain Bacteria; phylum Bacillota; class Clostridia; order TANB77; family CAG-508; genus CAG-492. The sequence continues at coordinate 77,563 of JAFWDV010000012.1, forward strand.
ATTAAAAATGTTTGAGGAGGAATTACAAATGGGAGATTGTATTTTTTGTAAATTAGCAAATGGAGAAATACCAACGGAGATGGTGTACGAGGATGATTTCGTAGCAGCTTTTAAAGATTTAAATCCGCAGGCACCAGTGCATATTTTAGTAGTTCCTAAGAAGCACTATAATAATATATTAGATGTTGAAAATGGTGATGATATTATTGCTAAAATTTATAGTGCAATAAATGTGATTGCTAAGAAAGAAAATATAGATAAAAGTGGTTTTAGAGTAATAACTAATTGTGGTGAAGATGCAGGGCAAACAGTAATGCATATGCATTTTCATATAATTGCTGGAAGAAAACTTGGAGATAAGATAGTTTAATATAGAAAGGAAATTGTAGTGTAAAATGAAAAAAGGAGCATATGATAAGTTTTTAACTTTTTTGCTAGTAGTATTGGTTTTAGCTATAATTGGTGGCATTGGTTATCTTGGATATAAATTACTTGAAAAGAACAGAATAAATGACGATTCAGATGAGTTCTTGGAAGGTGATTTTCAAAATTATATAGACCAGATTGATGATGATGAATATGATGAAGAAAATGCGATAAAAGAGCAAACTGGCGATGGTAAAACAAGAGGAATTTCAACAAATGCACTAAAATACAAAGGGTATGGAGTTGAAGGAAAGCTTGAGATGCCAAGCGTTAATTTGCAGTATCCAATATTAGAGCAAATGACTGATATGAATGAACTTGAAGTTTCTATTGCAATTCAGTATGGTGTTGGATTAAATAAAGTAGGTAATACGGTTTTAGTTGGTCATAATTATAGAAGCGGATTATTTTTTGGAAGTAATAAAAGAATGAATATTGGAGATGTTATATATATCACGGACACTGCAACTGGAAATAGAGTTGAATATGAGATATACAACAAGTATACGACGGAAGAAGCGGATACTTCATATTTTAATAGAGATACTGCTGGTAAAAGAGAGGTTTCATTAGTTACTTGTCAAACGGATAATCATTACAGACTTGTTATTTGGGCTAGAGAAAAGTAAAAAAGAAATCAAAAGGAAGTATTGCTTTTAATATTTATTATATATATAATTTTAGGTAGAGATTGATACTAAGGAGGAAATTATATGGAGGAAAATGAACAAAAGAAACTAGGTGTTACTATTATAGATGGAAGAATAATAGATTTGGATAATACAACATCAGAAGAGCTTGATAAAATTGTAGAGAGCCTAGAAGAAAAAGAAGAAAAAATTAATAAGCAGATAGAAGAGCTGCTAGGTGAAAATTAAATAATATACAAAAGATAAGGAGGAAAAATATGGCTAGTAGTTTAGATGAGTATATAAATGATGAAAGTGGACTTGGGTTGAATGCTATAATGGCAAAACATAAAAGAGACTTTTATTTTGTACTATTTGATGAAAGCATAGATAATGATACAAAAATGGACAGAATAAAGATACTTATGAAACCATTTAGAGAAGCTTTAAAAGAATATAATCTTAAAAGTGCACCTGAATTTGTTGATAGGAATATTGGAATTATTGAATCGAATGTTAATGAAATTACTAGAGTAATTAACGAGTGGAATCGTTTACGTCAGGGAAAAATAGGCATGGAGCCAGATGCTTTTTTTATACAGCATTGCAAGGAGAATAATGATAATGTTATTGAGCAATTAAGTTCAGCTCAATTAGGGAGTGCAGAATTAACTGAGATATTCAAATTGGTTGAAAAGCAAAGAAAAAGCATTATTGAAGAGCAACAAAAACAAGATATAAGCAAAGTACAAAAAAATGTTTCTGAGAATTTGGAACAAGGTAGTGAGGCATCAGATATAGAGCCTGCAACAGTAGAAAGAGAGCCTGAGCAAGAAGATATTGGAATGAGTGGCGAGCAAGGAGCTAAATTAGTAGCTCTTGTAAAAGAGCTAATGACAATAAAAAGAGAGAAAAGAAAAGCTGAAATTGCTGCATTAGTTACGAGATGTAAGGAGCTAAAAGAAGATATAGAAGAATCTATGGAAAATAGTAGTGAAGAGTATTTAAGAACAAAAAAAGGTATGCAAAAAATAAATGCAGATATGCGTAGTGATTTGGAATCGGCGCTAGGTGCATATGAAGACCTTGATCAAGAGCTTGCTAACGAAGAAAGTCAACACTATTTAAATTTAGATGATGCTAGAGCAAAACTAGGTGCTCGTAAATTGGAAGTGCAACTTTATAAAAAAGAGCCTGATGTACAGTTATATATAGGTACTAATAAGATGATTGAAAATCTTGAGTACCAGCTTACAATTGAAACGGATGAATTAAAGAGAGCAGATATACAAGAAAAAATTGAGCAAAAAAAGGCTGAGATTGCTGTACTTGAAACAAGAGAAAATGTTAGTATATATAAAAAAGCTAAAGAATCTATTGATCCATTGAAGCAAACAATAAAAGAAGAAAAACAAGCAATGAAAGTAAGCAAAGACAAAAGAAAAAATGCAAAGATGAGATTTGGTGAATTAAAACGAGAAATTAAGGCAGTATTCAAAGGAGAAAAGCAGAATTTACCAGTAAAACAAAATAGATTTATGAGAGCTATAGGGGCAATCAGGGCAAAACTTGGTATTGGAAAACATAAGGATGAAAAGAATTTAGCAGATGCAATGACAAGAGCGTCAGAAATGCTTACAACATTTGCTGAAAGAACTGGCGAAAACATAAAAGAAGGAGTAGAAAACGCAAAAAGTTTTACAGAAAAAGCAATTCAAGATGCGCAACAGGCAGCAATAAGTGGCTTGGAGACTGCTCTTACTAAATTGATTGAAGCAGAGAAGGGTCATACTATGGATACACAGACAAGACGAGCTCCAACACAAGGTGATTTAGAGCCTTCAATATAACTTTTTTATAATAAAATAATGGAGTTTGAGCTAAAAAATATTAACTCATGTATTGACAAAACAAATTATAAATAGTACAATAGTAACTGCATTGATTAAGTGCAAGATGGTGGATGTAGCGTAGTTGGTTAACGCGTCAGTTTGTGGCACTGAAGACCGTGGGTTCGAGTCCCATCTTCCACCCCATAATAATTAATGCAGTTACTATATAACTTTATATATTGGGCTATAGCCAAGCGGTAAGGCATCAGACTTTGACTCTGACATGCGCTAGTTCGAATCTAGCTAGCCCAACCATAGTGACTCTATTCTAACTAAAGGAATAGATAAAACAAAAATCAATCAGTAAAATGGTTGATTTTTTTTATTACTCAAAGATAAAAACAATTCTTATAGGTAAAAAGTATTTTTACAAAAAAGATTTTGTGATATGATGAAAACAAATAAGAAATATTCTGAAAGGAGATTTAAAAGAAGATGAATTTTAATGCTATACTTTTTGACTTAGATGGAACTTTATGGGAAGTAACAAATGAAACATATAAAAGTGTAAATGAAGTTGCAAAAAGAAATGGACAAAAAGAAATAAGTATAAACACAATTCGTAGTGTATTTGGTTTAAATAGAGTTGAAGCAGCAAAAGTATATTTTCCATTTATGGAGCTTGAAAAATCATTGGTGCTTATGGAAGAAATATCAAAAGAAAATATAAGAAATATAAAAGAGCATGGGGGAAAAATATATCAAAATTTAGAAGAAGTTTTAAAGCAATTAATTACTAAATATCAGTTATTTATTGTAAGTAATACAGGACATAAAGAATACATTGAAGTATTTTTAGATACCTCTGGATTGGCTAAATACTTTGTTGATTATATTGCAGCCAGCGAATTAAATATATCAAAGGCAGATGGTATAAGTAAAATCATGTCAGACTATAACATAGAAAAGGCTGTTTATGTTGGAGATACGAAAAAAGATATGGAAGCGGCGCAAATGGCAAATATTCCATTTATTCAAGCGAGATATGGATTTGGGAATAATCTAGAAACAGAGCATTATATAAATTTAATAGAAGAGCTACCAAGAGTTGTTGAATCAATGAATAACTAAAACTATATTAAAACTTGTAAGTAATGGACCATATATTTGGGTTCAGTTGACATTTTTCTTCAATTAATATAAAATATTCCGAAAGAGGAGGAAAATAAATGAAAAAAAATGTTTTTAGAATTTTTGGAATTATTTTTATATGTACTATGCTTGTTACATTAACAGGATGTGGTATTGATACTAAGAAAATTTTGAATAACCTAAATCAAGAAATTAATAGAGAAAATCAAATTAATACTTTTTATGGTGAAGGTTATGATTTAAAGTATAATTCAGAATGGGAAAAATATGAAGCTTTGAGCACTGATAACAAAAAAACGGACGCTCTTACATATAAAAGAGAATTGTATTTGGTCCCAATGGGAGTAAGTTCACTTTCAGAATTTGAAAAATCATTAAATATAGATTTTTCAAATTATTCTGGTCAAAAGAAATTATATGATGAATTTTCTAATAATTGGAACAAGGGAAGTTATATAGTTTCTGGTGGAAGTTACTCGTTTAGAAATTTAAAAGATGATATTAGTTATGCATATATGAACTACAAGGATTCTTCAAATAATAGAACAGGAAATTTATATTTGATAGTAAGCAAAAGTAATAATATAGTTATCTCACTTATGTCTGATACAACTAATAGTTCAAGTAAAGATGATAGTAAAATTATGGATATATTAAGAACTATTAATATAACTAAAAAATATGATAATGAAATGGCAAGTTATTTAGATGCAATGTCAAATTGGAATAGATATTCAAGTTCAAGACAAGGCGCATCAGGTATGAGAAAAGACATAAACGGAGAGTGGAAAGTATTAAGTAGTTCAGACAGCTATTGGGTATTTAAAAATAATGAATTTTGGTGGTATAAATCACAAAAAGATTTAAATGATAATTATTGGTATGGAAAAACTAGAATAATGACTGGAAAAGAAGGTATTAAGGCTGTTGGGTTAAGTGAAGATAATTACAATAGAATGATAGCTAATAACTCAGGTAAGGTAAGCGAAAATAATATATACACAATTATTTTCACACCATCAAAAATAATATCTGATGGAACAGATAAAAGCAGTACAAATATCACTGGCGAAGATTGGCATATGGTATGGATACTTGTAGACCATGGAAGCGATGGACTAGAAGCACAGGTACTAAATGTAAAGAATCAAGAAACTTCATACTATGTAAAATACAAAGACTAATATCGTTTCTTTGTGTACAAAAATAGGTAAATCATATTGATTTGCCTATTTTTTGTACATATTTTTTATATATTAACTGGAATCTTTAAATTTTGATTAACTGATAAGTTGCTTGATTTTAGATTGTTTAACGATTTTATATTATAAATAATTTCTCTAATATCTGTATCTTTGTAATAGTCATTTTCAGATTGTTCGTATTGGGCAATACTCCATAGAGTATCACCATTTGTAACGGTAATTGTTTTATAGTTTTGAATTCCTTCTGATAATGATTTATTTTTTATATTAAATACGAAAAAGAACATTACAACAAACAGTATGATAGTACCTCTTAAAAATCTTTTCTTATTAACAACTTTTAGCTTCATATGATTACCTCCTTAAAACGAACATATTTTTGGTATAAAGTAAGTATATACGAACAAGAGTTCTTTGTCAATATAATTTAAAAAATTTTTTTAAAATAAAAATCTGTAAAAAAGTTTACATAAGCGTTGACAGAAATAAAAATTCATGCTACAATAAGAAACATATTAAGAGTGTGCATACCCAAAAAAAAGGGGAGCTGCACAGCTAGTTGCAAAACTGGTACACTTTAAACTGAGAATTATAGCTCATAAAGGAGTCTTAAGAAGACAACTTTATGAGCTTTTTTGTATTATAGGAAATTCCTTTGAAATTTCCTATAAAGCAAAAGCTTCGCAAACAGTGCACACGTACCGGTATTTTTGAAAGGAGTAGAAATATGTTGCACAAGAGTAATGAAAAAAGCAGGTTTGAACGAAATCTTAAATTAATAGTTTGGGAAACAATCCTATCATCTATAGGTGCAGGTTTTTCTGTTCCTATAATGACTGTCTTTTGGAATTCAATTGGAATGAGTCAAACAGACATTGGTTTTACGCAGATGATGTTTACTATTGTAATGGTTGCTTTAGATATTCCAATGGGATATATAGCTGATCGTTTCAATAGAAAAGCATTAAACGTAATTGGAGATGTAGGAGTGGCACTTGCATTTTTGCTTTATGCATTTTCTAAAAATATGTATATGGCAATATTATCTGAAATCTTACTTGGCTTTTTTATGGCTATGACAAATGGAGTTGACCAAAGCTTTATCAAATATAATTGCAATAAAATAGATCCTAGTGGAGAATTATTCAAAAAGAAAAATTTAGCTATATTTACGGCTAGATATATATCTTTGCTAATAGTTGTTATACTTGGTGGTTTTATAGCAAAAATAAATTTGCGTTTAGCAATAGGAGCTTCATTTGTACCATATATTATTGGTGGAATCATGGCGATAGGAATCAAGGATTTTGATAATAATATTAGTGTAAGACATAAAAATCCTGTAAAAGATATGTTGATAAATATTAGAGAAATCGTAAAAGATTCTAAGGTTAAAACATATTTGTTCAGTTACATTTTGGGGAAGGAAGTTACTCATGCTCAAATTTGGATATTTACACCACTTTTAATGATTGTTGGTGTGCCAATGGAGATTGTAAGTTTAGGTTGGGTAATTAACTACGTTATGCAGATTGTTGGAAGTAAAATTTCTGAAAAAACGATTCATCTAAAGAACAAGTATAAATTTGCAATACCAATGTTAATGGAATTTTTGTGGATTGCTATTATAGTAATTAATACAAATATAGTAACGGTTTGGTTATTTGCATTAAATGGATTTGTTCATGGTTTCATAGAGGGTAGTTTGGTAACACCACTTCAGGAATCTACCAGAGATGAAGTTCAGACAAGTGTATTATCTATTGCATCAACAGGAGCAAGACTTTTGTATGTTCCTTTGGTGTACATCATTAACTATTTAGGAAATATCAATTTGCAACTAGGCTTAATAGGAATAATTATTATTTTTCTACCAATGAGTATTTTTGCATATATAAAGTTATGCAAAATCGAAAAAAGCGAAGAAATTCTATTGCTTGGTGATTCTAACGATAGACTCCAATTCGCTGAAAGCGGGGAAGAGTAATAGTGAAGAGCACACTTAAACTTTTTTGTGTGCTCTATTTTTTATTTATGTGTATCGAATCAAAATATTTGTAAGTAAAAATATTGTAAAATTATGTAATCCATGATATAATGCGTGCTATGTCGTAGCAAACCAAACAATGCTCTATTAAGTATAATTGGTTTATTCAATTTACTTATGAGAGCAAATTCTAACAAAGGAGGTTTTGATATGACAGACGAAAGAAATCGTGCTCTTGAGGAAATCAAAAATTTCCAGGAGCGGTACGAGGGGAAAGTGGAGTACGATGTAGGCGGGTCGAAAGACATTAGCCCCCTGGTGGAACACTTTTTTGATACGTGTATTCGTGTCATTTCTTGTGTGAACGAGAATGACTGGAACGTTATCAGAAATGTTAAAGCCATTGCGGAGGCAGGCCTGTATCTTAGCTTGAACACTTTTCAGAATCAGTCCATCGCAGCAGATGAGTACGCTTGCATCAATGAAATGTACAAGGAGCTTGAAAAACTTCTTGATGATTCGCTGGCAAATGCTAGACCGCTCACTGTTAAGATAGGTAAAGGCGGAAAGCTCGAGCATGTTCGCACTGATTCCGAGAATCTCACTGATTGGGAAGATAAAATTTACTGCATTTCTATGGTGCTTTTCCACAATCAGGAAGAGGCAAGATCGTACCCTGTTTCGAACCGGCCGGATTTTAAGTACATGGTTTTTCAGAGCTACAATAGCCTTAAGTGTGTTATTAGCAAGCTGAATACTGAATGGAATGCACTTGTGCGTAGAGGCTTCAGCCTTGAGATGTACGATGCATATCGTCAGAGCGTCATGTATGAGGTAAAACACGGCAACAATTTGTCCGGAGCGAGAAGATATGTTGGTTTTATGGAGCTTCTCAGCGGAGAAAGCAAACTTATCCCTGTATACAAATACGTATGTGTTGGTTATACACTGGTAAGTGACACGGATTCCGACATCGCACGAATCGAGCCGAACAAGTCTGAAAAGGTATTCCGCATGGAATAACCAAATCAAAACAAAACGTGGGGCGACTAATAATCGCCTCACGCTATTTTTATATTTTTTCATGAATTGTTCTATTTATAACATCAATTTGTTGCTCTCTTGTTAATTTTACGAAGTTAACAGCGTATCCTGATACTCGTATTGTAAGTTGTGGATATTTTTCTGGGTGTTCCATTGCATCTTCAAGTAATTCACGATTAAATACGTTAACATTTATATGATGTCCTGTTTGTAAAAAATATCCGTCTAGTAATGATACTAGATTATTTTTTTGCATATTTTCATCTGTACCAAGAGTTTTTGGTGTGATTGCAAATGTGTATGAAATACCATCTGATGCATATTCGAATGGAAGCTTTGCTATTGTGTTCATTACGGCAACTGCTCCATTTGTATCTCTTCCATATAGTGGGTTGGCTCCAGGACCAAATGGAACTCCAGCTTCTCTACCATCAGGAGTGCTTCCTGTATTTTTTCCATAAACAACGTTTGATGTAATCGTTAAAATAGATAGGGTAGGGGTTGCATTTCTGTATATTTGATGTTTTTGAAGTTTGCGTAGGAATGCTTTTATTACATCTATCGCAATAGAATCAACTCTGTCGTCATCATTTCCGTACTTTGGAAAATCACCTTCTACTTCATAATCAATTACTAAACCGTCTTTGTTTCTTATAGTTTTTACTTTTGCATATTTTATTGCTGATAAGGAATCTGCTACAACTGATAATCCGGCAATTCCGCATGCCATTGTTCTATAGATATTTTTATCATGTAGAGCAAACTCAAGTGCTTCATATGAATATTTATCGTGCATATAGTGAATTGCATTTAGTGCTTTTATATAAATTTTTGCAACATATTCCATCATTGCATCAAATTTTTCCATTACTTCATCATAATCTAAATACTCTGAAGTTATTGGTACAGTTTTTGGTCCAACTTGTTTTCCAGAGTTCTCGTCTTTTCCACCATTTATAGCATAAAGTAAGGTTTTTGCTAAATTTGCTCTTGCACCAAAGAACTGCATTTGTTTACCTATTCTCATAGGAGAAACGCAGCAAGCTATGCCGTAATCGTCGCCTAGAGATGCTCTCATCATATCATCGTTTTCATATTGAATTGCAGATGTTTCAATTGAAGTTTTAGCACAAAAATCTTTAAATCCTTTTGGTAGATTCTTTGACCAAAGAACTGTAAGATTTGGTTCAGGAGCAGGGCCAAGTGTTTGTAATGTGTGTAAAACTCTAAATGAATTCTTTGTTACCATAGTTCTACCATCAACGCCCATACCACCAATACTTTCAGTTACCCACACAGGGTCACCGCTAAATAATTCGTTGTATTCAGGTGCACGTAAGAATCTAACGAGTCTTAATTTCATTACAAAATGATCCATTAATTCTTGAGCAAGTTCTTCTGTTAATGTGCCATTTTTTAGATCTCTTTCGATATAAATGTCAAGAAATGTTGAAGTTCTTCCAATACTCATTGCTGCACCATTTTGATCTTTAACTGCTCCAAGATATCCAAAGTATAGCCATTGAATAGCTTCTTTTGCGTTTGCTGCAGGTTTTGAAATATCACATTCATATTTTGCAGCCATTTTTTTCAAATCATCAAGTGCAACTAGTTGATCATACATTTCTTCGCGTGCTCTTATAACATCTGAAGTGAATTCATCTACATCATATGTTTCTAAATCTTTTTTCTTTTCTTCAATTATTTTATCTATACCATATAAAGCAATTCTTCTGTAATCACCAATTATTCTTCCACGTCCATATCCATCTGGCAAACCAGTTAATAGGTGAGAGCTACGCGCTGCCCTTATATCTGGTGTATATACGGCAAAAACACCGTCATTATGAGTTCTTCTTAATGAATGATATACTCTAGAGGTTTCTTCATCTAGTTTTAAGCCATATGCTTCGCAAGACTTTTCAACAATACGAATACCACCGTTTGGCATGATTGCTCTTTTTAGTGGAGCATCAGTTTGAAGACCTACAATTTCTTCTAAATTTTTATCGATATATCCAGCATCATAGCCATTTATAGTAGATGGAGTTTTTGTATCAGCATCTAAAACTCCGCCATTTTTTCTTTCTTTTTCATATAAATCTAAAACTTTTTTCCAAAGCTTTTCTGTTTTTGGAGTTGCATTTGCTAGAAATGAATCATCTCCTTCATATGGAGTATAGTTTCTTTGAATAAAATCTCGAACGTCAATTTCTTTTGTCCAATTACCATTGGTATTAAAATTTTTCCATTGTTCAAATTCCATGATAGCCTCCTCTTAAGTCAAAAAATATTCGGACACGCCGAACTTATAAATTATCAGTGTATAATAAAATATTTATTGTATTTCTGTTTTCTGTACTCATTTTAGTTTAACGAAAAAAATAATTCTGTGGCTTTTGCAACAGAAAAAATAAATTCAAAAATAGTATTTCCAAAAGTATTGAAAAAATGTAAAAAGATAAGTGAAAAAAATTTTAAAAAAAGATTTTGGTAATTGACATAAAAATAAGAAGCTATTTACTTTATAGCAAATAGCTTCTTTATATTATTCTTTATCCTTTATTTCTGATGTACAATGAGGACATCTTGTTGCTTTGAATGGAATTTCTGTTAAACAGAATGGGCAAAGTTTTGTTTCTGGCTCAGCAGCAACTTCCTCTTTATCAGCTTTTTTACCTTTCCTAGGTATTTTTGCACTTAATTTTTCTAATCTTTCTCTACTTCTCTTATTAGCAACATTGAAAGCTTTTATCATTAAAAATAGGATTAATGCAACAATTAAGAAGTTGATAACTGCTGTTATAAATGTACCATAATCAATTGATTGTCCTGAATTTCCAAGAGGAATTGTTCCATGAACCTCAGCTCCTCCAATTAATCCTAATAGTGGTTGAATAAAACATTCTGTAAATGCTTTTACAATTGCAGCAAAGGCATTAGCTATAATAACACCAATAGCCATGTCCATTACGTTGCCTTTTGAAATAAACTCTTTAAACTCTTTTAACATATGAAAATCTCCTTTCATTTTCTTTTACATAATACATATAATATACTATTTTGTAGAATTTTGTCAACAAATATTGTCAAATTAGTATTGATTTTATTGGGAAAATGTGGTAGAATGGACGCGTTGAGAAAAATAGCATTTAGCTATTATTTCCTTACTTACATGAAAAATGTAGGTTTTATATCCATAAGGAGGTGAAGAGAATAATGAATAAATACGAGAGTGTTGTCATTATTAATCCAAATGTTGAAGAAGAAGGCATTAAAGCTTTAATATCTAAATTCACAGACATAATTAATACTGACGGAAAAGTAGAAAAAGTTGATGAATTAGGTAAGAAAACATTAGCTTATGATGTTAAGAAATTCAATGAAGGATTTTATGCAGTATTTTATTTTGAAGCTAATCCAAATCTAATTACAGAGCTTGAAAGAAACTACAGAATAACAGATGAAATTATAAAATTCATGACAATTAAACAAGATTAATAGAAGGACTTTAGAAATACTAAAGTAATGGTGAAAATATGAACAAAGTTATATTAATGGGAAGATTAACAAGAGACCCTGAGGTTAGATATACTCAAACTAACAACACATTGGTTGCTTCATTTTCATTAGCAGTAAACAGGAGATTTGCTCGTCCAGGTGAGGAAAGACAAGCAGACTTTATAAATGTAGTTGCTTGGAGCAAAACTGGTGAATTTTGTAGTAAATATTTTAAAAAAGGTCAACAAGTTGGAGTTATTGGAAGAATCCAAACTAGAAACTGGGATGATGAACAAGGTCAAAAACACTATGTAACAGAAGTAATTGCTGAAGAAGCATACTTTGCAGATAGCAAAAGAGATGGCGAAGGGGGAAATGGAAGCTTTGATGCTACATTTGGTGCTATGCCACAATCAGCTGCTGGAGCTAGTGAAAATTCAGACTTTGAAACATTTTCAGGAGATGACCTACCATTTTAATTAAATTTAGATAGGGGGGAAAAAATAAAATGGCTGATAAGAAAAATAATAGAAGAAATAACAGAAATAACAATAATGATGATGATTTCAATCCAAAGTTCAAAAAGAGAAAGAAACTTTGCCCATTATGCAAAGATAAGAACTTTGAGTTAGATTATAAAAATCCAGAGCAATTAAAGAAATTCATAAATGAAAGAGGTAAAATATTACCAAGAAGAGCTACTGGAGCATGTGCAAAGCATCAAAGAGATATTACTTTAGCAGTAAAAAGATGCAGACAAATTGCAATGTTACCATATACTCAAGACTAATAAAGATAAAAACTGTAGTATTCTAGAAATTAGAAACTACAGTTTTTTTAGTTTTAAAAAAATCAAAAATGTCAGAGACCTAATATTAGCTTTGCTTTTTTTACATCATCTTCATTGGCAGTTCTAATATTTTCAAGAGGATATATTTGATTAAGGTTTTCCCATTTGAACTTTCCAAGGTCGTGGTATGGCAAAATATCTATTTTTTCAACTGTATTTAAGCTTGCAAGAAAACTCTTAAGTTTTAATAAATCTTTTTCGCTATCTGTGTATCCAGGAACTAAAACATGCCTTATCCATATTTTCTTACCATTTTGTGATAAATAATTGGCAAAATTAAGTTCTAATTTATTTGAAAATCCAGTTATATTTTGACACATTTCATCATTTATTGATTTTATATCTAATAAAAATAAATCAGTATATTTAATTAATTCTTCTAACTTAGGTGTAATTTGAAACATCCCTGATGTATCAATTGCCGTAGATATTCCGTACTTTTTTAACTCTTTAAAAAATTCAATTAGAAAATCTTGTTGCAAAAGAGGCTCTCCGCCACTTACAGTAACGCCACCACCAGATGATAAAAAATAATTTTTATATCTTAAAACCTTTTCAACGAGTTCACTAACTGAATACATAGTTCCAGCATTGCAATTCCAAGTATCGCGATTTTGGCAATACTTGCAACGTAATGCGCATCCCTGCATAAAAATTATAAATCTTATTCCAGGTCCATCAACTGCGCCAAAAGTATCGAATGAATGAACTCGAGCAAAAACTTCATTATCCATATGTTTATCCTTTCATTTATAGTATCAATAATAGCACACTAGTTTATGCAAATCAAATAAAATTTTCAGTAAATTATATTGAGTAATTGACGCATATTTTATTGCCAAATATAATCTAACTTGATATAATTGTGACATAATTGAGTAAGGAGTTTATTATGAATCAAAAGATAGAAAAAGTATTAAAAATAATAATAAGTATTTTATGTGTAGTTTGTATTGCAGGATTTGCATTTTCGTTAACACCAAAAACGTTGCAAAACGATACTTTTTATACAATTAAAATAGGAGAATTAATTGAAAAAAACACAGAAAAAGTTTCGGATTTATTGCCATGGAATAAAGGGTTGGATATGGAGGATCACTTCTCATACCATAATTTACCGTACACGTATCCACATTGGTTGTATGATTTTCTAACATATAAGATATATAGTGTGTGGAACTTTGACGGAGTGTATGTTGCCACCTGTATTTTAGCTGTTATAATGGCATTATTGATTTATTTTGTAAATAGAAAGTTAAATAACGGAAAGATAGTATCTCTTTTTGTTACGATTGGAACATTATATTGCTTAAGGAATTTTATAGCTGCGAGAGCTCAGCTTGCAACTTTTATACTTTTTATATTAACAATATTTGGTATAGAGCAATTTTTAAAAACGAAGAAACTTCGATATGCATTCCTTTTAGTTATCATTCCAATTCTAATTGCTAATTTACATTGTGCTGTATGGCCATTCTATTTTGTTTTGTATTTACCTTATATAGCTGAATACATATGCGTTGGCTTGGCAACGGCAAATTATGAAACATTTGCTAAAAAAATTAAATTGCATTTCAAGAAGAAAAAAATTGGGAAAATGCAATACAATATAGAGAAAAATAAAGTTAGAAAATTAGATGAAAAACACAATAAAAAGGTTGTTGAGAATTTAAATAAGACAAATAAGCTTGAAGTTAATAAAGAAAAAAATGTAAAATGGTTGATTTTAATTTTTGTAATATGCATTTTTACGGGATTATTGACGCCTATAAAAGACACTCCATATACCTACTTAATAAAAACAAGTATTGGAAATACAACGCAAAATATTAGTGAACATTTACCACTTACTTTAGTAAAAAATTCGGATATGATAGTAGTATTTGCAGCTGTGTTTGGCATTTTAATTTTTTCTAAAGTTAAGATTAGAGTTAGAGATTTCTTCATGTTGATGGGACTTATAGTTTTGAGCTTTTATTCACAGAGACAGGTTTCAATGTTAGTTTTAATTGGAAACTTTATATTTGCAAGATTGATTTGTGGAATAATAGAAAACATAAAGATGAAACTAAAAAAATATGAAAATGGTGATTTAAAGCTTGCTGCTAAATTTTCAAGTATACTTGTTCCATATGTTTTTATCTTTTGTATTATAACTATATCTTTTTGTAATTTCTTAGATAAGAAAAAGGATGTTTATATAAATAAAAACTTGTATCCGGTTGAAGCTGCTAATTATATAAATGAAGAAATTATTCCAAAGGTAGGTAAAGAAAATCTTAGATTATATAATGAGTATAATTATGGAAGTTATCTACTATTCTCTGGAATACCAGTATTTATCGATTCAAGAGCTGATTTATATGCACCAGAATTTAATGGAATAAGAACTAAAAGTGGAAAGTACTATGGAAAAGATGTATTTTCAGATTTTATTGATATATCTAATTTGTCAACTGACTATGAGCAAAAATTTGAACAGTATAAAATTACACATGTAATGACACTTTGGAATTCGAAGTTAAGCACCTTAATAGCTAAAGATAGCAATTACAAATTAATATACAATGACGGATTCTTTAAAATTTTTGAGAAAGAAAATGTTTAAAATGAAATCAAAACAAATTAAATTTTTTATATTAATTAAGATATTATTAGTTATAGATCAAATTACTAAAGCAATTATTGTAAGTAATAAGGAAAGTTTTCCAAAAGAAGTAATACGTGGTGTTTTAGATTTTACGTATTGCGAAAATAGGGGAATAGCTTTTGGTTTTGCAAGTGGGCATGTACGTCTATTTTCAATAGTCACTTTGATTATTCTTGCAATAATTGTTATAGCCGTTTTTAAAAAGTTTGATAAATTAAGCAAGTTGCAATCAGTTGGTATTGCAATGCTAATTTCAGGTGGAATAGGAAATTTTATTGATAGAGCTTTTAGATCATACGTTGTTGATTTTATAGATTTTGGAAAAATTATAAACTTTCCTATATTTAATATAGCCGATATATATGTGGTATGTGGCGTAATAATTATTGGAATTTCATTTTTTATTGATAATAGGAGTGGTGATATTGATAAGAATAATCGTTGATGAAAATGACGATATAAGATTGGATTCTTATATATCAACAAAAGATACGGAGTTATCAAGAGAGAGCGTTAAAAGATTACTTGGTGACGGGAATATAACGGTAAATAGTGCTGTAAAAAAGGGTTCATATAAGGTAAAAAAAGGGGATATCATTGAGATAGATATTCCTGAAGTAAAGGAAGCTAAGATTGAGGCTCAGGATATTCCTGTTGAGATAGTGTATGAAGATGAAGATATCATTGTTGTTAATAAGCCAAAAGGGCTTGTTGTACATCCTGCAAATGGTAATCCAGATGGAACCCTTGTAAATGCAATAATGAATATTTGTAAGGATTCTTTATCTGGTATAGGTGGGGAAAAGAGACCCGGTATTGTTCACAGATTGGATAAGGATACTTCTGGTTTATTAATTATTGCTAAAAATGATAAAGCGCACATCAGTATGAGTGAGCAAATAAAAGATAGAAAAGTTAATAAGAGATATATTGCTTTAGTTAGAGGAATAATTAAAGAAGATGAGGCAACAATCAATATGCCAATTGGAAGAAGTAAGAAAGACAGAAAAAAGATGGCTGTTGATAAAAATGGAAAAGAAGCGGTAACACATTTTAAGGTTCTTAGGAGATATGATAACTATACTTTATTAGATATAAAAATCGATACTGGAAGAACTCATCAAATAAGAGTACATATGGCTGAAATTGGTCATCCGGTTATTGGTGATGAAGTATATTCTAACGGAAAAAATGAATTTGGTGTTAAAGGTCAAATGTTGCATGCAAAAAGCCTTGATTTTGAACATCCTATAACAGGAAAAAAATTACATCTGGAAGCGGATTTACCAGAGTATTTTAAAAATGTTATAGATATATGTGATAAAAGAATGGAGGTAAGCTAATGCCAAACATGAGGTTACAAAAATATATTGCTAATGCAGGTATTTGCTCAAGAAGAAAAGCTGAAGAGTTGATTATCGAAGGTAAGGTTACTGTAAATAATGAAACTATAACTGAATTAGGATTTAAAATTGATTCTGAAAAAGATATAGTATATGTAAATGGCAAGAAAGTGGAGCAAGTAAGCGAATTTAAATATGTACTTTTAAATAAACCAGTTGGATATGTTACCACGGTAAAAGAGCAATTTGATAGACCTACAGTTATTGATTTAATAAAAAACGTTCCGGAGAAATTGCTACCGGTTGGAAGATTAGATATGTATACATCAGGAGCTATTATTCTAACTAATGATGGAGATTTTATATACAAAGTTACACATCCAAAACATGAGGTAGAAAAAACATATAATGCAACAGTAAGAGGTATTGTGGATAGCTCTGATATAGAAAAAATAGAAAAAGGATTGCAAATTGATGATTATATAACAGCTGAAGCAAAAGCTAAAATATTAAAAACGGATGAAGAAAAGAATATCTCAAGAGTTCAAATTACAATTCATGAAGGAAAAAACAGAGAAGTTAGAAAAATGTGTGAGGCAATTGGAAAAAAAGTTATTGCTTTACATAGAGCAAAAATAGGGAATATTAGCGTTAAAGATATGAAAATAGGCGAGTGGAGATACTTATCAGATAAGGAAGTTAAATCTTTACTTTAGTATAAATTTTTGCTCTTGTAAAACGAAAAAAATAATTATATAATGATGTAAATACAAAAGATAAGGAGAAATTGAATATGAAATATCAAAAATTCTTTCCTGAAGGATGGTATGTTGATAAGAAAAATATTGGCGAAAACGTACTTAATGATGCTATAAAAACTCAAGAAACACTTGAGGCTAAAGTTGAAAATTGTGATGATAATTATAATCTATATGTTAAATTTGATGATAATCGATTTGGAATAATAAAAAGAAATGAGATTGAAACAAATACGGGAGATAGTTTAGAAAATTTTAAAACAAATGTTAGTACGAGCAAAGTTAATAAATATGTTCAATTTAAAGTAAAAGGAATTGATGAATCGAACAATTATATATTGTCTAGAAAAGATGTGGAAAAAGAAGCTATGTCGTGGATTAAAGATGAAGTTTCAGAGGGAAATATTCTAAAAGGTATTGTTAAGAGCATACAGCCATATGGAGCTTTTGTTGAAATAGGCGGTGGAGTTGTAGGTTTATTACATATAGAGGATATATCAGTTGCGAGAATAAAAACGCCAAAAGAGCGAATAAGAGTTGGACAAAA
This sequence comes from Clostridia bacterium, assembly GCA_017515985.1. Taxonomy (GTDB): domain Bacteria; phylum Bacillota; class Clostridia; order TANB77; family CAG-508; genus CAG-492. The sequence continues at coordinate 95,487 of JAFWDV010000012.1, forward strand.
GATAAATGTTATGGTAAAATCCATAGATAAGAGCGAAAATAGAATTATCTTAACATATAAAGAGCTCTTAGGAACTTGGGAAGATAATGTTAAAGACATTGAGGTTGGCTCTACAATTATAGGTAAAGCAAGAGAGGTTGAGAAATCTAAAAATGGAATATTTATAGAGCTAAAACCAAATCTTGTGGGTCTTGCCGAATATAAAGATGGAATAGAGTATGGCCAAAATGTAAAAGTATATGTAAAGAAAATTATACCAGAGAAAAAGAAAATAAAGTTGATAATTATATAGTCTAGGAGGTATTAAAATTGGTAGAAGATAATGAAATTAAAGCATTAACATCGCCTTTTGCAATTAGGGAAGGTGAGATAAAAGTATTTGATGGAAAAGATGGATATGTCTCAATGAATCAAATAGTTCAAAGAATTAATTTAGGACACATAAATGAATTGCATTTCAAGATTTTATCACTTGTAAATGAATTTGAATTTATAACGTCAAGACAATTATTTCAATTATTGGAAATAAATGGATTTGATCCAAAAACTCAAGATAAATTAAATGGAAAATTGGATCAACTTGTTAAAACAAAGATATTAACTAGATATTATTTTAATTCAGATGATGGAAAAGGCATATATAGAATTTATTGCTTAGAAAAGATGGGAAAATACTTATTAAACTCAAGAGGAGAGGAATGTAAGTGGCAACCAACTGATAACACAAAGCCAGTTGCCATGATAAAGAAAAGACTTGCAGGAAATCAAATTATAATTGCATATTTAAGAAAAGTTAAGGCTTTTGATAGTTATACACCAAAGCCATCAATTACAGCTAAAACTTTAGGAAAAACATTTAAAGCTACAGGTGGTAGCATAAAATTAACAAAGAATGACAAATCCCTAGATTTTATTTTCGAGGTTGTTAGAAGAGAAGATGATTGGGAAAAGAAGTTAGTTGATAAAATGACTTTCTACAAAGATTTTTATAATAATTTCGTACCAAATGATTCTGGATTCCAAAGTGTGCCACAGCTTATAATAGTTTGTGAAGATGATAAGCACGTTGCAGAAGCTTTTAAAACAATAGTTTTAAATAATGTCCAGATTGATAAAATTAAGCTATATTATACAACAGATTTAAAACAAAATGATGAAAGCCTAGATGAGTCACTTGTTGAATTCGTAAAGAATGAAGAAAATGGCAAGTTTAAAATGAAAAGTACAAAAATTAAATTATTAGATTAAAAATTAGATAAAAAAAGATCTATACATTAATTGTATAGATCTTAATTTTTTAATTATTTTTCTTAGAATGCGGATTATTTATTATTGCTGTTCCTTCTTCCGGTGAACCAAATATAGTAGCATTTACATCGTTTGAACGTATTGGATCTAATTCTGCTTCTGAGCCATCATCGTTTACGAAAGTTGGGATTCTCTTTTTAGTTTTCTTTTTCTTATCTTCTTTTTCTTCTGATGCTGCACCACCAGTATATTTACCAAAGTTAAATTGTGTTTCTTTTTGTTGTTCTTTATATTTTGATTCAATAAAGTTTAATTTACCAATACCAACAATATTTTTTCCACTACCATTACGTAATTTATAGATACACTCTTTAAACTTAATAGATTGTACTTTTCCTGGCTTGAAGTTTGGCTTTTTATCATATTTTATACCATTTAAGTTATCAGAATATTTACCTTTTTCAGTTTCATAATTTCTAGAGTAGGTGAACTCTGATTTCTCTCCAAGCTCTTTTGACCACCAGTCATTATCTTCTGGCTCGTTGTTTCCAAATACTATTTTATGAGCACAGTTTGCAATAATTGTTTTTCTATATTTTTTGTTTTCAGCATTTAGCTGATCTAGGTTTTGTACTGATATAACAGTTCCAACTCTATACTTTCTATATAATGTAAAGATTGGCTCTGTTGAACCTGATACGAAATCTGAAAATTCATCAATATATAGGAAGTGTGGAATTCTTGTTGCTTCAATACCAGGTCTTCTTAATACTGCATATTGCATTGATAATAGGAAGAATAGACCAAATGCTGTGTGTGCAGATTGACCTAAATCACCACGTCTTGTACATAAGAATGTGAATTCACCATTTGCTAATGCATTATCAAAGTTAATATTATTTGTTCTATTACATAATATATTTTTTATGCCAGGATGTCTTAATAAGTTATCTAATTGTGTTGTGGCAGATGAAATATATTTTTCTGTTTCTGAACGATATGTACTGTTAACATAGAAGTTCTTCTTGAAATATGTTAGTAAGATTGCAAATTTGTTTGCAAGCTCTTCATTTTTCTCCATTTCAACACACATATCTTGTATTATTGAGAAATCGTTAAATGCATTTAACATATCTTCCATAGTTGGTATATCGCCATCATGCATTCTTGGATACATTATTTTTAAAAGTATAGACAAGTTTTCAATTGCTTGTGTAGCAAAGTTTGCTTGTACTCCAAGATTTAAATCTAAATCTGCTTTATTACTTGAATGTAGATTTTTTAGTACAGTAGATATTATAACCGAAGCTTGTAATGGATTATCATATGCAAATGGATTCAAACCTAATGAATCTGCTGAACTTGGATCTACTAAATTTACTTTTACATTATAATTTTTGGCTACGCTTAAAACTCTTGAAATTGATTCGTAATCAGGTGAAACATATGTTAGGCCTAAGCTTCTATATATTAGCTTTCCGTCTTGATTTCCATATATCATTTTGCCCATACATGATTTATATGTACCAGATTTTTTCGAATCAGTTGAAAGCATATTCAATGAAAAATTATCATTTATATAGTTATTATCATAAGGTGCGTTTATTGTAGCTATTCCAGATTTTAATGCTGCAAAACCAAATTCTTTTGCAGATTTATTAAAGAAGTTTTTCTTTTCAATATCTCTACAAATCATTGGTTCGAAAATAAGTGAAGTTTTTCCTGAACCAGAAACACCAACAACTAACATTGATTCAAAACGTCTATCTTCAGCAAGTTTAACTTCTTTTCCACTATGTTTATCGTCACATATTTTAATTTCGCAACTATATTGTCCTGTAGCAGGTGATTTTTTATTAGAAAGATTAATTCCTGGGTAATCATATATAGATTCTCTGATATCCTTTGTATCATTAACTGTAGTCATTAACCATTTTATTAATGGATAGAATGTAGTTAATGGTAGATATATTGAGATACTCCTAAACGCAGGTGCAATCAAACTTGAATATTCGGTTGCAACTTTTGCATACGAAGGAGATGATAATAAAACTAACCAACATGCAGAGTTAACAGCCTGATTTACCATTGATAATACTAAGATGTATAACGATATGGTGTATAAAAAGAAAAATGACATTTTCTTATCTTCTGAATTTGCAAATTTTGAGCTACATGAAAATAAGAAAGCAAAAATAGGACACGCAAAAGCAAATGCATATCCAATTGGACCCCAATAAGAACAACCTATACCTGTGAATATCATTAGTAGCATTTCGACTACTCTATCAATAGTGATATAAATTGTTACTAAGGTTAATATATATGTTAAAAACGTATTTAAATCCGTTTTTAAAAATTTTAAAAATTTATCGAGTATTTTCAAGTTTTTCACCACTTTCAAATTTATAAAATATTACTCCTATATTATCCTATAAATTTGCAGAAAATTCAAGTGTTTTAACATAATTTATGGATAATTTTCTTCTAATAAATAGTTTTTTGTAATTTCATAAAAAATATATTTACCTAAGAATAAGATATGGCGTAATCATTATCTAAGCCTCAAAGAATATAAATGTATATATAGTATATTTTTAGGAGATGAAATGAAGAAAAGAAAAAGTATAGGGAACGGAATACTAGTATTATTGATTTCACAGGTATTAGTTAAGATTTTTGGTCTATTATATAAGTTGTACCTTGCGAATAAAAATGGCTTTGGTGATGTAGGAAATGCTATATATAATTCAGGGTATCAGATATATGCCTTACTGTTAACGGTATCTTCTATAGGAGTTCCAAATGCCGTAGCTAAATTAATTGCTGAAAATAAAAATAGTAAAGAACAATCATATGAAATTTTCAGAAATTCTCTTATATTATTTGCTGTTATAGGCGCTACAGGAAGTGTTTTACTTGCAATATTTGCTAAATATATTGCAAAGGAGTGGTTAAATATACCAGAAGCTAGTAAATCAATAATTGCGCTATCTCCAGCTATATTTAACGTGTGTATAATATCTGTTTATAGGGGATACTATAATGGAATAGGTTATATTTCAACCACAGCAAAATCACAGAGCATAGAGCAACTGTTAAAAACGGTATTTACGGTGATGTTTGTTGAAATAACATTTCTTTTAACCAGAGCAAATACTGAATATATGGCAGCTTTTGCAAATTTTGCAACCACAATAGCAACATTAGGGAGTTTTATCTATTTATATAAAAAGAATAGTTTTTGTAGTATCAAATGTAAATGGAAGAAAAGAAATTTTTTTAAAATTCTTTATATATCATTGCCAATATCGATAGGATCCATACTGACAATGCTAAGTAAAAATATAGATTCCGTGATGATAGTTAGATACTTAAAAAGATTTATGGGAGAGCAAAATGCAAAGGTAGAGTACGGAATATTAAGCGGAAAGGTCGATGTTTTGTGCGCTGTGCCGGTTTCTTTTATAATAGCAATTACTACAACAATCATACCAACTGTATCTGTGTTAGCAAAAGAAAAAAAGTATAGCGAAATTTCTAAAGTAATGGAAAAATATATGTTAGTTACGTTATTGGCGGTATTGCCTTGTTGCATACTTATTATGATGTTTTCAAAACAAATCCTCTTTATTTTATTTGGAAACACAAAAGGAGAAATCTTGTTTAAAATTAGCTCTGTTGCTATTGTTTTTATATCAATGGAGCAAATAATTCATGCGGTTCTGCAGGGAATTGGAAAAATGTTTGTTCCAATGTTTTCATTAGCAATTGGTATATTAGTAAAAATTTTTATAAATATGAAGCTATTAAAATTATCACCAGGGCAATATTGGTATGGTGGAACTGTTGGGTCATGTATTGCAACTTTAAGCTGTCACTTAGTAGTTTTTTTCATTAGTTTTACGGCTTTAATAAAGAAATTAAAAATAAATTTAAAAATTTTTAAAATATTGTTGAAACCAATATATGCTTCGTGTATAATGGCACTGTGCTTACATTATACATATTTTCTTCTAAAAGGAATAATAATTGAAAATATAGCTATAATAGTAGCAACAACAGTAGCCACAATAGTATATATCATATCTTTAATCTTGTTTAAAATATTGAGCAAAGATGTGTTATCATCAGTTCCAGTAATAAATGTTTTATTTGATTGGAAAAATAAAAAATAATAAAAAACAAGGAAAAAAGAAGGATTTTGTATTATTTTGGCGAATAATCATTATAGTAGTTTATAAATCTGCAATAGAACCAGAATTATAAAGTACATATTACAAAATTCAATAGGAGGTAATGAATAATGAACAAATCTGATTTAATTGCGGCAGTAGCTGCTAAAACAGGAGAAACAAAGAAAAATGCTGAGGCATCAATAAACGCAGTTGTAGATGTAGTAGCAGAGACATTAGCTAAAGGAGATAAAATCCAATTAGTTGGATTCGGATCTTTCGAAGTTAGATCAAGAGCTGCAAGAAAAGGAAGAAATCCACAAACAGGTAAAGAAATGAAAATAGCTGCTAAGAAAGCTCCTGTATTCAAAGCTGGAAAAGCTCTTAAAGATGCTGTTAACAAAAAATAATTGTGATTTATATATAAATATGAATTCATATAAAGACATAGCTGTGGCTGTGTCTTTTTTTACAAAGATATTAAAAAGTTTTAACGTAAGATAAATTTATAATTAAAGATGAAATTATGAAGTATATATGCAATAAAAAAAGAGAAGACAATTTATGCATATTGCTGACTAAAAATTGACTTTTTTGGAATAATATGCTATAATGATGTCAGTTTTTTTTAAAGGAGTATAAAAGAAATGAAAGATAAAAAAAGTATGGCAATGATAATAATTGTTGGCATAGTTATAAGTTTATTCTTATTTGTAAATTCAACAGTATTTGCTACAACAGGTGTAGTAATCACAAATGATTTAAGAGTTAGAAAAGAAGAAAGTACTTCATCAGAAATCATTGAAATATTAGATGAAAACAATAAAGTCGAAATAATAAGTGATAATGGTGAATGGTATAAAGTTAAAGCTAATGGAAAGATTGGATATGTTAGCAAACAATACGTAAAAATAGAAGATGGTAACGAAGCAAAAAATGAGAATGCTTCTAATGAAAATAAAACTGAAAACACTTCGAATGAAGCTAATAATGAAAACAAACAACAAGAAGTAACAGAAAATAATAATGCAGAAACAAATCAAGCAACAGAGGAAACTCCAGAAGTAAAGGAGCAACCTAAAACTTGTAAATTTACTTCAGACGTTGAATTGAAAGTTATGCCATTAATATGTGGAAATGTTATAGACAGTGCAAAAAATGGTGAAACATACAATGTAATAAGTACAGCTGGTGTATGGTCATACATAAAATCTGATTCAAAGGCTGGGTGGGTTCTTACTGAGAAAATTACTTTAGTTGATTCTACAGAAAACAAGACTGAAGAAAATAAAGCGCAAGAAAATACACCTAACCAAGAAGAGCAAAAGCAAGAGGAAAAGAAGGAAGAAGAGAAAGTATCAACTGAAAAGATGTATTCTAAAGCAAAAACATACTATGTAAAAGGTACATCTGTAAATGCTAGAAGTGCTGCAAATAAAAGCTCAGACGTTATAAAAGTATTTAATACTAATAGCAGTGTTAAGGTTACTGGAGAAGATGGAGATTGGTATATTATCGATATAAACGGAGATAAGGCATACATAGCAAAATCTTTATTATCGAAAGAGAAAGTTGAGGTTACTTCTAGAAGTTCAACAAGTTTAGATCAACAAGCTCAGGAAAAACAAGAAAGTGAATCTCAAGCTCCTGCAGCTCAAGAGCAAGAGCAATCAGCACCATCAAATCCATCAGGAAGTGCAATTGTTGCTTATGCAAAGCAATTCTTAGGATATAGTTACGTATACGGAACTAATGGTCCAAATACTTTCGATTGTTCAGGATTTGTTCAATATGTATATAAACATTTTGGATATTCATTAAGCCGTTCATCAAGTACCCAAGCAAACGACGGTGTTGCAGTAAGTAAAAGCAATTTAGAGCCTGGTGACGTATTAATATTTAGAGATACATCAAATAGTAGAATTGGTCACGTTGGATTATATATAGGTGGTGGTCAATTTATACACGCTTCAAATTCAAGAACGGGTGTAATAATATCTGATTTATCTACATCTGCATATCAAAAGAGATATGTTGGTGCAAGAAGAATTTTATAATAAGGGGTTATTATAAAGGAGTCAATTGAAAAGAAAAGTACTTTTAATAGCGGTTAGTTATACAATAGGTACTATAGGGGGATTATATTTAAAAATAAATATAATCCTCTTTTGTTGTTTGGGAATATTTGTGTATTTATTAATTTCGTCTAAAAGTTTTGGCAAGGTATCTATTGCTATTGTTTTATTATTATCGTGTATAATGGCTTTTTATAAAAAAAATAAGGTGAATAATGTATATGCTTATGAGAATAAAAAAGCCACAATAGTAGGCGAGATAATTGATAAGAATGATTCTAGTTACAAGAAAAAGTATACGGTAAAAATTTTATCTATTAATAATGGCAAAGAATATAAAAATTATAAATTAATTTATTATTCAGATAGGGTGTATTCAATAGGAAATATTATTAAATTGAGATGTAATATTGAACAACCAGATGTTGCAAGAAATTATCATGGTTTTAATAATAGAAAAACACTTTTATCAAAAAGAATACTTGGAACGGTGAATAATGCAACGGTAGGGGCAATTGATTTTAGAAATAAGGACTATGCTTTGATTTTAAAAAATAAAATAAAGACATATATATCTGAGGTGTTTTATAAGTATTTACCACAAAAAAATGCAAGCGTATGTGAAACTCTTATATTTGGCACAAAGATGAACTTAGATCAGGAAATAATTGAAGATTTTAACGAAAGCTCATTGTCGTATATACTTGCAATATCGGGAATGCATGTTTCTTTTATCGTTTCTGTGGTGGTAATTTTAGTATCATTTGCAAAAAAATCGCATTCGTACTTTATAGTTATTTTATTTATTTGTTTATTTGCGTGCATTGTTGATGGAGCAGAATCAGTTCTAAGAGCATGTATTATGATGATTATATTCTATTTATCAAAAATTTTTCATGCTAAATCTGATTCAATAACAAGTTTAGCCGTGGCGATTTTGATAATGCTAATTGATAATCCGTTTTGTATCTTTAGCTCTGGATTTGAAATGTCTGTAATAGGTACGTTAAGCATAATTTTTTTTTATAGTGCATTAAACAAAAAATCAAAGAAATATAATAGTTTTTTTAAATACGTTTTATCTCAAATTTATTTAAGTCTTTCTGCCAATATACTTCTAATGCCGATAATAATAGAAAAATATAATCGATTTTCAATTTTTTTTATTATTTCAGGAACTATTGCAAGTGCAGTTTTAGCCTTAGTTATTCCTATAATTATTGTTTTTCTATTGTCTAATCCTATATCAATAACATTTACAAAGATTATTTCAAAAGCTCTTGTGGTATTGACAAATCTGTTGCTTCAAGTTTCTGAAATTTTTTCAAATATAAGTTGGGGAAGAGTGTATATTGGCTCTATTCCGATGTGGAGTATAGTTTTGTATTATCTTATATGTAGTATTATACTTGTTAAAGTTAAGTCCAATGCTAATGATAAAAAGATATTGAATAAATTAATCAAAGGATTTGTTGTTTTATATCTTATACTTGCAATAGTTAACGTTTCTTATACGAAAATAAGAAGAGGACTAAATATATTTTTTATTGATGTTGGACAGGGAGATGCCACACTTATCGTAACTCCGCAGAATAAAAAAATATTGATAGATGGACGGTGGTGATGATTCAGAAAATAATTATATAGGCAAAAGAGTGCTCTATCCATACTTATTAAGCAGGGGAGCATCAAAAATAGATTATATTATAATATCTCATTTTGATTCAGACCATGTAAAACGGAATATTTACTGTCATTGAAAAGTTGAAGGTGAAAAATATAATTATTTCGGAACAAATTAGCATTTCTGATAATTATAAATATTTTTTAGAGCTTGTTGAGGAAAAGAAAATAAATGTTATAGTAATCAAAATGGGGGATAGAATTGATATTGAAAAAGACATATATTTCAGTTTTATTTGGCCGAATAATAATCAGCAGATTTTAGAAAATACTTTGAATAATAATTCTATTGTCTGTAAATTGAATTACAAGTCGTTTTCTATGCTTTTTACTGGTGATATTGAGAAAATAGCAGAGAGCAAAATTATAGAAGAATATAATAGTGATAAAAGCAATTTGAAAGCTACTGTACTAAAAGTTGCTCATCATGGTTCAAAAACATCTTCATGTAAAGAGCTTATAGAGCTTATAAAACCAACAATTGCTGTAATAGGAGTTGGAAAGAAAAATAAGTTTGGACATCCGAATAGCGAAGTGCTTGATACAATGCGTAATATACGGAGTAAAGATATATAGAACAGATCAATCAGGAGAGATATCAATAACGGTTAATAGTGATGGAAAAATAAAAATTCGAACACAAATAAATGAAAATAATTAAAAATTTTGGAATATCTAAGAAAAATGGGTAAACAATAATAAAAATAATATATTACGTGGTGAAGATAATGAATAGAAAATATAAAGTTATGATTATTATTACAATCCTTCTTTTTGTTTTTATTAGTATAAGTATTGCCCTTGGATATTTTAAAAATAGTTTAAAAAAAGAGCTTAAAATATCTAATACTTATGAGAATAAGGTTACAAATGATAAGGTAAAAGATACAAGTTATAAAGAAAAAATAGCTTCTCCAAATGCTACTATACACAGGAAGCAGTTATATAAGAAATGTGGGCATGTAATTGAAGATGAAATTGCAATACCTAAGGAACTTGTAAATAAAAATGAATCAGAAATTCAAAAGTACTATTATGGTTGGAGTGTAGAAAAATTTTCTGAAAAAGAAATCTGTTTGTATAGAGAAATTTATGATATATGCCAGGAACACTTTATAGTAAAAGATGTAGATGGGGTTATAACTGTGTATAATAAAAATGAAAAAGATGAAGAAAAAGTGTATTTGGTGACAGAAATACTAACCAAATACTTGCCAAAAGAAGATACGGAGAAACTATCGAATGGAATAGAAATAATAGGAAAAAAGAATTTGTATATGTTATTGCAAGATTATGAATAAAACAAAAGAGCACAAATGATGCTTTTTGTGCTCTTTAATAATCTATTTTGTTTTATTGATATCTTTAAAATATCCTTCAGCATAAAAATCTTTGAAGTACATAATCAATGAAAATACAGTCATTGCAAGGCCTAGGTAATATATATATGTATCAAATCTAAAGCTTAGTTTGAAGTAGAAAATTACTAGTGATGAAACTATAGCAACATAGAATAAAACAGTGGTTAGTTTTCCATACCATTTACTTGAAACTACAGTTTCTTTTCCATATAAGAATGAAGCTCCTGCAACCATCATTACTTCTTTTAGTGCAATAATAAACATAATCCACAACGGAATTATAGGTTCGCCTTGTGGTGTATGCTTTAATGCTAATGTCACTAATATTGCAAGCTGAGTTGATTTATCAGCTAGTGGATCCATAAGTTTTCCGAAGTCAGAAATTAAATTAAACTTTCTGGCTATAAAACCATCTAACACATCAGTTAAAGCTGAAACTGTTAGAAATATGAATGCCAATAAAAATTTATCATAAGCAAGAGATAATATTATAAATGGTATTAATACAAACCTTGATAAAGTCAATATATTTGGTATGTTTTTATTCATATGTATAAACCTCCGTTTTTGAACTATTTTATAGTAAATTTTAATTCATCATTTTCGCAATTTATATCAACTGTTTGGCCATTGTTCAATTCTGATTTTAGTATTAGCTCTGATAATTCGTCTTCTACGTATTTTTGAATTGCTCTTCTAAGCGGACGAGCACCATATTTAGTATCTGTTCCCATCTTTAATAAGTATTTTTTCGCAGATTCAGAAATTTCCAAAACTATATCTTTATCGCTTAATGCCTTCTTTGTTTTAGCTAGCATCAAGTCTACTATTTCAAGTAATTGTGTATCTGTTAGAGCTTTAAATGTAACGATTTCATCGACTCTATTTAAAAATTCTGGTCTAAATGTTTCTTTTAGACTATCTTGAAGTTTTCCATAATTTACAGTAGATTCACTACTAAATCCTATAGAGTTTGTGTTCAAGTTAGAACCAACGTTTGATGTCATAATTATTATGGTGTTTTCAAAATTAATTGTATTTCCTTGGCTGTCGGTTAATCTACCATCATCTAAAACTTGAAGTAATATATTAAATACATCAGAGTGAGCTTTTTCAATTTCATCAAACAAAACAATTGAATAAGGTTTTCTTTTTACTTTTTCTGTTAATTGTCCAGCATCATCATATCCAACGTAACCTGGAGGTGAGCCGATTAATTTTGCTGTTGAGTGGCTTTCCATGTATTCAGACATATCTACACGAATTATTGCATTTTCATCACCAAACATTTCGTATGCTAAAGATTTTGCAAGTTCTGTTTTTCCAACGCCTGTTGGACCAACAAATATAAATGAAGGTGGTCTTTTTGTAGTTTGAAGGCCAGCTCTATTACGTCTTATTGCTTTTGAAACTGAGGCAACTGCTTCATCTTGTCCGATAATTCTTTTATGAAGGTTAGCTTCAAGATTTAATAATTTTTGTGTTTCTTCCTCTGTTATTTTGTTTACAGGTATTTTTGTCCATCTTTCAATAACACTAGCAATATCTTGAACTGTAAGGGATACAACTTTCATTTTGTTACTTAATTTATCAATTTGATCAAGTAGCTTACATTCACGCATTTTTAGCTCTGCGGCTTTTTGATAATCTTCAGTTGAATCTGCTTGAGCTGCTTCTTCTTTTTCTGATTGAACCTCAGCAAGTTCATTTTTTAGTACTTCTAGTTCATATAAGTCTTTATTGTCTAGGTTTATTTGAGAGCATGCTTCATCAAGAACATCTATAGCTTTATCAGGTAAAAATCTATCATGTATATATTTTTCAGACATAATAACCGCTTGTCTAATAACATCGGTAGAAATTTTTACTTTATGAAAGTCTTCATAGTATTTTTTTATTCCTTCTAGAATGTCTACCGCATCAGAAGGTGAAGGCTCTTCAACCAATACTTGTTGGAATCTTCTCTCAAGAGCAGAGTCTTTTTCAATATATTTTCTATATTCTTTCAAAGTGGTGGTACCAATCAATTGAATTTCACCATTTGATAGAGAAGGTTTTAGAATATCTGCAGCATTCATAGAATGTTCAGCGTCACCAGCTCCGATTATATTATGGATTTCATCAATTACTAGAATAATGTTTCCACATTGTTTGCATTCATCAATTATTGCTTTCATTCTTGATTCAAATTGGCCTCTAAACTGTGTTCCTGCAATAACTGCAGTCATATCAAGTAAATAAACTTCCTTATTTAATAGCTTTGCTGGAACATTTCCAGAAGCAATTTTTATAGCTAATCCTTGAGCAATTGCAGTTTTACCAACTCCAGGCTCTCCAATAAGACAAGGATTATTTTTTGTACGTCTATTAAGTATTTGAATTACCCTTGCAAGCTCTTTATCTCTACCAATTACCATATCTAATTGGTTGTTTTTTGCTTTATAAGTTAAATTTGTACCAAAATTATCTAAAGCTTTATGTTTTTTATTTGATTTTTTTTCTGTTTTAACTTTTTTTGTTGAGTTTGATGACTCTGATTCTTGTTGATTTCCGAACAAACCAGAAAAAATAGCTCCAAGATTATTTCCTGATTCTTCACCAAGTATTTTATCAGCTTCTTCAGCAAATTCAGGATTTTCAGACATATCATTAAACATAGATTCAAACTGTTTTGACATGTTTTCTAAATCGCTTTCTGACAAATTGGCTTGTTTAGCAAGTGCATCTAAAGGGTTAATACCTTTTTTCTTTGCACATTCATAGCATAAACCTTCCATTTGACTTGGTTCATCAGATCTATTTATAAATATTACAGCTGCATTTTTCTTACAAACTGAACACAACATATATTTTATCTTCCTTTCTACATTCTTATAGCAAATATGTAATATAATACATTAAATTTCTTATATAGTCAATGGGGGAATTTTAGGGACGGAGGAAAAAATTTCCCAGTACAGAAAATTTTTCCTCCGTCCCCAAAATTTCTTGAAAAAAATAATTTTCTATAATATGATATACATTAGAAATTGAAAAAAGGATGAGATTTAAATTGGCAAAGAAACTAATTATAACAGAGAAACCTTCTGTAGCCATGGAATTTGCAAAAGTTTTGGATACAAAGGGCGTAAGAAAAAATGGATATATTGAATCGGATGAATGGATTATAACTTGGTGTGTTGGTCACTTGGTTACAATGTCTTATCCAGAAAAGTATGATGAAAATTTGAAGTTCTGGAGGCTTGATACCTTACCATTTATTCCAACAGAATGGAAATATGAAGTTATTCCGAATGTGCAAAATCAATTTAATATTGTGAGTCAATTATTACAAAGAGAAGATGTAGAAGAAATATATAACGCAGGTGACTCTGGGCGTGAAGGAGAGTATATTCAAAGGCTTGTTTTTATGATGTCTAATCCGAATCCAAACGCAAAGATGAAAAGAGTGTGGATTGATTCTCAAACAGAAGAAGAGATAAGAAGGGGAATAAAGGAAGCAAAAGATTTAAAAGAATATGATAGTCTTTCGGATGCTGCATATCTAAGAGCTAAGGAAGATTATTTAATTGGAATAAACTTTTCAAGACTTTTATCTATTATTTTTGGAAGAAGGATTGCAGGAAAGATAAATGAAGAAAAAGTTTCTATTTCAGTTGGCAGGGTTATGACATGTGTTCTTGGAATGGTTGTTTCGAGAGAGCGTGAAATTAATAATTTTGTTAAAGTACCATATTACAAAATTGTTGGTAAGTTTGGTGAGGAGGATTCATCGTTCAAAGCTGAATGGAAGGTTACGGAAGAATCTAAGATGTTTAATTCAAGCAAATTATACAACGAAACTGGATTTAAGAAAGAAGATGATGCTAAAGAATTTATCCTTTCACTAAAAGATAAAAAAGCAATAGTTAGTGAAGTTAAAAAATCTAAACAGAAGGAAAATGCACCGCTATTATTCAATTTGGCTGAGATTCAAAATGAATGTACAAAGAAGTTTAAAATAAAACCGGATGAAACTTTGGAAATAATTCAAAATCTTTATGAGAAAAAATTAGTTACTTATCCTAGAACTGATGCTAGGGTTTTATCTACTGCAGTTAGTAAGGTTATTTCAAAAAATCTAAATGGCATCGCAAAAGGATATAAGGACGAAGAAGTGCAAGGTTATATCAAAAAAATGGTTGATGAAAAATATTCTACTGATATAACTAAATCTAAATATGTTGATGACAGTAAGATAACAGATCACTACGCAATTATCCCAACAGGACAAGGATATGAAAATTACGAAAAGCTTCCAGATTTAGATAAAAACATTTATAAAGTTATTGTCAAAAGATTTATACAAATATTTTATCCACCTGCAGAATATAGTAAAGTTTCTGCGACAATTTTGGTTGAGAAAGAGCAGTTTTCAGTATCTGGCAAGGTGTGCATAAAAAGAGGATATTTAGAAGTAGCAAAACCTCAAAACAAGGAAGATAAAAGTACAAACAAACAGGCTGAGAATGAGGGGGAGAATGGCGAAAATTCTGATAAAACAAAGTCTGATTCAGAGAGCCAAGAAGGAAATTTAGATATTCTAACGAAGTTAAAAAAGAATTCAGAAATCAATGTTATCAACTATGAAACAAAAAATGCAGAAACCTCACCACCTACGAGATATAATTCGGGATCTATAATACTTGCAATGGAAAATGCAGGTAAACTTATAGAAGATGAAGAGTTAAGAGAGCAGATTAAAGGTGCTGGTATTGGAACTAGCGCAACTAGAGGCGGTATAATTGAAAAGTTAGAGCGAATAAAGTACATAGATATAAACAGTAAGACTCAAATTATAACTCCAACTCAGAAGGGTGAAGCAATTTATGATGTAGTTAATTCTTCAATGCCAGATATGTTAAATCCAAAATTAACCGCTAGTTGGGAAAAAGGTCTAGATATGGTTGCAAAGAAGGAAATACAGTCTGATGAATTTATGCAAAAGTTGGAAAGTTATGTAAAAGCAAAGATTAATAAATTAGTTGTAAAAAGATGAAATATTATGTAAATAAATATTGCATTTTATTCCTATATAATGTATAATTTATATATATCGTTTTATTTTTATAAAAGGAGGAATTCATATGGATGAGAAAATGAAGGAAACACTTGATAAAATGGCAGAAATGCAAGTAGATTTGGAAAGTTTATTAATAGATACACAAAACCTTATTGATGCGTGTGACGAAGAAACAGAATAATTAAAATAATTCAAATAAAGTAATTGAAAATAAAGGGAGGAATTAAGAATGGCGAATCAACAATTTGATGATTTAGACAGAATGTACCAAGATTTTACAAAAGTTGATCCAGCAACTGGAAAAAGCAAAAAACAAGAGTTAGAGGATGCAGTTAAGGACGCAGAGAAAGATGTTAAACAATTAACAAATGAAATATCTGATATAGAGAAACAAATAAAAGAACATCAGGATGAAATGAAGAAAATGATTGATAATGGAACTTCAAGTGATCCTGCATTTACACAACACCAAGCTGATGTAGACAAATTGATTAAAGAAAGAGACGCAAAAAAGGCTGACTTAAAGAAAGCAAGAAAAATATTAGCAAATGTAAAACAAGATTTACAGGACGAATTAGATGAGATAACAAAAGCTGAACAAAAAGCAATTGGAAATAATCAAGAAGCGCAAGAATATCTTGAAATAGCATTAGCAAAAAAATATGATAGAGCTGTAAGAGATGCTGAAAAAAATCAACAGATAAGTCTTGGAAGAGTTTCTAACTTAGATGAGCTTAAAACTATAATGGAGAATGATAAAGCCTTTTGTAAAGCTAATGGAGTTAATGAATCAATAGAGCAAGCTGTTATAGAGGCGATGAAAGAGTTTAAACGTTTCCAGAGAGCAAAACAGGAAACTGAGATAGAAATTAATAAATTACAGAGCCAAATAGATGCACTTGATCCTAATGATCCTACTAGTCAGAATCAAAAGACTGCAATTGAAGGACAAATTGAAGTTCAAAAACATTATTTTAGTATCCATGAAAAAAATTCAGATAAAGCAAATGCTGAAGTAAGAAAGCTTATTGAAAAAAGAACTGGCGGAGCTAGAGTATTTAGCTATGAAGAAATGTCTGGAATGCTAGAAGAGCTAGTTAATGCAAGCTTAAAACCTAAGATAGATCCTACTACAAATAAGGCAGCAAAAGATCAAGATGGTCATACAATATATGAGGATCAACTTATGATTGACTATATATTACCACAACATGATAGCGATTATTCTGCACCATTAAGTAGAGCTCGTAACAATGCTCAAAGAACTGCTAATGATTTAGCAAAGAAGGAAGAGATTTTACAAGGTGCTCTATTAGAGATGGTTAAAAAACATCCAGAGATTCCATTTGATCCAAAATCAGATTTTATGAAACAACAACTTGGAGCATTACCTCAACAACAAGTACATGCTCAATATCAACAACAAAATGCACAGCTTCAACAGCAATATGATCAATTACAACAACAAATGCAGCAACAGGCAGCAAATGGAACACCAAACTTCACACCAAATGCCAGATTAAAGAATCTTGCAGCTGCAGTTCTACAAGCAAGACAAGCGCGTGACAATGCTCAAAGTAATTTGCCAGCAGTTCAACCAAAATGGTATCAATTCATACAAAGAGGAAGACAAAGAAGAGCAAGAAATGAAGCAAGAAGAGCAGAAAATGAGTATAATAGATTACAAGCTCAAGCTAATCAAGAATTTGGAGTAGCTGTAGCACAAGGAGCAACGATAGATTTTACTGATCCAAATGTTTTAGCACAAATTGCAAATGCAAATATACCAGGTAATAATGCACCAGCTCAACAAATCCATATCGAAACTCAGGCTGAAGCTCAACAAAGACAAGCTAATCAACAGCAATTACAAAATATTCAAAATCAACAGGCACAATTATTACAGCAATCTTTACAACAAGCTCAGCAAGCTCAAGTACAACAACCACAATTACATGGAAGAGAATCAAAACCAACAACAGAATTCCAAAAGAGAATTAGAGTATCTCCATATATTCAAGCTAAGTTAGATGAAATGTATAAACAAGGATATAAAAAGAGCAAGCAAGATATAAAAACAAATAGACAACAACAACAGCAACAACAAAACAATCAACCACAAAATAATCAACCACAAAACAATCAACCACAAAATAATCAACCAAACAGTCCAACTCGTTAATATATATAGTGAAAGGAAGAATATAGATGAGTGTTTTAGATTATATAAATGCTAATTCGCAACAGGATGCTTGTATTAGAGCCATTGTTAAGGCAAAATATGAGCTTCGTACAACTACAGTACCTGCAAAGGTACAACAATTAAATGATACTATTAATCATAATACAGCACTATTAAGAAATAATGCTCAAAATAAGGTTAGAAGCAATCCAAACATAGAGCAAGAGACAGACAATTTAATTAATACCGAAATAGATGAAGTAGTAAATTATATGGCAAATAATTACGTAACACAAAAAAGTTTTAAGGAGAATTACTGGAATGCATTACATGCATTGCATCAACCACAACAACAGCAACAAACACCACAAACACAGAATCCACCTGCACCGGATCCACAAAATCCGCCTGCACCGGATCCACAAAATCCACCTGCACCAGATCCACAAAACAACAACTTACCAGTTGTAAGTGGATTACAAATTTACGATAAGGTATTGCAGGAAATTGGATATATAAAGGGAACGAAAGCAATAAAGGCTCATGATGTAGCAGAGCATATGTTCGGAATTAAAATTTTTGTACCAAAATTAATAGAGCTATTTACTGGAAGAAAAAAAGAAATCAAGAGAATTGTTGACGCTATGGATAACATAGACTTCAATCAAGAATTTGGTTTATCTAATGACGAGGCAATAAACTTAATGATTGATGATTGCTTATTGAAAGAAGGAGAGCGTAGTACAGCCAAATTAAAGGTTAATGATATTTTTCTAAGAGCTCTAAAACAAAAATTAGATAGAGATATGCAAAGAAAAACCGAATACTATACTCAACTTTCTGAGCAAGCTCTTGAAGAAATTGGAAGATTGGAAACAGAAAGACAAACTGCTACTCCTCAAAGACAAGCTGAAATAGATGAGTCATTAGGAGATTTATATAACATAACTCAGAATGCTGTAAGAAGAATTGAACATTTTGAAGACCAAAGTGTAGATATAGAAAGGGCAAGAGAGGCGAAAAGTTATAGCAAGCACAATATTGAAGGATCAGATGCAGCAGTAAGAGATGTTGATAATAGAGATGCTGTTCATAGAGCTGCCGAAGCAGAGAAAAAGATACTTGATGCAAGAAGACAAGGTGGAATTGATGCTGCAACAGGTAAAACAGC
This sequence comes from Clostridia bacterium, assembly GCA_017515985.1. Classification (GTDB taxonomy): domain Bacteria; phylum Bacillota; class Clostridia; order TANB77; family CAG-508; genus CAG-492. The sequence continues at coordinate 114,444 of JAFWDV010000012.1, forward strand.
TCAATACTATGAATATGAATTAGCCAAATTAATGGCAGGTGAAACTAAGGATAAAAAGGCTTTCATTGGTAAAGGAAAAGTTTCAATTGGTGCTTTTGATTCTGCTTTAGGTAAGGCAAAGAAAATGTCTGATAGAGATAATAATACTATGGATATAACTACTGGAATCGGTGCTGCTCTTATTGGAGGGGCTGTTGTTGCATCAAATCAACTTAATCAAATGGGAGATGTAATGCTTGCACAACAACAAGTTTCATTTAGAGCACAACAAGGATTACAACAAGCACAAGCACAAGTTGATCAGCAAACAGCTGCAGCAAATCAAATGAGCGGACAGATTCAAAATATAAAAGGATCAGTAACGCAAAATGATGTTACACATGCTGTTCAAGCTGTAAGAAAACCAGCAATAGATTCTAGCGATATGGGTGAAAGAGCATCTGAGTTTTTAGGAAACTTTAACGAAGGATCACAAGCCTATATTAACGCAGATTCTTCTAACGTTGAATTTGCTACTCAACAATTATCAAAAGCTGACCAATATATTGCTCAACATTCAGGAAAAGCACAAAATCCACTTAGTGCTTTAATAGATGCAATGAAGCAACAAACAGCATTACATAAACAAAACATTAGCTTAGCTCAGGACGCACAAAATGCTGCTGGCGCATATTATGGAACATCAAATCCAGGTGGAAATCTAGTAAATTTAGTTTCAAGAGCAGGAGTTGATCATACGGCAGTGGCAGCTGCAGAAACAACAGGAAGGGTTCTTGCAGAAACTGCAGATATTCAAACTCAAGAAGCAGCAATTAAAATTCTTGAGCAAATACAAAATATATCATCACAAAATGTTTCTCGTATAGATCTTACACAATATATGGATTTTTCTTCACTTATAGCTGCAACAAGAGGCAAAGGAATTGATTTATTTGCTATATTAGCTCCTTCTGTAATGCAAATAGATAATATGGCAAAAGATAATATAAGAAATCAAGGAAGATCATAATAAAGGTTTTATACAAAGGAGGAATTTATAGTGGAAAGATATCAAGATAATTTGAAAGACCAATTAATTGAGTATCAAGGTCGTAAACTATATGTTGTAGATCAAGTTTTTTACAAAGGTGATTATTACGTTTATGTATTTAATGTTGATAAATATAGTAAAGATGAGACTTTGGAAATAAACTTTTTAAAAAAGTTAGGTAATGATGAATTAGAAGTTGTTACTGATATGGAATTATTTGATAAACTTATGCAATTAGTAGGAATGAACATGGTTGCAGACAAGGTAAAAAAATTAAATTTCAAAGTTCAAAATTAGTAGAATTTATTGACTTATAGTAAATCCAGTGATATAATATTAACCGTTAGTGTAGCTATATAGCTATACTAGCGGTTAATTTATTTTATAGGAGGTGAAATTTAAGTGCCAACAATTAATCAATTAGTAAGAAAAGGAAGAAAAACAGGTGAAACAAAATCTACAGCTCCAGCTCTTCAACATGGATACAACTCTATGAAAAAGAGAATGACTGATAGACGTTCTCCACAAAAAAGAGGTGTATGTACAGTTGTTAAAACAGTTACACCTAAGAAGCCAAACTCAGCTTTAAGAAAAGTTGCAAGGGTTAGACTTTCAAACGGTTATGAAGTAACATCTTATATCCCAGGTATAGGACATAACCTACAAGAGCACAGCGTTGTTTTAATAAGAGGTGGTAGGGTAAAAGACCTTCCAGGTGTTAGATACCATATCATCAGAGGAACATTAGATACAGCTGGTGTTAAAGATAGAATGCAAGCTAGATCTAAATACGGAGCAAAGAAACCTAAAAAGTAAAATGTATTTAGATTAAAAAGCAAGTGCGTATAACTTACTAAGATTAAGGTTAGTTACTTAAATTTAGATATAGATTATATAGCACTTAACGAAAAAGTTTAAGAAGTAGATATAGTATTAAACTTTTTAGAGTACCTTAGGTATTTTATAGGATAAATACCAAATTTGAATTATTAATATTTTGAAATTAGATACGAGTAGTGCGAACAAATATGACGCAACAATACGAAGTAGATAATTACAAAGAAGGAGGGAAGAAAAGTGCCAAGAAAAGGATATATAGCAAAAAGAGAAGTTTTACCAGATCCAATGTACAATAGCAAAGTTGTTACAAAATTAATCAACAATGTTATGTTAGATGGAAAGAAAACAGTTGCTCAAAAAATAGTTTATGATGCATTTGATATCATAAAAGAAAAAGAAAACAAAAATCCATTAGAAGTTTTTGAAGAAGCACTTAACAATGTAATGCCAGTTCTTGAAGTTAAAGCTAGAAGAATTGGTGGTGCTACATACCAAGTGCCAATCGAAATCAGACCAGAAAGAAGACAAACATTAGGATTAAGATGGTTAGTTATTTATGCTAGAACAAGACATGAAAAAACTATGTCTGAAAAATTAGCTGGTGAAATTATGGATGCAGTAGCTGGAAACGGTGGAGCATTCAAGAAGAAAGAAGATATGCATAGAATGGCTGAAGCTAACAAAGCTTTTGCACATTACAAATGGTAATATCAAGATATCTAAGTTAACTAAATTAATATTTTACAAAATTATAGGAATTACTTCCTATAATTTTGTGTATATGGGATATTTTATTTATGTTAACTAAAATATAATTTAAAAATAAATGTAATAAGGAGGAAAATATGGCTGGAAGAGAGTTTCCTTTAGAGAAAACAAGAAATATAGGAATAATGGCTCACATCGATGCTGGTAAAACAACTACAACTGAGAGAATTCTATTTTACACAGGTAAAACTCATAAAATAGGAGAAGTTCACGAAGGTGCAGCAACAATGGACTGGATGGTTCAAGAGCAAGAAAGAGGTATTACAATTACTTCTGCTGCTACAACATGTCACTGGTTAGGTCATAGAATTAATATTATCGACACACCAGGTCACGTTGACTTTACTGTAGAAGTTGAAAGATCTTTAAAAGTTCTTGATGGTTCTGTATTAGTTTTAGCTGCTAAAGGTGGAGTTCAACCTCAATCAGAAACAGTTTGGAGACAAGCTAATAAATATCAAGTACCAAGAATGATATACGTTAACAAAATGGATATCACAGGTGCTGATTTCTATGGTTGTATAGACCAAGTTAAAGAAAGATTAGGATCAAACCCAGTTCCAATCCAATTACCAATTGGAGCAGAAGACAACTTCCAAGGAATTGTAGACTTAATCAAAATGAAAGCTTTCATTCACAAGGATGATAAGGGTGTTGAAATTGAAGAAACAGATATTCCTGCAGATTTAGTAGAAAAAGCTAACGAATATAGAGCTAACATGATTGAAAATGCTGCAGAGCAAGATGATGAATTAATGATGAAATACCTAGAAGGTGAAGAATTAACAGCTGAAGAAATTAAGAAAGGTCTAAGAAAAGGAACAATTGCAAACACAATAGTTCCAATGACATGTGGTTCTTCATACAAGAACAAAGGTGTTCAAGAATTATTAGACGCTGTTGTTGATTATTTACCATCACCAGTTGACATCCCAGCTATTAAAGGTGTTGACTTAGACGGAAATGAAACTGATAGAAAACCAAGCGATAGCGAACCATTCGCAGCTTTAGCATTCAAAATTGCTACTGATCCATTCGTTGGAAAATTATGTTTCATAAGAGTATATTCTGGAACATTAGATTCAGGATCTACAATATTAAATGCAAATAAAGGAAAGAAAGATAGAATCGGAAGACTATTATTAATGCATGCTAACCACAGAGAAGACCTAGATAAGGTTTATGCTGGAGATATAGCTGCAGCAGTTGGATTAAAAGAAGTTTCTACAGGTGATACTTTATGTGATCCAAATGCACCAGTTATTCTTGAATCTATGGAATTCCCAGAGCCAGTTATTGATATAGCTATTGAGCCTAAGGACAAAGCTAACAGTGAGAAGATGGGTATTGCTTTAGCAAAACTTGCTGAAGAAGATCCAACATTCAAAACACATACAGATCAAGAAACTGGACAAACAATCATCGCTGGTATGGGTGAGCTTCACTTAGATATCATCGTTGATAGATTAAAGAGAGAATTCAAAGTTGAATGTGCTGTAGGTAAACCACAAGTTTCTTACAAAGAAACAATTAGAAATACAGTTAAAGTTCAAGGTAAATTCGTACGTCAATCAGGTGGACATGGTCAATATGGTGATGTATGGATTGAAATGGAACCATTAGAGCCAGGTAGCGGTATTAAATTTGAAAGTAAAATCGTTGGTGGTGCTGTTCCAAAAGAATATATTAAACCAGTTGAAGACGGAATTAGAGAAGCTGCTGAAAGCGGAATCCTTGCTGGATACCCAGTTATCGATTTCAAAGCTACTTTAGTTGATGGTTCATACCACGAAGTTGACTCTTCAGAAATGGCATTCAAGATTGCTGCATCTATGGCATTCAAAGAAGCTTGTAAACAAGCTAAATCTGTAATCCTAGAGCCAATCATGAGAGTTGAAGTAACAGTTCCAGAAGAATACATGGGAGATGTTATTGGAGATATCAACTCAAGACGTGGAAGAATGGAAGGAATGGAAGCAAAAGCTGGAAACCAAGAAATCAGAGCATTTATACCACTATCTGAAATGTTTGGTTACGCTACAGACTTACGTTCAAAAACACAAGGTAGAGGAACATACTCTATGGAACCTTCTCATTATGAAGAAGTTCCAAAATCTGTACTAGAAACAATAATCTCTAGTAGAGCTAAAAAAGACTAATTTAAAAGTTTTAAGGAATTGAATACATATTTAATTCCTTGAAACAATGTTATATTGGTCTAAATTTAAGAAAATACTTGCTTTTTTATGAGTTATAGTATAAAATGGCGGTATCGAGAAATTAGTTTTTAATTTTCAAAAAAATATAAATATGTACGACATAAGAGCGTGCAAAATTTAAAGGAGGAATTTTAAAATGGCAAAGGAGAAATTTGAAAGAACCAAACCACACGTTAACATTGGTACAATCGGACACGTTGACCATGGTAAAACAACTACAACAGCTGCTATTACAAAATATTTATCATTATTAGGAAA
>JAFWDV010000013.1 GCA_017515985.1 Clostridia bacterium
GGTATATGAATTATTAATTTTTGTATAAATTCATAAGCATGAACTTTTTCTTCAATGCGTTTTCCGTCTTCATGACGTTCATAATAATAAGTAACGTATGTTCCATCATAGTCAATAATTCTTGATTGTGCCATTGCGGGTTTACCCGTGTATCTTACAACATAATTAATTGTTTGATTTATTGATGAGATATTGTCTGGTTTTGTGCCAATTTATGTGTTTGTTTGAAAAAAAGCCGATTTTATGGTATAATGAGATGATTGGAATGAGAGTTATAACTAAAGAGGTGATGAAGTTGGAAAAGAAAAAAACGATACGAGGCATAAAAAGAATAGCTGCAGTTTTATCTGCTGGCGCAATGGTTTTACCATTAACGGCTTGTAAGGCAAAAAATATATTTAAAGAAATTAATATTCAATCATGTATAGACAAATATGAGACTGATTTCGAGAATGGAACAACTCACAACGAATCAGTGCTTTATGATTATGTAGCTGATTTATATTCAAAATACGAAAAGCATGCCCAACGTTTTATAGGACCAGTATCGGATGAGCACTTTGAACAATATGCATCTGCTGTTAGAATACAAACGAATGAAGAGCCGATGATTGTGACGGTGGATGATTCTAATTCATATAGTGTATATACTCATAACGATAAAGAAAATAAAACTTTTGTTTGTAAGTATAATTTAGATGGAAGCTATTCAATATATGAAGAAAAAGATGGATTTGCACAAAAAATAGAATTTGACGAAAATGGATTGTTAACTTCAATAGAAAATGATAGAGGCAAAGATAATTACGAATTATACAGATATAAAAATGGAGATATGAGTGTATATGATTTATATGATAAGCTAGGAAGAATTATAGAGCGAATAAATGAAGATGGGTCTCATATAGAGTATAAATATAATTGTAGTTACAAGAATATCGTTAATGAATCTTTTGACAGGATTGAGCTTAGTTATGATAGGGATGGTACTTTACAAAATATAGATGCGTTTAAGGAAAAGGAAATTAGTCAGTATGGTGATTATGAAAATGTCATAGAAGATACACACGCTATTTATCAGCTAAACGGAGATAGTGATGCATATGTTCAGTATTTTAATAATGTTCCTGATCCAGAATTTAGTTATCTTTTTGATGAGGATAAAATACATATGGGTACAATAGTTTACCAAAAGATAGATGATAATGTAACTATTAAAATGAAGGATGGAATTATATATAGTTATACTCCTGAAAATGGAACTATTATGGAAGTAATTGCTCGTGGTGGCGGAAGAAGTTATAAAGAAAATTGTCCTGCTGGATGTTTTATAGATGCTTGCAAAGTTCAAGATGGAGGGGTAATGCATTATAACGAAGATGGAACAAAGAATTACCTTGAGAATATTGCAATAGGTAAGATGGCTTTTTATGATGAAAATGGAGATATTGAATTTACTAGAATAGATAATAATAACCTTACATCAGGTCGTGTATTAACAGAATATTACGGAGATGAAAATAGCATAGTGCATAGTATAGAAAATTATTCAGAAGAGGTTATTACCGCTAAAGCAAATGGACAAGATTTTGTATTTGGTCCAAATGGAGTAGTTTCATTTTACGAAAGTGGACAAGTACATATATATAACAATACAACAAATAATCCTACAAAGATTAATGTTAGTGATAATGAACATATAATAAATGCACAAGAATAAGTTTTTTTTATGAAAATGGACAGATAAATAGAATTCAAAGCGACAAATATTTGAAGGATTTTTTCGAAAATGGTAATATTAGTCAGGTTTATTATTACGATAAGGATGATACTGTAAGCAAAGCGGGATATGATTTTAAGGAAGGTAGCTATTTAAGATACAAGGAAAATGGTGATTTATTAGAATACTTTTTTGATGAGAACTATAATATAAAAAATGAATATTTCAATGGAAAGTTATATGAACATATAGTTGTTATGGATGGTGTGAAGACAGTAACTCAATATAACATATATAACGATGAAGTAAAGGATGTTTATACATATGAATTAACTGGGGAAGAACCTGAAGAAGAGCAAAATGAAAGATAAGTAAGACTTGTATAATAAGTGTTTTTATGCTAAAATAATAATTGTAGTAATTCAATTCAGTCATTCGCGTTTTACTACCAGATAAACGATTAGTTTAAAGGAACAATGAAGAGCCTTAAGAATCTCCTCATGAATGGCAAAAAATATATACACAAATTTTTGTGATTGTTTTTTGTTGTATATTCATGAAAGGAGGTTCTTTTTGTATAAAATCACAAATAAAAAGGAAAGAAGGTTATTAAGATGAATGTAAATGAACATGAGTACTATAATGATTTAGCTAATTGGTCTTTTGATGAGTTTGATTATGTGAGTGAAAACTACACTAATTGGGTTTATGAAGACAAGATAAATGAATATGCGAACATAAATTCGAGAATACTTGATTTAGGAACAGCAGGTGGAGAAAAACTATTAAAACATTTTCCGGATTGTGCTGAAATATTAGGTACAGACTTTTCTGAAGAGATGATAAAGACTGCAAATGAAAATTTGGCAAGAAGCGGAAGAAAGAATGTACATTTTAAGGTAATGAACAATTTGGAGATGACAACTCCAGATGAGTATTTTGACATAGTTACTGCACGTCACACAATAATCGATGCAAAACAGATTTATAAAACGCTAAAGCCAGGTGGACATTTAATATTGCGTGGAGTTGACAAATTAGATTGCTGGAGTTTGAAAAAGATGTTTAGCAGAGGCCAAGCATTTCATGACGTAAAGCCAATAAGCCAAATAGATTATGAAAATATTTTAGAAGCGGGATTTAAGGATGTAGAGCTTGTACCACTACACGTCATCGAATATTTCAAATCGAAAGAAAAACTTTATGATTTTTTATTAAAAGTTCCAATACTTATGGATATTTCTGAAGAAGAATCAAATGAATATGATTCAATGCCGATTGATTATGAGTTATTTGAAAAGTATGTTTCAGAGAATACAACGGAAAAAGGGATTAAGTTGATAAGAAGATACTATGGAATAGTGGCAAAGAAATAGAGAAATTTTGGGGACGGAGAAAAAAATTTCTTCGTTCCCTTTTTTTATTTGCATTTTGTTTTCTTCTAGTATAGAATACACTTCGAATAACAAAATGAAGGAGAGAGAAAAATGAAAACAACGAAAAAAATCAAAATTTTATTTACTTTAATGCTTGTACTTATTGCACTATTTATATGCAATGTGGCAAAAGCTGATACTAATAATGAGGAAGATGAAGTGTATGAGAGCTTACTAACGCAAAATGCTGAAGAAGAGCAGCCAAGCGGAAATGTTACATATCCATCTGGCGTAACAAGGAATATGACAAAAAGCACTTATTGGAGTAATAAGGCGTCTGAACCAAATAAAGTATTAATGACTAAGGATGAAATTAAAGCTTTAAATAGCGAAATTATTGGGGCAGAAGGTACTAATGTAGTTGATTTGGAAAGTATTGAAAGTACCGTTAATGCTGGTGCAGATGCATTCTATAGAAATGGTGCATTAAGACAATTATATATAAATGGTGAGCCAATTGATCAACAAGCTTATTTGGATAAATTTGAAGAAGGCAATGGCTCTTTACAAGGTGTAATTTATGCAGTTGCCGTAAAAAGAGCAAATATGAAATGTTGGCCAACAAATGAACTTGTTGGATATTCGCCAACAGATGCTGATGATGAAACACAGCTAGATGCGTTGAATGTGAATGATCCAGTTGTAATTAGAGATATATGCGTTGTTGATGGAGAAACTTTTTATTATTGTCAATCTAAAACATGTTTTGGATGGGTTGATGCTAATAATTTAGCTACATTTGATAATAAGGATGAATGGGCTGAATGTTGGAAATATGATGTAGATGATACAGATATATTAGTTGTAAAAGAAAGCAAAATTACTTTGGAACCATCGGCTAGAGTTCCTGAAACTTCTGAAGTTCAATTGATGCTAGGAACTATTCTAAAACTTGTACCCGAAAATGAAATTCCAAGAAATATAGGCGAAAGGGGAACATGGTTTAATTATGTTGTTTATTTGCCTACAAGGGATGAGAATGGAAAATGCGTAATGCAATATGCGCTAATTTCTGAAAAATATAATGTTAGTGTTGGTTTTTCTGATTTAACTCAGTCTAATATTTTAGATGTTGCTTTTACATGTTTAGGTGATAGATACGGATGGGGAAGTATGCTTGGTTCATACGATTGCTCAGCTTATACTAAAGCAATATATAAATGCTTTGGATTAGATATTCCAAGAAATACTACATGGCAACAAAAAATACCTGGAAGATTTACAGATATTTCGAGTATGACTGTGGAAGAAAAACAAAACTATTTTAAAACAATACCTGCTGGTTCACTTGTGTATTTCCCTGGACATGCAATGATGTACATTGGTAGTGAAGATGATATGGGATACGTAATAAGCGATACAGGAAGCCTTTCAGATAGTGAAGGAGAGCTTGACGTTAGAAGTATGTACACAGTTATTCTAAATCCACTATCAACTAGAAGAGGTAATGGAAATACATGGGTACATCAATTGACTGGAGTTATTACGTTTGGTGAAATTGAACAGACAAATGAGGAAGTGCAAAATCCAAGTGATGAAGTTCCTCAAGATGAACCAGGCGAGGATGAACAACAAGATGGGCAAGAAGATGGGCAAAGAGGAGTGCAACAGAATGATGAAAATGAACCTACAGGTGATGGACAACAAAGTGAAGAAAATCAAAATAGTGAAGATGAACCTGAGAGCTCTGAAGAAGAAATAATTCAAAATAATGTTCAAGAAAATCAAAATACTGAAAATGAAAATTCAGAAATAAAAAGCAATGTTGAAAACGCTAAAAAAACAAATAGTAAGGCAACAAGCAAAAAATCTACGACACGTTCTCCAAAAGCTGGTGACATTGGAATAGGAATATGGGTAGGTTTAAGTGGAATTGCGGTTATTGCAATAATTGTTATAGTAGTAATCAAAAACAAAAGAAATAAAGAAAATTAGAAATTATATTAACAAAAAAACGAGCCTGTCAACCACAGCTCGTTTTTTTGGATACCTTACTCACGTTACGACTACGATATAGTACGCAGAGTACGTACTTTCGCAGTAGTAGAGGTCCTTCCAGACCCTACTAACGGACTTGAATGCTCCAGTGATTACTGGTTCTGCACTCCAATCCTTTACTGATGCCATTCCAGTATTATACCGTACCATATGGTAACATTCTCCCTTGCGGGGGATTGTTGCCAGTGTGGCAAAATAAACCTCCTTCTCCGATATGCTAGGCATGATGCGGACGAAGTGTGCATTATGTACATCACACAGAACAGTCTTGTCTCCGGTTCTGCCTGCCACCAATGCGAAAAGGCCATAGGAACCGAGACCGATGTCTCGGATGTTCTGAATTTTGCCATAACGTTTAAGCGTACACCCAACGCTAGGCCATTCGGTGACGGAAATCACAGGGATTTTCCGTCGGATGTTGCTGTAAGGTTTCATTTGTCTACACTCCTTTTTGTAATATAGATTAGCAGACGGAGTTTGTATACGGATAATCTCTTGGAAATAAAAACCTCAAGATATCGTATACAAAATATAGTGTCTACATAGTATAGTATAGCATAATTACGGAGAAACGTCAATTTATGTAAACAACAGATTTAGAAATTATGATTGTATTATGAATTTATTAGTGGTATTATTTATGTAACAATTAATTAATGGAAAACAAAAGAATTTATAAGAGGTTTTTATATGGAAATAAGTAACGAAGGAAAAATGTATTCGGAAGTAAATGGAATACTTAATTTACTTGGAGATGAATATAGAAGTAAATTACCGCAAAAAATGATTAAATTAATAGAGAGCAATAAATTGGATAATTACACTCCAGTATATGACTTTACGGACTTATCAAATACAACAAATATAAGTAAAGAGGCTATTTCTTTTATATGTATGCTTCATTGCAAATATTGGTGCGAAAGTGAAGAAGAAAAGCAAGAAATTAACGATATTTTAAAAAATAATGAGATTAAATTAAGAGAAAAATATTTCGGATATTTTAATAGAAACAACAATTCAGAAACCGTGGAAATAAAAAGTGATGATAATGTAGAAAAAATCGATGAAAATAAATCATTAACTACAGTAAATAAGAGTAGATTTAATTTTATAAAAAAAATAATTAATTTCTTTAAACGAAAAAAGTAAAGTAGGTGAGATTGCTAATGAAACCAAGAGAGAAAATATTAGAAGATTTTAATAAAATGATAGAGGTAATTGAGATTACTGGAGAGTATCCTGATGATGAACACTTTAACTTTTTCTATCAAAACATTTCAACTAGAAAACAATATGCAGAGTTTCTTCAGAATATAGATAAACATTTAGGACGTAAGATTGAACCAAAGACTAAAATGTTGTTATATAAAGGAATATCATATATTCCAGCACTGGAAGAATTATTACAGAATCAGGAAACATATCTTGGTAGAAAAATGGATTCATCAGAAATCCTTGATACAATAAGACCTGCTATTCAAATACAAATAATTGATGCTATTCCATCTAAACAAAATAAAGAATACCAAAACACATATATGAAGTTTGTAAAAGAATTTTTAACAAATCCCCAAAAATATGGAATAGAGGAAATACCAATAGAAACCAAAATAGACTTACTATTTCCTAAAAAAAATGATGATTCTATATGTATGACACCTGGTTTCTTTTCGACAATATTAAGTAACAAAGAACAGTATGGACTTAGAAATCTAACGAAAGAGCAAATAATGCAATTTATAAAACGTTCTTTTTCTGATTCTATGATAGTAGATGCTTTAAAGAATCCCGAAAAGTATTTTGGAACTCAATTAAATCATAAAGATATAGTACAGCTGATAACTATTCCTTCATTTGAGATTTCACTTCTCGATGGAAGGCCAGCACCTAGAAGCGACTCTATGTTACGTAGGCAAATTGATATATTAAGGAATCCAAAGAAATATAATATTGATGAACTATCGAGTGAAGAAAAAATAAATATAGTAAAATCGACGAATTCTGGTATTATAGCCAGATATGTACTTAAAAACATTAAAGAAATTGGAATAGATATAACAGGTGATAATATTATAAACTTATTCCGTATTGCAAAAATCAACTCTCAGAAAGCTTTCGATTACTTGCGTAATTCCATGGATAATAGTGATGAGATAGATAAGGTGCAAGAAAGAATAGATAAATTAAAAGAGAAAAATAATAATATAGAAAGCACTTTCATATATTCTTTTTTAGCCAATGATTCTTATTTTGAAGGTGAAAATGCACTAAATTATGAGCAACTAGTAAGAATAACCAATTATCCTGAAGTGCAAGAATTTATTCAAAAATTGAATAAATCTTCAGTTACTCAAGGTCTTTTTGTAAATTTAATGAAACATAGCCCAAACTATATTATGAGTTTGCAACGCCTCATGGACACTGAACCAACTTATGAGAGCTTAATTAAAAAAATTGAAAATGAAAAAGAAGATGTAAATTATGATAATTCATTTTATAGTCAATTACTTTCAATAATGTCAGAGAAAGAAAACTATTTTGATGTTGCAAATGTGGAAGATGTAGTAAATTATTATGATAGAAGAGCAGAAATTTGCAAAAAGATATTAGATGGTGAAAAAGTTGAACTTCCTAAAAATTTAGAAAAAAAATTATATAGCAAAGAAGATTTATATAAGTTTGCACTGTTAGAATATCAATTTGGTATAAGTTTAGAGGAAGCAAAGAGATTAGTTCAGACATATGGTACTGATATTGAATCACTTGCGAACAATGAAAAATATAAGTGCTTCAGAATAATTGAACAAATTAAAAATATTGTAGAGTCTACCGAAATAGATAAGGTTATAAAAAATGCAAAGCAACAAGGCTTATTTAGTGATGAACCTATTAAGAGATTTGGTACAGTGAGCAGTCTTGAATCTAAATTTATTGAATCATATGCTGAGCTATATAATGAACAACTTTTAAATCCTGAATCTCCTAATATTAATGCTGAAAGAAAAGAAATCACATTCGAAGGCAAGAAAATAGAACAAATTACAATTAATCAAGATTTTTTTATGGATATTAGGGTAGAGGGAGCTTATTTTTCTGAAGGCAGAAAAAAAGGAATAAATTGGGAAGAATATTACCAAAAACCAAGTATAGAAAATCATGGAAGTTGTGAGAGCATTATTTCCAATGATATGATTGCAACTGCAAAAAATATAAATGGCGTTATAGTTCGGTTACAGTGGTTTTGAACCAAATGGATTAATTGCAATTGGACCAACAGACTTAGCCTCAACTAACATGAGTTTTTCTGCATATCAAAATGAAAATTTTGAGTGGGCTAAACCTGAATTTAAAGATTTAAGAGATATAATAGATAATACAAGACATAATCATAATGAACTTGTAAGAGAAAGAATGTATATTGATGATGAAGGTAATGTAAAAAAAGTATTACCAAATTATGCTGTATGGATAGAAGAGAGCACTTCAGAGGAAAGACAAGATCCAAAATGGCAAGAGAAAAAAAGCAAAGATCCACAATGGATAAAAACGCAGAAGTTGGCAACCGACTTAGAAATACCCATTGTTGTGATAGATAGAGAAAAATTTTTAATTAGAGAAACTGAAAAGATTGAATTAATGAAAAAACTTATTTCAGGAGAAACAATCGATGAAAGTGATCCAAAGTACGGAAAATATCTTCCAGAATTTAAAGGCTTTTTTGATGGAAGTATTACAAAAAAAGAGCTAATGAAAAACATGTTTAATAAATTCGAAAATAATTGTGTAGGACTTAGATTTGCATCTAAGGGATTAAAAATGAAATTTTTTAATGACAGACAATTCGAGGAAATGATACATTTTGTGTATGATATTATTAAGAATTCTGGTCCTGAACAGGCAAATGAATATATAGAAGCATTGCAGGAATTTGCAGATAGAGAAAAAAAAATAAATATAAAGTATGGTAATATCACAATTGCATCGGGTCAAGAGTGTCACATAAGAGATTTTTGGCTAGATTTTGATAAAGAAAAATTCAATATAGAGAAAAAACAAGAGCAAACGAAGGAAGAAGAAGATCATACTTATGATAATAGGATTTCTATTGAAAATCAGCAAGAAGTAACTCAGATAATCAGGGAAATATCTAATACAGATTATTATGCCGGTAATAAAGCACATTCTATAGAGCATATTCAGAAAGTTATTTTATTTTCACAGATATTAGCTCAGGGAGAAAATTTAAGTGATGGAGATAGGAAGCTGTTACTAGTCGCTGCAGCATTTCACGATAGCGGCAGAGCTGGGCAAGATGGTGCAGATGAGCATGCAGAGGCAAGCGCTAAAAAAGCAGGCTACGTACTAGGAGAAAAAAATAATTTTGGTATTGAAAATCCAAATGATATAGCAATAATCCAAGCAGCTATACATTACCATGAATTTGATGAGCCGAACAAAGGACAAATAGATGGCGATGAAATTTTAAAATTATCAGAAGTATATGGGATAAGCCAAGAAGATATTGGAAGGACAAAAAAAATTTGCGAATTATTAAAAGATGCTGATGCACTTGATAGATATAGATTTGCAAAGTATAGTAGATTGGATCCAAGCTATTTAAGAAGCGAAACAGCTAAAAGCCAAGAAGTTATGGAGTACGCAAAAGCAATTAATGAACAGGTTGCAGGTGAAATATTAAGAAAAAGCTATGGTATGTCAGAAGATGAAATATCTACGGAAAGAGTTGCACAACTTAGACAGATAAGAATATCTGGTGGAATATTTAGACGTAAAGAAAAGCCTTTAAGTACTGAAGATTTACTAAAAATATACGGCTTAGAAGAACCAGAATTGGAAAATTCCCAAAATGAAAACACGCTTCCACAAAATATTACCGAAAAGCCTAATGATATACTTAAAAAAGCATACAAAAATTTTCAAATTGTTATAGACGACGTAAACAAACGTATTCAGGCTATTATGCAAAAAATGGTAAAACGTGATAAAATAGATAAAAGCCAACAAAACAATGATGGTCAAAATAGATAATTACCGTAAAGAAAGAGGGTGAAAATATGGAGGAGTCAAAGGAAAGAAATAATAGCTCAAATAATAATTTAACAGAAGACGAATTAATTGAAGATTTTCTTAAGAGAGCAGAAACTGTAAGGAAAATGTTTGATAGACATGATAAAGAAAAAAATGATGAAAAAAGTGAAGAAAAAAAAGAAATTAAAGATGATTTCGGCGAAAGATAACAGTTTTTACTAAAATAAAAAAGGAAGATTAATTTTTAATCTTTCTTTTTGTTGTTGTTAATCGTCCTTATAAAGATTGGAGAAAAAATCTATGATTGATGATATTTCAAAAAGAAAAATTGAAGCACATAAATGTGTATTATGCTATAATGCGCCATGCTCAAGAATGTATAAGAATATAAACCCTGAAAGAATAATTAGGGCAATGAAATTTGATAATAACAAAGGAGCACGTACGTTAATAAAGGATAAAGCTACATGTATGGATAAAATTCCTGATTGCAATGAAAAATGTCCTCGTAATGTGAATATAGATGAGATTTTGGAAGATATTTTAAATATACACGAAGTAAAAGATTATGAAAATATCGATTTAAGTACAGAGTTATGTGGAGTAAAACTTGAAAATCCATTTATACTTTCATCATCTGTTATTGGAAGCAGATATGAGATGTGTAAAAGAGCTTTTGAACAAGGATGGGCTGGTGTTGCAGTAAAAACTATATGTATGATGGAAATTCACGAATCTTCTCCAAGATTTTCCGCTTTAAAAGATTGGGATGGATCTTTTCTGGGATTTAAAAATATTGAACAATTATCTGAGCAATCAGTAGAAGAAAATATGGAAATGATTCGCAAGTTAAAATCAGAGTTTCCAAATAAAGTAATTATAGCTTCTATAATGGGAAGAGATAAAAGGGAGTGGGAATATTTAGCTAAAGAGGTTACTAAAGCGGGTGCGGATATAATAGAGCTAAATTTTTCATGTCCTAATATGAAGTATAAAGGCACAGGATCTGATGTTGGACAAGATCCAGATACAGTAAAAAAATTTACGAAAATTGTTAGAAAAGCAAGCAAACTGCCAATTCTAGCTAAAATGACACCTAATATTACAGATATGTGTGTTCCTGCACTAGCTTGCAAGAAGGGTGGTGCCGATGGAATAGCAGCTATTAATACAATAAAAAGTATAACTGGTGTGGATACAGATTCACTTGTTCCAGAGCCTCAAGTAAATGGTAAATCCTCTTTAGGTGGATATTCTGGACGAGCAGTAAAACCAATTGCACTTAGATTTATTGGAGAAATGGCTAATTGTAAAGAGCTAAATAATATGTATTTCAGTGGTATGGGCGGAATTTATACATGGAAAGACGCTGTTGAGTTTATGATGCTTGGATGTACGAGTGTACAAATAACAACTGCAGTAATGGAATATGGATACAGGTTAATTGATGATTTAATATTAGGGCTTAAAATCTTTATGAAAGAACATAATTACAATAGTGTTAAGGATTTCATCGGGATTTCTAAGCGAAATATTGTTAATAATGATTTATTAGAAAAAGATACAATTGAATTTCCAAAATTTAATTATGATAAATGTATTGGTTGTGGTAGGTGTTATATTTCATGCATGGATGGAGGTCACTGCGCTATAAAATTTGATGAAAATAGAAAACCTATCTTAGATGGATCAAAATGTGTTGGATGTCATTTGTGTAAACTTGTATGTCCACAATCTGCAATTGAAAGTACTGCTAAAAGAGTTTTTAATAAGGGGGATAATAAATGAATTCAGATAATGAAAAAAATAATCTAAACTATGGCATATTAGCTATAATTATTGTTGCAATTTTATTGTTAGTGGGACTATCTATATTCTTTATTGTTAGATCTATTAACAACACAAAAATTATTGTCAATGAAACTCAAACGGTTTTTAAAGAGGGTATGAATAGTATTAATGAAGGAATGAACATGATAGAAGATGGTAACAAGAAAAAGCCGGAGAATACCTAAATAAGTACTTAAATAGATAATACTTATTATGATTAAATGCTATGAATTTTAAGCAATAAAATTAATTGACTTTTTGTATGAGATATGATAATCTCCGCTTGTAAGTATACGTACAATGTGCGTATGTTGAAAACTGATCTTATTTAAGGGGGTTTTTTCATGGAAGACAAACGGTTGCAGAACAACAACAGGGCTTACTTCATTGATAGCTACATAGGTAAGTCAAAACCCTTCGTACGGCCGGGTTTCCTGATGTATGTGGACAAAGAAACAGGACGCTTCACTATCGCCAGATATCATGATGAATATCATAGTTTTTGTGTCAACGATATTGGAAAGACTGTATTTTTCACTTGGGATGAGGCTGAAGAGTTTATTGATAGGCTACCGGAAGTTGGTCAAACAGTATTTACACAGGATTCAAACGGTAAGCTTACTGAGGATGTAGTTGAATACTTCATTGTACCTAAGATGCATCTAAAAAGCGGAAAAATTGTTTTGATTACTGAGGTTGGGCAATCAATCTTCACAAGCAAAGACATTCGTAAGTAAGACAAAAAAGAGCATTCCTTAACAAAATTGGGAATGCTCAAATAATAAAAAGGATGGAAAATAAATGAAGTCATATACAGATCAATTATTTATATACAAAAGAGCAGATAACCAAATGAGAACTAAATATGATGAGCAGTATATAAATCGCGTTCATGAAAATATACTTCAATACAATAAATCACAAGTTAATTTAATCGTTTCTTTAGAAAGAAATGCTGAAATTTTAGAAATAGATATAGGTCAAATTCCAAGAGCAACAATAACTGCTAATAATAAATTGGTGGAGATGTATCAAAAGTTTAAAAGTGCTGGTATTCCAATAAGTGTTTCACCTCTGATGGACTTTTTGGTTAATGATATGTTAGATAAAATATCTAAAGCAAGTGATACATTGCAAGAATATGCGGCAGCAGTGCTTGACATTATGGAAAAGCAAGATAAAGAAATTCTAGAAAAATATGATGGAAATATTATAAAAAAGTCATTTTTTAAGATTAAAGATTTTTTTATTCCTCCAAAGCCGATTGATACTTCGTTATCTGATGAAGATCAAAATTTAATTGAATCTAAAATGAAAGAATATATACAAATTGATTCACAAATTTCTAAGTACAGCATAGAGGTAGACTTGATTCCATACATAATTATACAATTAGACGATGAAGCATATTTGCATAAAACAATATCAGTTATGAAAGATTTAGAGCAAGATTTAAAAAAGTTAGACTTGGGTTATCTTGTACCTCAAATACAAAGTGCAATTAATGATGCAATGAAACGTCAAATATTAATTGCTGAAAAACGCGATGCTCATAAAAAGAGCAGAAAAACTGATTCTATGCCTTCAATTTACGATGAACAAATTCAAGAGTCTGTATTATGCAGGAAAAGTGCTTATGCGGATCAGTGGGAAAGATAGTAAATTATAATAAATTAAAGGATTGGTAAAATAATGAAAGAAATATTTAAATCAATTGATGAATTAAAAAATGATAATTTTTTTACTATGAATGAAATCGAGCAAACTGAATACTTGAGAGCAAATGGATTTTTTAAGTTAGAGAATAGTGATAAAATTGCCTTTTTGGAAAGTATGGGATTGTTCTATTTGGATATAAACGAGGATCCACCAACAATTCCATTAGACCCGGATAAGGTTGATTATTTAAGGAAAAAGATATCAAGCAAGATAAAAAGTAAGGTTACAACAAAATATGGAGAGCATCTTGTAAAAAATCTTATAAAAGAAAAGAAGTTAATTATTAAAGCTGTAGAAGGTATTGAAAACATGCAAAAGGTGCAAAGTGGTGCTATTTTGACGTGTAATCACTTTAATCCATATGATTGTTTCACAATGGAATTAATGTTCAGAAAATCTGGCCAAAACAAGAATAAAAAAATATTCAAAATCATTAGAGAAGGAAATTATACCAATTTTCCTGGATTGTATGGCTTCTTTTTCAGAAATTGTGATACTTTGCCACTAGGCTCTACAAAGAAAGCAATGTCATGCCTAATAAATGCTGTTGATACAATTTTAAAGCGTGGAGATTTTGTTTTGATATATCCTGAACAAAGTATGTGGTGGAATTATAAGCAGCCAAAGCCACTAAAGAATGGATCTTTCAATTTTGCAGCCAAAAGCAATGTTCCTGTAATTCCATCTTTTATAACATTTGAAGACAGTGACGTAATCGGCGAAGATGGCAGTCCTGTTCAAGAATATACAGTACATATTGGTGAGCCAATATATCCAAATAGTGAATTATCTGCTAAGGAAAATATGAAAATGATTAGAGATAAAAATTATGCTTTCTGGAAAGATACGTATGAAAAGGCTTATGGAAAGAAACTAGAATATTCAACTATAAAATATGATGAATTACCTAAATATGTTGAGGAATGTATAGATTTATAATAGGTGTCTTTTTTTGACAATATAAAAAATCTATGCTAAAATTTAGATATGTTTAATAGAGGAGTGTATTGATATGCTAAAATTTGAAATTTTAACTATAACCACATATAAAGCAGTAAAATCAATTATATATAATTGATTGTTTTAGCATGTCTTAAAATATAGAATTTAAGTCGTGAGCCTATTACAATCTCGAATTGTAGTGGGCTCTATTTGTATTTAATTATAAAGGAGATGATTACTATGACCGATGTTGATTGCGAAACCGAAACCACAGGTGATACCAAAATATATATTAAAATAATAGATAAAGATACACTTCGCTATTAAATAAAAAATAAGAAAGAGGGAAGAAAAATGATAAATGAGAAAGGTGCAGAATTATTAAAAGCTGCTATATTAAAAAAATATAAGAATGTAGAACTTGATAGTGTACATTCGAATGAAGAAGAGTTTTATTATGAATTTAAAGTACAAGATGAAATCGGAGAAAATGACTTAGAAGATTTAGAAAAAGAGATTAACAAATTAGATGGTTATATTTTTGTAAAATTATTAAGAATAAGTGGCGTTTACTTTGAAGGAAATATAAATAATGAAATGATCACTCGTATTTCTGGAAAAGCCTTCGAATCTAAAGAAGAGCTTGCTGAATATGAAGAATTTTTAAAAGAAGCACAAGAAAGAGATCATAGAAAAATAGGAAAAGATTTAGATTTGTTTTGTTTTTCAGATTATCTAGGTGCAGGATTACCGCTATATACACCTAGAGGTACAATTATAAAAGATGAATTGCAAAAGCAGGTTGAGAAAATATGCAGAGCATATGGCTTTGAAAAGGTCAGCTGTCCATCTTTAGCTAATATTAAGCTATTTGAGACTTCAGGACATGCTCAAAAATTTAATGATGAGTTATTTAGAGTAAGCTCTCCTAAAGGCCATGAATTTGTATTAAAACCTGTTCAATGTCCTCACCATACGCAAATTTATGCTTCAAAACTAAGAAGCTATAAAGATTTACCAATTAGATATATGGAGTCTGATAAGCAGTATAGGGCTGAACTACCAGGTTCAGTTGGTGGTTTATCAAGAGTATATGCAATAACGATTGAAGATGGACATTCATTTTGCAGAATTGATCAATTTAAAGATGAAGTAATAAATATGTATAATATTATTAAAGACTTTTATTCAAAAATGGGTTTGTGGAACAATTACTGGGTTTCATTGTCTGTTAGAGATTTAAATCATCCCGAAAAATATATCGGAAGTGATGAGGATTGGAATTTATGTGAGCAGGTTCTACAAGAAGTTTCAGATGAGCTTGGATTGAATGCAAAAAGATGCGAAGGAGAGGCTGCATTATATGGACCTAAGCTAGATTTTATGTTCAAGGATGCTTTAGGTAGAGAGATGCAGATTCCAACAATACAGGTGGATTTTTCTACACCAAAAAGATTTGGTTTGTACTATATTGATGAAAATGGTGAAAAACAGACGCCTGTAATGGTTCACAGAGCTATACTTGGATCGTATGAGCGATTCTTAGTATTACTATTAGAGCAATTTAAAGGTGCGCTTCCAGTATGGTTATCACCGGTTCAAGTAAATATTGTTCCCGTAAATGTAAAATATCATGATGAATATTGTAAAATGATAAAAAACAAATTAGACGATGAAGACATTAGAGCTGAGTACACTGATAACGATGATAGTTTGAGTAAAAAAATAAAGAGAAGCATAGAAATGAAAAATCCATATACGTTAGTTATCGGAAACAAAGAGATTGAACAGAATATGGTAAGTTATCGTAAATTGGGTAGCGAAGAAATGATTAGCGTTGGAATTGATGAGTTCGTAGAAATGATAAAAAATGAGATAAAGAATAATTAGAAGGTGGGCAAACAAAATACTTATTTATATTTAATCTTGACTATAATCTTTCCTTAAATTAGAATTATTGTATTACAAAAGAAAGTGGTGAAAGTTTATGCAATGTAGAACACATATAGCATTTGGGATTGCAGCCAGTACTGCACTTGTGCATACAGGAGACCTAAAAGTTTTGCTCACAACAATTGCAGGTGCAACAATAGGAAGTATAATATCAGATCTCGATTCGTACAATTCCGAAATTAGCCAAATACTAAATAAAATTACAGCAATTATTGTAGCAACAGTACTAGTATCTCTTGGTATTAGTTATATTTTTAAAATAGATATAATTGATAAAATTGTACAGTATAAAAATGCAGCAAATATTCTTATTGGAGTGCTTGTATTTTTGTTAGTCTCAATTTTAGGAAGTTACACAAAACATCGAACATTCATGCATTCGATTCCATGTGTGCTTATGTATTTTGTCATACTGTCAACATTCTTATCTCAAAGCTTTACATTGCCTTTTGTCGTTTCGATGGTGGCACATATAGCACTCGATTTATTTAATCATATTGGCGTAGTATTATTTTGTCCTATTTCTGAAAAACGAATATGTTTTGATTTATGCGATTCGGATGGCATTGTTAATAGTATTTTATTTTATGTATCAGTATTTATAGCTGCATATATGGTAACATTTGTAGTTTGAAAACGTGCTTATAAATCATTGAAAACAAAATTGTAATATGGTAACATTACTATAGTAAATTTAATAGGATGTTTAATTAGATTAAATGAAAAACGGAGGAAAAAATATGAAAAAAAAGGTATTAGTTTTAGAATTTGTTGTAATGATGATTGCTTCATTGTGTATGCTTACTGGATGTTCAGGATTAAAAGAGAAGGACAGAAGAAATGATTTTCTTGATAAGCTAGTTGATGTAAGCTATGTAAAAGTAGATGGCTATAATGTAGATAAAAAAATTGATACAAAACTTGCAGTCCTTCTAAATAAAATTGGTAGCAAGTCAATAGATTCAAAATCTACAGAGAGCTCTTCAGCGGAAACAGGGGAGCAAGCTTATGTTTTTAAGTTATATTCTAATGACGATAACATATTATATTGGCTTCAATACTATTCAAGCAATGATAAAATGGTAATTTATACGTGTACAGGTACAGATAAGAATGTGAGTTTTAAGGAATCTCATACTATAGATGATAAAGAAGTAGTTAAATATATAAAAAGTGTTATAAAGTAATTCTACATACGGAAGAAAATACAAAATCATATCACTAGTCGGAAGAAGTAAAAAAGAACTTAATTATGATGAACTAGTTGCAGATATAAAATCTGAAAGAAACGGGATGATAAAATGGCAAAATTAGTACTTATTATAGGTCCACAGGCTGTTGGAAAGATGACTGTCGGACAAGAATTAGAAAAAATAACAAATTTAAAATTTATGCACAATCACGAAACATTAGAGCTACCTGCAAGAATCTTTGGCTGGGATTCTGATTCAAGACATAGACTAACTAGTTTGTTTAGGTGGTCAATATTTGAGGAAGTGGCAAAGAGCAATTTAGAGGGATTAATTTTCACTTTGGTATTTTCATTTGACCATAATAGTGATTGGGGGTTTTTAGAAAGAGTAAAAAAATTGTTTAAAGAAAACGACGGAGAAGTTATTATTGTGGAATTAGAAGCCGATATTGAAGAAAGACTAAAACGAAATAAAACGTCAAACAGACTAAATAATAAACCAAGCAAAAGAAACATTGAATTCACAGAAAAAGAAATACTAGAAGATATGAACGCTTATAGATTAAATTCTGTAGCCGGCGAATTTGATGGTGAACAATACTTGAAAATAAATAATACAAATTTAACTGCAAATACCGTAGCACAAATGATTAAAGACAAATTTGATTTATAGAGCACAGTAGGGGGTAAAAAATATGCGTACATGCTTTCATACTACTAAATTGGATAATTTAATAAGTATTTTACATAATGGATTACAACCTATATATGGAAATAATTCTGCTTTAACTGCTGATAGTAGGACGGGAAATGTTTCATACTCAGCCGGAATTCAAGCCGCAGTTGATACGTTTTCTGTTTTTAGAAGATTTTATAATGATGTAGTTGAAGGAAATATTAATGAAGAAAGTTTTAGAAGAACTTTATCACAAGAAGAGTATTCTAATCATCAAAAAAGTATAAGAGAAATTTTAGAATCTGAAAGTTTTGAAGACTGGATAGGTAATAATATATATTTATGTTTTGATGGAAATTGTCTATCTGATAGACATGAGGATAAACCAGAGGATGCATATACAAGAGAAACTATTCCACCAGAACAATTAAAAGTTTGCGTTATAAAAAATAAAAAAAATGATTCAATTTGTTATTTCTCGATGAAAGATATTTATTGCTTTTTATATGCAAAAAATCCAGAATTAGAAAAAGGATTAGGAATGTGGAGATATGAGGAAGATATTAATAAATATAGGTGTGAAGATTATTATATGGATTACTTGAGTATCGAACAATTTTGCGAGTTATTTCCCGAATTAATAGCAAACAAAGAAATTCAAAATCCACAAACTTATATAACACCAAAAGATGCTGTAAAAAATGCATTGAGATCTACTACAATTTCAGAAACTAGACAGATAGAAACAATAGATAGAGATAGATAAAGAACTAATTAATAATCATATTTTTTAACGTCTTAAAATCAAAATTAAGACGTTTTTTTATTAAATTAAAAATTCAAGATTTTAATAAAAAAACAATTTATAATGGTATAAAAGTATACATTAAGGAGCGTGATTATATATGACTGTTGTTTTTGAATTACCAAGCTATGAAATAGTTGAACAAGATGGACATTATTCGGACGAAGAAATTCAAGAATTTAGAGAAACAGTAGAAAAAGGTGCTCACTTATTCTTCAAATATGCAAGACAAGGGGGTCTTAAATTTGCCTAGTATTTTAGAAATTATGCGGATACAAGATATACTTCTGGTCAAACGAAAATAATGAACCTGTACATGTACATATTTCAAAAGAAAAGCCTACCCTTAACTCTACTAAAGTTTGGCTTACACAAGTTCCTTAAATCAATTAAATACACAATATCTAAAACAAATATTGTAGAAAGGAAAAGAAAAAATGAAAAAAAGAATTATTATTTTATCTATTGTTATCATTATTATTGCGTTGGGGACATTTGCCATTTGGAAGATTTCAATCAACAATAAAGAAAAAGAAGCATGTAGGTTATATGGTACTGATTACTGCGAAAAAAATGGAAATCATGGAGCATATTATGATACTTCGTCAATTTTAGCACCTACTGTGCCTATGTTAACACCTGAAGATTATAAGAAGTGTCCTATATGCCATAGCGGAGAAATAACATTCGAAGCTATGTGTGATAAATGCGGTCATAAATTACATAGATGCATTAGATGTGGTAAGAAATTATAAAAATATATAAAGATTTATTATAAGACAGATATTGTTTAAGGAATATCTGTTTTTCTTATTTAAAATTAATAGATATATCAAAAAACGTAACCTAATTTTTAGGCTCAGGAAGAAAATCAAGAGGGAGTAGGGTGTAGGCTCTTTTTTGAACAATTAATTTTTTACTATCAGATCTATAAAATTATAGTAATACCAAAATACCCGAAAAAGCCTAAAAATAGCGACACACAAGAATCGATTTTAAGCCATTTTTACAAAAAAGATAAATTATATAGAAAAGTTTGAAAAGTGGCTTAAATAGTAGACTTACGAGAATTAAGCATAAAGAATAAAAATAATCGACAATAAAAAAATGTGATAGTTTTGAAGCACAAAAACGCTATACAATCAGTGATTTTTTTAGAATGATTTGAAACGATATGAAAAATATGGTAGCATTGTAGTAGCGATAAAGAAAGGAGGGAGTCTTATGGAAAATTTTATTGGAAAAAAAGTGTTGGTTACAGTAGCATTTGCTATTGGTGCAGTCAATGCTGGGAGTATTCCTCAAGAATTTATGGGTGTTTTAGAAAAAAGCAATGGTGAATTTTTAGAATTTTCAGATGTAAAAACGAAAAAAGTTGGATTTACAAGTAGTAGTTATGTGGATTATGGCAATTCTGCAATTATAAATAAAAATTATATTGTAATGATGGTTGAAATATAGTTGCAAAGAATGATTTAAGCGAGAATTTGAAATATAATTCTCGCTATATTTATAGCACACAACAAAATAATACAATTCAAAATAACACAGACAATGAAATAATAAATACTAATAGTAATGATAATACATCTACGAATTTAAAATTAGACGCACGATATACATACAAAAGTAGTGATTTAGGAATTCAAATAGAGCTATATAAATACAACACTATGTATTACACATATCTTCCAAGAAGTTCTTCTAATGATTCGGAATATTATGATGGAACATTTTCTATCAATGGAGACATACTTACAATGAACTTAACTCCTGATGGGGATAATTCAGGAAATAAAGTGATAAAAAATGGAAACACATTGACTTGTACAATTATTTCTGATACAGAATTCAAAGATGAACAGGGGAGAATAATAAAGTATAGTATAGATTATCCTAAAAAGTAGAAACAATTACTACTAAAGATTAAGAGAAAGACGAGCTCAAAGCGGTTAAGCCTTGATGTTCTTGAGAAAAAAATACTAATTAAAATTGAGAGGCGAAGTTGCAATTATGTGACTTTGCCTCGTTATTTTTTGTTTTAGCGGATTTCTAAATAAGAGATTGAATTATAAAAGTACAAATGTTATTATATATGCATGAGAATGTAAGTCAGCAATGAAATGTTATAACATTAAGAACTTATAAATTGTGTGAGAATTAAAAAAAGATTTTACTAATAGACTTTTTAAGAAAAAGATGTGAAAGAGGAATTTATGAAAAAAAGATATTTATAATTATAGGTATTACTATTTTTATAATAGTATCAATGTTCGTTACTCGTAATATTAAATTGGAAAGAGAAGTAGAGCGAGGCGTTGAGAATCTATCAGAAGAAGCAAGAAATAGTTTAAATTATGATGAACTACTTACAGATGTAAAGGCAAAATTTAAAGGGGAAGAATTAGTATATGCTACAAAGGAAGATACGTCGGGGATAAATAAAATTACGGCTCTTGTTTCTGAAATGAAGAATAAACATATCGGTAAAGGGTATTACTATAAAGAGGTTGATTTTAGTGTGGACACTGATAAGGACGGAAGAATGGTAGTATATAGTTTTTGTTCTTCTGTGGATGATACAAAGATATATTCTAAAAAAGATAACAGTGACACATTTGATAAAATAATTATAGCAATAATTTTTATAGGAATCATTAGTTGTTTTATTATTTACAAAAAAGAAAAAGTAATGTGAAGGTTCACAAATAAACAAAAGAGGATATGTAATGGAAGAAATATTAAAATCATCGCCAGCTGTGGAATTTATATTTTAGTATTGGGGGAAAAATAAAGATGGAAGATAACTATGCAAAAGCGTATAGAGAGGTAATTGAAATACTAAATTTTGTACCAAAAGAAAGTGTAGATAAAATACCTCAAACGATGATAGATACATTTAAAGCTAAAATGGATCAAAACTATATTTTCAATGTAGATATAAATAAAAGTTTTGAAGAGCAAGAGCTTTTAGATGAAACTAAAGCTATTTTTGCAAATATTTTCAGAGATTATTGGGCTACACCTTATCAAAAGGAAAGAATTGAAGCCAAAGAAAAATATGATAGACAAAAGGCAGAAGAAGAAAAAAGAGCACAATTTAATCCAGATAATATATTTAAGAAAAAAGAAGTAGACAGTGGAATTGAAAATAATGCACAGGAATTAAATAATAATTTACCTATTGAGGTAAAAAAAGAAAAATTTTTCGAGAAGATTATTATTTTTTTCAAAAAAGTATTTCATATTAGTTAGAAATTTAAAGGAGTACTAATGGAAGATAAAGAGAAGATAATTATTGAGCAAATAACTAGACCTGAATACTTGTATCATCATACAAGAGTAGCCGATTTAGAGTCAATATTAGCAAAAGGTTTAGAAGCTAGAAATGGAGTACAAAGCCAAGCCATAAATGACCAAAAGACTAAGGTTTTCTTTTCAGAAGGAATGGAAGGAGCTATAGCAATGGCTTCCGCATTTCAACATAAATTTGATTATATGAAGACTGGGACAGAATGGGAAGACAAAACCCTTGAAGATTTTTTAGAGGAACGAGTCTTTTTGAGATTTTCATCAGATGGTATTGAAAATGAAAGTGATAAAGGAGACTTTGCTTTTGCAGATGGTTGGACATCACAAGGAATTTCACCTGGCCAACTGAAAGTATGCTTATTAAGAAATGTGAAAACAGGTGAAATTTCTTACCAAAGAGATGATATATTAAAATACATGTTAGCTATCAATCCAGTAGAGAATTTTAGAAGTGGAAATAAAAGGCAAAAAGAAAATATAATGAGATATTATAGTGAAAGAAGTGAGGAATTAGCTAGTTTTAATGTAGATGACTACTCTTTGGAAGATATGGATTTAGACAAATTTTTTGAGCAATACATTGCTAGAAGAAAAGAGCCTATAGCACCAAGTACAACGTTAGCAAAAGAAAGTTTGTTTTCACCACGTGAAATTGGTATAACTACTGTTAATACACCTACCGAAAGTAAAGATAAAGCCCAAAAGCAAATACAACGAGACGAGCAAATAATACAGCAATCACAAGAAGTAGACGATACCAAATTAAAATGAGATTTATAGATTCTATTGATTATTTATACAAAAATGAAGATTATAAAATAGATAAGTTATAAGACAAAAGAATTGCTTTAAAGGAGCTAAAAGAATATGGATATAACGAAAATACAATCAAAGTCTACACCTGCTATGGATGAATATATGACTTTCATATTTCAAAAAGTTATGGATTTATATAAAGAAGTTTTCCCTGAAATTATGGCACAAACTTTAGGCATAGATACGAGTGAAGTGTCAAGTATTAGCTATGATGAGATAATGAAAAAACTAAATAACATGACAATTGATTATAGATTGGTAGAAAAACCTGAAGATACGCATATTAGCTATCGTGATTATATAAGAGACAATGTAATGGCAAATCTGATGGGACGTACACCTTCCGACAGAAATGATAAATTGTCAATTCATCTATATGAACCAGATATTTCCGAACAAACTTCAGTTAGTGATATGATGAATATGATAGACAAAGATGGTATTCCTAAAGTCCTTTCAGATATTAATTACATAAGTCACGAAATGGCACATGCATTTGAGCATATTTTAAAAGCACAAAATCCTTCATATATTGATTCGGGTGCCTTATCGATTCAAAACAATATAGAAGGGAAAATTAGCATCGATTATGATCCAGGGGAATCTTTTGCAGTTTCAATGGAAAGAATTATACTAGATAAACTAAAAGAATCAGGAAAGTTAGAGCAGTATGGTCTATCTGCATATATGAATGTCGAAGAAATCGAAAATTTATGGCAAGAAAGACGAATAAATCATTATGAAAAAGATTTTGGTATAGTTGGACATACTTCCGATGGTCAAGAACTTTCATATCTAGATTTAGATTTAATACCATACAACATAATGAAAAATCAAGGCATGGAAACTATGTTGCAGTACATAAAAAGCCTAGATTTTTATAAAATAGGTTCTGTAATTCCAGCAGTAGACGATATAAGAGCAATTAGAAAATTTTGTGACGATGTAAGAAGAAAAGGTTATGAAGAATATTTAATTGATAGTATTCAGGAATATCAACCTGTTTTTTCTCAAGAAGATATTTTATCAATTATCAATCAAACTCGTCAGTCCAAGAAAGAAAGTCTATTTTTACCACAAGAAATTGGTAAAGCTACTGTTAGTACACCTACAGAAAATAAAGATGAAGCTAAAAAGCACATACAACGAGATGAACAAATAATGCAACAATCACAGGAAATAGATGATACTAAATCTAAATAACAAATGCTACAATAGCAAATAATTTGATATAGAAAGATCTTAATATGGAGAGAGAAATTTATAGAAAAGTAATATACTATGATGACTATGCAGAAGAAAAAGATTTTAAAACAGCAGTTTAACAAGAATTTGATGAAGCAAAAGCTAAATATCCAAATTGCTTAATAACAAAAGACTTTATTAACCAAAGAGATATTGTTGTTAGAGCAATA
This sequence comes from Clostridia bacterium, assembly GCA_017515985.1. Classification (GTDB taxonomy): domain Bacteria; phylum Bacillota; class Clostridia; order TANB77; family CAG-508; genus CAG-492. Next base: position 24,864 of record JAFWDV010000013.1, read on the forward strand.
GAAATAACTAACAGAGTGCAAAAAGCACAAAAACAGGATAGAGATAAAAATAGAGATAGATCTGATGGATTTCGTTCAAGCTATGACAGAGAAAGGTCTAGATAATTATTGTATGGAGGTTTTTATTATGAATGAAAATGCAAAAAAAGTTGTTAAAATGATTATTTATTATGTTATTGCAGGATGTGAAAAACAAGATATAGAGCAATGCAAGGAGGTAATTAATTTACAATATGATATGCTTACTAATGGTGGTAAAGAAGAATTTTTAGAAAGCTTAATCAATATATTTCCAAAAGACCATGATGTTCAAAAGTTATATGAAGATATAAGCAAGAATGGAATCGAAGAAATGATTTCAGCATATGATGGTGCTATATCTGCTTTTGACAAAGCAACAAACATCAACTTTTCAAACTTTAAAGAAGATGAAGAAGTCGAAAAGTTAGCAGATGAACTTATGAATCTATAATCAATTTACATAATTTGATTTTTATACCTAAAAATGTTAAAATGTATGTAGGTGGTGATTTTATGGATATGGATTTCTATGAAAAACTGATTGCCTACTATAAGTGTAGAATTGAAGATGATGAGAAATATAATAAAAGAATAGAAAATGAGGAAAAAGATGCTTACAGAGTAATGAAGGCTCTAAATGAGAGTAAACATCCAATAACTATAAAAAATATTGGTGATTTAGCTCGTTTGTTAAATGTTGCAAAACAATTGACTACAACTGATGGTAGAAATATATTTGAAGAATTTGGATCTATACCGCAAGTTGAATCTATTATAAATAATATGACTTCAAGAAAGCCAGAGCAAATACAGGCTATTCAAGATTATGACTTTTCAGACTGGGAGCCAATGGATACGCTATTAGAACAAGACCACAAGTTAATAGTGGAATTTAAAAAAATTAATACAAGTGAAATATATATGGAAACTTTGTCAAAAATAAAAGGAATTTTAACAGCTGGTAATCCTATACAGATAAAGTCTGAAGCTAGAGCAGAGGAGGAATTAACAGCAAAACATAAAGCCATTCTTTCTATGCCAAGAATGTTTATGAGGGAAAATGGATTAGTTCCTAATTCAGAATTAAAATTTGAAGATGGTAAGGTTGTTTTAGAGTATTTAGACGCCGAAAAAGTATTTGGCAGTGACATAATAAAGGCTCAGGAACAAACCATGGGGATAACTCCCGCACAAGCTGATGATAAGAAAAAACAAGAAGATATGCAAAATGCAGCTCTAGATCGTTGGAAAAGACGTACAGAGGATGTTGCAAGAAGAAAACAACAGACAGTAGCAGATAAGTGGGAAACAAATCCAAATGTAAAAAGAGAGAATATACAAAGGAAACAAAAACATGGAAACGATAGAGGAATGTCTAGGTAAATGAAGGGCTACTGCTCTTCATTTTTTTGTTTGATTTAAGTTTAAGTTCTGATATAATAACATTATAAAAAAAGTACATTAAACTAACGAAAATAGAATTGGGGGATGGATATGAAAGAATTATTAAAAATAGTAAATAAGAAAATATACATACTGCTTTTTATATTTGGAATTTTATTTTCACTTGCTCAATCAGGGCAAGCCGTATTTCTTGCAATATTTGCAACAAGTCCACTTGATGAAAAGAAAATAATGTATTTATTACTAAGTATAGCAGGAACTGATTTGGTAATGTGGGGAATGAATTGGTTAATTTCGTATATAACAAGTTTTAATGATATAAAAACACGATCTAATATATTGAAATATTATTTTTCAAAAATCGAAAAAATGAGCTCAAAAAACTTGGCTGATGTTCATACAGGTTATATGCAAAATTTAATTTTTGATGTTTCAAATGGATTTTTAGACATTATGTGGTTTATTATAAATTCTGTAATTGGGTTTGTTATCGGAATTACAACATTCTTAATTATGGCGTGTAGGCAGTCTATTTGGACAGGTATTGTATGTATAATACTAATTGCACTAGCAACATTTTGTAAGTACAAAATGATAAAGAATAGACAAAAATATGAAAAACAAACAAGGGCGAAGAAATCCGAGTCAATGGCAATGTTTATAGATTTTGTTCAGAACATCATAACTGTAAAGAAACTAAATATAAGAAAATATTGCTTAAACAAAATATCTCAAAAGAATGACGAATACATATTAAGTGGAAAGAAGAGCGAAGTAAAAAAAGCTAATACAAACCTGATATTTCATTTATTAACAAGCTCAGTTTATATTGTTGTTTTAGTTAGCACATTGATTATGACTAAAAACGGAGGCGACGCACTTCCATATCTACTATTTTATTTCAATCTGTTAGGAAATTTATATGGAGACATTAACTCTCTTATTTACTTATTAGATTCACTTGTTAACTTTAATACTGCCAAAAAACAATTGGATGAAAAAATAGGAAAGATGGCTGAATTAAAAACGATAAAATCGTTTAATAATGTTGAATTAAAAAATTGTAGATTTAACTATAACGAAAATTCTTCTCCAATAACAATACCTGATTTTAAAATACATAAGGGAGACAAGATAAGTATAACAGGAGAGTCAGGTCAAGGAAAAACAACTGCAATGAATATACTATCAGGATTATATGAATTAAAAGAAGGAGATCTTTTAATTGATGGAAAGAAGCTAAATGATTCTCGATTAGACCTAGTATTTGTATCACAAGAAGTTGATTTGTTTGATTTAACTATAAGAGAAAACTTATGTTTAGGCAAAGATATAAAAGAATCTCAAATATTAAAACTATTTAAAGATGCAGGACTTATGGAATGGTTTTCTAACCTTGAAAATGGGTTAGATACTGTAGTAGGAGAAAAAGGTATAAAACTATCATCAGGACAAAAACAAAGACTAAATCTAATTAGAGGTATCTTAATAGACAAGGATTTATATTTCTTTGATGAACCTACATCAAACTTAGATGTGGTTTCAGAAGAAAAAATTACAAATATGATAGAAAAGTATTTACGCGATAAAACTTATGTAATAGTTACACATAGACCAAGGTTAAAAGAGCTATGTAATAAACATTACACATTTGAAAATCATATTATGAATGAAGTTTCAGTAGTTTAGTATTTATAGATAGGGAGCAAGAACTCCTTATTTTTTTATTGTGAATATTGCTCCATTTTAACATTGTAATAATAATTTTCTTATAATTACTCGATAACTAATCGGGAGCAAGGAGGTGGAGCTTATGGTTGAAATAATTGCATACCTAGTAATAGGATTATATTGTTCAATGGCCATAAATGTAGCCTTGTTGTGTATCATTCTAATGATGAGCACTAACAAAAATACATAAAAAAATAACGACACATTTGCTTTGCAGAGCATGTGTCGCTAACCAAATCATTTGGTAACCACATTTATGCGATTACTTATTTCCTGTTATTATTATACTACAATATTTGATACAAAGTCAATAAAATTCTGTGAGTACGTTTTGACATAATTATGTAAATATTGTATAATGTACTCTAATATTAATGTTTTATTGGAGGAATAAAATGGAAGCTGTTGTTATAAATCGAAAAAAAGATGAAAATAATACACCTAAGCTTAAATATAAGCTAAAATCATCAGAGGCAATTGCTTTATATATTGCGATATATATTATTTTATTTTTAATATGCAAACTTGTTTGTTTTATACCTGGAAGCACGTGGAAATTCTCAGTATGGTATCCAGTAATTGTACCATATATTAGTATTATAGTGTTTACAATATTACTTTCAACCAAATTAGTCCTAACAAATACATTGGATTTATTTAAGAAATATGTAATTTTAATAGAAACAATCACAATATTTCGTATGTGGTATGGAACTTACTCTATGTTATTTATAAAAAATAGTTCAGGAGAATTTATCAAAGATGACATTTTAGCAATTATTTTTCTTGCATTCCAATTAATAGCTATGGGAATTGGTCTCGTAATAATAAAATATAGATCAAAGAAATTAAATAAGTAATCATATTACTAGGAAAAATGTTTTTTGATGATGTGGTTTAAGAAATACAATATCGAATGGTACAAAAATGAACCAATACCTAACAATTGCTCAATAAGGCTTATAGATTTAAACAATGATTATGGTTATATCTATAAGGGTTAAATCACAAAGCAGATATATCTTCCACTGAAGGATGTCTGCTTTATTTTTTTAAGGAGTAAAATTTATATGTATGATAATAAAAAAATAATATATATTTATGGTGCAAGTGGAGCCGGATCAACAACATTAGGAGAAAATATTTCAAAGAAGTCGAATGGTGATTTTTATGATACAGATATATATTTTTGGAAACATTATGAGAATCATCAGCAAAGAATGGATGAGATGATTTGTGATATAAAAAAATGTAAGAAAGACCTAATTATAATTACAGGTAGTTTTTGGAATTGGAAATGCGATTATAAATGGTTGATAGATCATATTGATTATTATATAAGAGTGATGTTAGATCCAGAAATAAGAATGCAAAGATTAGAGCAACGAGAAAAAGATAGATACGGAAGTAGAATTGAAATAGGTGGAGACTTATACGAAATTAATAAAAAAAGAATGGAGTGGGCAAGAGAATATGACAATGGTGGTTTAGATATGAGAAGCCTTAAGTCTAATATTTATTTTGAAAACATGTATAAGATAAATCCAATAATTGTGAATTCTATAAATACTGTCGATGAAAATACAAGCAGTATAATAAAAATTTTAGGAGAATAAAATGATTAAGTTGGGATATGGATTATCTAAATTACCATTAAATTCAGATGGAACAATCAACAAAGATGAATCATATAAATTAATTACAAGTGCTATTAATTCAGGAATTGATATTTTTGACACAGCACCATTTTATTTGAATGGACAGAGCGAGGAAAGAGAAAAATTTATTAATAATTATGAGAATATAGTAAAAAAGCATGGTAAATATCGGTAATTGTTGTAGTAATTGTAGTTTTTGTATTGAAAAATGTCATCAAAATATAAATATTTCTAAAAAATTGAATGAAATACATAAAGAGTATGAAAAAGTAAAAAAAATAATTTGAAGACTTTGAAATGTTATATTCTTAATTTCGTATGTGGTGATGACATTGCTTTTTAGTGTTCTAAATAAAAAATTGACAAAAAACAGAGGGAGTAGGGGTGTAGGCTCTTTTTTGAACAAGTGATTTTTTGCTATTTTTTTAAATTTAAAAAATAGAGCAGAAGTGGGAGATAGGTAGTACCAAAAATTTACTGAAGATAAATTCAAAATGAAAATAAAACAAAAATATAAAATAAAATTAATAAATTTATAAATTATTAAAATTTTAGATTTTTGACTAAATTTATGAAATTTTGATTTGCAGATTTACAAAATTGAATTTTGTGCAAAGTTTTAAAATTTTGTGTTTTTTTATAAAACGAACATTGATTTTTGCATAATGAATCCTAATTAGTAATCATATTATTTGACGTCTTAAAATCAAATTTAAGACGTTTTTTTATTTTATATGATAAATTATTCATCTGGACTTATAAACTTATTTAAAATTCATCTATAAAATTAGTCAAAATTTGTA
>JAFWDV010000014.1 GCA_017515985.1 Clostridia bacterium
TGAACGTATTCAAAAGAAACTAGGATACTTAACACCGATAGAATTTAAAAATAAATATAAAGAAGAAGACGGTAAACCTATTTAGATTTACCGTCTTTAAAGTTCCCTTTTTATGAACTCTACTTTTTGGGGTATAGTTCATGAAGGGTGGTTTTTTTGGGCTATTTTCTCATTGACAAACTTACTTTTCGAATCCATGAAAATAAAACAAAAAAAGTATAGCTTTGCTATACTTTTTTATGGTGGGCAGGGATGGATTCGAACCATCGTACTCGAATGAGAACAGATTTACAGTCTGCCGCCTTTAACCACTCGGCCACCTACCCAGGTTTATTAAATAAAAATGAATACTGAAATATTACTTAAATACTAAATCAGTATTCAAATTTGGTGCGCCCTCAAGGATTCGAACCTTGGACCAACCGGTTATGAGCCGGTTGCTCTGACCAACTGAGCTAAGGGCGCGTTGTTTCTTTCAACGATAGCTAGTATATAATATATTTTCGCATCTGTCAATATAAATTTTCATTTTTTTTGGTAAAAATAATTAATAGATATTTATTAAAATTGTTGACATGTTTTTTAGTTATAGTATAATTATATATAGCACTTCAAAATATGAAAATGCAAAGGAGGTGTGTCTTGTGGTACAAAAATCTGATGTTGGTAAACGTATTGAAATACGGTCTAACGAAAAAGGTTCGAGAAAGTTTACAGGCATAATTGAGTCTGTAACAGATCGGATGATCGTTATTCGGAGGGAGGATTCAAAAGTGGAATTCTTCATTTCGATACCAGTGCTGAGGACGCGGTACACGTACAAGATTCACGATGGGATGTTCGGCTAAGAGCATCCCCTTCTTTTATTTTAGGAAGTTAATGAAATTTTTATGAATTAGCACTCTGATATTGACTTTGCTAAAAAATGGGTATATTATACGTTCTGTAAATATTTAAATAAAGAGGTGTTTTGTATGGAAACAAAAGAGTTTAAGGCAGAGTCTAAGAGACTTTTAGATTTAATGATAAACTCAATTTACACAAATAAAGAAATCTTTTTAAGAGAGCTTATTTCGAATGCAAGCGATGCAATGGACAAGCTATATTATCAATCTTTAACTGATAAAAATGTAAATATTAATAGGGATGATTTGATAATAAAGTTAACTGCAGATAAAGAAAACGGAACTCTAACTATTGAAGATAGAGGAATTGGTATGAGCCAAGAAGAGCTTGAGCAAAACCTTGGTACTATTGCACAAAGTGGTTCATTTGCATTCAAAAATGAAAACGAGAAGAAAGATGATGTAGATATAATTGGGCAATTTGGTGTAGGATTTTATTCTGCATTTATGGTTAGTAAAGAAGTTGAAGTTATAAGCAAAAAATATGGAGAAGAAAAAGCGTACAGATGGGATTCTAAAGGCGCTGATGGATATAGTATAGAAGAAACTTCAAAGGATAATTTTGGTACAAAAATTATTCTACATATGAAGGATGATCAAGATGAAGAAAAATACTCTGACTTTTTAAATGAATATAAAATAAAGGGAATTGTTAAAAGATATTCTGACTATATTAGATTTCCTATTCAAATGGATGTTACTAAAAAAGAGCTTAAGGAAGGCTCAAAAGATGAATATATAGATAAAACAGAAACAGAAACGCTAAATAGTATGATTCCAATTTGGAAAAAGAAAAAATCTGAAGTAACAGATGAAGAGCTAAATAGTTTTTATGCTTCAAAATTTGGGGACTTTGAAAAGCCTGCAAAAGTTATAAGAGCAAGTGTAGAAGGTATGCTAAATTATGATATGCTTGTTTATATTCCATCTGTAATGCCATATGATTATTATACGAAGGAATTCGAAAAAGGATTGCAGCTATATTCAAATGGCGTTCTTATAATGGAAAAATGTAAAGATTTATTACCAGACTACTTTAGTTTTGTAAAAGGTTTGGTAGATAGTCCAGATTTATCTTTAAATATTTCAAGAGAAATTTTGCAACAAGATAGACAGTTAAAAACTATTGCTAAGAATATCGAAAAGAAAATCAAATCTGAACTTGAAGATATGCTAAATAAAGATAAAGATGAATACATTAAATTCTTTAAAACATTTGGAGTTCAATTAAAATTTGGATGTTATAATAATTTTGGAATGGATAAAGATAAATTAAAAGATTTATTAATGTTCTATTCATCAACGGAAAAGAAATTAGTTACATTAAAAGAATATGTTACTAGAATGAAGGAAGGGCAAGATAAAATATACTATGCTTGCGGAGAAACTGTGGATAAAATAGATATGCTTCCTCAAGTTGAAGGTGTTAAAGATAAAGGATACGAGATACTTTATTTAACAGATGAAATTGATGAATTTGTTCTTCAAGTGTTGGTAAATTATGAAGAAAAAGAATTTGCTAATGTATCAGCAAATGATTTAAATTTAGACAGTGAAGAAGATAAAAAGAAAATTGAAAAGCTAAATGAAGATAGCAAAGATATGCTTACTATTATGCAAGAGGCAATTCCGGAAGTTGCAAAAGTTTGCTTTACAAATAGATTAAAGGATCATCCAGTTTGTTTGACAAGTGAAGGTGCAATTTCAGTAGAAATGCAAAAAGTTATAAACGCATTGCCAAATAATAGAACAATCCAAGCAAAGACATCACTTGAAATAAATGAAAATCATGCAATTACAGAAAAATTAAAAACACTATATGAAAATGATAAAGAAGAATTAAAAAAATACGCAAAGATTTTATATGCACAAGCTAAATTAATTGAAGGATTGAGCATTGACAATCCAACGGAAATTAGCAATTTAATTTGTGATTTAATTTCAAAGTAAAAAATGGGGACGGAGGAAAAAAATTCCAATAAGGGTTTTTTCTCCGTCCTCAAAATTTCGTTGGTTTCCAGTTTGACATTTCGTATTTAAATGATATAATATTACGTATAATTTTAGTGTAAAGAGTGTTCTAAATGGGACAAACCTGAATATAATAATATAGTCAGGGGGAGTTACAATGGCAGGCTTTACACAATTATTCAAAAAAGTAAACAAAGAAGAATTATCAGAGCAAGAGCTTATGTATAGGCAAAATGATAAAATTTTTATATTCATTTTAATTTTAGCCGCGATTGTAATAACAGTGGATTATGCTTTGGTGATGAAATTTTTTGATATAATCAATAATTTGTAAATAGGAGATTTTGTATGAATATAGCAAGTAGTTGGAATGATTATCAAATTTTAGATATGGCAAATGGAGAAAAATTAGAAAAGTGGAAGGATGTTATACTTGTAAGACCAGATCCACAAATAATTTGGAAGAATAAATCATATCCAGAAAAGTGGAAAAGCGCAAATGCTGAATATTTAAGAAGCAATACAGGTGGGGGACAATGGAAATATAATAAAAAAGTTCCTCAATCTTGGCAGGTTAAATACAAGGATTTAACTTTTAATATAAAACCAATGGGCTTCAAACATACAGGACTTTTCCCAGAGCAAGCTGTTAACTGGGATTGGATGATGGATAAAATAAAAAATAGCGGTAGAGAGATAAAGGTTCTTAATTTGTTTGCATATACTGGTGGAGCAACGGTAGCTTGCTTAGCGGCAGGAGCAGCAGTAACACATGTTGATAGCTCTAAAGGAATGGTTGCATGGGCAAAAGAAAATGTAACATCTTCTGGATTGCAAGATAAAAAGGTTAGATACTTGATTGATGATGTTGTTAAATTTGTAAATCGTGAAATAAGAAGAGGTAACAAGTATGACGCGATAGTAATGGATCCACCTTCTTATGGCAGAGGAACAAATGGTGAGGTTTGGAAGTTCGAAGAAAACATTGCAGATCTTGTTGAGCTTTGTACGAAGGTTTTAAGCGATAAACCATTATTCTTCTTAATAAATTCGTATACTACAGGTATATCAAGTATGGTATTGGAAAACATACTTAAATTTAATATTAAGAGCAAAGGAAAATTTAGTAACGGTGAAATTGGCCTACCAATGAAAGATTCAAATTTAGTATTACCATGTGGAATATATGGTAGATGGGAAGCGTAATTACACCAAAATCATTATGATTTAAATATATTAGTGAAAGGATTTTTTATGCAGAAATTAAATGTATTATATGAAGATAACCATATAATTGTTGTTGAGAAGATTGTTAATATTCCATCTCAAGGCGATAAAACTGGCGACATAGATATGCTTACAATTATTAAAGATTATCTAAAGGAAAAATATAATAAACCTGGAAATGTTTATCTTGGTTTGGTACATAGGTTAGATAGGCCAGTTGGCGGAGTTATGGTTTTTGCCAAAACTTCAAAAGCGGCTGCTAGACTTAGTGAAGAAGTACGCTCTAAACAATTTGAAAAAAAATATTTAGTTATTGCAAATGGCAAATTTGAGAGCAATTCTGGAACATGGGAAGATTATTTATTAAAGAATCAAGCTAAGAATATGAGTAAAGTTGTGAAAGAAGGCACTAAGAATTCAAAGCAAGCTATATTAGATTATCACGTTATTAAGTATGATCCAGAGCTAGACTTGACGGTTGCAAAAATTGATTTGCATACAGGAAGACACCATCAAATTAGAGTACAACTTTCTAGCAGAAATCACAGCATATATGGTGATCAAAAATACGGTGGAAGAGGTCATGGCAAACAGATTTGCTTATGGGCATACAATTTGAAAATAATTCATCCAATTACAAAGGAAGTTATGGAATTTGAATTGTATCCTGAAAAAATCGGCTCTTGGAAAATCTTGGAAGGATGCATATAAAAATATATTTATAAAAATACGAAAAAGATATATGAAATTTACAAATGTAAGTTTTATATATTTTTTTTTACGTTTCATATACGAAATAAGTTTAGCATAAAATATAGCGATATCATTACCCTTGAAGAGAGGGGAAACTTATGGTAGATAAGATTTGCGATAAGCTTATGGACAGAGTTAAAGCAAAGATGCCAGAGGTAGATGAAGAAAGGGCAGAAGTAATAAGGTATGGATTTGAGCTGATAATTGGAGAAGTTCCCAAGCTATTATTTATGTTTTTATTAGCTGCAATTTTAGGAAAATTTAAGTATTTTCTTATTTCTGTACTAATTATTTGTTCATACAGAATACCTTCTGGTGGAGTACATTTAAAAACACATATCGGTTGTACAATAGCTACTACATCAATGTATTTAGGAAATGTATATATCAGTGAAATTATAACTATACCGGATGGCATTATAAAAAGCATTTTGACAGTGTTTGTATGGATATTTGCTGTTTGGATGATTGTATTATATGCTCCAGCGGACACAGATACTGTGCCAATATTAGTAAAAAAGGATAGAAAACGCAAAAAAATCATATCTATAATAATTGTCTCAATTATATTAACAACTTCAATTGTTACGAATAACAGAGTTATAAGTAATATGTGTATAATAGGTACTTTTGTTCAAACTGTTACTATAACAAAATTTATTTATAAGATATTTAGGGTAAAACTTGGATATTTAGAATATACAAATGGTTTATAAATTGCTGTATAGCAGTTTAATAAATAAAAAAACGAAGGAGGATTTTAAAATGATTGAAAAGTTAGCCAAAATGGCAGAGAATTCTGCAAAAAGATCAGCAAATAGTGGGAGTATGATATTACCTGTATTTCATCAACCAAAAATGCCTAAGTCTTTAATAAAAAAAGATGAAGAAAAATAATGATTTAATAATTGAATAAAAAGAAGGATGTAATAATAAATTACATCCTTCTTTTTTAGTAGTATATTGATAATTGCTGGCTAAACATATTTTCATTAACAGTTGTAAATAAATCTAGTTTAGTATTTTTTGAAAGAATTTTATGCACTTTCCATAAACCTATACCAGAATTTCGATTTTTTGTAGAGTAACCTTTTTCAAAAATTTTTGTTGTAGATATATTTGAATCTTTACAACTATTTGAAATTGTAAATAGTATCTTTTTTTGATCTGATTTTAGCTCTATTTCAATTATCTTTTCATTTGATTCTTCAGCTGCTTCAATTGCGTTATCTAGTAATATTCCTAGTATGCGTGATAATTCATACATATTTGAATCTATTTTTGATAAATCAGCAAAAATTGAAAAAGTCATTTTTATATTTTTTTGAGTAGCTAAATAATATTTATTTGTTAACAAACTATAAACAGATGGGTTGTTTATAGTCTCAGGGTTTAATACATTTAAATTATTGGTTATAGTACATTCTTCAAGTAGATTATTATAATACTTTTTTAGTCCGTCCATATCATTTAAACTAATATATCCACCGATTGCTTGCACGATGTTATTAAAATCATGTTTAAAACATCTAATATTATCATGCAATAAAGTTAGTGTTTTATTGTAAAGCTTTTCATTTTCTAAATCTTCCTTTGTTTTTTCTAAGGCATTTGTTCTAACAATACTATACATGCTTATTGAGAAGTATATAAGAGATATTATAAGTATTGCTAAAGTTAGTCTGAATGGAATTGAATCTCTATAAACAGAAAGTAGATAAGATTCAAATATCATCATAAAAATTCCAAGTATCAAATTAACTATTATGGTATTTTTTATGGAAAACATTTGCATTTTTTTATGTTTAATGTTTTTAAACAATATTGTTAAAATTATAAAAATACCATAGATTAGAACTATAGATAGTATATAGTTTAATGGTATTGTAACGAAATCACTAAATTTACATTTTAACAGGAACATTAAAATATTTCCTGAAATATATTCAGAAATAAAACTACATAGATAAGTACATACCAAAGCTAAAAATGAATTTTTTATATTTTGATGAAATAATAAATGAAGTGATAGCAAAAATGGTAGTAAGTTTATTAGATCGTTTATGATATTGTTTTCTAATAAATTAGATATACCACCAGTTATGCTTATAATTGCCATAAATATATATTTTTGTTTCTTAGTAGGTTTAATATTCAATAGAATAGAGAAAAAATTACAAAACAATAAGCCTTCAAGTGCGGAAACTATAAAGGCTAAAATATTAATAATTACCGGATTTTCATTAGTTAGTATTTGAATTAAATTCATTGTTCATTACCTCCAAAAATTTTTTCTTGTAAACTTGTCCAATAGTGCATGTTAGGCTATTAGTTTTATCGAAATGTATAATGTCGTCTTCAATGCTTGTGATGTTGTTTATATTAACAATATAAGATTTATGACATCTAATAAAACTAGATGGAAGCTCTGTCTGAATTTTATTAAAAGAAGAATAGACGCTATAGTTTGCATCTTTTGATTTAAAGATGAGTTTCATATTGTCTTTTTCTATGTAACAAATTGAATCGGCTCTTATAATTGTGTTTCTGTTGTGAATTTTTATAAATTGTTTATCAGATTGATTTTCATTTATATCGTTAAAAAGTCTTAGGACAGTTGATTCTAAGTTTTCTAAAGAGATAGGTTTTGGTAGATAATCAAAAGTTTTGCATTTGTATGCCAACATTAGGTATTCTAAATGTGCCGTTGCAAAAATAAGATATACCTTTTTGTTAATATTTCTTATTTTGTTTGCAATGTCAATTCCAGATATTTCAGATTTTAAATCAATATCGAGAATTAGAACATCTACTTGATTATTTTTTGCATATTCAAGTACTTCCTTTGGATTGGATGTTACAAAAGAAACCTTGCCATCAAGATCATTGTTTACAAATATTAAATCTAGCATTTTTGAAAACTTATTGAGTACATTTTCGTTGTCATCACATAATACAAAATTTAACATATATTCCTCCAATACAAATAAAAATAGCTCAAATAGTAGTAAAAAATAGATTTTTAACGACTATCCATAATAATATAATGAAATTGAAAATTTGTAAATATTTTGGGCGAGAGTTTATGAAAAAAATGTTTTTTATTGGTAGATAAAAAATATAAAATATGTTATACTAACTATGAAATATTTAATAAACGAAAAGGTGTGTGAATTATAATGACTTTTGAATTTGCAAAATATCCTGATGGGACATTGGGAGTTTTTTCTAATATAGGAAAAAAAGAAAATGGAGAAGAATTTATTAGAGTTACTTTTGAAAGACCAATGGAATATGGATTTGATACTTATGTAATTGAGCTTCCAAGCTATAAAATTGTTTTAGAAGATGGAAATTATTCTGACGAAGAAAAGAAAAAATTTATGGATATAGCCAAAAATGGAGCTTCTTTTTTCTTTAAATATGCACGATTAGGAGGTTTAGAAATTGCCTAGTATTTTTGAATTGAAACGGATATAAAATTTATTTTTGGACAAATGAAAATGATGAACCAATACATGTACATATTTCAAAGGGGGTTCCAACAGTAAATGCAACTAAAGTATGGTTAACTCAATCAGGTGGTTGCATACTTTGCCATAACAAAAGCAAAATACCTGAAAAAGAATTGAATATTATTTGCGAAGATATTTCTTTACATTATTTTCAAATTGTTGAAATGTGGAAAGCAATTCATTCGGGTAATATTAAATTTTATTGCTAATTTTCCTGAACTATTCCTGAACTAAAATAATGTAACTTTAATCTAAAAGCAGAAATATAGGAAGCTTGTCTTTCTAGGTGTTCATTGGATGTACACTGCATCGCTATCCTGCCTTTAGAGAGTTAATAGAAAGGAGATGCTTTTGTGGTAGATTTAGAATTATATAGGATTTTTAAAATTGTAGCTGATGAAGAAAATTTAACAAGAGCAAGTGAGATACTAAGTATTTCACAGCCAGCAGTTACAAAACATATTCATAATTTGGAAAATGAATTGGAATTAAAATTATTTGATAGAACGAAGTATGGGATGAAATTAACTTCAGATGGAGCCGAAATCTACAATCAGATAAAGGATGCTATAAATATTTTGGTTAATGTTGAAAATAGCATAAAGCAAAACAAAAAATTAAATTTGGGAATTCATACAAATATGCCTAAAGAAATATATAGAGCTATAATCGCAAAATTGAAAGAGAATAATGCTAGTATGGAAGTTGCAATAGAGAAAAGTCCTACTGAAGATATGTTTTCAAAACTTGAAAAACAAGAGATTGATGCATATCTATCAAAGAAACAGCCAGAGAACGTACATAGCGAATTTATAAAATTTATTAAATTAGGATTTTTTCATGATGATTTCTTTGTTAATAGCGGTTCACAGTTTTTAGAAAAAAATGTTATTAAAGAAGATAACGAAGTTACTATATATACGTTAAGAAGTATATCAAGTACAAGTAAAAATTTAGAAAATATATTAAAAGAAAATAACTGCAAAAATGTAAAAATTAAGAATGCGACATTTAACACAATTATTGAGGAAATGCAGAATAATGATATAATTGCATATATAACCGAGGAATATATAAAAGACGAATTAGAAAATGGTAAAATAAAGAGATTAGATTTGAAAATTGAATCTCCGGTGGGCGAGTATGGAATTTATTACAATTCTAATAATCAAATAAAGAATGTTAAGAAGATTTTTAATACTATAAAATAATAGCTAATATGAGCATGAAGTATAACCTAAAGTTATATCTTATGCTCATTTTTGTATTTTACATAATATACAGCTGCTGTTACAATATATTTATCAGCTAGATAGCTGATAAGTACATTGAAAAAATAAATACAGGAGGAAATGATTATGAAACTTAGTGAATTGTACACAGCACTGCAGGAGCGGTATCCTATAGTGCAAGAGGAAAAGTTGGCAGCTGAAAGAGAGCGCAGAGAAGAATTAAAAAACGAAATTACAAGACTAATTAATCTCTGCACACAGGCAATTGAAGATTCGAAGGAAAAACTGTATGAGGCTTATGTGAATGCACGAGAGAAACAGGAAGAACTGCAAAATGAACATGCTGAAGATTGTAAGAGAAATCCGTATATGGCGCAAATAAGGTTTGATATATGTCATGACTATATTGACTGCCATTTAGATATTGCTGAATACAATTATATCGGTTCAACACATGTTTATATTGGTCGTTATTTCTTTACATTGGATAGGATTAACCGAAAACACGTAAAATCTGATATAGAGGGGCGTTTAGCAAGTATTCTTACATCGTACTGTGTTGATCATTGTACAATAAAGTTTACATCAGATGTAACGTTTTACTTGATTAACAATGAAATAAGCGTGTATATTTTGGCAAAGCACGATTGCACTGGATTTTTCTCAAAAAAAGAATGTGCGGCTGTGGAAAAATTCATTTCAGATGTTAAAGAAATGTTTCCGAATTCTAAAGAAATTTCTAAGCCCGAAACAAATGAGCATGAAAAGTGGCTTACTATTACTTTGGATTGTTCAGAAATGGATATTTTTAGCAATTGGCAGTCTGCGAAGAATTCTGAGGATAATTCGAACACCGCTAAACAGAGCATGGAAGAAAACGAATTATTTGAAATGTCTATTGATGATTTGGGTTTAAGTCCTAGACCATTAAATTGCTTAAAGCGTAGAAACATATCTACAGTTGGCGAACTTGTGCAGTTATCAGCAGAAGAAGTAAAAAACACGGAGATGATTGGCGCAAAAAGTTTTTCTGAGATTGAGCAGAGGTTAGAAGAGCTCGGAATAACATTGAAGTCATAATCAATCTAATTTGAAATCTTGTAAAATTTTGAGATGCACGCTCCTGATTGGGGCGTGCATTATTACATTTATGCTCAAATACTAAAGTAATATTTTTATATTAGATTCATAAAATTAGAAAAGATAAGGAGTAATTTTATGAAATTTAAGGAAAATCTAAAAAATAAACCAGTTTTTATTGGACTTTGCTCAATGATGATATTTATTATTACTTTTTCATTTTGTGTATCAAAGCAATTTGACAATAAAATTAAAAATGTTTCAGCTAGTGTAAAAGAAGAATTTATGAGCTTAAGCAACAAAAAAATAGGCTGGGGAATAAAAAGAGCAAATAATCATTTTCAGCCAGATGTGGGCTCTGAAAATAAAAGAATTATGGATAAATATAACGGATTTTGCTTAGGAAGTAATGATAAAAAATACTTGTATTTAACTTTTGATGCTGGATATGAGGCAGGATATACAGAAAAAATTTTAGAAATTTTAAAACAAAATGATGTTAAAGCTACTTTTTTTATCACAGGGCACTATCTTAATACACAGCCAGATTTGATTAAAAAAATGATAGAAAATGGTAATACGGTGGGAAACCACACGGTTAATCATAAAAGTATACCGGATATCGACCTAGATACACTTAAAAACGAAGTTATGAAATTGCATACAGCTGTATATGAAAAGTTTGGATATGAGATGAAATACTTTAGACCTCCAAAA
Organism: Clostridia bacterium; assembly: GCA_017515985.1. Lineage (GTDB taxonomy): Bacteria > Bacillota > Clostridia > TANB77 > CAG-508 > CAG-492. The sequence continues at coordinate 11,401 of JAFWDV010000014.1, forward strand.
GGTGAGTTTAGTGAAAGAACAATAAGCTTTACAAATTCGTTAGGATATACCTCTGTAATGTGGTCTTTGGCTTATGATGACTGGGATGAAAACAAGCAAGGAAGAGAAGAATATGGAAAAGCTAAAGTGCTTGAAAATCTTCATAACGGAGCAATAATTCTTTTGCATTCTACATCAAAAGATAACAGCAATATACTTGATTTTATTATAAAAGAGGCGAAAAAAGAAGGATATGAATTTAGATCTTTAGACGAATTTGAAAGGTAGGTATGATTATGAGAAAAAGCAAAATAAATAGAATTAATCGAGCTCTTGAGATACCTGAAGAAGTTGTTTCATCGGTGCCTAAAATAACGGCTTTGGGATTTGAAAAGTTGATGATTGAAAATTATAAAAGCATACTGGAATATCAGGATTTTTTTATAAGAATAAGTACATGTATTGGCATTATTAATATAAATGGATTTGATTTAAAAATGAATGAAATGACTAGTGACGATATTGTTGTTGAGGGAAAAATAGATAGTTTGGATTTTGAAGAAATAGAAAGTTAGGTGTGTATTTTGTATTTACAAAAAGTTCAAAATGTTATAAGCGGATATGTAAGAGTTACAATTGAAGGATTTTATATTGAGAAGGTAATCAATGCATGTAAAAAAAATAATATTAAATTAATAGATACAAAAAGAATCAAGTCAACTTTAGTAGATACCAGTGTGCATGTAAGTCAATTTAAGGACGTCGCAAAGATTGTTAAAAAAAGTAAATGTAGAATAAAAATAAGAAAGAAAAGAGGAATTCCGTTTCTACTTTATAAATACAAGAAAAGAAAAATATTTGTAATATCGATGATGATGATTATTATATGCTTATTTGCATTATCTAAATTTATTTGGAATATTGAAGTTGTTGGTAATGTGAATATTGCAACAGAAGATATATTAAATATTGCTAAAAATGATGGACTGGAACTGGGAAAGCTTAAAAGCAAAATTAATCCAAATGAGTTAGTTCAAAAAATTAGAATGGAAAGGCCTGATGTTTCGTGGGTAGGCGTAAAAATATGTGGAACTAGCGTTAGAATTGAGGTTGTAGAAGCGGATTTAGCACCAAAGGTTATTAATCAAGATGAGTTTTGCAATATTGTTGCGTCTAAGGATGCTATGATAACTAAAATTTCTGCTCAGAATGGAACTTTAAAAGTGAAAGAAGGAGATGTTGTAAAAGAGGGAACTGTGCTTGTTGCAGGATGGTTAGAGGGAAAGTATACAGGAAATAGATACGTTCATGCAACAGGAGAAGTAACTGGAAAAGTTTGGTATTCTGAAACAATGAAAAAGTATTATAAAGAGCAGGTTAAAGTAAAAACTGGTAATGAAGAAAAGAAATATTCTATAAACATTAACAATTTTGTAATAAATTTGTATAAAAGGCTTTCAAAATTCCAAATTTATGATACAATAAGGACGGATAAGAAGTTAAAGATATCTTCAAATTTCTATTTGCCATTTGGAATAGTTGAAAGCACTAATTACGAGATGGTAGAGGTAGAAAAAAATTATACAAAGGATGAAGCTGTAGAAATAGCAAAAAAAGAATTAAAAGATAGATTGGATAAAAAAATAGATAACAAAGAAGATATTGTTAATGAATATATATATACCAATGAAAACGAAGAATACGTTGAAGTAGAAGTGGTTTATGAAGTACTCGAGAACATTGGAACTGAAGAAAAAATAGCATTATGAAAGGATGAATTGCATGGAAGAAAAAAGCTTAAGAGTATATGATACAGAAAAGACATTTTTCTCTAAGATAGGTAATAAGCTAAATAAATGGTTAACTCCAGGTAGATTAGGAATAAATAATGTTTTAATTACCTTAAAGAGAAATAATATGCTTAAGTGTTATGAAAACTATATACAAAATGAAAAAAATAATGATAGAAAAGGCGTATATCTAAAGAAGTATGAAGAAGCATATTCATTATATTTGGATTCTATTGATAAAAATATAATAGAAGCAATATACAAGAAAGTAAAAAACAATACTGCTACAGAGTTCGAAAAAAATGCTCTTTCAAAGTATTACAACATAATTCATATTAAGGATTTAGATTATACTGAATATAAAAATAAAAAGCAAAAGTTTTTACTTGAAATTGATTATGAAACAGTCCAAGCTGGAGGAAAAAGCAAAGTAATAACAAGGTTTAACAATTTCTATTATGACAAAATGGAAACTTTATACAAAAACCTAGTAAAACAATATTCAGTAAAATTATTGGAAGATAATACTGAAAATGAAAAGAATGACATTTACAATAAAATCTACACTATTTTAGATGAATACATTACGAAGATGTTACCTTACAAAATGGAACAAGATCCAACAAAGGAATTGTTTGTTGAGATTAAAGACGAATATGAAGAAACAAAGAGCATCAAAGTAAATAAACTTGATCAAAATGATGTTATCGAAAAAAATATGTTATTGCTTGGATTGAGCAGAAGATTATTTACACATAGTCTACCACTTGGAGTTGCGGAGCAGTGTTATAATAAATTGTTAGATGATTTAAGAAATTTGATTGTAGATACAAGAATTTCTAAAAAGAAAGATAGAGCATATACATTATTATTAAGATTTATAGAGGAATTCAACTTAAAAGTATTATCAACAAAAGTCTACTGGGATAATGCAGAGGAAAGAAACAGCTACAGAGAATTTTGGAAAAAATATCAAGAGATTGAAAATATCGAAGATACTAAAGAATGCGTAAAACAAAAGGAAATTTTGTTTATACAAAATGAATTAAAAGAAACTTTGAAAAATGAAAATAAATATTCAAAAATAATTGCATTTTACAAATCTAAACTTGTTGAATTGGGAGTAATGAAAAAATTACCAAATAAATGTGCAACTCTTAATAAAGATAGTGTGTATGTGCAAGATTTAATTGAAGTTAAAAAGAATAAAGCTAAGGCTAAGGTGAAAAAAAGTAATGGATGAAATTATAGAGATTAATTATATTGAAACAGATGAAAATCCAGAGCATAAAAAAACAATAGAAACTGTACTTAATGCTTGCTTTAAAGAAGAAAATATGGACAAGTTGGGGCTATATGTTAGTATAACTCTAACTTGTCCATCATATATAAGAAAATTAAATAATGAATATAGAAATATTGATAAGGAAACTGATGTATTATCTTTTCCAATGTTTGAAAAAGATGAAATTGATGAAATGATCAAAAATCAGTCAAATACAGTGCATGATGTACTAGGAGATATCGTTATTTCTATTGATAGAGTTAAAGAGCAGGCTGTAGAATATGGGCATAGCTTTGAAAGAGAGCTAAGCTATATGGTGGTACATGGTTTCTACCATTTGATGGGATATGACCATATGAATGATGAAGAAAAAAGTGTTATGAGAGCAAAGGAAGAGAATATTTTAAATAAATTAAAAATAACTAGATAGGGGTCATTATGGACGAAAATTTTAAATCAGGCTTTGTTTCTATGGTTGGAAGAACTAACGTTGGTAAATCAAGTATCATCAATAGTTTGGTAAAAGAGAAGGTTTCTGCTATTGCTAATAAGCCTCAAACCACAAGAAATGCTATCAGAGCAATTGTAAATAGAGATAACCTTCAGATTGTTTTTATCGATACACCAGGAATTCACAAGCCAAAAACTAAACTGGGAAATACAATGGTTGAAACTGCTTTTGGTGTAGTTTCTGATGTTGACGTTGTTTTATTTGTTATCGATGCTACCTCAAAAGATATTGGTAAAGGTGACAGAATAATTTTAGACAAAATAAAAGAATCTAAAAAGAAGACAATTTTGCTTATTAATAAGATTGATTTAGTTAATAGAGAAGATATTGCTAAATTAATTGATTTGTATAAAAATGAATATGATTTTGAAGCAATTATTCCGGTATCTGTGGAAAAAGAAATTAATTTAGAAGAAATAATTAATGAAATTAGTAAGCATTTAAAAGTAGGTCCTGCATATTATGATATAGAAGAGTATACAGACCAGACATTAAGAGAGCTTGTTCAAGAAATTATAAGAGAAAAGGCCCTAAGGCTGTTAGATGATGAAGTCCCTCACGGCATTTATGTTGAAACAGAAAAGATGAAGGAAAGAGAAACAAAATCTGGAGAGCCAATTTATGATGTTGAGGCAACAATTTATTGTTTAAGAAATTCTCACAAAGGAATTATTATCGGAAAAGAAGGAAAAATGTTGAAAAAAATTGCATCTTATGCGAGAATGGATTTAGAAAAAATGCTAGACGTTAAAATAAATTTAAAAGTATGGGTAAAGGTAAAAGAAGACTGGCAAAACGATGATGGTCTTGTTAAAAAATTCAAATTACAATAGTGTATAAAATACAAGAAATAGCAAAAGATATGGATATATAAATTAGACATAATTTAAGATATCAGAGTTGGGAGATGATTCATATGATAAAACAAATAGCATGGAATACTTTTAAGAATACAGGAAATATAAACACATTTTTAGAGCTTATGCAGCTTGAAAATATAGAGAAAAATAATGCAAGTGAAGTAGCTAGTGACGCTATTAAGGTGAATGAATATGGGGAGTATAAAAACAAAGGGAATAATATTGCTGGAAAATAATATGGGCGATTTTGACAAAATGGTGACAATGCTTACTCCTTTTGGAAAAATAGGGTGTGCTGCTAAGGGGGCTAGAAGAAATAACAGCTCTCTTATGGCAGGAACTCAATATTTATGCTTCGGCGATTATATGATATACAAAGGATTAAATTCGTACAAAATTAGCTCTTGTGAAACCATCGAGGTTTTTTATAATATTAGAACTGATTTGGACAAACTAAAATATGCGGTTCATATATCGAAAATAATTAATGATGTTACGGATGAAAATCAGAATACATACAGGATATTACAGCTTTTGCTTAATACATTGTACGTTATATCTGAAACCGATAAAGATTTGAATCTGGTTTTATCTGTGTTTAGGCTAAGACTATTGTGCCTCATGGGATTTAAACCACAGATTGAAAAGTGTAAAACTTGTGGGAGATCTGATTCCATAAAATATTTTAGCATTGCTGATAACTGTGTAAAGTGTGAAGATTGCGGAAGAATTGATAAATCTGCCATAACAATTAGTACAACGACATACGATGCAATTAGATTTATAACAACAGTTGAAGCAAAGAAGATTTTTTCATTTGAGATACCAGATGAGGCAAAAAAAGAGCTTGATTTGATAACAAAAATATATCTAAATGAAAAGCTAGAAAAAGAATATAAATTAGAAGAATTATGGTAAAAATTTTTATTTTTTATTTTAAAAAATCACTTGAAAATATGTAGCTTATATGATAATATAATGCTAATAAAAAGATTAATAAATCCCTGCATAGTGCGTGTAGACGGAAATTTTAGAACCAACGCGGATTAAACGGGAATCTGCCTTTGGATGTGGCGTGCAAGCTTGATTTAAGTCAAGAAGCCCAGGAGCATTCAACAAGATACCCACCTGTGAAAGCAGGTCCTTAAAATTTCACCAATCATTACGGCTAAAGCGGGGTTTTTTTATGTCTTTTTGAATTTGAAAAATATAGGAGATAAGATGAATATTAAGGATTTGCTAATTTGGGGAAGAAATGAATTAAAAAAAAGTAACATTACTGATTACGAAATAATTCCAAATATATTGTTAGAGCATACATGTAACATTTCTAGAAATAAATTAGCCATGTCATATGAAATGCATGTATCAGACGAAGATTTTCAAAAGTTTAGTAAGTGTATAAACAAAGTTATAAGTGGAATTCCTGTGCAGTATATTACCAATAAACAAGAGTTTATGGGCATAGAGTTTTACGTTGATGAAAATGTTTTAATTCCTCAGCCTGATACTGAAATATTAGTTGAAAAAGTTGTTGAATTATTTAAAGATAGAGCTTGCAAAATATTAGATTTGTGTACAGGAAGTGGTGCAATTGCAATTTCACTTGCAAAGATTATTGATAATGCAAGCGTAAGTGCTAGTGATATAAGTAGCAAAGCTTTACAAATTGCAAAATTGAATGCTGAAAAAAATCTTGTACATAGAAAGATAAATTTTATAGAATCAGATATGTTTGAAAACATAAATGATAAGTTTGATATAATTGTGTCTAATCCACCATACATAGAAACCGATGTTATTGATACGCTAGATGAGCAGGTTCAAAGTGAACCTCATATAGCTCTTGATGGTGGCCACGATGGTCTAAAGTTTTATAGAATAATTATTGAAAATGCAGTGAAATATATGAATGAAGGTGGTATGCTATTTTTAGAAATAGGATATAACCAAAAAGAATCTGTTATGCAGCTAATAGAACAAAATGGCGGATTCTGTGATACTTTGTGTATCAAGGATTATGGAGAAAATGATAGAGTAATAGTTTCGAAAGTTAGGGGGTAGAAATATGTCTTTTTCATCTCAAGCAAAAGAGGAGCTTAGTAAAACAAATAATTTAGCAAAGAAAGATCAAGTTAGAATGGAGCTTTTGGGATATTTAATAAGCTCAAACACATCTATTAAAGGTAAAAATGTTAAGTTTGCGACAGAGAGCGAATACAACATAAACCGATTTTCTAAGCTATTGAAAAATTCTGGAATTGAAAATTTTAAAATAGATATTAAAGGTAAAGCTTTTTCTATTGAATATAAAATATCAGAGGATTTTGATGGTATTTATAAAGAAGATAATGAGCTATATATCGAAGATTTCCAAAGAGATGAACTTTTGGACAAAGCACTATTACGTGGTACTTTTTTAGGTGGAGGATATGTGAATAATCCTGAAAAAAAATACCATCTTGAAGTAAATCTTAAAAACAGAAAGAATCTAGATTACATATATGAAATTTTAATGCATTATTCGATAAGCTCAAAGAAAATAGAAAAGCAAAACCTTTATACATTATACATAAAGGAAGGCGAAGAAATATCAAAATTTCTTGCGTTTATTGGTGCAAACACAGCTGTACTTAGGTTTGAAGAAACAAGAGTTGAAAGAGAAACTAGTAACAACTTAAACAGACTAGTAAACTGCGAAACAGCTAATTTTTCTAAAACAATACAGGCAGGAAAAAAGCAAATGGAAGATATAAAATTCATTAAAGAAAAAAGAAAATTTAGTGAACTTCCTGAAAACTTGCAGGTAATAGCAAACCTTAGATTAAAATACCCAGAAGCATCGCTTACAGAGCTTGTGGATCTTTTAGGTAATACTATTTCAAAGTCTGGAATTAGCCATAGGCTTGCAGCAATATCTAAATTTGCAGATGAGCTAAGACAGTAATATTTAAGATAGAAGGAATAAAAATGAAAGAGATTGGCATATATGTACATATTCCATTTTGCAAACAAAAATGCTTATATTGTGACTTTTGTTCATTTTCACAAAAGGAGAGCTTACAAAAAGAATATGTGGATGCGGTAATTAAAGAAATAGAAAATTGTAATATTAATAAATCTGATTGTGCCATTAGAACGGTTTATTTTGGTGGTGGAACTCCGTCTTATATAGAGGCTCCATATATTGAAAAGATTTTAGAATCGGTAAGAGCAAAATTTGATATTAATCCTGATGCAGAGATAACTATTGAGGTTAACCCTGGTACTGCAAGTTTTGAGAAGCTTAATACTTATTATCAAATAGGTATTAATAGATTAAGTATTGGACTTCAGTCTACGAATGATCAATTGCTTAGTGTCATAGGAAGGATTCATACTTACGATGAATTTAAAGGTACTTATGATATGGCAAGAAAAATTGGATTTTCAAATATAAATGTTGACTTGATGATTGGCTTGCCAACTCAAAGCATAGACGATGTAGAAGATAGTCTTAATAAAATTATTAAATTGAATCCAGAGCATGTGTCTGTTTATTCACTCATTGTTGAAGAAAATACCAAAATGAAAGAACTTATTGATTCAGGGAAATTGGTACTTCCAGATGAAAATTTGGAAAGACAAATGTATTGGACTGTTAAAAATACACTTCAAAAAAATGGATACAATCATTATGAAATCTCAAATTTTGCTAAGAATGGTTATGAATCAAAGCACAACTCGGATTGCTGGAATCAGCATGAATATATTGGTTTTGGACTATCTGCGCACTCATACTATAACAGTATTAGATATTCTAATATATGTGATTTGGATGAATATATTGAGAATATAAAAATAAGGCAAATAGAGCAAAACATTACTGTTCATGAAGTACAGGATGCCAAATCGAAAATGGATGAATATGTGATATTAAAACTAAGAATGATGGAAGGATTGAATTTAGATAATTTTTTTAAATTATTTAATGTAGATTTTAGAGAAACGTACAAAAATAAGATTGAAAAACTTATTAAAAGCAATCTTATAGCTTTAGATTGTAATAATATTAAACTAACAGATAAAGGAATTGACTTTGCAAATATCGTATGGGAAGAGTTTGTGTAAAATATATCAAAACATTGTAAACTTAGGAACTAGAACGCAAAAAAATCGAGATAAAAAGCTTGTATTATTTTGTATAAATTGATATACTTGTGGTACAAAATATATCATGGGAGGTATTTTTATGGATAACGAATATAATAATGAAATGAACAATAATGCAATAGCTAATACAGGAGCTAATGAGATTGTTGTTAATAGTGGTGATAATAATAAAATAAGAATAGCAGATGAGGTTGTAGCTGTAATAGCTGGTAAAGCTGTATCTGAAATTCAAGGCGTTTATGAAATGTCTGGAGGCTTTGCTGGAGGAATTGGTGAAGTTTTAAGTGGTAAGAAGAATTTAGCAAAAGGTATTAAAGTTATAGTAACTGATAAAGATGCTAAAATAGATGTAAATATAATTGTTGAATATGGAGTTAGAATTCCAGAAATAGCTTTCGAGATACAAACTAAAGTAAAGAAAGCTGTTGAGACAATGACTGGATTAAAAGTAACAGAAGTAAATGTTCATGTTCAAGGCGTTAACACAAATGTTGACAAAAGGGATAGAGAAATATCAGAATAATTTATAGAGCTAAGTTGAGCAAAATTATTTGCACAATTTAGTTCTCTATTTGTTCTATAGAAAATTGTTTAAACTATCGCAGTAAAAATAAAAAAGAAGCAGTTTAATAATTGTGCCAGAATATATTTGTAAAAGAAGGTTAATTATGAAGATATTAGAAAAATTTGTTTTAATTTTATATTCACTTTTAATTCTAGTAATATCTGTAATTGTATGTTTAATAATATTTAACGTAATAAATATTGAACAGATTAAGTTTTGTATTGATTATGTTATAAAGGATGTTGCGTTAACTATAACGGTATTGGCAGTTGCAGTTGTTTGTATGCTACTTTCTGTTAGATGCATTTTTTTCAGAAAGAAGAAGCAAATTAAAAAATCCACTAATACTGATATATTGCTAGAAAATGAAACGGGTAGACTATTAATTTCTAAAACTGCTATAGAAAATGCAGTTAAAAATATTGTTAGAGAGTCAATGCAAAATAGTACAGATGTTAAAGTAACTGTTGATATTGATCCTGCTAACAATATAAGTATATACATAGCGGTTATGCTTGATAGAGCTATAAATGTAAGGGATTTAACTTTGGATTTGCAAATAAAAGTTAAGAATGAAATAAAGAAAAATTTTGGATTAGAAGTAAAGCAAGTTAATATTAAGGTTGATAGCGACGAGAAAGAACTAGAAAAAGTAGAAAAAATTAATAAAAAAGAAAGTGCAAAACTTGTTGAAAATACAAATAATACTAATGAAGTGATAGAAATAAAAAAGGATGATAATAATTAATTTTGGAGGTAATATCAATGAATGATTTCAAAAATTTTTTTCAAAAGTACGGCGGTGGCCTTATAGGAGCTGTTATTGCATTAGTTTTTGCTTGTACAAATCTATATAGATTTATGATTGCTGTCATCTTTATAATTGCTGGTGCATGGGCAGGAAATCATATTCAGAAGAATAAAGAATCAGTTAAAGAAAAACTAAAGAACTTTATAGACAAGATGTAATTGATGTGGAAGGGAATGTTATTTAATGAATAAGTCAGAAATAAGAGAGGAAATATTCAAATTAGTTTATAGTTTAGAAGTTCAGGATAGTAAAAACGAAGAGCAAATAGATGTGTATCTTGAGGATTCGGAAATATCTGAAAAAAGCAAAGAGCACGTAAAGGATACCGCACTAAATATTTTAAAAGTTAGCGATGATATTGAAGGCAAAATTGAGAAAAATTTGAAAACAAACTGGGATATAAATCGTATTTCAAAAATTGATTTAACCATTTTAAAAATAGCAATTTATGAAATTATTTATATAAAATTGCCATACAAAATTTCTATCAATGAAGCTGTAGAGCTTGCAAAAAAATATGGAGAAGATTCATCTGCTTCATTTGTAAATGGAATTCTTGCCAGTGTAGTAAAGGATAATAAATTAGCAGAAGAATAAGAAAGGCAAATGATAATGGAGTATAACCCAATTACAGTTACAGAGCTTAATTTATACATAAAAGATAAGTTTAATAAAGATGAATATCTAAATAATGTTTTAATAAAAGGTGAAATTTCAAATTTTAAACATCATTATACGGGGCACATGTATTTTACATTAAAAGATGAAAATTCACTTATTAAATGTATAATGTTTAAATCATATACAAATAATTTAAAATTTGTTCCAAGAGATGGTATGAAAGTTATTGTTCTTGGAACTGTTTCTGTGTTTGAAAGAGATGGTGTTTATCAAATATACTGTAAGGCGATGCAAGAAGACGGCCTTGGAAGTTTGCATATCGCATATGAAGAGCTAAAAGCTAAGCTTGAAAAAGAAGGTTTATTTGATCCAAGATATAAAAAAGAGATACCTAAAATGCCTAAATGCATAGGAGTACTAACGTCTAATACTGGTGCAGTAATAAGGGATATAATAAATGTATCTACAAGAAGAAATCCTAATGTTTATATAAAGCTTTTACCTGTACCTGTACAAGGCGAAGGAGCAGCGCAAAAAATTGCAGAAGCTATAAAAATTATGAATGAGAAAAAATTGGCAGATGTAATAATCTTAGCAAGAGGTGGTGGATCACTGGAAGACCTATGGCCATTTAATGAGGAAATAGTGGCGAGGGCAATTTTTGCATCAGAGCTACCAGTTATTTCTGCTGTAGGACATGAAACGGATTTTTCAATTTCTGACTTTGTGGCAGATTTAAGAGCACCGACGCCGTCTGCAGCAGCGGAACTTGCAGTTCCTAACATATCTGATTTTGTGTTAAAATTAGACAATTATCAATTAAGATATAAAAATGCTTTAAAGAAAAAAATTGAAATAATGAGGCTTAGATTTGAGAAATGTATGATGAGAAGAGCTTTTAGTAATCCACTTCAAAACATACAAGATAAATATTTATACATTGATAAGCTAAATAAATCTATGCAAACCAATGTTACGCTAAAGCTTCAAAATAGCAAAACTAAGATGGTAGAGCTAGTAACGAAATTAGACAGTTTAAGTCCACTAAAGACTCTAACCAGGGGGTATTCAATATTAGAAAAAGATGGAAAAATTATAAAATCTGTAAATAATCTAAAGAAGGATGACGAAATAAACATTAGACTAATTGATGGAAAAGCAAAAGCTAAAATTTGTGAATAGGGGTGATTCATATGGATAAAAAAACAAAAGCAATTATAATCTCATTAGTAGTGATTATAGTATTGATTGCAGGTTTTTTGTGTTATATGTTTATATTTAAATCTGATAATGAAGAAAATACAAATCAAGTAAATATGGAGCAAAATATTGTTAATAATGTTGTTGAAAACACGGTAGTTGAAAATACTGTACCTGAAAACAACGTTACAGAAAACACAAAAAATGAAACAGAGCCTGTAAAAAATGACGTCGTGGAGCAACCAGCTGCTACTGAAGTTCAAGGTGATAATTCAGAAACACAAGCAGATAATGATGAAGACAAGGCTATAGAAATTGTAAAAAAGGATTGGGGAAATACAGATGGTTTTGCTTTTAGAGTTGAGCAAATAAATGCAAATGGTACATACGTTATTTCTGTAAGAAACCAAGATTCTATTGCTCTTGAATGGTATACGGTTAATCCTACAACAGGAAAATTTTCAAAATAGGTAAAAGGAGGAATTAGTTTTACAATGAAAAAAAGTGAAGATATCAATTTTGAAGAGGCAATGAAGAATTTAGAAGAAATTGCGAATGAATTAGAAAAAAATGAATTAGATCTAGATAAAGCTGTGGAAAAATTTGAAGAGGGAATGGAATTGTCAAAGAAATGTAATGAGATTCTAACAAATGCCGAAAAAAGAATTACTATTTTAATTAACAATGGTGATGGCAATTTGGATGAAGAGCCATTTGATGCAAATCAGGCGTAGTAAGCCTAAGTATAGGAGACTGATATGATTGAGTTTTATGAACAATATAGATATATAATTGTACCTTATATAGTTTGGTTTTTTATACAAGCTTTTAAGGTGGTTTGGGATTTAGTTACTACTAAGAAATTTAATTTTAAAAGAATTTTAGGAGCTGGTGGTATGCCAAGCTCTCATTCAGCGATAGTCACAACCTTAGCGACTATGATTGGTAAGGATTATGGAACTGATTCAGCAATATTTGCTTTAGCTGTTATTTTTGCAAGTGTTGTAATGTACGATGCAGCTGGCGTTCGAAGAGCAGCTGGAAAGCAAGCTAAACTTCTTAATAAAATAGTTGAAACACCAGGGTTAACTGGAGTTCAGGTTTCTGAAAAACTTGTAGAAGTTTTAGGGCATACACCAATGCAGGTTATAGTAGGTGCGATTATAGGAGTTATAGTTGGTTTTATTTTTTAATTTAAGGAGGATGTGCATATGGAAGATATTGAAATTGCAAAAAGAGCCGATATAAAAAACATAATGGAGATTGCAAATAAGGTCGGCATAAATGAAAAATATATTGAGCAATATGGAAAATATAAAGCAAAAATTGATTTAAAAATAAATGATGAATTAAAAGATAAAGGTAACGGTAAGCTAATACTAGTAACTGCTATTAATCCAACGCCGCTAGGTGAAGGAAAAACAACTGTAAGCATAGGAATTGCTGATGCTTTAAATAAAATCGGAAAAAAGGCTGTTGGAGTTTTAAGAGAGCCTTCATTGGGGCCAGTTTTTGGTATAAAAGGTGGAGCAACTGGTGGAGGATATGCTCAAGTTATTCCAATGGAGGATATAAATTTACACTTTACAGGTGATATCCATGCGATAACGGCTGCAAATAATTTATTATCTGCTATGATTGATAATCACATATATTCTGGTAACGAGCTTAAACTAAAAGAAGTAACTTGGAGAAGATGTATGGATTTAAATGATAGACAGCTAAGAAAAATAAATACTGGTCTATCTGGAGAAAAAAATACAAAAGAAAGAATTGACGGATTCGATATATCAGTTGCTTCAGAAATTATGGCTATAGTTTGCTTATCTAAAGATTTAGAAGATTTAAAGAAGAGAATTTCTAGAATTATTATTGGATATAATGAGGATGGAGAAAAGGTTACTGCAAAAGATATTAAAGCAGAAGGTGCAATGACTGTACTTCTAAAGGATGCAATAAAGCCAAATTTAGTTCAAACTTTGGAGAATAATCCTGTTTTAATGCATGGCGGACCTTTTGCAAATATAGCTCATGGCTGTAATAGCATTATCGCAACTAAATTAGGACTAAAGCTAGGTGATTATGTTGTAACAGAAGCAGGTTTTGGAGCTGATTTAGGTGCAGAGAAATTCTTAGATATTAAAACTAGAGCTTTAGGTGTTGTTCCTAATGTTATTGTATGCGTTGCAACAATAAAGGCTTTGAAATATCACGGAGGAATGGATATAAAAGATATCTCAAATGAAGGTGTTGAATATTTAAAACGTGGTGTGCATAACTTGTTGAAACACATTGATAATATTAAGAATGTATATGGAATTAACGCTGTTGTTGCTATTAATAGATTTAATATAGATACAGAAAATGAAATAAATACTTTAAAACAAATATTAAGTGAAAATAATATTGAGATGAGCTTAACAGAATGTTGGGGCAAGGGAAGCGAAGGTGCTATCGATTTAGCGAATAAAATTGTAAAACTTGCAGATAACGAAGGAAAGATAAATTATCCTTATGATATAAATGATTCGTTGAAGACAAAAATCGAAAAAATTGCAACAAAGATATATGGTGCAACTGGAGTTCAATATACAGATGAAGCTGATGAAAAAATTAAGAAGTTTGAAAATCTAGGATATAAAGAAGTTCCAGTTTGTATCTCAAAAACGCAATATTCTTTGTCGGATGACCCTAAGAATTTGTTATGCGAAGAGCCTTTTAATATAACTGTAAGAGATGTTCAAATAAAATCTGGTGCTGGATTTTTAGTTGCTTTAACAGGAAATGTAATCACAATGCCAGGTTTGCCAAAAGTGCCAGCGGCCGAAAAAATTGATATAGATAATAATGGTGATATTGTAGGATTATTTTAATTAAGAATAAAATTGCTCTATTTGGTAAAAATATAAACCAGATGGGGTGATTTTTTTATGAAATTAAAAAATAAAAAGAAAGTGATAATTATTGCTATTTCTATACTTGCAATAATTTTGGTGAATTTTTCATTAGGAATAAAAGAAAGTATTGCTCTTTCAAAATATGGATCTAGAGGAAGTGAAGTAACTCAAATACAGACAAAACTAAAAAGATGGGGATACTACGCAGGAGCAATTGATGGTGTGTTTGGCACGCAAACTCTAAATGCCGTTAAGAGCTTTCAAAAGAAAAACGGTCTAACAGTAGATGGAATAGCGGGAACTAAGACTCTTAATGCTATGGGAATTATGGGATCATCAAATACTGGAACATCGAGTGTAAGCTCTTCAGATTTGAATTTACTTGCTAGAATTGTATACGCAGAGGCCAGAGGTGAAGTGTACGCCGGGCAGGTTGCTATTGCCGCAGTAGTATTAAATAGGGTAAAAAGCAGCTCTTTTCCAAACACTATCGCAGGTGTAATTTATCAATCCGGTGCATTTACAGCAGTTTCAGATGGACAAATTAATTTAACACCAAACGCAACTGCTAAAAAGGCTGCTCAAGATGCATTGAATGGATGGGATCCAACATATGGATCTATATACTACTTTAATCCAAATACAGCAACAAGTAGCTGGATGTGGTCAAGGCCATATGTAACCACAATTGGGAAACATAGATTTTGTAAATAAGTTGACAAATTGAGTATATATTGATAAGATAAATGCGATAAAATGAGGTGAAATGATGGTATTATATCCGAAGTTATATTTCAAAAAAGTAACAGATATAACCCTTGATATACTAAGAGACCATAATATAAAAGGTTTAATATTAGATGTGGATAATACTCTAATAGATTTTGATAGAAATATGGATTCGAAAATAAAATTATGGGTTGATAAGCTGAAAAGTGAAGATATAAAGTTTTGTATTGTTTCGAATACAAACAAAGTTGATAAGGTGAAAAAAGTAGCGGAGGAATTAGATATTCCATATTTTTATTTTGCCAAGAAACCCTGTAAAAAAGGCTTTTTGCAGGCAAAACAGTTGATGAACTTAGATAACAAAAACATTGCAGCTGTTGGTGACCAGATTATGACAGATGTTATAGGAGCAAATAGATGTAAAATGTTTCCTATTTTGGTCGAGCCTCTGGGCAAAAAAGATATATTCATAACAAAAATAAAAAGACCAATAGAAAAATTAATTATAAATAGATATTTATCAAAAATAAAGAAAGAGAAGGTATAATATGTATATAAATGATGTAAGTATAATTGCATATGTAGTTGTTGCTATACTTGGTGCTATAGCAGGTGAAATAACAGATATTTTAAATTATTTTTTACCAAAACATAAAAAGATTTTTTCAAAAGAAAATTTCAAGGAATATTTAAACAGTGCTACTCCAAAATATTTACTTATGGTAATACATATTTTCATTTATGCAGGAATACTATTTAGGTATGGAACTAACGATATAAATACGATAAAATATATGGTTCTGACACCTATGATTATATCTGCATTCTACATAGATCATAAAAAACAAATTATTCCAAATAGATTAACTTTAACAATATTTGAAGTTGGATTAATTTTCATGTTCATAAGCATGGTATTTAGTAATAACGTAACATACAGTATGCTACAAGGTATGAATACGTTACAAGGTATGGCAATCGGAGGAATAATTTTCTTCATTTTAACTATATTAGGTGGATTTATATTCGGAAAAGAAACTATGGGTTTCGGTGATGTTAAAATGATGGCTGCTCTTGGCTTATACTTTGGTTTTGAAGGAATAATTGCTGTATCAATAATAGCATTTTTGATTGCGGCTATATATAGTATTGTTTTATTAATTATACAAAAAATAAAGCATAATGATGTGGTTGAATATATAGCGTTTGGTCCATTTATTGTAATATCTTCGTTTATTGTAATGTTTGTGCCACTTGAAGTATTGATGGTACTTCCATTTGTTGTATTTTCATTTGGCAAATATAGGTTATAGAAAATAGAGGGGATGCATTATGAACGAAAAAATTAAATGGCTTAGAAATAAATTACTTGGATTAAATATGCAGGGAATTATAATTACAAATCCAGTGAATATACGTTATCTAACGAACATAGATGCTGAGGGGATTTTTTTAGTAAATAGAAAAGAAAATATATTTATAACAGATAGTAGATACATAGAGCATGTTAATTCTACATTAACTATAGAAGATGGAATCGTTGTTGTAAATAGTAAAGATTTAAGCTTAGAAGACTATGAAAACTTTTTTATATTCTGCGAAAATGTAGGATTTGAGGAAAATCATCTAACATATGCAAAATATAAAGAATATATGCATAAATTTAAAATAAATAATTTTGAAGAAACCGAAGGAATAATAGAAAAGCAAAGAATGATTAAAGAGCCATACGAGTTAGAAGCTATAAAAAGAGCATGTAAAATTACAGATGACTGCTTTGATTATTTAAAAGGTTTCATAAAAGTAGGAATGACTGAGAAAGAAGTTGCAAATGAAATAGAAAGATTTTTCTTGGCAAATGGTGCAGAAGATTTAGCGTTTGATACAATTGTAGCATCAGGGAAAAATTCATCAATGCCACATGCAGTACCGACTGATAAGCAAATAGAAGCAGGCGATCCAATAACGATAGATATGGGATGCAAAGTAGATGGATATTGCTCTGATATGACAAGAACAATATTTATGGGATTTGTGCCACCACAGATTAAACCTGTATATGATTTCGTATTAAAAACTCAAATGCAAGTAATAGAAATGTTAAAAGAGGGAACAAATATTAAAAACATTTCAAAAATGGTAGATAGCAGTATTAAACTTAATGGATTTGAGGTTATGCATAGTTTAGGCCATGGAGTTGGACTTGAGGTTCATGAATACCCATTTTTCGGAAATACAGTTGACTTTTTACTAAAGGAAAATAATGTTATAACGGATGAGCCAGGTGTATATATACCAAATAAGTTTGGTGTAAGAATAGAAGATACATTACTTATCAATAAATATTCGGCAACAAGTTTAACAAAATCAGATAAAAATTATGTTGTAATATAACAAACTATTGATTTTTCTAAGGATTTGTTGTATTATATATAAATATGAAAAAAAGAAAATATATTCAAGGAGGAATTATTAATGGCAGAAGTATATATGGCAGGAGATTTTAGAAACGGAACAACATTCGAGATGGATGGAAACGTAATGAGAGTTGTTGAATTTCAACACGTAAAACCAGGAAAGGGTTCAGCTTTTGTTAGAACAAAATTAAAAAATGTTATTACAGGTGCTGTTATTGAAAAAACATTCAACCCATCAGAGAAATATC
This sequence comes from Clostridia bacterium, assembly GCA_017515985.1. Taxonomy (GTDB): domain Bacteria; phylum Bacillota; class Clostridia; order TANB77; family CAG-508; genus CAG-492. The sequence goes on from JAFWDV010000014.1 coordinate 29,466, forward strand.
CAGGTGCTGAAATCGAGAAAAGAGAAATGCAATACTTATATAATGACGAAAATTTATATTATTTTATGGATAATGAAACTTATGAGCAAATTCCACTTAATAAAGATCAATTAGGAGATAGCTTAAAGTACATTAAAGAAAACATGAATGTTAAAATACTTTCATATAAAGGAAATGTATTTTCAGTAGAGCCTCCAATGTTTGTTGAGCTAACTGTAACATACACAGAGCCAGGATTTTCTGGTAACACAACAACAACATCTGGAAAACCTGCAACATTAGAAAATGGATACGAAATCTCAGTTCCACTATTTATTAACATTGGTGATGTTATTAAAATAGATACAAGAACTGGTGAATACATGGAAAGAGTTTAATTGAAAGGATCTTTAAATGTCTGAGTTAAGTAATAAGTACAGAGAAATAATGAATGAACTCGATAATAAAATTACGGATGAAGAGCAACTAAATTTTGTTAAAAACAAATTGTCTGAGATGTCTATAATTTTTTTAGATATTATTGATAGAATGAGTGAGATAGTTGAGGAAAAAGTTTCTGACATTGAAAATGGACAAAAAAATGTTGAGAAAAAATTAGCAAAAATTGAAAATGTTATAGATGTTTTGGAGAAGGATATGTATGATGATAATATAGAAACAGAAGTTATTTGCCCATATTGCAACAATGAATTTTTTGCTGAAATGGGAGATGAAGATGAAACTGAAATTGAATGTCCAGAATGTCATAATATTATAGAGCTTGGAATGAATTATGATGAAGACTTCGATAATGGAACTTCCGGATGCACTGGTAGATGTCATTTTTGCGGTGGTTGCAATTCAAGTGATTCAGACGAAGAAGATGATGATTTATAGTTTATACTATAGATAGTCAAGAGGATTTAAATAATCGCTATTATTTCTAATAGCAAAGTGCAAATGGGACCCGGTTGTGGCCCCATTTGTTGGATTACCACTACTATCGGTATATTTATTTTCTGGAAAACCATATACATTTTTTGGACCAACTTGCGCAATGAGTTGTCCTTTTTCTACATATATACCAGGTGAAACAAGAAAGTTAGGTGAAACATGACAATAGGATGTATATAAATCTCCATTTTGAACTGTTACAGTGCAACCTCCACTACCACTAAATTTAGCAGACACCACTGTTCCAGACATTGCCGCATAAATATTTGTGCCAGGGGGAGCAGGTATATCGATACCTTTATGAAATGATGAGGCATATGCAGTTGGTGAATTTCTTCTTCCAAAATAAGAGCTTATACGTGCGTAGCCAGGAAGAGGCCAAAGAAAATTTGAGTTATTTAATGATTCCGTATTGCCTGGATAGGAAGATTCTTGGATAGATGCAGTTTTTGGAGTACTCGGAGAATCAATCGAAACTGAATATGAAGTAAAAATTGGAGAAAATAAAATAATAATAAATATGGAAATTATAATTAAAAAAGAATAAAAATATTTGAAAAAACTTATAAAGAAACACCTCCGTTAGTAAAAGCTGATATTTTAAAATATCAGCTTTATTTATTTTTTTTTGAATGCAAAAAATTTACTAATAAAAAAGTTTAAGATAATTACAATTATTGTAATTAAAGTTTTGCTAATTAATTTTTGAATTCCTAATATGTTGAATAATAGGAAAAATCCAAGCATTTCAACAATCATTGTGAAAGCTCTACCAATCATAAATTTTATAAATTCACCTGATTTTTGTTTTAAAGTAACAGCTTGTGAATTAAAAACTAAATCTTTATTAGTGAAATATGCAAAAAGCACAGCTGCGATAATTGCTATTATATTTGATATATTTTCTTCTAATTTAAATGCATATGTTAATAATGAAAATACACCAATATTTACTATAGTTGTAAGCACACCAAAAACAATGTATAGAACAACTTCTACACTTAAGAATTTTTCTTCTATATCATATAGTTTTTTTGGAAAAATTTTCTTGGATATTTTCAAAATAAAATCAATAAATTTTTGTGTGATGCTTTGAATTTTTTTCATATATAAATCCTCTTATTGGTTTAAAAAAATATTTGAATAAAAAAATGGCAGGGGTACTAAGACTCGAACTCAGACCTGTGGTTTTGGAGACCATCATGCTAACCATTGACACCATACCCCTATCAACATGTACTATAGTAGCATATATTTTTTGAAAAATCAATAGAAGAAAATAAAATAGCTAAATTAAATTTTAGCAGATTTACTCAAAGTTCGTTGATTAAAGTTGTATGGTATGATAATATAAAGCTACTAGAGCTTTTACGTAAGGAGAATATAATGAACTATTTTAAAAATATAATAGATAGCGAATCTAAAAAAGAATATTATCAAAAATTACATGAGTTTGTTGATAATGAGTATAAAAGTAAGACAATATATCCAGAAAGAGAAAATATATATGCTGCACTAAAATATACACCATATGATAACGTTAAAGTTGTTATTTTAGGACAGGATCCTTATCATGGTGAAGGAGAGGCGCATGGATTGTCTTTTTCAGTTTGTCCGGGAATAAAAATCCCACCATCGCTTAAAAACATTTATAAGGAGCTTAATGCTGAGCTTGGATGTTATATTCCAAATAATGGATACCTTACAAAATGGGCTGAGCAAGGTGTTTTATTATTAAATTCTGTTTTGACAGTGCAAAAAGACACACCTGCATCGCACAGAGGAAAAGGCTGGGAAACATTTACCGATAAAATAATTGAGGAGATAGATAAAAAAGAAGAGCCAGTTGTGTTTATGCTTTGGGGCAATTTTGCGCAATCAAAAGCTTCGTTATTAAAGAACAAAAAACATCTAGTTTTAGCTTCTGCTCATCCTAGTCCATTTGCTGCAAGAAAGGGCTTTTTTGGAAATAATCATTTTATCAAAGCAAATGAATATCTTAAGGAAAATGGTGTGGAGCCAATTGATTGGCAAATCGAAAATATATAGTATGAAAAATGCCTATAAAATAAGCTATTTCTTAATAATTTGGTTGACAAAATCTAGAATTATAGTATAATATATGTATGTCTGATGTAAAGGAGAGATATTATGATTGCAAAGATATGGAGAAAATTATTACTATTTATTTTAATAGTGTTATGTTTATTCAATATTATAAGTAAATTTGTAAAAAAATCATCATTAAAGTCTGAACTACTATCATCAGCACAATACGTTCAAAGTTTAAATCAAAAATAAATTCAAAACTATTGAAAACCGTAAAAAAATGTGTTAATATATTATACAGTTTTATTTAATTAATTAAAGGAGAGGTGAATACTGAAATGAAAGAAGGAATACATCCAAACTACCAAGAAGCTACAATTACATGTGCTTGTGGAAATGTTATGACAACAAATTCAACAAAAAAAGAAATGAAAGTTGACGTATGTTCAAAATGCCACCCATTCTACACAAACAATTTAAAAATTGAAAAAACAGGTGGAAGAATTGAAAAATTCAAAAATAAATATGGTATTAAATAAAAAACGGAATAGAAAACTATTTCGTTTTTTATTTTGTCTAAAGAGTAAATTTGCAAATCTACATAAAATATGTTATAATAATAATAGTTAACTTTTGTTAGCAGTCAGCAATTCGGCTGACGATCACGCTGGGGAACTGCCTGGCATGAACATGCATAGAGGAGGGATTTCTATGCCGAAAAAAATCAAATCTGAAAGCTTACCACCGAGGATTGCTGCTGAACTTTTTGCTTCTTTGAATAAGGAGTATGTTCAGCTCAAGTTCCCAACCGAGCTCGACTGCAATCAGGAGGTTTCTCTGATTTGTGAGCTAAACCCGAACGACGACCGACTGATCTATCCGGATGGTTGGTGGTTTTCGGACGGATATTTCCGGAATGAGAGACATGCACCTGTGATTCTCTTCCGAAAGCCGAACGGGCTTTGTTGGATGCACAATGATGAGGCCTGGGCGATCAGGCCTTCCGAAATGAGTTGCGCTACCTAAGCTTCAGAATTGAACCCGGACCCGCGAAGTGTAAAAGCTTCGTGGGTCCGGGTTTTTTGCAGATTGTTATTTTTATCAATATAGTTGAAAAAACGTTGAGAATATAGTAAAATAATACCATTGAAACTATGGTTAGGGGATAGATATAAGGTGAATATAGATAATGAAATTGAATATCTAAAAAAGGTGAAAGATTTAAATGAAGGAAAAAATCTAAAATATACTATTTATACTATGGGTTGCCAATTAAATGAAAATGACTCGGAAAAAATAAGTGGTATGATGGAAGAAATGGGCTATAGCCTAACAAATAAAATTGAAGAAGCAAATTGTATAATTTTTAATACATGCTGTGTTAGAGAAAATGCAGAGGATAAGCTTTTTGGAAAATTGGGTGAAGTCAAAAAGTTTAGAGAGCTTAATAACGCAATTATTGCCGTATGTGGATGTATGATGCAAGAAAAGCACATAGTTGAAAAGCTAAAAAAAAGTTATCCGTATGTAGATATAATTTTTGGAACTCACACAATTCATAAACTTCCAGAGGATCTATATAATAGAATATGTAATAGCAAGAGCATTTTGGATGTACTTGATATTGATGGTGAAGTAATTGAAGGATTGCCAATAAAAAGAAATGACACAACAAAAGCTTCTGTTACTATTATGAATGGATGCAACAATTTTTGCTCTTTTTGTATAGTACCTTATGTAAGAGGTAGAGAAAGAAGTAGAGCACCAAAGGATATAGTAAATGAAGTTCAATGTCTTGCTAAAAAGGGATATAAGGAAATAACATTGTTAGGACAAAATGTTAATTCATATTTGAGAGTTGAAAGAGAAAAAGGAATTGAATTTGAAGAATATGAAGGTATTAATTCATTTGCAACATTGCTAAGAGCATTAAACAAAGTTGAAGGAATTGAGCGTATAAGATTTATTTCGCCTCATCCAAAGGACTTTACAGATGATGTTATTGAGGCAATCGCTGATTGTGACAAAGTTTGCAAATTTATACACTTACCACTTCAGTCAGGAAATACTGAAATTTTGAAAATTATGAATCGTAGATACACAAAAGAGCAGTATCTAAGTTTAGTAGAAAAAATGAAAAATAGAATACCAAATTTAACACTTTCAACAGATATAATTGTTGGATTTCCTGGTGAGACAGATGAACAATTTGAAGATACTTTAGATGTAGTAAACAAGGTGAGATTTGAACAAATTTACATGTTTATTTATTCAAGACGTGTAGGAACTCCAGGTGATAAAATGCCAAATCAAGTTCCTGAAGCTGATAAGCATAGAAGATTTGATAGATTAAAGGCTCTGTATGAAAATCAAATAGAAGAGCAAAACAAGAAATATGTTGGAACTATTCAAAATATTCTTGTTGAGGGTGAGAGCAAAAATAATCCAGAAATGCTAACAGGGAGAACAGATAGTAACAAAGTTGTTATATTCGAAGGTGACAAAGACCTAAAGGATACAATGATTCAAGTAAAAATTGTTTCTGAACATATGTGGTATTTAAAAGGTGAAATGATATAAGTTATAAGAAATACAATGGCGTAATGGCTGTTGTATTTTTTATTCATGTAGTGTTAATATTTTGTTGAAAAAAGGAAAAAAATGTTGTAGAATGACTTTTGAAAACAAGGTATTAGCCAATGAAATAAATGGCTTAAGTAAGGAAGGTTGAAGTAAATGGCAGAATTTTCACCAATGATGCAACATTATTTGGATACGAAGAAACAGTATAGTGACTGTGTTTTATTTTATAGATTAGGCGATTTTTATGAAATGTTTTATGAAGATGCCGAGATAGTTTCAAGGGAGCTTGAACTTACATTAACAGGAAAAGATTGTGGGCAAGAAAAAAGAGCTCCAATGTCTGGAATTCCTTTTCATGCAGCTGAAGGATATATTGCAAAGCTTATTGAAAAGGGATATAAAGTAGCAATTTGTGAGCAAGTTGAAGATCCTAAAACAGCAAAAGGAATTGTAAAAAGAGAAGTTGTAAGGGTTGTTACACCAGGTACTGTAATTGAATCTAATTTATTAGAAGAAAAGAAAAACAATTATATAATGGCAATATACAAAAGCGGTATGTATTTTGGAATAAGCGTTTGTGATGTTTCAACTGGTGAATTTTTAGCTACTCAAATTGTTGAGCATAATAATTTTGCAAGATTGTTAGACGAAATTTCAAGATATTCTCCAGCAGAAATAATAGCATCTGATATGATGTATAATAGTAAATCGGAAATTGAAAAAATTAATGAGCGATTCAAAACATATATATCTAAAGAAGATGAGGATGCCTTTGATGGTGAATTTGAGCTTCTTTCTGGAATGTATAATATAGTAGATGACAGAAATGAAAAGATAAAGGATTTATCGGAGAAAAAACTTGCAATATATGCGATAAATGCTTTGCTTAAATATTTGGAAGATACACAAAAAACAGGTCTTGATCATATAAACACAATAAAAATATACAATACAACAAGATATATGGCTTTAGATATTAATGCAAGAAGAAATTTAGAGCTAACCGAAAAAATGCGAGATAAGTCTAAAAAAGGAACACTTCTATGGGTTTTGGATAAAACCTCAACTTCTATGGGGGGAAGAATGCTTAGAAGGTGGATTAATGATCCACTTATAGATAAACAGGAAATTAATGAAAGACTTGATGCTGTTCAAGAGCTAAAGGATTCTATTATGCTAAGAGGGGAAATTATTGATGCTCTTAAAAAAGTATATGATATAGAACGTTTAGCAGGTAAAATAGCATATGGTAATGCCAATGGTAGAGATTTAATTTCATTAAAAAATTCTGTAAAACAGCTTCCAGATATAAAACATATACTTACAACTACAGGGGCAGGATTATTAAAGAATATATATAACGGATTAGATACTTTAGAAGACGTATATGAAATTATTGAAAAATCAATAGTTGATGAACCACCAATTGGAGTTAAAGATGGTGGTTTAATAAAAATTGGATATGACCCTGAAATAGATAAGCTAAAACTTGCTACAACAGAGGGAAAAAAGTGGCTTCTTGAACTTGAAACAAAAGAAAAAGAAGAAACTGGAATTAAAAATCTTAAAATAGGATTTAATAAAGTATTTGGATACTTTTTGGAAGTTACAAAATCAAATATAAGTATGGTTCCAGATAGATACATTAGAAAGCAAACTTTAACAAATGCTGAAAGATATGTTACAGAGGAGCTAAAGCAACTTGAAAATCAAATACTAGGAGCAGAGGAGAGAGTTGTTACACTTGAGTATAATGCATTTACAGAGGTAAGAACAGCAATTGAAAAGCAGATTCAGAGAATTCAAAAAACTGCGAATTTAATTTCAGAGCTTGATGTTGTTGCGTCATTTGCCAATGTAGCAGAAGACTTAGGGTATGTTAAACCAATAGTGGACAATGAAGGAATAATTGATATAAAAGAGGGAAGACACCCTGTAATAGAAAAAATGATTTCTTCAAACAACTTTGTTCCAAATGACACGTATTTAGATAAAAATAGCAATAGGCTAGCAATAATAACTGGTCCAAATATGGCGGGAAAATCTACATATATGAGACAAGTTGCATTAATTACATTAATGGCTCAAATAGGTTCGTTTGTACCAGCATCATATGCTAAAATTGGAATTGTCGATAAAATCTTTACTAGAGTTGGAGCTTCGGATGATTTAAGTATGGGTCAAAGTACTTTTATGGTTGAAATGATGGAAGTAGCAACTATATTAAAAGAAGCAACTAATGATAGTTTAGTTGTATTAGATGAAATTGGAAGAGGAACATCCACATACGACGGATTATCTATTGCGTGGGCTGTTGCTGAGTATATTGCTGATAAAGAAAAGTGTGGGGCAAAAACTTTATTTGCAACTCATTACCATGAACTTACAGAGCTAGAAAATAAAATCGAAGGTGTAAAAAATTATTCTGTTGCTGTAAAGGAAAAGGGAGAAGATATAATTTTCTTGAGGAAAATTGTAAATGGAGGTACTGATGAAAGCTATGGCGTTCATGTTGCAAGACTTGCAGGGGTACCACAGATTGTAACTTCGAAAGCAAATGAGATTCTTCAAGGCTTGGAAAGAAAAAATGTATTGAATAATAAAATATCAATTGTAGATTCTTCAGTTAATAAGAAAGAAGCGGCTAGCACAAACAATAGTTTAAACGAAATTCCAGAAAATATAGATATAAATAACTACAAAATAGCTGAAGTAGCACACGAGATTGATAAAATTAATTTCAATGAAATAACTCCAATAGAGGCTTTGAATACGTTAGCAAAAATAAAAGAAAAATTGTCTTAAAAAAAAACGATTGAGAAATTCTCAATCGTTTTCTTCTTAATTATTTAACAAAATACCAACCACCGTTTACTTTATAAACTTTCATTGTAGAGTAATCTGTATCTTTATCTTCTTTACCTTTTATAGTTCCTTTTATACAAACTTTATATCCATCTGTTACTTTTATTTTTTGATCTGGGTAACTTTCTTGTAAGTTTTCTTGAACTTTCTTTATATCTTCTTTATCCATTTTTGTTTTATCTAAAACTTTATATGAAATCTTTATATTATCACCATATTCTTTTTCATATGAAGTCATCATTTTTTGTAATCTGCTATCATCATAATCTTTTTCCATCTTTTCTTTCATGAATGATGGATATGCTTTTACAAATACCTTTGAACTTTCTTTTTGTATACCCTTGAAATAATTGTCAATTGGTTTTTTGTAAGCATTGCTGATTAGTGAGAAAATAACAATTAATACAAGAATTATAGCTGCCGCTATTCCACCAACTAATGCAAGAGTTTTTTTGTTATCTTTTTCAGTTTTAGTAACTGGATCATTATTAACATCCTTTTTAGTAGCTTTTTCTGCTACAGCAGCTCCACACTTAGGACATACTTTATCTGTGTCGTTAAGCTCTGCGCCGCATTTTTCACATAATTTACTCATAAAAATATCCTCCTTTTTTTAATAAATATATAATAATACAACCTAATAATATTTGTCAATTACTTGACTAAAAAAAAATATAGAGATAAAATGAGCTTACTAATTTATCTATATTCTGGAGTGCTCTGTCATAGAATATAATATGGATGAAAATAATAAAAAAATGGAGGTATTTATGGTTACTATAAAATATAAAAATCAAATAATAAATACTGAAAAAACTAAAGTTATAGATTTATTAAAAGATGATGTAATAAAGGAAAATGCTGTTGCATGCATATATAATAATGAAGTAAAAAGCTTGGATTTTGAGATTGAAGAAGATGGTAAGCTTGATTTAATAAATATATCAGATAGAGATGGTAGACGTGTATACATAAGAGGACTTGTGTATTTATTAACAATGGCCTTTGAAAGCCTATATCCAAATGGAAAAACAAAAATAGATTTTCAGCTATATAATTCAATGCTTTGCGAAGTTGTTGATGAAGAAGTAACTGATGAAATGATTGAAAAGATAAATAATAAAGTAAGTGAAATTATAAAAAATGATATGCCTATTGTAAAGAAGATTATGACTAAGGCTGAAGCAAAGAAGTTTTATGAAAAAGAAAAAAATGAAAAAGGAAGACTTCAAATAGAATATGGTGAAAAAGATGTTGTAAGTTTATATTACTGCGGAGATTATTATAATTATTTTTATGGAGTTTTACCAATTTCAACAGGATTTGCTAAGATATACAAGATAGAAAAATATCGTGGAGGTATTTTAATAAAATATCCTAGCAAACAAGATTGTACATGTTTGCCAGATTTTAAGGAAAATAATAAGTTGTTAGAAACACTAGATGAATACGAAAAACTACATGAAACATTACATGTGCAAACTCTTTATAAATTAAACAGAATAATTAAAAGAAATAAAATAAAAGATTATATCTTACTAGATGAAGCATTACATGAAAAGAAATTAGCAGCTATTGCTGATGATATTGTAAAAAGAGATAAAGTTAAAGTGGTTCTTATAGCTGGACCTTCTTCATCTGGAAAGACAACATTTGCAAAACGTTTAGGAATCCAACTTAGATTAAATGGATTAAAACCAGTAATGATGTCGGTTGATAACTATTTTGTAGAAAGACCAGAAAATCCTAAAGACGAAAATGGAAATTATGATTTTGAATGTATAGAAGCAATTGATACAAAATTGTTTAATGAGCATATTTTGAAGTTATTGAATGGTGAAGAAATTGATGTTCCAACATTCGATTTTGAAGTAGGAACCAAAAGATATAATGGAGAAAAACTTAGATTAAAAGATGATCAGATACTAGTCATTGAGGGAATTCATTGTTTGAATGATAAATTAACACCACTTATTAGTAAAGATCAAAAGTACAAAATTTACATTAGTTGTTTAACAGTGTTAAATGTGGATTTCAATAATAGAATTTCCACAACCGATTCAAGATTAATAAGAAGAATCGTAAGAGATAGCCAATTTAGAGGATATAAAGCATTACATACTCTTAATATGTGGGAATCGGTAAATAACGGAGAAGAGAAAAATATTTTCCCATATCAAGAGGAAGCTGATAGCATGTTCAATTCATCGCTTATATACGAACTTGGTGTTCTTAAAGATTATGCTTTACCACTTTTAAAGGAAATTGATAAATCTGAGCCAGTTTATTCTGAAGCAAAAAGATTAATATCATTCTTGGAATATTTTGAATCTATACCGGAAGAGTATGTTCCAGATAATTCATTATTACGTGAATTTCTTGGTGGAAGTATTTTTTATAAATAAAAATTGAACGGAGTTTTTATGGAAAAGAGCTTATTTACAAAAATTGATGAAGAATTTGTGTGTGAAAATTGTGGAAAATTGGTTAAAAAACTGGGTTACACATGCAGAAATCACTGTCCATACTGTTTGCATTCAAAGCATGTGGATGTAAATCCTGGAGATAGAAGCGAAGATTGTCATGGGATACTTGAGCCAATAGGCGTAGAGATTAATCCAAAAAAAGGATATGTAATTGTTTTTAAGTGTAAAAAGTGTGGAAAAATAAGAAAAAATAAAGCTGCAAACGATGATAATATGGATTTAATAATAAAATTAAGTGCAAATAATGAAATAATGTAATTTTATTATGGAAAGGAATAATATGAATTTACCAAATAAATTAACAATATTTAGAATTATATTAGTACCGATAATGGTTATAATTCCACTATTACCTATAGAAGGAGCAATACTAGGCATTCCAATAACATGGCTATTAGTGACGCTGATATTTTTGATTGCTTCTATCACAGATAAGCTTGATGGATATATAGCGAGATCAAGGAATCAAGTAACGACTTTTGGAAAATTCTTAGATCCAATAGCAGATAAAATTTTAGTATTATCAGCTATGATAATGCTAGTTGGCGATTCAAGACTACCAGCATGGATTCCGATAATTGTTTTATTCAGAGAATTCTTGGTTTCTGGTTTTAGATTAGTTGCTGTTGAAAAATCTGGAAATGTAATTGCTGCATCTATATGGGGAAAATTAAAAACTGTAACTCAAATGGTTGGTTTAATTGCTGCTTTCATCGACGTGAATGCTTTTGGTAAGTTTTTCGACGGAAGCTTAAGTGGCTTTGGTTTAATACTAAATATTTTCAGTACAACAGTTATTTTCGTTTCTGTAGTTGCAACTGTATTTTCAGGTTGGGATTACATTAAGAATGGAAAAGATATACTTAAAGATTAATAAATAATAGATTACAAACTATAGAAAAGAGGCCGAAAGATGGATAGTGCACAAGCAAAAAATAGAATTGAAGAGCTTAGAAAAACTCTAGAATATCATGCAAAGAAATATTATGATGAAGATAAACCAGAGATATCAGATTTTGAATATGATATGATGATGAATGAGCTTAAGAATTTGGAAAAACAATTTCCAGAGCTTGTTTCATCGGATTCACTAACTCAAAAAGTTGGAGGACATGTTAAGGAAGGGTTTACTGAAGTTGAGCATGAGGTTCCACTTCAGAGCTTACAAGATGTTTTTTCCTATGATGAGCTAAGAGAATTTGATGATAGAGTTAGAAAACAGCTAAAAGATGGCGGAGAAAAGCTTAAATATGTTGTTGAAACCAAAATAGATGGCCTTTCTATGGCAGTTGAGTATGTTAATGGACAGTTTGTAAGAGCTGCTACAAGAGGTAATGGTCTTATTGGTGAAGATGTTACAAATAATGCAAAAACCATAAAAACTCTTCCTATGGAATTACCTGAAAAGGTTAATCTAATCGTTAGAGGAGAAGTTTTTATTGGTGCAAATGAGTTTGAAAAACTTAATGAAGAAAGAGAAATAATGGGTCAAACATTATTCGCAAATGCACGTAATGCTGCTGCTGGATCGCTTAGACAGTTAGATTCGAAAGTTACAGCCACGAGACCACTTGATATGTATATTTTTAATATACAAAGATTAACAGATAATAAGTTTAATTCTCATTACGAACAATTAATGTATTTGGATAAATTAGGTTTTAATGTAAACCCTGTACGAGTTCTTTGTAATAATATTGATGAAGCAATTGATGCAATAACTAAGATTGGTGAAGATAGGGAGAGCCTTTCTTTTGGAATAGATGGTGCTGTTGTAAAAGTTGATAATTTAGATTATAGAGAAGAGCTAGGAACTACATTTAAAACTCCAAGATGGGCTATAGCATATAAATATCCTCCAGAGCAAAAGGAAACTTTACTAAAGGATATCGTATGTCAGGTTGGCAGAACTGGAGCAATTACTCCTATGGCAATATTGGAACCTGTTAAAGTTGCTGGATCTACAATATCAAAAACAACATTGCATAATGAAGATTTTGTTAAAGAAAAAGATTTAATGATTGGGGATAGAGTAATTATTCAAAAGGCAGGCGATGTAATTCCTGAAGTTGTGGATGTTGTTAAAGCTAAAAGAACTGGAAATGAAAAACGTTTTGAAATGCCAAAATTTTGCCCAGTTTGTGGTGCACCAACAATACGTGAAGAAGGTGAAGCAGTAACGCGTTGCACAGGTATAGAATGTAGTGCGAAGGCTCTTAGAAATATAGTTCATTTTGCTTCAAAAGAAGGTATGGAAATTGATGGACTTGGCTACAGTATAATTGAGCAATTGTTAGATAAGAAGTTAATTTCAAATATTTCAGATATATATGAACTTAAACTTGAGGATGTTGCATCATTAAAGAAAAATGGAAAGAAATTCGCTCAAAATTTAATCGATGCTATCGAGAAGAGCAAATCGAATGATTTGTTTAAACTATTAACAGGGCTTGGAATTAGACACATCGGTGCTAAATCTGCAAAAAATCTATCTAGAAAATATAGAAATATAGATAATTTGATGAATGCATCTTTAGAGGAACTTGCGGTACAAAATGATATAGGTGGTGTAATGGCTAGTAGCATCTACGAATTCTTTAAAGAAGAGCAAACTATCGATTTAATAAACAAGCTAAAAAATGCTGGAGTTAATATGACATCACTAGAAGAAGAAAGTGATGATAAAAGATTTGAAGGGATGACATTTGTACTAACAGGTGCACTTTCAAAATATTCAAGAGACGAAGCATCAGATATTATTGAAAAATTTGGAGGGAAAACTTCAGGATCAGTATCTAAGAAAACAACCTATGTATTAGCTGGTGAGGATGCAGGAAGCAAATTAACTAAAGCACAAAGTCTAGGAGTAACTGTTATAACGGAAGACGATTTTGAAAAAATGATAGAAAAATAGGAAAGGTGCAATATGAATAATTATACATTTGAAAACTTCGAAAAGGATTTAGATAATGGATATCAGGTATATTTCACATACGTTAGAAATAGATACGTAGTGTTTAAAACTTCGGAAAATTGCTACACGCAAAAACTTATATCTGAGCATTCTAAAAATCCTCAACCAAGAGTACAAATTGTCACTCATAAAAGAATTTTTGAAATGTTTCCGTTTATGGAAGATTTTGAATACAAAGCTGGAATTACAGACTAAAAAGAAGGTGTCTACGTATGGAAGAATCTGAAATTGAAGAAGTTAAAAAGTATTCAAGTGATAAAGCTAAAATTATGGAATTTGTAAAGAAAGATGGATTAGCTCTTGAATGGGCTTCTCCAGAGCTTCGCGATGACAAAGAGCTTGTTATAGAAGCTGTAAAATGCGATGGTGGAGCATTAGAATTTGCAAGCAGTAGATTAAAGGGTGATAAGGAAGTTTTGCTTGATGCTGTTGAAGTAAAAGGATGGGTTTTATGCTATGCAAGTGAAGAGCTACAAGCTGATAAAGATGTAGTTTTAAAGGCTGCAAGTAGAGATGGACAAGTTTTATATTATGCAAGTGAGAAACTTAGAGATGATAAAGATGTCGTTATGGCTGCTGTAAGCAATAAAGGAATCATTTTAAAGTATGCAAGTAAAAGACTAAGAGAAGATAAGGATGTAGCACTTGCCACATTGAAACAAAGCAAAAAAGCATTCTGTTACATAGGTGATAATTTAAAAGAAGATGAGGATATTCAAAATATTATGAATCCTCCACAAGAAGTATAAATAAAAAAGCTAATTCATTTTAAGAGTGAGTTAGCTTTTTTATTCATAAGAAATAATAATCAAATTTATAGGTCACAGCACATGCTACAATTCAATTTTTGGTTGATATTTTTCAAGCCACATATTAACCTGGCAAAGGTAGGCCATAAGCTGAGGACCTGTCATTAATTGACCAAACCAAGGGCGAGTAAAGGCAGTTCCATTCGTTTCTAATATTTCTCCGATATAATCTTTATTAAGCAGTGTTTTGATTGGAGAGCTTTGATTGTTCATAATAGATGTTAGCTTTTCTTTTACTGCATTTAAGTATGTTGGGTTCCAAGTTTTTGGATAAGGGCTCTTTTTTCTTTCTATTATTTCGTCGGGAAGTATTCCCTTCATGGCATGACGAAGAAGTCCTTTTTCTCTTCCATGCAGGGCTTTCATTTCCCAAGGGATATTCCAAACATATTCTGCTAATTTATAATCGCAGAAAGGAACTCTAATTTCAAAACCGTTATACATGGCCATTCTATCAGATCTATCTAAAAGAGTCTGCATAAACCAGTTAAGTGTTAAATATGATATTTTTCTTTTTTGAGCTGTTTCCATCGAATCTTCATCAAGTATTTCAACTTCTTTTAATGTTTCATTATATCTATAGTCAATGTAGTCTTTAAGGTGTATTTTATCCGAAATGCGTGGATTTAAAAGTTTCTGCCTTTCTGTAATTGCAATAGACCAAGGAAATGTTCCACTTGATAAACTATCCTCTCTAAAGAACCATGGATATCCACCAAATATTTCGTCAGCACATTCACCGGTCAGTGAAACTGTTGCAAATTTTTTTACGTTTTTGCAAAACATAAGTAGTGATGAATCTACATCTGCCATTCCCGGGAAGTCTCTAGCAATCATTGCGTCTTCAAGGGAAGCAACTAAATCTGGTGTGTCAAGCATGATAGTATGGTGGTTAGTATTTAAAGTTTTAGACATCAATTCGATGTAGTGTTTATCAGAATTTGGTTGAAAATCTGTTTTTTGAAAGTTTATATCATTATCGATGTAATCAACAGAAAAAGTGTTTAATTTTCCCAAATTATTCTTTTGGAAATACTTAGATGCGTAGTGTGCGATAATACTTGAATCTAGCCCTCCTGATAAAAAAACACAAAGTGGTACATCTGAGTACAATTGCCTATTTATTGAGCTTTCAAGTAGAAATCTTATCTTTTCAGTTGTCTCTTTTAAGCTATCATTATGTGGTTTTGATTCCAGTTTCCAATATTGATTTTGATGTAATCCAGAATCATTAAAAATTGCGTAGTTAGCGGGTTTTATCTCATAAATATTTTTGAATATACCAGAGCCAGGAGTTCTTGCAGGTCCGATTCCAAATAGTTCAGCAATGCTTTGTTCGTCTAGCTTAGGCTCAATTCCTGGATATCTGAGAATAGCTTTTAATTCTGAGCCAAATATTAATGTATTATCGTAAATTGTATAAAAGAGCGGTTTTACTCCAAAATTATCTCTAGCTAAAAATAATTCATTTGCTTCGCTGTTCCAAATGGCAAAAGCAAATATGCCATTTAGTTTTTTTGGTAAATCTGTTTTCCAGTAGATATACCCTTTTAAAATAACTTCAGTATCAGAATATGATTTGAAATCAAATCCATTTTCTATTAATTCATCACGTAGCTCTTTTGTATTATAAATTTGACCGTTGTAAACAATGGTATAAACGCTATTTGAAACAACAGTTGTCATCGGTTGTTTGCCACCATCGGGATCCACGACAATTAATCTTTTATGCCCAAGGCAAACGTGCTCTTCGTAATAGTATCCATCTTCATCAGGTCCTCTTTTTTTTAAAGCTTCATTCATACTATAAATATTATTTTTTGAAGAAATGTTTTTCTTCATATTAACAAAGCCAACAAATCCACACATATAATTCCTCCAATTATAAACTATATTAAATAATATATGGGGAATGGATGAAATAATTACCAAAAGATTTAAAAAATCTTTATGAAATGTAATATAACAGAATTTTAAATAAAATTTAACGTATGACCACATATTTGGAAATTACTGTTGACAAAATGCGAAAAAACTAGTATACTCTTAAAGTGATATTTAAAACTGTCAAATTGTTAGTATAAAAACATATAGATACTAATTGGCAAAGGAGGGAATATAGATGGCACAACCAAAAAGAAGATGGTCTAAAGCTAGAACACATACAAAAAGATCTACTTGGACTTTAAAAGCAAAAAATTTAGTAGAATGTCCACATTGTCATGAATTAATGGAACAACACAAAGTATGTCCAGCTTGCGGATACTATGATGGAGAAAAAGTTATTAACGTACAAAGCGATAATAATGAAGAATAAAAAATCAGCATGAAAAATGCTGTTTTTTTTGTATTCAAAAAAAGTTATTTTATTTCTTATATAGTGGTTTCGAATTTATATAAATGTATTATAATAGTCTTATAAAAAATAGAAAGGAAACTTAATCATTAAGTTGTGGTATTTTTTTATGAAAAAAGTTGCAATTTTATTAGCAGATGGGTTTGAAGAGATTGAAGCACTTACTCCAAAAGATGTGTTAAATAGAGCCGGAATAGAGTGTAAGCTTATAAGTATAAAAAATGATTTGTTTGTTACAGGAGCAAATGGTGTAACTGTAAAAGCAGATAAATTACTTGAAAGTAATGATAATTTAGAAGATTTTGAAATGGTTGTATTACCTGGAGGTATGCCAGGAGCGAAATATCTTGCAGAAGATGAACATGTTTTATCAATTTTAAGAAAATTCAATGAAAACAAAAAATATATAGCGGCTATTTGTGCATCTCCTGCTTTGGTTTTATCAAGAGCCGGAGTAACTGAAGGCAAAAAAGTGACATCATATCCTGGAATGGAAAATCATTTATCAAATGCAATTTATGTGGACGAAATGGTTGTTCAAGATGAAAACATTATAACGAGCAGAGGTCCTGCAACAGCGTTGGAATTTTCATATAAGATTGCTGAAGCATTAGGTGGAAATGCTGAAGGCTTAAAGGCTGGAATGTTATATAAGTATTTGGCTCAAAAATTGACTAATTAGTTATTTTGTTATAAAATGTGGAAAAAATTAAAGGAGGAGTTGTAAAAAATGGCAAAACCAGTGGTAGCAATTGTTGGTAGGCCGAATGTAGGAAAATCTACTTTTTTTAACTATATAGTTGGAAAAAGAATTTCTATAGTTGAAGATACCCCAGGTGTTACTAGAGATAGAATTTATGCTGAAGTAAACTGGCGTGGAACAGATTTTACTGTAATAGATACAGGTGGAATTGAGCCAGAATCTGAGGATTTGATTTTGACACAGATGAGAAATCAAGCAGATATTGCTATAAGTATGGCTGATGTAATTGTATTTGTTACAGATATAAAAGCTGGAATTACAAATTCAGATAATGAAATTGCTTTGATGCTTAGAAAATCAAAAAAGCCAATTGTTTTGATATGCAATAAATCAGATAATTTTGGCAAAACTCAAGATGAAATATATGAATTTTACAATTTAGGTTTGGGAGAGCCACATCCAGTATCTGCAAAAAATGCATTGGGAATTGGTGACGCCTTGGATGCAATATATGATTTATTACCAAAAAGTGATGAAGAAGTAGATGAAATTGATGTTATTAAAGTTGCATTGATAGGAAAACCAAATGTAGGTAAATCGTCTCTTGTAAATAAAATCTTGGGAGAAAATAGAGTTATAGTAAGTAATATTGCTGGAACAACAAGAGATGCTATTGATTCTGAATTTGAAAACTCACACGGAAAATATGTTTTTATAGATACAGCTGGAATTAGAAGAAAAAGCAAAGTAACAGAGAATCTGGAACGTTATAGTGTTATGAGAACCCAGCTTGCTATAGAAAGATCAGATGTATGTATTTTTATGATAGATGCAAATGAAGGTGTAACAGATCAAGATGCAAAAATAGCTGGTGAAGCACATGAAGCTGGTAAAGGCGTAATTATTGCAGTAAATAAGTGGGATGAATACGAAAAAGATAATGGCACTGTAGAGCAGTATAAGAAGGATATTTATAATAAATTATCATATTTATCATATGCGCCAATTATATTTATTTCAGCAAAAACAGGCCAAAGGGTCGATAAATTGTATGAGTTAATAAATGTTGTTGCAAGCCAAAACGCTTTAAGAGTTTCTACAGCAGTACTTAACCAGGTATTGAATGAAGCGATTGCAATAGTTCAACCACCAACTGATAAAGGAAAAAGGTTAAAAATATTCTATATGACTCAAGCTGCAACAAAGCCACCAACATTTGTGGTTTTTGTAAATGATAAAAAACTGTTCCATTTTTCATATGAAAGATATTTAATAAATCAGCTTAGAAAAGAATTCATATTAACTGGAACACCAATCAGAATGATTGTTAGAGAAAAAAATGAAAAAGAATAAACTTAAGAAGGAGTGATTTTATGGCAGTATATATATTGATGGCTATAATAGCATACGCAATAGGAAGCGTAAATTTTTCAATTATTTTTAGTAAGAAATTTGCAGGATTTGATGTAAGAGAAAAAGGTAGTGGAAATGCAGGTACCACAAATATGCTAAGAAGTGTAGGTAAAGGATTAGCAGCACTTACATTGATTTGTGATATACTAAAAGGTGTAGTAGCTATATTGATAGCAATTGGAATTGGTAAAATTGCAACTGAAGTAAAGCCTGAAATATTGGTTCAGATAGCTGGAATTTTTGCGATTGTTGGACATACTTTTCCAGTATACTTTGGATTTAAAGGTGGTAAAGGTGTTGCAACATCATTGGGAATTTTACTATTAACAAATTGGCAAATTGGTCTTATTTGTTTAGTATTTGCTATTTTAATAATGGCTTTATCAAGAATGGTATCGCTTGGTTCATTGATGGCAGCAGTATTATTTCCTGTATTAACAATATTTATCACAGACAATTATATTGTTCCTGGAAATTACATAGTATTTGGAATTATTATGGCATTAATTGTAATATTCAACCATAGAGCTAATATAAAGAGAATATACAATGGAGAAGAAAATAGATTAAGCTTCAAAAAATAGATACAAAAGAAAGGATGAAAGTAATATGAGTAATATTGCTATAATTGGAAGCGGTAGCTGGGGAGTGGCACTTGGAATGCACTTGGCAAGCATTGGTAATAATGTTAAGATTTGGTCATTTGAAAAAGAAGAGGCAGATCTAATAAATAATGAAAAAAAATGTAAGTTTTTACCAAAAATTACAATTCCTGATAAGATTGTTTGTTCATTAGATTATAAGGATGTAATTGATGGTGCGGATATAATTTTACATGTTACTCCATCTAAATTTACGAGAAATATTGTAAGAGATTATAAGCAATATGTTGATGTAAATAAACAACCAATCATTGTATGTTCAAAGGGGTTAGAGCTATCTACATTGAAGATTCTAACTGATGTTGTGAAAGAAGAAATTCCTAATGCTAGAGTTGGAGCTCTTTCAGGACCAAGTCATGCGGAAGAAGTTTCTGTTGGTATTCCAACAGTACTTGTAAGTGCATCCGAAGACGAGTATGTTAGAAATTATGTACAAGATTTATTTATGAATGAAAATATGAGAGTATATACATCAGATGATGTTATAGGTGTAGAATATGGCTCTGCACTTAAAAATATAATTGCCTTTTGTGCAGGTGCTGCAATTTCCCTTGGATGTGGAGATAATACTTATGCAGCATTGCTAACAAGGGGGTTGGCAGAGATTGCAAGGCTTGGTGAAAAGGTGGGAGCAAAAAGAGAAACCTTTTATGGATTAACTGGTCTTGGTGATTTAATTGTTACTTGTGGAAGTGAACATAGCAGAAATAGAAAAGCCGGTAAATTAGTTGGCCAGGGGTTATCATTAGATGAAGTAAAAAAAGAAGTTGGTATGGTTATTGAGAGCATCGATAATATTGAAGCAGCACATAAGCTTAAAGATGTATATGATGTGGAAATGCCAATAGTTGATGAAGTATACAACGTACTTTATAACAATGAGAATCCAAAAGATGCTATACAAAAATTGATGTTAAGAGACAAAAAACCGGAAATGTAAATTAAAAGAGAAATATTATTGTTATAATATTTCTCTTTTTTATTTTAATAACCTAATGATTCTAAAATGTTTGAAACTTCATCTTTGCTTTTTACAGGTGCATCAACGTATATAAGTGTATTATCAATTCTTGATACAACTTTATATTTGTCATCAACTTTTAAAGTATATTTTGCGTAGTTGGCAAGAGATATAGAGCTTTCAGCTCTTGTTTTTGAGCTGTTTTTTGCTTCTTCAAAAATTGATTTGTTCTTTGCAAACATTCCTTGAGCACTTGAATCAGAATCCAAAACATAAAACTCTATAGTAAAACTTCTGTCTGTTGGTGCTGATAAATAGCATTCTGTAATTTCTGGATAAGAAGCATATTGAGATTTTCCATCCTGAACTATATAGTTTTTAGATTTCATTACTGATTGAAATTCACTAGATGTTATTGATTTTTTCTTTTGACCACAGCCGCTAAAGCTAAACATTGTAGCAACAAGTAGTGCAATAATTAAAGTATTTTTTAGTACTTTCATATAAATCCTCCTTAATAATATATATTATAATCTATATCAGGAAAGATACAGTCATAGCCTTCAAGATATTTTACAAACTCATCATCAATAGTATTTGTTTTTATTTGACCATATAATTTGGTAAATCTACCAACATGATCTTTTATTCTTTTTTTAGCATAGTCTACCATTGTTCCGTGGGTAATGATAAATAGCCAATCGCTACTTTGGGCAAGTAATAGCTCTCGAGCACATTGATTTAAGGCTCTTTTTTGTAATTTATCATTTGAATTTGGATATAAATGAGCAAGCTCAACCATCCATTCTCCAAGTTTATGTAAGTGTCTGTGAGCATAATCATTACTTGGATTTAACCATACTTCGCTATATCCATTAGCGCCCCAGCTAGATCTACATGGAGTAGCAACTTCCATTACAGGATAGTTATCAATATATTCACCTGGTGTGGTTAGCTTGAAATTACACTTATCATAATGAATCTTTTTAAATAGAATATATAACCAATATGGTCCTTCATACCACCAGTGACCGTATAGCTCTGCGTCATAAGGGCAAAGAATAATTGGTGGATTTTCAGTATATTTTGAAATAGAATTAATTTGTTGTACTCGACTATCTAAAAAATGACCGGCTTGTTTTTCGGCTGAATCTTTTGCCCACTGAACATCATAGATATCTTTATTTTCAACTTTTCCAGTAATTCTATGGTACTTTATACCAGTATTAACACGGGCTCCATTCGATGCAATATAAGGTTTTATATATTCATAATCAGCATCATAACCGATATCTCTATAAAATTCTCTATAATTAAAATCACCAGGGTAACCATTTACAGAGCTCCATACTTGTCTTGATGATTCCATATCTCTACCAAATGCGATTACTCCATCAGGGGATACAATAGGTGCATAGGTGCCGTAAACTGGGGCAGGGGAAGAGTATAAAATTCCGTGTGATTCAGTTATTATATATTCAATACCAAATTCCTTTAAATATTTATCGGCTTCTGGAACATATCCACATTCTGGTAACCAAATGCCTCTTGGTTTTCTGCCAAAATATCTCTCATATGTTTGTACACCAACAGCAATTTGTGCTTTTACAGTTTGCTCTGTTACATAAAGAATCGGAAAATATCCATGAGTTGCTCCACATGTAATTATTTCTAGTACTCCAATATCTTGAAAATGCTTAAATTGGTTAATTAAATTTCGATTAAATTTTTCATCAAAAAGATACAAATCTTGTGAATATCTATCAAAATAGTAATGAGCAAGTCTGTTAATCCTTTCATCATATGAAGTTCTTTCAATTTCTTTTTCAGCAAGTTCAATATGTGATTTTAAATATTTAACATATCTTTCTTGTAGTAATTTATTATCTAGCATAGATAATAGTGGTGGGGTAAGAGACATTGTAATTTTAAAGTCAACGTGCTCTTCAACAAGTTTTTCAAAATTCTTTAATAATGGGATGTATGTTTCTGAGATTGCTTCAAATAGCCATTGTTCTTCTAAGTAATCTTCACTTTCAGGGTGATGTACAAAAGGTAAATGTGCATGTAAAACAAAGCTCACGTATCCCTGTATATTTTTTTCCATTTGTTTTTCTCCATTTTATCGATATTTATAATAAAAGCCCTTATAAAGGGCAGTATAATTTATTTATTAAATTATGAAATACTAGATTATTCTAAAATCAGAAGATGGATTAGTTTGATGTCCAAATTCATTTGCATAAACCTTCATAATGTCATAAATGTTATTAGTGTTTTTATAATTTGAGTAGTCGCGCTTTTCTATAGTGTTAGTTTTTACATTTTTGAAATACACTGTTGAAAGTGAATCACCTAAGAAATGATCGTTAGGAGATTCTATAGTATTCGAGTGAGCTATATCTAAAACATTATTGCCATAACCAAAGTCATAATTTCGAGAATCATTTACCTTTTTTCTAGCAAGTACTATATCAAAAACACAATCACTAGTTGGAGTTTTTAAATACCAACTGTTTGTAAAATCATCTATTTCAATTTCATATTTAATATCTAATGTTCTGTTGTGTACAAGTAATATTGGTTTTGTTTGATAAAAGAAATCTTCACCATATTTTCTTGTCATTTCATTTCTATCATCATCTGATACATCCCAATAAACAAACATAGAATGTGGGGTTTGTGCAAGAACTTTTACTGTTGTTTGATTGTATCTATATGGTAAGTCATAATATTCAGCAATTGGATTTACTGAATCAGCTGAATATAAGATGGCTTTATCTGTACTGTCTGTTGTTGTAGGTTTCTTAACGGCAGAGACCTTCCTTGTAGCTGTAGTCTTTTTTGTACTTGTTGGTTTTTTTGCAGTAGAAGTAGTCTTTTTAGCAGTACTAGTAGATTTTTTAGTAGTTGAAGTTGCCTTTTTAGTAGTGCTAGCAGATTCTTTTGCGGTTGAAGAGCTCTTCTTAGCGGTGCTAGTAGATTTTTTAGTAGTTGAAGTTGCTTTTTTTGCGGTGCTAGCCGATTCTTTTGTAGTAGAAGTAGTCTTTTTAGCAGTGCTAGCAGATTCTTTTGCAGTAGAAGTAGTCTTTTTAGCAGTACTAGCAGATTTCTTTTCCGCAGACGTAGATGCTGTACTAGCTACTTTTTTTGTTGAAGTTGTTTTGCTCTCACTAGCAGCTTTTTTAGTAGCTGGTGATTTTTTTGTTGTTGTATCCGCAGATTTTGCAGTAGTTTTTTTCGCAGAAGTAGAAGCTTTTTTTGCAGTGCTAGTTTCTTTTGAAGCTGAAGATGCTTTTTTAGAAGCAGTCTTTTTTGAAGTAGAAGCATCTTTTGTAGCACTAGTTTTTGTCGAAGCAGAGGCTGCTTTTTTTGTAGTTGCTTTTTTGGTAGTAGAAGAAGCTTTTTTTTCTGTTTTAGCTGCAGAGCTACCTTTTACTTTTTTCTCTGTTCCTTTCTCATTTTTTGATAATGTATTCTTAGCATTTTCTGTTTTTTTCGCTACTTTTGTTACTTTTTCATCTTTTGTTTCCTTCAACTTTTTCTCCTCCTTAAGAATATAAATTTACTAATCATATAGTATATCAAAATCATATTAAATTCAATAGAAAAATGGAACAATTTGAAAAAAAAAGTAAAATTTTATTTACTTTTAAAATAATCTTGTATAAAATATTAAAAGATACACGAAATGAAAAAATAGATGATCCATAAAACGTAGAAAAACAGAAGATTAGAAAGGGGCATGATTAACATGAATATTCTGATGTTAACATGGGAGTATCCCCCAAGAATAGTAGGGGGAATAGCTCGCGTTGTTCATGACCTGTCACATAGACTGATAAAAGATGGTCATGAAGTAACTGTAGTAACGTACAAAGACGCCAATATACCAAATATGGAAGAGTACGAAAATGACAAAGGTGTAAACGTATATAGGGTTGATAACTATATGATTACACCAAATAATTTTACTGACTGGATAATGCAACTAAATTTCAATTTAATCTCTAAAGCAACAGAGATAATAAACGAGAAAGGAAAGTTTGATGTTATACATGCTCATGATTGGCTAGTAACATATGCTGCCAAGACTTTGAAGCAATCATTCAAAATTCCATTAGTTTCAACTATACATGCTACTGAAGCAGGTAGAAATAGCGGAATACATGATGATGTTCAAAGGTATATAAACGATACAGAATGGCTACTAACATATGAGTCAACAGATGTTATCGTTAATAGCAATTACATGAAATGTGAATTGCAAAGACTATTTGGATTACCATTTGATAAAATCAATGTTATACCAAATGGAGTAAATTTAAACTTATATAGTGGAGTAGATAGAGATTACAGTTTCAGAAGACAGTATGCAATGGATAATGAAAAAATAATTCTTTATCTAGGAAGATTAGTATACGAAAAAGGTATTCAGAATCTAATAGCTGCGATGCCTAAAATTATAGATAGATACCATGATGTAAAACTTGTAGTTGCCGGAAAAGGCGGTATGATTGATGAATTAAGAAATCAAGTAAATTATATGGGAATACAAGACAAAGTATATTTTACAGGATATTTAGATTCAAAATCTGTGCAAAAAATGTATAAATGTGCAGATGTTGCTGTATTTCCAAGCACATATGAGCCTTTTGGAATTGTGGCACTTGAATCTATGTTATCAGGTACACCTACAGTAGTTTCTGATGTAGGCGGACTAAATGAAATAATAGATCATGGTGTAGATGGAATGAAGAGCTATGCTGGAAATGCAAATTCTATTGCAGATTCAGTGCTATCTTTGTTATTTGATCCACAACTATGTAGTTCAATTTCAAAGAATGCAAAATCTAAAGTTAAAAATAAATATAACTGGAATAAAATTGCACAAGATACGCATTATGTCTATGAAAGAGCTATATGTCAAACTGAAGCTGAGAAACAATTAAAACAATTGGCTCAAGAAAGACAGAATAAGGCTGCAAAAGCCAATAATTCAGAGAAGGAAATTTCTAAGTTATTGACATTTAAGAAAAAACATGCGTATGCATAGGAGGTCAAAATATTGAATAATGTATATGATACTGCACATAAACTAGCAGATGAAATTAGAGCATCGGAAGAATTTAAACAATATAGAGATGCAAGAAAAGAGGTTTTAGCTAATCCGGAGCTTAAGAAAAAAATAGAGGAATTCGAAAAGATAAGATATGATGTGCAAGTATTTGCATTAGAAAAAGGAGAATCAAATCCTGAAAAAATGCAAAAATTACAAGAGCTTTATACAATTTTAGTTGAGAATCAAGATATAAAAGAATATTTCGATTTAGAGGTAAAATTCAATGTAATGGTAGCAGATGTAAATAAAATAATTGCTGAATCTATGGAAGAAATATTTAAGAATTAAAAATTTTGGGGACGGAGGAAAAAATTTTCTATATCAGAAATTTTTTCCTCCGTCCCCAAAATTTCTTTTAGTTTCCCCTTTAAAAATTGCGAAAAATGGTATACAATAAAGAAAATTTTAGAATATAAGGAGAAATGGATGAATAAGAAATGGGAATATTGTGATATTGATACTAAAGAAGTTGAAGAGATAAAGAATAAGTACAATGTTAGTGATTTGGTTGCCACGGTAATTTCAAATAAAAAATTAACAGGCAGTATAGAAGTTTTTTTAAATCCAACAAGAAATGATTTTTATGATCCTTTTTTAATGCCTGATATGGAAATTGCGGTTAATAGAATTATCAAAGCCATTGAAAATAAAGAAAAAGTTATTATTTATGGTGATTATGATGTGGACGGAATTACTAGCATAACTGTGCTAAAGAAGTTTCTATCAGAGCGAGGTCTAGAAGTAGATAGCTATATACCAAATAGATTGGATGAGGGGTATGGCTTAAACAAAGATGCTATCGATAAAATTGCTGAACTTAAATATACTCTTATGATAACCGTTGATTGTGGTATTTCTGGAATTGAGGAAATTGATTACGCAAATAGTTTAGGAATTGAAACAGTTATAACAGATCATCACGAACCAGCAGAAACATTGCCAAACGCATTAGCTGTGGTTGATGCTAAGAGAAAAGATAATGAATATCCATATAATCAGTTAGCTGGTGTCGGAGTTGTATTTAAAGTTATACAAGCTATTTCACAAAAGTATAATTTAGATGAAAAAGAGTATTTAAAATATCTTGATTTCGTATGCGTAGGAACAATATCAGATATAGTACCATTAGTGGATGAAAACAGAGTTATTTCGAAGTTAGGACTTAAATTGGTAGCTGTAACAAAAAATATCGGTTTAAAGGCATTATTGGAATCTATAGGAACAAAAACAATAGATTCTTCAGTAATATCTTTTGGAATTGCACCAAGAATAAATGCATGTGGAAGATTAGGTTATGAAAAAGAAGCACTTGATTTATTTTTTACTGAAAATATAGTACAGGCAGAGGAAATTGCCAAGAGGTTAAATAAATATAATAGTGAAAGACAACAGAAAGAAGTTAAAATATTTAATGAATCTATTGAGATGATTGAAAATGGTGAAAAGAATAAAGCTTGCATCATTCTTGGGCATGAAGATTGGCACCATGGAGTTATTGGAATTGTTTCTTCAAAAGTTACTGAGATATACTATAAACCAAGCATATTGATAGGATTTGAAGGTGAAGATGGTAAAGGATCAGGTAGAAGTATACATGGATTCGATTTACATGATGCATTAAGCAAATGTCAAACACATATTGATAGATTTGGCGGACATTCAATGGCTATCGGAATTAGCGTAAAGAAGTCAGAATTTGAAGATTTTAAAAATGATGTCGAAAAATTTGTAGAAGATTCGCATATAGAAAATTTGGTTCCTATTATCAAGATTGATAAGGAAATTACTTTAAATGATGTAAATACTGATACGGTAAAAGATTTGAAAAAGTTAGAGCCATATGGCGAAGCAAATAAAATGCCAATATTTATTTATAGAAATCTAAGAATTGATTCAATTAGAGCATTATCTGAAGGAAAGCATATAAAACTTACATTGAGAGATAAGAACACATTAATTGATGCAATTGGATTTAATATGGGACATCTTGTTAATGAATATCTATTGGGAGATAAAATAGATATTGCTGGATGCTTAGAAATAAATAAATACAATGGAAAAGAAAGTATTCAAATTAATTTAAAGGATATTAGAAAATCATACTAAAGGGGGCGTATATAGATATGTCTGAAATACAAAATGAAACAATAGATGATATTATTGAAGTGATGAAAAAAAATAATAAAAAAACAGATAGTAAACTTATAAGAAGAGCTTATGAATTTGCTAGAGATAAGCATGAAAATCAATTTAGAAAATCAGGAGAGCCATATATTATTCATCCACTTCAAGTAGCATATATACTTGCAACGATTGGATTAGATGATAGCACAATTTGTGCTGCACTATTACATGATATAGCAGAGGACACAGAAGTAACTATAAGTGATTTAAGCAAAGAGTTTTCACCTGAGATTGCTGAAATGGTTGATGGTGTTACAAAACTTGGAAGTTTAAAATATACAAGTGCCGAAGAGCAACAGGTAGAGAACTACAGAAAAATGTTTCTTGCTATGGGTAAAGATATTAGAGTTATTTTAATAAAGCTTGCAGATAGACTTCACAATATGAGAACTTTAAAGTTTTTAAGCAGAGATAGACAAATTGCCATAGCAAAAGAAACTGCAGACTTATATGCTCCGCTTGCAAATAGACTCGGAATCTATTCATTAAAGTGGGAGTTAGAGGATTTGTCTTTTAAATATTTATGTCCAGATGAATATAGAGATATTGTTGAAGGCATCGATAAAAAAAGAGATGAACGTCTTGAATTTATTAAGATGATTATTGAGCAAATAAGAGAAGAGCTTAAAGTACAAAAGATTGATGCAGAAATAACTGGTAGGGCAAAGCATTTATATAGTATCTATAGAAAAATGAAAAGAGACAATAAAGATTTAGACCAGATTTACGATTTATTTGCTCTTAGAATATTAGTTAATTCAGTAAAGGATTGCTATGCTGCATTAGGTGTCGTACACGAACTATATAATCCAATGCCTGGTAGATTTAAAGACTATATATCTGTACCAAAACCAAACATGTATCAATCACTTCATACAACGCTTATTGGACCAAAAGGAACACCTTTTGAAGTTCAAATACGTACCTGGGATATGCATAAGATAGCTGAATATGGAATCGCTGCGCACTGGGCGTACAAAGAGGCTAACAAAAATAAAAAGTCAAATGTTGTTGTTCAAGATGATAAGCTTGCATGGTTAAGGGAATCTTTAGAGTGGCAAAAAGAAATGCAAGATCCGCAAGAATTCTTAAAAACTCTTAAAACTGAATTATTTGAGGATGAAGTTTATGTATTTACACCAAAGGGTCAAATAAAGGTATTACCAAATGGAGCTACTCCAATAGATTTTGCATATAGTGTTCATGCTGAGATTGGTCATCATATGACAGGCTGCAAAATTAATAGTAAAATGATGCCAATAGTTACTAAACTTAATAATGGTGATATTGTAGATATAATAACATCAGATCAGGCTAGAGGACCAAGTAGGGATTGGATTAAATTTGTGAAAAGCTCTTCTGCTAAAAACAAGATTCAACAATGGTTTAAGAAGAATGAAAGAGAAGAGAATATACTTAAAGGTAAAGAATTAGTTGAAAAAGAGATAAAAAGAATTGGTATGAATTATGCTGATTTGTTTAAAAATGAATATGTTCAAGTTGCACTTGATAGATATAAGTTTGCAACTGTTGAGGATATGTATTCAGCAGTTGGCTTTGGAGCGATAAATTCATCAAGAATTATTGCAAAAATGTTGGAGGCATACAAAAAGGATAATCAAGATGAGACTATTGAAAAAACTATAGAGCAATTATCAACTGAGAAAGTCAATAAACCAAAAGTATCTAATAATGGTATTATAGTAAAGGGAATAGAAAATTGTTTGATAAGATTTTCGAAGTGTTGTAATCCTGTACCGGGTGATGAGATAATAGGATTCATTACCCGTGGAAGAGGTGTGTCAATACATAGAAAAGATTGTATAAACGTAAGTGATTTATTGACACAAGAAGATAGAATAATCGATGTATTGTGGAGTGAGCAAGATAAGTCATCATACAATGTTGAAATACAAGTTTTAGCAAATGATAGAAGCGGCTTACTTGCAGATATAATAAAAGAAATTTCAAACAATAAATGTAAGCTTATAGCTGTCGATTCAAAAGCTCATAGAGACCGTACAGCAGAGACGAATATAACAATTGAAGTGGAAAATATTAATGTCCTAAATACAGTTGTAAAGGCTCTAAGAAAAGTAGATAGCGTATATGAAGTAACAAGAAAGAAATAGAGACGCTAGAAAGGATATATCAAATGATACTAAAGAGAATTAAAATCGAAATATTGGACCATATGCCTACAAATTGTTATATTGTTGTAGACGACGATTCTAAAGAGGCAATTGTGATTGATCCAGCTGGTGAAGTTGATACAATTGTAGAGATGCTAGATACGTTAGATGCAAATTTAAAATACATTTATTTAACGCACTGTCATGCTGATCACACTTGTGGAGTGAGTGAATTAAGAAATAAAAAAGATGCAAAAGTATTAATACATAGGGCCGATTTTGAGGGAGTAAACGATGATTATTTTAATCTTGCATCATACATTGGTTTAAATGAAATACATATAGAAAATGTTGATAGAGTTGATGAAAATGATTATATTCATGTTGGAAACCTTATATTCAGAGTAATACATACACCTGGTCACACAAAAGGTGGAAGCTGTTTATATTGTGAAAGTGAAAAATTGGTTTTCACTGGAGATACTATGTTTAGAGGAACATGGGGAAGAACAGATTTGCCAACTAGTAGTATGAACCAAATAATGGAATCAATAACAAATAAATTACTAATTTTGCCGGATGATACTATAGTTTATCCAGGACATGGTAAATCAACAATGATAGTTGAAGAGAGGCCGATTTACGAGGAATTAAATCCAAGAGCTGATTAAAATATTAAATTCATAAAAATAATCCATCTGTATAAAATATATTATAGGCAGGTGGATTTTTTATGTTTTTCATTTTTAGTAAAGACAAAATGCTTTCTTATGTTATATCCTTTAGTACTGTCATAATATTGCTTGTGATGGCATTTCATATAAAGCAAAAATCAAATTCTGTTTCGGTATTTACTGAGTCAAATAGTTCGCAAGAAAATTTACATGAATAATAAATGAATATTTTTTTTCTGATTTGATACAATAATACTATTTGGAATTATATTTTCAGGAGGATGTATGTTTTTTATAGGTATTATAACTGACAAAAATAGTGAAAATAATATAAAAAATATTATGAAAAATAAATTAGAAAAAAACCAAATTATATTCTTAAATGAAAAAAATCTATCAAATTATAGAAATGTTATGTTTGATTCAGTTGTTATAAATAATGTAATCGAGGATAAGGGGTCTTTAGAAAAAATTATAAAAAAATCAAAACATGTATTATACAATTCTGATATAAAAAGAGATGAAATAATTAATGATGATGTGTATAAAAAATTGATAACCTATGGATATAATTCAAAAGCATACGTAACAATTTCAAGTGCCACAGATGATAGTTATTTAATATATGTGCAAAAGGAAATAGAGGGAAACAAGAAAAATGTAGGGATACAGGAGATAAGATTTGAAAAAAATTTAGCAAATATTAATGCTTATGATGGAATGATAGCAACAATTATAGACATAATATACAATAAATAAAATATATAAATATTGGAATATTCGCTAAAAATTAAAAAATATCCAAAAAAATAACTTTTTATGTAGACAAAACCAAAAAAACATAGTATAATATACCTTATAGGAAAAACAGAATGGATATAAAAACACTTGATAAACAAATAAGGGGAGGAAAAAAATTTGAATACAAATTATTTAGAAAATAACCATTTAGTGTTGGTTGGAAAAGTTACAAGTGAAAAAAGATTTAGTCATGAAATATATGGCGAAAAATTTTACATATTTGATTTAGAGGTACCTCGTTTAAGTGGTAATGCGGACATAATTCCAATTACAATATCTGAAAGATTATTAGAGGCTGAGGATTTAGCTATTGATAAGAAAGTTGTAATTGAGGGACAATTTAGATCATATAACAGTTATCAAAACGAAAAGAATAAACTTGTTTTAACTGTGTTTGCTAAAGATGTAAAATTTGTAGAGAATCAAGATGAAGAGATTCAAGCAAGCAAAGATTTAGTATCAAATGAAGTTATATTAAACGGTTATATTTGTAAAAAACCTATTTATAGACAAACTCCATTTGGTAGAGAAATTGCAGACATACTTTTAGCTGTAAATAGAGCATACAACAAATCTGATTATATTCCATGTATTGCATGGGGAAGAAATGCTAGATTTTGCGAGAATATTGAAGTTGGAACTGAAGTAAAGATAATTGGTAGAGTTCAATCTAGAACATATGAGAAGAAATATGAAGATGGAACATCTGAAACAAAAGTTGCTTACGAAGTTTCAATATCTAGTTTAGAAGTTGTAAAACAAGATGACGACGAAAATGAAGAAGTTCAAAATGACGAAGAAGCAATATAATGAAAAAGAAGATTGATTTAATCAATCTTCTTTTTTGGCTTTTTTTCAGTTGGTATTATAATCTTGTTTTTATCAACATCTTTATTTTTTTTATCTAATTTTATATGGTCTTCAACTTCAGATATTTTTAATTTTTTTCCATCTCCAGAAACTATTTTTATTTTCTTTGAATTTGACATCAATCTCACTCCTATTTTTATTCTATTGAATTATTGATTATTGATGAAATTTCATCTAATGGTTGAGATAAGTCATCTATTAAACTTGACATATCTACTTTGTTATACACTTTGAAATATATAATTTCAGATTCGTTTAATTTTGTTACTATAAAATAACCTGTTTTGTTATCTTCTTTGAATGAACATAGAATAACATTTAAATCTTGTAAAGTTCCACTTTTAATATTACTGTCAGCAGTTATTTGGTAATTTTTTTGGAAAAAACCACTTAAATCTTCTTTTGATTTTAGACTATCATAATACATCGTATCAGTATTCATTTTTAGTACGTACGTATCTGTTTGTAGCTCTAAATTTTGATTAGCTGAACCTGTATTAAGCATTACTTTTTTTGTTTCATCAAATTTGTATATATGGTTATTAAGCTTATATTTTTTTTCTACATTTGGACTTGCTTGTTCTGAATTATTTGAATCAGTTGTACTTGAAACGGTATTATTTATTATAGAAAAATCATCTAAAGAATTTAAATCTATCTTATTATTAATAGAATTATTTGATTTAACATTAGATGAAGAGCTATTAGTTGTGCTACTTGCAATAGTATTTTGTGGTTGCTTATCATAGTAATCATCAGTATTTGCTTTAGCACTATTGCATATATGTATTATTGTAAATACCAATGCTATTATAAATAATATCGTTAAAATAAGAAACCATAGGTCAATTTTAATCTTTCTTTTATTATCCATACGCATAATTTTATCCTCCGTGTAATTATCTGCAATAATAATATCATATAGTCAAAAAAAAATCTATACAATTCTACTTATATTTGTTATATCATAATTGAACATAAATGTAAATCAGATTTTAAATATTGACATATTTTAACTGTAATGGTTTAATAAAGTGCGAAGGAGAGCAATATGGAAGATATTAATAAAACAGTGGTTGAATCGATACTTTTTGCAGCAGGTAGACAAGTTGAAGTAAAAGAGTTTGCTTTAGCAATTGAAAAAAGCCCTGAAGAAGTAATTGAAATAGTTGAAGAATTAAAAAGTGATTATAATAAAAGAAATGCTGGAATTGATATAATAAGAGTTAATGATTCTTATCAGATGTGTACTAGAAAAAAATGTTATGAGTTTGTTGCACAAGTTTTAGATAGAAAGAATAAACCAAATTTAACTAATGCATCTTTAGAAATAATTTCAATAATTGCATATAATCCAAATATAACAAGAGCACAAATTGAAACAATAAGAGGCGTAAATAGCGATGGTACACTTTATAAGTTATTAGAGTATGAACTTATAAAAGAATCTGGAAAGTTGGATGCACCAGGAAAACCAACTACATATGCTGTAGCAGATAAGTTTTATAAGATGTTTGGGCTTTCTAGTTTAGAGGAATTACCAGAGCTTCCAAAATATAAATTGGATCAAAATCAGCAAATCGTAATAGATGAAGAGGCAGAAGAAAATGTATAAAAAATATGACATAATGTTTTATTATGTCATATTTTTTTATTCAACTTATATTTGCAGTAGCTTTTTATTGGGCAGTTAGTACAGTCTGGATTTTGTGATTTACAAATGGCTCTGCCATGCAAGATAAATAAGTGATTTACATCCTTTAGATAATTATTTGGAATGATTTTTAGTAAATCTTTTTCGATTTTTTCTGGATTTGTTTCTTTCGAAAATCCTATTCTATTTGAAATTCTCTTTACGTGTGTATCTACAGCAATTCCTTGAGGTTTATTAAATGCATCCAGCATTATAACATTTGCTGATTTTCGTCCTATTCCAGGTAATGAAATTAGCTCTTCCATTGTATCTGGTAATTTTCCATTAAACTTTTCTTCTATAATAGCAGACATTTCTTTTATATGTTTTGCTTTTGTTTTGTGAAACCCACAAGGAAGTATTAGTTTTTCTAATTCAGAAATTTCCATATTAATAAAATCTGAAGGAGTTTTACATCTAGAAAAAAGAAGCGGGGTAGTTTTATTAACTCGTTCATCAGTACATTGAGCTG
Source organism: Clostridia bacterium (assembly GCA_017515985.1). Taxonomy (GTDB): domain Bacteria; phylum Bacillota; class Clostridia; order TANB77; family CAG-508; genus CAG-492. Next base: position 64,208 of record JAFWDV010000014.1, read on the forward strand.
AAAGCATTACAGCTATCGCAAGTTCAAATGGATTATTAAAATTCAAGCTACATTTTGCATCTGGATAAGCTTTTTTTAATATTTCAATTATTTCAATGATTTGTTTTTTAGTCATTTTTTTCCTCTCATATTTCTTATTTTTTTCATGTAACATAAATGTAATATACATAATATAATAGTGTAAGGAGGTAATAAAGTATGTTTGGTATGTTGAAAAAAACTTTTGGTGTATGTTTGATTGGTATTGGTTTGGGAATTTTATTAGTTTTATTACTTCCAGTTACAGGTTGGTTATTTTCTATAGGAGTAGCGCTAACGATTTTGGGATTGGTATGGCTTGCAAGTTAAAATTTGGGGGTGAGTAGTTTGACTGTAGTTGTAAAAAAAGTACCCAAATTCCTAAGAGGTTTTGTTAAGCTAATATTTGGAATTAAGAGTACATAGGCTAAAGATAAATGGACGTTGCATATAAGGTTATGTTCTTCATAACATCATATGTAACGTCCATTATCATTATTAAGCATTTTTTAAATTACGTAAACATTTTGAACATACGCACATTTTCTTTGATTCTCCATTAACATTTAATGTAACAGTTCTAAGATTTGGTTTGAATGTTCTTGTTGCTCTTCTACTTACATGAGAACGAGCTATAGAAATTTTATTTCCGTATGATTGTGTTTTTTCACATAAAGCACATTTAGCCATAATTTCTTTGCACCTCCTATATGCGTTAATAAAATTGACTAATTCAAAGTTTATCATATATTTCGAAAAAAAACAAGTATTTTTGAATAATTATAGTGATTTTTTGTAATAATACTAATATCTTTTAGTTTCTACAAGGTAAAAAAATATACTTTTTATATCAGAAAAAATGCATATATACGGTTATTTATGTGCTTAGGAGGAATCGTAATGCTTATTACACTTATAAGATCTATTATTCTATACATACTTGTATTAATTGTTATGCGATTGATGGGAAAAAGAGAAATTGGGCAATTGCAGCCTTTTGAATTAGCAATAGCTATTATGATAGCGGACCTTGCCACAATACCTATGAGCGACATCGGTATTCCAATAATAAATGGAATTATTCCAATACTTGGGTTACTGGTTATGCATTTACTTATTTCATATATCAATTTAAAAAGCATGAAAATAAGAGGATTGATATGTGGTAAACCTTCAATATTAATATATAGAGGTAGAATTGATGAAAATGTAATGAGAAAAGAGCGTTTAACAATTAATGAATTACAAGAGCGTTTAAGAGCAAATAATGTAAATTCAATATCGGAAGTTGAATATGCAATTTTGGAAACAAGTGGACAAATTAGTGTTGTAGAAAAACCGGAAAAGAGAAATTTAAAACCTGAAGATTTTAATTTAAAGCCAGAATACGAAGGAATAACATATGATTTAGTTGTGGATGGGGTTGTAATGTATGATAATTTAAAAATATTGAATAAAGATTACAATTGGCTAAAAGAGGAGCTAAATAAGTATAATTTGAAACCTGAAAATACACTTATAGCGACAATAGATGGTAAAAATGAATTTTTTTGCCAAGAAAAAAATACAAAAAAAGGAAAAGATTAGTATGAGGAGAATAATAGTTGTATGTGTAATAATTATTGCATTAATTGTTGTTTTAGACTTATATTTGCAAAGATATGTTAATAATACTTTTGATATGATGAGTTCAATGCTTAACGATATAAGTTATAATCTGGATAATAACGAAGATAGTATGAAAAAAATAGAAAATCTTGATGAAACGTGGAAGAATAATTATACTAGGATGGCTTGTTTTTTAGAACATGATGAACTTGAAAAAATAAATACTCAAATTACGGTTATTAAAGCAGGGATTGAAGTTGAAGATTTAGAATTTGTACATGAGGAAGTGGAGAGGGCGATTTACATTGTACAGCACATCAAGCAAAAAGAAAGTCTTAAGTTAGATAATATTTTTTGAAAAAGAAGATAAAAATGACTGGAAAATAACTGAAAATTAAATAAAAATTAACGGAAATTTAAAAAAATGAAAAAAAGTGTTGACATTTATTCTAAATTCTAGTATACTGAACAAGTCGAAAGGAAATGGGCGCATAGCTCAGCTGGGAGAGCATCTGCCTTACAAGCAGGAGGTCATAGGTTCGAGCCCTATTGCGCCCACCATTTCAAAAATATTTAGTTTAACTAAATATTTTTTACTTTTGGCCTGGTAGTTCAGTTGGTTAGAACGCTAGCCTGTCACGCTAGAGGTCGACGGTTCGAGCCCGTTCCAGGTCGCCATAAAAAATGATAATAGGAAAGTATAAACCTTTCCTATTATTCATATAAGGCTTGATAGCTCAGTTGGTAGCGCAGCGGACTGAAAATCCTCGTGTCAGTGGTTCGATTCCACTTCAA
>JAFWDV010000015.1 GCA_017515985.1 Clostridia bacterium
TGAGTGTACTAGAAAAAATAGTATACGAAACATTTCTGGTGATGATTACATGGAGGTTATACCTGTTCCCATACCGAACACAGAAGTCAAGCTCCAATGTGCCGACAATATTTGCGGGTTACCCTGCTGAGAAGATAGGTTGTTGCCAGATTTTTTTATTTTATAAATAAAGCATAGATTAGAGATAGATAAATATTTTTAATCTATGCTTTATTGTTAATATACAAAAGCAATTATATACAAATATTTCGTAACTTGCTGGTCGCTTAAAGGCTCCAAAACTGCGCGTTACTTCATATTCGATAAATAACATATACTAAGCAATTATATACAAATATTTCGTAACTTGCTGGTCGCCTAAAGTCTCCAAAACTGCGCGTTACTTCATATTCGATAAATAACATATACTAAGCAATTATATACAAATTTTTCGTAACTTGCTGGTCACCTAAAGGTTCCCAAACTGCGCGTTACTTCATATTTGTATATAATTGCTTTATAAATATATTGTTTTGTATTTATTGCTGCTATAAAGTATGATATAATGTACAAAATTTTTTAAGTGTGGTGATTTTGTGGATATTAATGAGATTAAGACACCCGAGGATGTTTTACAATATCTTGAAGAGCATATAGAATATGGATGGCTTGATTTAAACAAAGAAAAGCATATTATGACTATGAAGGATTATAGAAAACTATATAGAACTGTATCTATTGAAGATACGATTAATTATGGTCTAGGCGTATGTGTTGAGCAAGTTCATCTAATGCATTATTTATTTGATAAGCTAAATATTAAAAATAAAATGTTTTGTTGTAGAATTTGGGAACCGGATGATTATAATAATTTAGAGGAAGAAGAGCACATGCATTGCTTTTTACTTTATTATTTAAATGATAAAGTATATCATTTAGAGCATCCTAATTTCACACGTACAGGAATATATGAATATGATAGTGAAGATGAAGCTATTAATTCAATTGTTCAGTATTATGTACAACTTAGAGGTGGAGAAGAAAGCCCTACAAAGGAATTTTTTGATGTTCCTGTTGGCTTGACTTTTCAAGAGTTTAATGCTTATATCAATAACTTAGATACAAAAAGTTATTAAAAGAAAGGAAATAGTTTTATGGCTAGAGAAATTTGGAAAGCTGGTACTTTTATATATCCAATACCGGCTGTAATGGTTACTTCAGGAACATATGAAAATGCAAATATAATGACGGTTGCATGGACTGGAATTATAAATACTAATCCTGCAATGTGTTATATTTCGGTAAGACCTGAAAGATATTCATACAATTTAATTAAGGAGAATGGCGAATTTGTTATCAATTTAACAAATGAGGAATTAGCATTTGCAACGGATTGGTGCGGTGTTAGATCAGGTGCTCAATATGATAAATTTAAAGAGATGAATTTAACAAAAGAAAGAGCTCAGAACGTAAAATGTCCTATTATAAAAGAGAGCCCTGTTGCCATTGAATGTAAGGTAAAAGAAATTAAAGAGCTAGGAAGCCATCACATGATAATTGCTGATGTTTTATCAATTGATGCCGATAAAAAATATATTGATGAAAATGGCTCTTTTGACATAACAAAATGCGATTTAATAGCCTATTCTAATGGGAAATATTTTACTACAGGAAGGAAAATTGGTAAATTTGGATTTTCTGTTGAAAAAAAGAAAAATAAAAGCAAAAATAACACCATTAAAGGTTGACATATCGGCCAACTAGTGATAAAATAGGAAAGCATATGATTAGAAAAAAAGTAGCTTAATATAAAAGCAAAAAATAAATAGCTGGAGGTGTATCTAAAAATGGCTGCAAAAGGACCAAGAGAATTTATAACATTAGCATGTTCAGATTGTAAAAGAAGAAATTATACAACTGAAAAAAACAAGAGAAATAATACAGACAGACTAGAAATAGTAAAATACTGTCCATTCTGCAAAAAACGTACAACACACAAAGAAACAAAATAACCCTTGAGGAGGAGTTTTTTATGGCTAAAGATGAAAAAAAGAAAAAAAGTAAGAATGTAAAAGAATCTAAGAGCAATTTTGTTAAAGAATCAAGAGCAGAACTTAAGAAGGTTATTTGGCCAACACCAAAAAGTTTGGTTAATGATACTGCAACTGTTATAGGTATAGTTCTTATCGTTGCTGTTATTGTTGTTATATTGGATTTTATATTTTTAAATGTAAGTGAAAATGTAATCATTAAGGCAGAAGAAAAAGTTAAGAATACAAATTCTGTTGTTACTGAAGTAAATCCTACTGAAGGAGAAAATCAGGAAAACGCTCAAGAAAATACTGAGAATGGGGAAACAACAACAGAAAATACTGAAAACAATCAAAATGCAGAAAATAGCGAGAATTCTGAAACAAAACAAAATGCGGAGTAATCTTTAACAAAACATTTTATAAAGGAGGCTAAAAAATGTCTCGAGAAAACGAGGAATTAGTTCCAAGATGGTATGTTGTTCATACATACTCAGGTTATGAAAATAAAGTAAAAACTGATTTAGAAAAAACTGTAAAAAACAGAGAATTAGAAGATTTCTTTTTCGATATTGTTGTTCCTATGGAAGAGCAAATTGAAATTAAAGATGGAAAAAGAAAAACTAATTTAAAGAAAGTTTTCCCAGGTTATGTTTTAGTAAAAATGATTGTTACAGAAGAAACTTGGTATATCGTTAGAAATACTAGAGGTGTTACAGGATTCGTTGGTTCAGGAACAGATCCTATTCCATTGACTGAAGACGAAATAAGAAGTATGGGATTTGAAAAATTTGAAATCGACGTTGATTATGATGTAAATGATTCTGTAAAAATTATAGATGGTGCTTTTGCTGACTGTGTAGGAACTGTACAAGAAATTAACAAAGAAAAACATAAAGTTAAAGTTTTAGTTTCTATGTTTGGTAGAGAGACACCAGTTGTGCTTGAATTTTCTCAAGTACAAAAAGTATAAATTTAGCTAATAATTTACAATTATATAAATTATTTTTTCAATATCATATTAAAGGAGGTGCAATATACAAATGGCAGGCAAAAAAGAAGAAGAGCAACAAGATAAGATTGTTAAACTACAAATTCCTGCAGGTAAAGCTACACCAGCTCCACCAGTAGGACCAGCTTTAGGTGCAGCAGGTGTTAACATTATGCAATTTGTTAAAGAATTCAATGATAGAACTGCAAATCAACCTGGAATGATAATACCAGTTGTTATCACAGTTCATAAAGATAAATCTTTTGAATTTATAACAAAGGTTCCACCTGTAGCTATCTTAATCAAAAAAGCTGCAAAAATTCAAAAGGCTTCAGGAAAGCCAAATAGAGAAAAAGTTGCTACATTAACAAAAGCTCAAGTTAAAGAAATAGCTGAACAAAAAATGCCAGACTTAAATGCTGCATCAATAGAAGCTGCAATGAGTATGGTTGCTGGAACAGCTCGTTCTATGGGTGTTGTAGTAGCTGATTAATTAGTTTATTAAATTTAGTTGGGAGAATCAATTTGATTCGCTAGTACCAAAGGAGGAAAAAAATGAAAAAGAATGGAAAGAGATATCAAGAAAGTGAAAAACTTGTTGATAAATCAAAAGTATATTCTATAGCAGAAGCTATGGAATTAATCGAAAAAATGCCAAAGGCAAAATTCGATGAAACAGTTGAATTACATGTAAAATTAGGAGTTGATTCTAAGCATGCAGATCAACAAGTAAGAGGTACAACAGTACTTCCTCATGGAACAGGTAAAACTCAAAGAGTTTTAGTTTTCGCAAAGGGACCTAAAGCTGAAGAAGCTGTTAAAGCTGGTGCTGATTTTGTTGGTGCTGAAGAGTTAATACCAAAAATAGAAAAAGAAAACTGGTTTGAATATGATGTTATCGTAGCTACACCTGATATGATGGGTGTTGTTGGTAGATTAGGTAAAGTATTAGGACCAAAAGGATTAATGCCAAACCCTAAATCTGGAACAGTAACAATGGATGTTACAAAAGCTATACAAGAAATCAAATCAGGAAAAGTTGAATACAGATTAGATAAAACTAATATTATTCACTTAGGTTTTGGAAAGGTTTCATTTGGAAAAGACAAGTTAGTAGAAAACTATGATGCAATAATGGGAGCAATTATCAAAGCTAAACCAGCTGCATCTAAAGGACAATACATTAAGAGTGTTGCAGTTTCTACAACTATGGGACCAAGTATGTATATTGATCAAAAATAATTTATAAATAAATAGCCAAAGAAAGTAGGCATCTTATAAGTCCTACCGAGGCATATAATGAACGGATTTATCCAATCTTTAGTATGCTCTCTATGGCTATAAAGATTGGATTTATTTTTGCAAATTTTTTAGGAGGTGAAATTTAAACAAAATGGCTAGTGAACAAGTTATTAAACAAAAAGAAGAATTAGTAAATGCTTTAGCAGAAAAATTAAAAAATGCAAAAGTAATTATTTTAACAGATTACAGAGGAATTAGCGTAGCTGATGTTACAAAATTAAGAAGTGACTTAAGAAATGCTAGTGCTGAATATAAGGTTATAAAAAATAACGTTATAAAAAGAGCCCTAGATATGAATGGTGAAACAGGTTTAGATGAATTATTATCAGGACCTACTGCAATATTAATGGGTGAAGGTGATTATTTAGAGCCTGCAAAGGTTATTTATAATTTTGCTAAGAATAATGAATTCTACAAAATTAAAGGTGGAATAATTGATGGCAAAGTTATGACAACAGAAGAAATAATCACACTTGCAAAATTACCATCAAAGCAAGAACTATTATCAAAACTTGCTGGATGCTTACTTGCAAATATTTCAAAATTGGCTGTTGCTCTTGATCAAGTTAGAGCACAAAAAGAAGCTGAATAAGCAAAATATAGTTAGTAATAACTACAAAAATTAAATTAAAAAGGAATGAGCATAAAGCTCAAAATAATTATTTATAGGAGGATTTAATAATGAATAAAGAAGAAATGATTGAAGAAATCAAAAAAATGACAGTTGTTGAATTAGCTGATTTAGTAAAAGCTATCGAAGAAGAATTTGGAGTATCTGCTGCAGCAGTAGCTGCACCAGCTGCTGGTGGAGCTGCAGGAGCAGCTGCTGAAGAGAAATCTTCATTTAACGTAGTATTAAAGGATGCTGGAGCAAACAAAATCCAAGTAATCAAAGTTGTTAGAGATGCAACAGGATTAGGATTAAAAGAAGCTAAAGACTTAGTTGATGGTGCTCCAAAAGCTGTTAAAGAAGGAGCTAGCAAAGAAGAAGCTGAAGATTTAAAAGCTAAATTCGAAGAAGCTGGAGCTACAGTTGAATTACAATAATTCTTGTAATCAATTTGATTGGTGAATTTTAATGGGGGATGGATATTTTAGTATCCATCCTTCATATATTTTTGTTGACTTTATAAAAGTAAAGTAATAAAATTATGGTACATATAGGAAATGTTATGGAGGTTTCTATGAAAATTTTATTTGATGCTATGGGTGGCGATAATGCTCCAGAAGCAAATATAAGAGCGGCAGTAACTGCAATTAACGAGGTTAAAGCCGATATTGTTTTAATTGGAAAAGAGCAAGTAATAAATCAAAAAATCAAAGAAATATATAATAAAAATAGTGTTACAGAAATAAATGAAAGATTAAAAATTGTTAATGCTGAAGAAGAAATAACAATGGAGGATACACCAACAAAAGCAATAAAAGCTAAAAAGGATTCATCAATGGTTGTTGGTTTCAATATGCTAAAAAATGATGAAGGCGATGTGTTTGTTTCTGCAGGAAATTCAGGAGCATTGCTTGCTGGTGCCACACTTATAGTAGGTAGAATAAAAGGTGTTGATAGACCTGGTTTAGCTGGAATGTTACCTGCTTTTGAAAGTAAGTTTTTACTTATGGATGCTGGTGCTAATACAAACTGTAAGCCAATTAATATTTTACAATTTGCTCAGATGGCAGGTATATATTTAAGAAACACTTATGGAATTAAAAAACCTAAAGTTGGTTTATTAAACAATGGAACTGAGGAATCTAAAGGTAATGATTTAATGAAAGAATCTTTTGTATTACTAAAAGAAAATGCCGATAAAATGGGATTTGAATTCTATGGAAATATAGAAGGTAGAGATGCTTTTTCTGGTGTTGTTGATGCGGTAGTTACTGATGGATTTACAGGAAATATATTTTTAAAAACAACCGAAGGTGTTGGAAAAATGGTTAAACGTAATCTAAAGAAAGAAGCCAATAAGAGCATTTTTTCAAAAATTTCATTGATTCCTGCATTACCAATAATGAAAAGATTTGCCAAAGCAATGGACTATAAAGAATATGGTGGAGCACCTTTCCTAGGTGTAAAGAAGCCTGTTGTTAAAGCTCATGGAAGTAGTGATGAAAAACTTTTTGTGTATACTTTAAAACAAGCAGAGCAATTTGCAGAAGCTAAGAGCGTAGACATTATTACAGAGGAATATAGAAAGATGCAAGCTGCAGAAGGTAGTGAAAATGCAGCTGAAGAAACAATACAAACAAATTAGATAAAAAAACTTGACTTTTTATAATTGATATATTATTGTAGTAGTCATAAGAAGAAAGTTTGAAGGGAGGTGAACTTATGGATTCAGAGAGCGAACTTTTTGAGAAAGTAAAGGGAATTATAGTTGAACAATTAGGAGCAAATGCTGATGCGGTAAAATTAGATGCTTCATTTATAGATGATTTAGGTGCGGATTCTTTAGATATTGTTGAGTTAATTATGGCTCTTGAAGAAGAATTTGATACTGAAATACCAGATGCTGATGCTGAAAAAATAGTTACAGTGGGTGATGTTGTCGACTATATAAAAGAGCATGTTGAGGAATAATCAAATGATAAAAGAATTAATACATAGTACTTTAATTCTTACAATATGAACTGAAAATGAAAGGGTTTTATCCTTTCTTTTTTATTGTATATTATAATTTTGAATTGAGGTGATTAAAATGGATTTTAGAAATTTAGAAAAAAGTATTGGATATACATTCAAAAATGAAGCTATTCTCAAACAAGCATTAACGCATACTTCATATGCTTATGAAAATAGAATTGAAAGCAATGAAAAGCTTGAATTTTTAGGTGATAGTATTTTAGAATTTATATCTAGTAAATACATATATAATAACTATCCAAAATTAAAAGAAGGAGAAATGACTAAAGTTAGAGCTGATGTAGTATGTGAAAAAAGCCTACATAAAATTGCAATGAAGCATAATTTTAGTGATTTCTTATATTTGGGAAAGAGTCAAAAATCAAATGAAAAAGAAGTTAGACCTGCTATATTAGCTGATAGCGTTGAGGCGGTTATTGCTGCTATCTATTTTGATGCTGGTTTAGATCAGGCAGAAAAATTTATAATAGAAAATTTGAAAGAAGCTATTGAAATTGCTAGCTCACATGTAGGGATGAAGGATTACAAAACTGTTTTACAAGAGAAGCTTCAGGAACATGGTAGTGTGAGAATAAGATACAATATAATAAAAGAAGTTGGTCCTGATCATGATAAGCTTTTTGTTGCAGAAGTTGTTTGCAATGGTAAAAAATTAGCAGAAGGAAATGGTAAAAATAAAAAGATGGCTGAGATGGAAGCAGCTAGAAAAGCGTTAGAAAGAATTTAATAGTAGTAGAAGATTGAGCAAAAGGGCGGTGAAAAATGAAGAAAGAATATATCATTCCAATTTTTGTTCCTCATAGAGGATGTCCGAATGACTGTACATTTTGTAATCAAAAGAAAATAAGTGGTGAAACGAAAATTGTAACGGCAGATGATGTTAAAAGTACAATCGAGTATTATCTTAAGAATTTCAAACAAAAAGACAAATATGTTGAGGTTGCTTTTTTTGGTGGGAGTTTTACGGGAATTGAAACAGATAAGCAAGAAGAGCTTTTGAGTGCTGCGTATGAGTTTATTCTTACGAAAAAGGTTGATAGTATTAGAATATCTACCAGACCTGATTATATTAGTAAGGATACGTTAAAGAGACTTAAGAGATATGGTGTAAAGACTATCGAATTAGGTGTTCAATCAACAAATAATTATGTTTTGGAAAAAGCTAAAAGAGGGCATACTTTTGAGGATGTTGTAAATGCTTCAAAATTGATTAGAAAACACGGTTTCACATTGGGTCATCAAATGATGATTGGTTTGCCAGAGAGCACAAGAGCAGACGAAATCAAAACTGCGAAAGATTTAATAAAATTAAAGCCTAAGATTGTTAGAATATATCCTGTCTTAGTTATTAATGGAACGGAGCTTGAAGAATCATATAGATCTGGCGCATATGAACCTCTTAATGTTGAGCAAGCTGTGGAGGTTTCAAAGGATTTATTGGCTCTTTTTAATAAAAAGAAAATAAAAGTCATAAGAGTTGGTTTGCAAAATACAAACGAAATCACAGATCCAAACAATAAGAATAGCCAGGTTGTTGCTGGACCATATCATCCTGCTTTCAGACAACTTGTTGAATCTGCATTGTGGTATGATAATATTGCTGAGAAAATTAAGAGCTTAAATATGAAAGTTAAGAAAATTAAAGTTGAGGTAAATAGCAGTGATATAAATAATGTTGTTGGTCATAAAAAGAGCAATATTAAAAAAATCAAAGATACATATGGAATAGATGCTAGTGTGAAAGTGAATAATAGAATAAAATGTGGAAAATTCAAAATAATTATAGTTAATCAAGCGGTTAACTAGACGATTATGAATCATTAAGTACGAATAAAATCACTTATAATGTAAATAATTACATTATAGGTGATTTTATGTTTTATAAAAAATATATGATTTATTTAAAAGATTATTTATATTTAATTGTTGGAGCATTTGTGCTTGCATTTTCTACTGCTAATATTTTATTGCCAAATCAATTATCTACGGGTGGATTTTCTGGAATTGCAACCATAGTTTATTACTTATTGAAATTTCCTGTCGGTACAACAATTATTGTTTTAAATATTCCACTTTGTTTAATCGCGTTTTTTAAAATAAACAAAAATCTTTTTTTTAAATCGATTGCAGGTACAATTTTGTTATCTTTTTTTATTGATAGGCTGGAAACATTTGGCTCTATAACAAATGATAGATTTTTAGCATGTGTTTATCGGCGGAATTATTGCTGGGATTGGTACTGCAATTATTTTAAAAGCGGGTGCTTCAACTGGCGGAACAGATTTACTTTCGTATGTTATAAAAGCATATAATAATAGGTTTAGAAGTAGCAGAGTTATTTTGATTGCAGATGCTATAATAATATTTTTGAATATAATTTTTTTTAGAGAGATTGAAATAGGGTTGTATTCGGCTATCGCAATATATTTAATGGGAAAATTAATTGATATTGTTTTTGAAGGTTTTTACTTTACTAAAGTGATGTTTATTATATCCGATAAATATGAAATTATAGCCAAAACTGTTGGAGAGCAAGTAAAACGAGGCAGTACTGGATTGTATTCAAAAGGGATGTATTCAAAAAATGAAAAGATTATGCTTTTTTGTGTTGCAAATCGAAAGGAGATAAGTCAGATAAAAAATATTGTTAAGAAAATTGATAAAGATGCTTTTATAGTTACAGCTGATGCTATGGAAACATTAGGAAAAGGGTTTTCTGAATAAAAAGTTTTTTTCATCATATACATTGAGAAGGTGATATTCGTGAAGAAAAAAATATTTTTTTGCTTGATAGTTTTGTTTGTTGTTTGCGTTAATATTGTATATGCTGATGACGCGATTGAAGAGGAATTATCGGATATTGAAATTGGTGAAGTTTTGGAAACTGCTTCGAGTGTTGATGAACTCAAAATTAATTCTAGAATAGCAGTTGTTTATGATAGAGCTTCTAAAAATATTGTATGGGGAAAAGATGAAAATAAACGAACGGCTATGGCTTCTACAACTAAGATAATGACCGCTATCGTTGTAATTGAAAATGCAGCTTTAGATGATACTGTCAAAATTTCTGCTAAAGCTGCATGTACTGGTGGTTCAAGACTTGGATTAAAAAAAGATGATAAAATTTCGCTTCGTGATTTATTGTATGGATTAATGCTTAAGTCTGGAAACGATGCTGCTGTTGCAATTGCTGAGCATGTTGGAGGCAGTGTACCTGCTTTTGCCAATATGATGAATGAAAAGGCTAAAGCTCTTAAGTTGGTTGATTCTCATTTTACATCTCCACATGGATTAGATAATCCAGAGCATTATACCACAGCCTATGAACTTGCAAAAATCACGGACTATGCGTTAAAAAATGAAACTTTTAGAAAAATTGTTGGTACAAAAAATTATACTGTTACTATAAATGGATATCCAAAAAATATTAATAATACTAATGAATTATTGGGAGTGCTTGATGGGGTTTATGGCGTCAAAACTGGTTTTACAAATAATGCTGGAAGATGCTTAGTTACTGCAATTAAAAAAGAAGGTATGGATTTAATTGTTATAGTGATTAAGGCGGATACAAAAAAAGATAGAACAAGGGATAGTGTTGATATTATAAATTACATAATCAAAAACTATGAGAGCGTGGATATAAAAGATACTGTTCAAAATGAATTTGAAAAATGGTGCTTAATGAATAAGAAAAGATTTACTATCGAAAAAGCACGTAATAAAGATTTTACTATTGGTAGAGAAAATCTAAAAAATGAAAGAATAATAATTAAGAAGACAGATATAGATAACATTAATGTTGAGTTTAATGCAATTTATTACTTTTCAGCACCAGTTGAAAAAGATACAATTTTAGGTGAGATGAAAATTTTTGTGAAAGACAATTTGATAGAAATTGACAAATTATTTTTCAATGAAAATATAGAAAAAAATAATATATATGATTATTTTTTCAAATGTCTAAAATGTTTTAAATAATTTAATATTTACGAGTTAATTTTACCCTAAAAGTTTTATTGCTTTTGTATTGAAAAATTGTTAATTAAAGGGTATAATGAGGAGGATTTAAAAGGTGTAATTAGGAGGAATATATATGGCTACAAAAGAAAAGAATGTTTGGATTTTAATAGTTTTTATTTTATCAGGAATTGTTGTAGGAGGATTATTAGGAGATTTAGCTGCTAGAACTGGAGCTTTGTGGTGGCTTGGATATGGACAAGAGTTTGGTTTAAGAGACCCACTTTCAGTTGATTTAAGTGTTGTAAAATTCTCATTTTCTTTACTTATCAAGCTAAATATTTCAAGTATTCTTGGAATGATTCTTGCTATATTTATATATAGAAAAGTCTAATTATACTATAAAGGGGTTATGGGGGCAGAAAGGCTATGTATGACAATAAAAATTAAAGAGCTTCCTGTAACGGAAAGACCGTACGAAAAATTAGAAATGTATGGCGAAAAGATGTTATCAAATTCGGAGTTATTGGCAATAATAATAAAGAATGGAACTAAAGATTTTACAGCTATTGACATATCGAATAAAGTCTTATCAAGCATTAACAATAACTTGAAAGATTTGCAAGATATGACACTAGATGAATTTAAAAATATACAGGGAATTGGAAAAGTAAAAGCAATTCAACTTAAGGCGATATGCGAATTAACAAAAAGAATGTCTAGACCAATTAATGATACGAAAATTCAGATAAAAAATACAAAAGATATTGCAGAATATTTAATGGATGAGATGAGATATGAAAAACGAGAAATTGTAAAACTAGTTTTATTAAACACAAAAAATATTGTGATAAAAGTTTTGGATATTTCATATGGAGGGACAAGCTCTGCTAGTCTTGAGCCAAAAGATGTTTTGGTGGAGGCAATTAAAGTTGGTGCTCCTAAAATAATATTAGCACACAATCATCCAAGTGGAGATTCAGAGCCAAGTTTTGCAGATTTTGAAATTACGAATAGAATAGAAAAAGCATCTAAAATTATGGGGATTGAATTACTAGATCACATAGTTATTGGTGATGGAAATTATGTAAGTATTTTTTTGAAAAGAGGAGTTAACGATGTTTAATTTTTTTAAGTTGGTGTCTAAGGATATTGGGATAGATCTAGGTACGGCAAATACTTTGGTTACACTTAAAGGAAAAGGTATTGTATTAAAAGAGCCTTCTGTTGTTTCAGTTGATAAGAAAACGGGAACAGTTTTATCAACTGGTTTTGAAGCTAAGGAGATGCTTGGAAGAACCCCTGAGGATATAAGAGCTATTAGACCACTCAAAGATGGGGTAATAGCTGATTTTTCTGCCACTCAAATGATGCTAAAAAGTATTTTATCAAGGGTATGCAGAAAGTATAATGTCACAAGACCAAGAGTTGTAGTTGGCGTTCCTTTTGGAATTACTGAGGTTGAAGAAAGAGCTGTTCAAGAATCAGTATTGCAAGCTGGAGCAAGAGAAGTTTATCTAATAGAAGAGCCAATGGCAGCAGCGATAGGCGCTAAAATTGATGTTGCTGAGCCTAGCGGTAATATAATTGTCGATATAGGTGGAGGTACTACTGAAGTTGCAGTTATATCGCTTGGTGGAATCGTTGTAAGCTATTCATTAAGAGTTGCAGGCGATGAATTAGATGAAGATATAGTTAACTACGTTAAAAAAGAGATGAACTTAGCAATTGGTTTAACAACTGCTGAGGAAATTAAGAAGCAACTTGGATGTGCTAAACCTCTTATGACGGACATGTCTATGGAGGTTAGAGGAAGAGATTACGCAACTGGACTTCCAAAAACAGTTGTAATTTATTCTTCACAAGTTTTAGATGCTATGAGTGAGTCTATAATGAAAATTGTAGACTTAGTTAAAATGACTTTAGAAAAAACACCACCAGAGCTTTCATCAGATATTATGGAAAAAGGAATTATCCTTTCAGGTGGCGGTGCATTAATACAAAATATTGATAAGTTATTAATGGATCATACAGGAATGCCTGTGTATATTGCAGAAGATCCTTTAGAGTGTGTTGTTAAAGGTGCTGGTAAAACATTAGATGATATAGAAAAGCTTAAGAGCGTGTTTATCAATTCAAGAGGTCATAAATAATTTTGGGAGATTATAATGTATAAAAGTAGTAAAGGTAATAAAGGTGGAAAATTAGGTATTATTATTACTGCAATTATTTTGATTGTTTTAGTAATATGTACCAATTTGAACAGAAATATAATAGATATTATTGTTAATCCGTTTACTAAAATTACAATGTCAATACAAGGTGGATTTGCGTACTTAGGTAACAAAATCAAAGGTAATGACGAATACTTTACATCGTTAGATTCTATGAAAAAGCAATATGATGATTTAAAGAAAGAAAATGAGAGATTGGTTTCTGAAAATCAAAAGTTAGTCGCTTTACAAGCTGAAAATAAGACTTTGAAAGAGCAAATAGGAATTTCTGAAAAATATCCTGAGTGGGAAGTTGTTCCTGCATATGTTATTCAAAAGGATTTTTCAAATTATAGTAAGATTATTGTTATAAATGTTGGAAAAAAAGATGGTGTAGAGAATGATATGACAGTAGTAACGGACAGTGGACTTGTTGGCTATGTAGTTTCGGCGGAAGATAAATCGTCAAAAGTTCAAACTATAGTAGATACTGCTAGTGCAGTTAGCTGTTTTATTTCTAATTCGGACAAGAGCATGGTAACTAGAGGTATTTTAGATTCAAATAAAAAAATTAAAGGGACATATATTGATAATGATGTAGTTATCAATGAGGGTGATACTATATATACTTCTGGTATAGGTGGTATTTATCCTAAAAATATTACTGTTGGAAAAGTTAAAGAAATCGAGAATACACAAAATAAAACTAATAGATATGTATACGTAGAAACTGCAGTTGATTTTGATAAGATTAGCAGTGTGGTTGTAATAAAAAATCAAAAGTAAGGGGGAAATCAATTGAAAAAAGTATCTTCAATTATAATTATGATTCTTGTTTATTTTTTTATATATTTTTTACAGATAAATTTTTTCAGTTGGTTTAACATAAATGGTGTAAAGCCAAATTTATTTATTGTATTAGTATTACTTGTTGGGATATTTATTGATGGCAAGGCTGGAGCTATATTTGGTTTTATTTCTGGTTTATATACAGATTTTTTATTTTCTAATACAATTGGAATTTCAGCAATTCTATTTGCTGTGGTTGGATATAGTAGCACGATACTTGAAAATAGATTTTCTAGTGATAGTAAAATTACAATATTAATAATGCAATCAATAGTTACTGCAATATATGAATTTGTTCTTGTTGGATATAGAGCTTTATTTTTACATGCCTATACCGATATATTACCGTTCATATATATCTTAGCCATTGAAATCTTATTTAATGCATTGGTAATTATTATTTTATATCCACTTATTCAAAGATTTGGTTTTTATTTAGAGAGCGTATTTAATAAGAAAGAAATGTTAACAAGATACTTTTAAGAAAGGAGTCACCATTGGAAGATAATGAAAGAAAAAAATCTAATCTTAGATTCAATATTTTAATCGTAATAGTAGTTATATTAGGAATTTTCTTACTTTGTCAGTTAATTAATTTGCAGATAGTAAATGGTGACGAATACAGAAATATGTCTAGTACGAGGTTAACAAGGGAAACGGTTATAAGGGCAGATAGAGGTGAAATACTTGATAGCAAAGGTGTAAAACTTGTTACAACAAGTACTGGATATTCTCTTAATTTATATAGGACGACTACAGATAATGAACAGTTAAATAATAACATTTTAAATATAATAAAAGTTTTAGAATCTAATGGCGATGCGTATGTTGATAATTTAATACTTAAGATTAATCCATATGGTTTTAATACTGAAAATGAAGATTCGATAAAAAGATGGAAAAAGAATAATTCTATTGATGAAAATTGCTCTGCAGAAGAGTGTTTTAATATATTAAAAAAGAAGTATCAGATCAATAATGATGATGTAAATGAAGCTAGAAAAATTATGGCAATAAGATATGAAATTTCACAAAAAGGTTATAGTAATATCAAGCCAGTTGAAATAGCAAGTAGTATTAGCAAAAATTCAGTACTTATTTTTAGTGAGAAGAATTCTAATTTTTTTGGTATCGATATAGTTTCTTCTCCGGTTGTTACTTATAATTATGGAACTTTGGCATCACATTTATTGGGCTACTGTGGAAAAATTACTCAAAGTGAACTTGAAAAAGTTGGAGATGAATATTCTGATAATGAACTAATCGGAAAAACAGGAATTCAATATGTATTTGAAAAGTATCTTAGAGGAGAAAATGGTACAAGGCAAATAGATATGGATGTTAAAGGAAATATAACAGGTGAATATATTACTAAGGAACCTGTTGTAGGGGCGGATGTTCAGCTGACGATTGATGCGGATATTCAAGATGTTGCCGAAAAAGCGTTAAAGGCTGATATCGATAAAATAGCTAGTGGTGGATATGATGAAAAGAGCGATGCAACTGCGGGAGCTGTTGTAGTTATGAATACTAAAACTGGAGAAATTATGGCTTTAGCTAGTTATCCAGATTTTGAACCACAATTATTTGTTAATGGAATTAGTTCGGATAAGTACCAAGAATATAATGATGTGCAAGCTTTGTATAATAGGGCTATAAGCGGAGCATATGCTCCAGGTTCAACTTTCAAGATGGTTACGGCTATGGCTGGTTTGGAATCTGGAAAAGTTTCAATATATGAAAAAATTAGTTGTAGCGGAGTTTATCCTGCTGCTCATAAGCCTGTGTGTTGGATATATACAAAGTATAGAGGTGGACATGGCCCGCTTGCAGTATCTCAAGCAATACAGCATTCTTGCAATTATTATTTTTACGAAGTTGGTAATCGAATTGGAATTGATACTTTATCAGACTATTCAAGCTACTTTGGTTTAGGAAGAAAAACGGGCATTGAGCTACCAAGTGAAACAAATGGAAATATAGCAAGTAGAAAACATGCCGAAGAGGAAAAAAGAGATTGGTATGTTGGTGAAACATTATCTGCTGCGATTGGGCAAAGTTATAACAATGCTTCTCCAATACAAATGGCAAAATATATAAGTATACTTGTAAATGGTGGGCATCAAATTGATGTTACAACAGTAAAGGCTGTAAAAAATTCCGATGGAACTGAGGTACCAAAAGATGAAGTTAATGAATATGTAAATAGTGTTTTAGGAATTTCTGATCAAAATGTAGATGAAAAAATATTTGATAAAGATAATTTAAGAGCGGTTCTTGAAGGAATGAAAAATGTTACTACAGAATCTGGAGGAACTGCGTATTCTATATTTAAAGATTCTTCAGTAACTGTAGGTGGTAAAACTGGATCTGCTCAGGCAGGTAAGAAAACTCATGCGTGGTTTGTTGGATTTGCACCTTTTGATGATCCGGAAATTGCGGTTGTTGCAATAGTTGAAAATGGAGCACATGGTGCATATGCAGCACAAATAGCAAAGGATATATTTGATTCATATTTTTATGAAGACTAATCGATTGAATTTGGGGACGGAGGAAAAATTTCCGATAAGGATTTTTCTCCGTTTTTTTGTTTGCAGAAATTTTTCCTCCGTCCCCAAAATTTCTAAAAAAACAATAGAGCAAATAAGGCTAAATATAATAGTGTATCATTTATATTTTCTAAATATAAAAAATATATTAAAGCAAGGATTAGCATATCATCATAATATAATTTAAAACCTCTAAATTCGAGAATAGGTTTATCTAAATTTATTGATATGCTTGATCTTGTTTTTTCTTTTTTAGATTGTACTTCTTTTTCTTTTAAAGTGTCATCGCTTTCCAATTTTAAATCTTCGTTTTCTACGTTTAAATTATTGCTGGTATTATTCGGATAAGAATTATTAGGATAGTAATTTCTACGAAAGTAGCTGGGATGATGAATTTTATAAAAAGGGTAAAATGAATTATTCATCTTTTTTTATATCACCACCCATTGGATTTAAAACCTCAATAACTTTAGCAAGATTTAAAAATTTAACATATTGATCAACTTTTTCTTTTTTTGATTCTGCCAGGTATGGTTTTAAAGATAATAAAAGATTGGCCCTAGGGTCATTTTTATGGCTATTCATGCTGTCTAGTATGGTTTTTAATTTTAGAATGGTATTTATATCAAATTCTGGAGATGCACTATTAGAGCCTGAAAATCTATTAGAATCTTTATTATCAGTACTGTGCTCTGATGAGGAGGTAGCGCTTGTGGTATCGTTTTCATTATTTTCAGATGAAGAAAAATTATTTAGAATATTCTTCAAATTATCAGATGTTTCTTTATCTGATAGAACAGAATTTAATTTTTGAAAAATATCGTTCATATCTCCATCCATAAATTTTCCTCCTAATTATTTTTTAGATTATTTTTCAAGTCGTCTAGAATTTGATTTTTATCTTTGGAATTAAGTATTGAATTTAACTGAGAAAGCCCTTTTTCTAGGTCTTTTTTATTCATTTTTGACAGTAAACTCATCAAATTTGAGATATCTTTATTATTATTCATAATCCCTCCACAAATTTCTTCTTAATATAATATATGCAAAAAAGGAAAAATGTATCTATAATTTTTTTCCTTAAATATTGTTTTTTACGGTATTTTGAGGTAGAATAAAAAACGTAATTTGTGTTATTTAGAAAAATAATAAGATAAAAAAATAAATTATATCACAATGTGTAGAAAACTTTTTATTATTTATGTATTAAATACGACAAATATTTTAGAAATGTTTGTGTATTATATGTGCATAAATAAAAAAGCAAGAGGTGGTAAGGATGTTTCAAAGTATAGCTAATGATTTTTTCAAAAAAAATCATAGTAAGGATGTTGAATTTGATGGAAATGAGATTAAGTATACGCTAAAGAAGCTCTTTTCTGTCAGAAATATCATTATATATATAATTTCGTTTATGATTTCAATGGTTAGTTTTGGTGGAGACGCTTCACTTGGACTTGCTCCTTTTGGTCTTGCTATAGTTGCTGCTTCAGCTAGCTGTGGAATTCCTATAAGTGTGATTTATATTGTAACTTTACTTGGAAGTTTTATTGGATTGGGACAAGATGTAATGGCTGACTATTTTCTGACAAGTATTGTTTTTTTTGCTACGTTGTTCATATTTAGAGCAAAGAAACAAACAGAAGCTAATGAAAAAGCCAAGCTTGGTAAAAATTTATGCATAGCAATTTTAGCTGTTAGAATTCTACCAATGCTATTTACTTCAATCAATTTATCTAAGTTAATTTTGGCAATAGTACTTTGTATAATAACTTGTATTTTTTATAAGATATTCGTAAATTCATTAGATACAATTTATGAGTATGGATATAAGCAAGTATTTTCGGTAGAAGAATTAATGGGGGCTGGACTTCTATTAGCCATTGCGATTTCTTCACTTGATCCTATATGCATACTAGGTTATTCGTTAAAAAATATATTGTGCATTTTTATAGTATTAGTTTTAGGATGGAAGAGTGGAATTGTACTTGGTACTATTGGTGGTGTCACTATTGGTGTTGTGCTTGGAATTATTGGTAATGAATCGCCAATGGTTGTAGCAGCTTTTGCGATTGCAGGTATGCTATCTGGAATACTTAGTAAAATAGGCAAAATCGGAGTTATAGCTGGATTTGTCATTGGAAATATACTAATAACTTATTATTCAAATGGAAATATAGAGCCTATAATTGTATTTCAAGAAATATTATTCGCTTCTCTAGGATTATTGCTAATCCCTAAAAAAGCTGAGTATGCAATGAATGACTTATTTAATAGTGCTACAATTTTACCTGAAACTACAAAGAAGTCATTAAATGTAAGTAAGGATACAGCTAATAAATTAACAGACATGTCTGAGACAATATCTGAAATTGCTAAAAGTTATAACCAAGTTGCAGCTACGGTTGTTGAAGAAGATACTGCAATTCACGATGAAAATAAGAAAATATTTGAAGAGGAAATTAAGAATAATACAGAAGAGCTAGAAGATAATATTTTATATCAAGATATTGTGGAGTCGAGCGATATAATCGGTGACATATATGACTGTTTGAAAAATAATAATAAATTGACAAAGGATTTATTGGTGGCTATATTTGCAAAATACAATAATTATATTATTGGTCTAGATGATGATAGTGCTAATAAAAGCGTTGATAATGACATATCAGCCATGATTGATGCTTTAAATAGATCTTACGATTTAGCAAAAATCAATTTCGTGTGGAAGAAAAAGATTGAAGAAAAGAACAAAAATATGTGCTCACAATTAGAAAGTGTTTCTGAAGCTATTTCTGATTTAGCAGAAGATATTGAAAATGAGGAAAAAGATGAGTTTACTGAAAAAAGAGCTCTTATTTCAAAATTGTTAACACAAAAGGGAATTGACGTAAGTGAAATAAAGATAAAAGAAAATGATTCAAATCGTAAAGTTATAAGTGTGTATACAAAACCTAATGAATGTAAGCAAGACACTTGCGAATATAAGAAAATAGAAAAGGTTTTATCTAAAGTATATGACGAGCCTATCGTAATGCAAAAAAGAAAATGCGGAAAGAAAAGTGATTCTGATATTTGCGTATATAAATTTATGTCGAAAGACAAATATAATTTAAAAGTTGGAATTGCTAGAGCTAAGAAACATGATTCTGTTGTTTCAGGTGATACTAGTATTCAAACAAAATTAAATGATGGGAAATATTTATTGGCAATAAGTGATGGAAAAGGATCTGGTCCTGAGGCAAGAAAATGTAGTAAAATTGCAATAAAAATGCTTGAAAAAATGCTATCTTCAGGTTTCAAAAAAGATGTATCAGTAAAAATGATTAACTCAACTCTTTCAGCTGATATGAATGAAGATATGTATGCAACACTTGATATGTCTATTTTAGATCTATACCAAGGAAATATAGAGTTCTTAAAGAATGGCGCATGTCCTACATATATAAAAAGAAATAAGGAAGTAGAGCTTGTTAATTCAGTAGAATTACCAACGGGAATTGTAAGTGACATAGATTTAATAGTGTATGATAAAGATATAAAAGATGGAGACGTTATTGTGATGTGTAGCGATGGAATAGTAGAATCCAAGGCAGACTACAATCACAAAGAATTATGGCTTAAATATTTTATTGAGAGCTTACAAACAGACGATGTGCAACAAATTGCAGATTTGATAATAAGCGAAGCAATCGATAATGATTATGGAAAAGAAAAAGATGATATGACAGTAATTGTAGCAAAGGTTTGCAAATAAAGAAGAAGGATAACTTAAAGTTGTCCTTTTTTATATTTTTCACAAATAAAAAAACTTCATATTGAAGGTTTACTTAAAAAATGCATTATGGTATAATTATGTAAAAATGTAAGTTGATAGGAGAAAGGTGTTGAAGAATGAACCAAATATTGTCATTCCAAACTTCTGCAGGAGGCAGAAAAATTCTTTTTAAGAATACAAAAAATCTTTGCATATTTTTAATAATTTTTGCCATCGCTTTAATATGCTCTGGCGGATATAGATTATATGTAAATATTAATAAAGAAGCGGATATCGCAAAGCCAGTAATTGTTGGACATATAAATGGTAATAAAACTACATTCAATATTAAATCAAATATAGGATTGCAGAAAATTATATATGCTTGGAATAATGGAGAAGATTGTGTAATTACAAGCGCTGGTGAACATGAAAAAAATATTGAAATAGATAATAGAATAGGTGTAAATGAACTTAAATTAAAGATAATAGATTCTGACAATAACACAATAACATACGATAATATAAAAATTGTATACGATGAAGATAGTAGTATGTTAATAAATGATGATAATCAGCAAAATCAAACAATAAGCTTAGAGGAAGCTTTGAAAAATGACAAGACACCACCAGTGATAAGTTTAAGTGCAGAAACAGCTACAGTTGTTGTTGATGCTATAGATGATTTAAAGATGTCATATATTTTGTATAGTTGGAATGGTGGAGAAGAAACAAAAGTTACTGGTTTATCAGAGGATGAGAGAACATTAACTGCAAAAATTGATGCTTTGAAAGGTTATAATAAGATAAAAATAAAAGCATATGATTTGGCTGGAAATGTTAAGGAAATTGAAAAAGAAGTACACGGTACTGGTGGTCCAAAGATTGCGGTAACAAGAGAAGATGATCAAATCGTCGTAAACGTTACTTCAGAGTATGGAATTACAAAAATCGAGTACGACTTTAATGAAGAAGTAAAAACAATTGATAATATTGAAGGAAATACTTATGAATTAAGATTAGACTTAGTTGATGGAGTTAACTACATTGTAATGTCTGCTTACGAAGGAAGCGTTAAAGCAGAGTATAAAGGAAAAACTACAAAATAATAGATTAAATTCTGGAACCGAAAAAAGGGACGAAAAGGGACGGACTCATTTTTGTGAATACAAAAAATGAGTCCGTCCCTAAATTTCTTCGTCTAAATTTTTAGCAGCAGCCACCTCTGTTGCCTCCGCAGCAACAACAAATTATAAGAAGTAAAACGATTATCCAGATGCAATCGTCTCCAAAGCCAAAACCACATCCACAATTTCTATTTTCTGGCATCTTAAAAATTCCCCCCTTTCGAAATCTTTTGTATGATATATATTATTCTGCGTAAAAAAATCTGTTACGAAAAAGTTAAATAAAATAAAAAATCCTATATACAAAGAACAGATTGTAGTGATATAATTCGATAAAATAGTATGTATGACTGTTATGGAAAGTTATAAAAACAACATAAAGCACTAGAAAGGATTGATAATACATGGGGAATATAGTACTTTTGGATGACTTAACAATTAATAAAATTGCAGCAGGAGAAGTTATTGAAAGGCCTGCATCAGTTGTAAAAGAGCTTATTGAAAACTCAATAGACGCTGGAGCAACAAGCGTAACAGCTGAAATAAAGAATGGTGGAATTTCTTATATAAGAATTACAGATAATGGTAAAGGATTTTTACCAGATGATATGGAGATTGCATTTGAAAGACATGCGACAAGTAAAATAAGAAGCGCAAAAGATTTAGAAAGTGTTAAATCTATGGGCTTTAGAGGAGAAGCATTAGCAAGTATTGCAGCAATAGCTAGAGTTGAACTTACATCAAGAACTGCCGATAGTGATATAGGATATAGAATAGTCGTTGAAGGTGGAAAAATTATAAATAAAGAAGAAACAGGTTGTCCTAAAGGAACAACTATTGTGGTTGAAAATTTATTTTTTAATACACCTGTTAGATATAAATTTTTGAAAAAAGATTTTACAGAGCTTGGATATGTTGAAGATGCTGTTACAAGAATTGCATTGGTAAATCCAGGTGTTGCTATGAAACTAGTAAGCCTAGGAAAAACAATAGTACAGACTACTGGAAATGGTAATCTAAAGGATACTGTTTATAGTATATATGGAAAAGATGTTGCTGAAAACATGATAAATGTTGATTATAAATTAGAGGATATGTCTGTTAAAGGATGCATAGGAAAAGCAGAAATAGCCAAAGCAACTAGAATTAATCAATTATTTTTTGTTAATGGAAGATATATTAAAGATAAAACTTTGACGAGTGCTGCAGACCAAGCATATAAAGGAATTGCACCTCCAGGAAAGTATGGCTTTTTAATTCTTAATTTGGAAATCGATCCACATCAGATTGATGTAAATGTTCATCCAGCAAAAATGGAAATAAGATTTCAAGGAGAAAGTAAAATTTTTAAACTTGTATATCATGCAATAAAAGAGTCTTTTATACAAGGTGAGCAAATGAAAGATACTTCTGAAACCATTAAAAAGAATCGTGAAGAAGAGGAAGATATACTAGAGCTTATAAAAGAAGGATATAATAAGAAATTTAATGAAGAAGAATTGGAAAGGCAAAGAGAATTTATTTATTCGACTCCGGAAGAATTGGATGCAAAAAATCCGGAAGAATCAAGTGATAAGAGCAAGAAAAACGATGATTTTCCAGTAAACAACGAAAATTTGATAGAAGAAATATATAATGCTAAGCTACACGAAGACTATGAAAAATATAAGATAGAAGATACTGCTGATGAATTGAAATCTGATGACGATATAATCAGTAATAAGTTATTAAACATTGATGGTGAAGTCGAAGTAAAAGAGGAAAAAAAGGATTTTTCCGAAAATGTAATTGATAAAGAAATAGATGAAAGTATTAATTTTAAAAATGAACTTAAGGCTGAAATTAAGAATGAAGATTCTGACGTTAGCAAAGAACTTGACAATTCATTTAAAGAAATGTATAGAAAGACATTTGGAATTGCACCTGTTGAAAACAAACCAGAACAAAATAATAACAATATAACTGGAAGAGTTGTGAGTGATGTTGCTTTAGAAAATGCAAATGATATTACAACATTCAATAGTGGAAGCATATTTAGTAAAGTTAAATATAAATTCATAGGCTTTATATTTACAGATTATATAGTTATAGAAATTAACGATATGATGTATATCTTAGATCAACATGCCGTAAATGAAAGAATTATATATGAAAAGATAAAAAGAGACAAAGATAAAGATTCTCAGGTTATGCTTCTTCCAGACATAATTGAACTTACACCTAAACAAATGGATATCGCGATGGAGAATATAGGTCTTTTCAAAAATGCAGGATTTGATGTAGAAGAATTTGGAGAGAACACTGTAAGATTAACTGGTGTTCCTGGAATATGCATTGATTTAGATACAAAAGAGCTATTTTTAGAGATTTTAGATGAGATAAATACTGTTGCTAGAATTGCAAGGGATGAAGTTGAAGATAAATTTGCAGCGACTGTTGCTAAAAAAGCTGCCAAAAAAGCTAAGATTGCTCTTTCATTTGAAGAAGCTGATGAGTTGATGCAAAAATTATTAAATATGGAAAATCCTTTTGTTTCACCACAAGGAAAAACTATAGCAATAAAACTATCTCAGGCTGAAATTGAAAAGAAATTTTCAAATTAAAAGGGAGTAATCAGAATGGATAAGCCAAAAGTTATTGTGATTTGTGGACCTACTGCTTCTGGTAAAACTGCATTATCAATTAATTTAGCAAAGCAATTAAATGGTGAAATTATATCTGCCGATTCTATGCAGATTTATAAGGAAATGGATATAGGTACAGCAAAACCTACTAAAGATGAAATGGAGAATATAAAGCATTATTTAATAGACTGTGTTCCTCCTGATAAGCGATTTAGTGTTGCTGAATATAAAAAAGAAGCAACTGTAGCTATCGAAGAAATATTGCATAAAAACAAAATGCCAATTATTGTTGGAGGCACAGGTCTTTATATTGATTCATTAATCTATGGAATTGAATACAATGAAATGCAAGTTGACTTGGAATATAGAGCTAAGCTAGAAAGTATTGCTGAAGAAAAAGGTCTAGAATTTCTTTATAATAAAGCAAAAGAAATTGATGACGAGGCAATGCAGAAGATTAGTATCAATGATAAAAAGAGAATTTTTAGAGTTCTTGAAGTTTATAAAAGTACTGGAAAAACAAAAACAGAGCTTGAAAAAGAGTCTAGACAAAATGATGTAAAATATGATTTTAAAATGTTTGCAATTGATATGGATAGACAGGTGTTGTACGACAGAATAAATAAAAGAGTTGATATAATGATTAGCTCTGGATTAATAGACGAAGTTAAATCTATAATTGGAAAATATCCAAGCATGCCAACGGCAATGCAGGGATTAGGATATAAAGAAGTTGTAGAATATCTTAATGGAGATTGTACAGAAGAGGAAATGATTGAAAAAATTAAGCAAGAAAGCAGAAGATATGCCAAAAGACAATTAACCTGGTTCAGAAGAAATAAGAATATTCTATGGCTTGATGCCACAAAAGGTATTGAAGAGAATACAAAAATTATTTTAGAGGAAATAAGGTGAAGGTACAATAGAAAAGAAAGTTATGAAAAAAGAATTTGATAAAAGAAAAATAACTAAAGTTGCTATTGCGTGGGTAGCGATAATTGTTGCGATATACCTTGTTGTTTTAGTTGTTAATATTTTAAGAAAGCCAACAGATACATTTGTAATCGAAAAAGGCAAGATATATCAGGAAGAATTTGCTGAAGGATATATTATAAGAAGTGAAGCTCTTATTAATATTGGAAATGCCGAAAATGGTCTTGTTGCTATAAAAGCAGAAGGTGATAAGGTAGGAAAAGGCGAAGCTGTATACAGATATTGCGTGGAAAATGAGGATGAAATAAATGACAAAATAAAGTCAGTTGACGAGCAAATTCAAGAAAATTTGAATAATGATGAAGATTATTTTTCCGCAGATATTAAACTTATAAATACGCAGATAGACGCAAAGCTTGATAATTTGTATGAAAGTGATAATTTACAGAAAATCAAACAAGAGAAAAACGATATAAATACATATTTAAATAAGAAAATAAAAATAAGAGCTGAAGATTCAAATAATGCTACATTAAAGAAGCTTGTAAATGAAAGAGATAATTACGAAAAACAACTAAATGAGAAATCAACATATATACAGGCCGAAAATAGTGGAGTTGTGTCTTATAGAGTTGATGGACTTGAAGAATCATTAAAAAACGATGATTTATCATATTTAAATGAAGAGTATTTAAAGAATCTTGATTTAGAAACAGGTAAAATAATCGCTTCAAGTACTGATAGTGGAAAAATTGTCGATAATTTTAAATGTAATATTGTTTGTATACTTGATTCAGATGAAGCAAAAGAGTGTAAAGAAGGTAAAAGCATAAAAATTAGATTACAGAATTCGCAAGAAATATCAGCAAAGATTATCCAAAAAGTTGAGCAACCTTCAGGTAAGGAAATGATTGTTTTTGAGATAATTGATGATGTTGTGGAATTAATGAAATACAGAAAGATTTCATTTGATGTAATTTGGTGGAGTGATTCAGGTCTTAAAATTCCAAATTCTGCAATAAAATACGAAGGTGATTTTGCCTATGTAATCAGAAATAGAGCAGGGTTGAAGGAAAAAATATTAATAAAAGTATTAAGATCAAATGATAAATATTCTATTGTTGAGAACTATACATACGCTGAGCTTAAAGAGGCAGGCTATGATATGTCTACACTATCAGGTAGAAAGACAATTTCAGTTTATGATCAAGTAGAAAATTAAAATATTACAAAAATATTACAGAAATGTTAAATTTTTATTACAAGATAATAAAAGTATTGACATGGCAAAAAAAAAGTTAGATACTATATGCAGTTAATACAAAGGACGAGTATTAGAATTTAGGAGGTTATATATATGTCAGGTGCAATAATGAACAAAGTATGGGATTTATTCGGTATGGATACCGCTGAAGATAAAGAAGAAAACGAGTATGATTATGAAGATTACGAGCAAGAAGAGGAACCAGTAGAGGAAAAGAAAACTTGGGGAAAACGTAATAATACAAAACTATTAAGCTTACCACAAGCTCAACAAGTTAAAATGGTTATCTCTCAACCTACAACTTTTGAACAATCAGAGGGCATTTGTGATCTTTTAAAAGAAAAGAAATCAGTTATAGTTAATTTAGAATACGTAAACAAAGATGTTGCAAGACGTATTATAGATGTTGTAAGCGGAGCTGTTCATGCATTAGATGGACATATGCAAAAAGTATCAAATTCAATATTCTTAATTGCTCCATTTAATTATGACATTACAACTGAAATGGCAAGAGAAGAAATAAAAAATAAACTTTCAGTTTCATGGTTAAAAAACAATAATATACCAAACGAATAAAAAATGTTTAAGAGGAGGGGAACACTATGATTACACCTTTAGATATTGAAAATAAGAAATTCTCTAAACGGATGGAATGGATACAGCGTTGAAGAAGTTGATGAATTTTTAGACCAAGTCACAGAGGAATTGGAAAATAAGTGTAAAGCATTATCAACTTCAACAAAAGAGGTTGAACAATTAAAGCAAGAATTGGAACATTACAAAGGAATGGAATCAACAATTCAAAATACTTTAGTTATTGCTCAATCAGCTGCTGATGAGGTAAAAAACAGTGCTAAGCAACAAGCATCTCAAATTATAAAAGATGCTGAAGGAACAGCAAGACAATCTGTTGAAACATTATCTCAATCAATTGTTATGAAAAAGAAGGAATTGGAAGATTTAGATAAACAATTAGATGTTTACAGAGCAAAAATGGAATCTTTATTAATATCTCAATTAGAATTAATAAAAGATGCTAAAAAAGATAATTAGTGTGTTTACAAAAGATAAAAAACAGAGGCAGTAGGTATGCTCTCTGTTTTTGACTTTGTATATATACTTTTACCGAAGAAAATTAAATTACAAAAGAAGAATTTTAAAAATTCAAAAGACAAATTCAGTGCAAAAATTATGATTAATTATTTAATCATAGTTTTTTGCGCTGAATCAGCAATATATAAAACTGTAATGATAAATCTTGGTAACATAGGAAAATATTACAGTTTTGTTAAATCTATGTGACATTTTTATAATAAATATTGACATATAACGAAATATAGATAAAATATATATGTAATTTAATTGTATAATAGGAGTATTTATGAGGGTTATCAGCGGAACTGCAAGAGGAACTAAATTAACATCGATAGATGATGAAGCTACAAGACCTACTCTAGATAGAGTTAAGGAATCACTTTTTAATATCATAAATAGTAGAATTCAAGATTCTGTAGTTTTAGATTTGTTTGCAGGGAGTGGCGCAATTGGAATTGAATTTTTGAGTAGAGGATGCAAAAAGGCATATTTGTGCGATAAATCTCGAGATGCAATTAAATTTGTTAAAGACAATGTAAATAAAACAAAATTAAATGACAGAGCTATTATTGTTAATAAAGATTATAATGATTTGCTAAAAGATTTAAAGAGTTCAGAGGTAAAATTTGATATAATTTTTCTTGATCCTCCGTATGAGCTTGATATAGCAAAGGATGCTGTTTATAAAATCTTAGAATATAAGCTGTTAGCTGAAGATGGCATAATAATAATAGAAACAGATCAAAAAGAACGAGAGATAAAAAATTTAAGAGAGATGAGAGTAGAAATTTATGATACCAGAAAATATGGGAGAGCTAATCTTATATTTTTAGCTGAAAGGGGTTAAGCAATGGAAATATTTACTTTACTAGAAAATATTGAAGACATATTAGAAAAAAGCAAAGGTGTACCTTTCTCTAATAAGGTTTTAGTAGATAAAGAGGAAATTTTAGAGCAAATAAGTGAATTAAGATTAAAATTACCTGAGGAATTAAAACAGGCTAAGTGGATTAAGGAAGAGCGTCAACGTATATTAGTTGAAGCTCAAAAAGAGGCAGATGACATAGTTAAAGAAGCAGAAAATAGAATTATTTCTATGATTGATGAGCATGAAATAACGAAGAAAGCATATGAGAAAAAGGCTGAGATTATTGAAACTGCAAATGAAATGTCAAGAGAAATATCTAAAGGTACAAAAGATTATGCAGATAATGTATTAAATGGCATAGAGGTTGCTCTACAAGAAGCCTTAAAGATAATACAAAATAATCGTAATGAACTTAAATAATATTAGTAAAATCAGTAATCGGGGAGTTTGAATTTATATGTTACATATCCGGTTACTTTTTTTGATAGGAGGATAAAAACCGTATGGCTAAGAGAAGAAAATCAAGCAGTAGAAAAAAGAAAAATCAATTTGAATTTAATACGGATGTTAAAGTAGTTATTTTAATTTTAATTGGAATCGTTTTGGGTTTTTTTGTTTTTAAAAGTTCGGGTTATATGGGGAATATGGCAAGCGAAGTGTTTGGCGGTGTTTTTGGTGTACTTAAATTTATAGTTCCAGTTATTCCTTTTGTATGGGCTATTTATTTAGTTAGCAAATATAAAGATTCGATAATGTCAAAAGTTATACCTAGCACTATTTTATTATTATGCATTTCAGCTACAACAACAATTTATCAAATGCTTAATAATGTTTTAGAATATAATATTACATTTTCTGAGGTAATGGATAGAGCATATCATCTAGGAACAACGGGCAAAGGTGGAGGTATTATAGGTGCTCTTATTGCGTATCCACTATCTAAATTATTATCTCCAGTATTGGCTTTAATAGTTGTTTTAGGAATTGCAATACTTATCGTAATTTTTGTTTTCGGTTTAAAACCAGGAGAGCGAATTGGTAACTATATAGATAGAAAACATGAAGAAAATGATGAAGAGAACAAGAAAAAATCTGTTATACAATCTGATTTTGGAGATAATGTAGAAGGAAGACCAGAAACAGCTAAAGAGCGTAGACTACGTGAAAAAGAAGAAAAGAAAATGGCTGCCCTTAAAGTTGATGAGCAACTTACAATTAACATGATGGAAGATAAAGCTTCTAAAAATAAAGATTTCATTGAAAATGATATATACAAAAGTAGTGCTAATGAAAAAGCAGGTAATGCAGGAAACTTATTTGAAACAGTAGATCAAGAAAAAGAAGATAAAACAAAAGAAGTTTTACAGCTTGAACATTCACAAATTGTGGAAGATGAGCATTATGAATATCCACCTGTTGAAATATTAAGTCCTGGTGAGAAAAAGACAAACAAGGGTGGTGCAAAAGCATTAACTGAAAATGCAGCAAAATTACAAAAAACTCTATATAGTTTTGGGGTTTCTGCAAAAGTTCAAGATGTTTCTGTTGGACCAACAATTACAAGATACGAATTAAAACCAGCAGAAGGTACTAGAGTAAGCAAAATTGCAAATCTTGCAGATGATATTGCGTTAAACCTTGCTGCAGAAACAATAAGAATTGAAGCACCAATTCCTGGTAAACAAGCTGTTGGTATAGAAGTTCCAAACGAAACTAAAGAAGCTGTTCATTTAAGAGAAGTTATAGATAGCGATGAATTTTCAAATAATAAGTCAAAGCTAAGTATTGCTCTTGGTAAAGATGTTGCCGGAAAAACTGTAGTTGCTGATATTGCAAAGATGCCTCACGTTTTGATTGCTGGTTCAACAGGATCTGGTAAGAGTGTTTGTATTAACTCAATCATAACAAGTATTGTTTATAATGCTAAACCAAGTGAAGTTAAGCTTGTAATGGTAGACCCTAAGGTTGTTGAACTTTCAGTTTATAATGGTATACCACATTTATTAATTCCAGTTGTAACTGACCCTAAAAAGGCAGCAGGAGCTTTGGCATGGGCTGTTATTGAAATGGATGAAAGATATAGCAAATTTGCTCAAAAAGGTGTTAGAGATTTAAAAGGATATAATAAAGCAATTGAAAAAGAAAATGAACATGCAAAATTACCTCAAATAGTAATCATAATCGACGAGCTTGCAGACTTGATGATGGTTGCTGCAAAAGATGTTGAGGAGGCTATTTGTAGACTTGCTCAAAAAGCCAGAGCTGCTGGAATGCACTTAGTTATTGCAACTCAAAGACCATCAGTTGACGTTATCACAGGTTTAATTAAAGCAAATGTTCCTTCTAGAATTGCGTTTGCTGTTTCATCTCAGGTTGACTCAAGAACAATATTGGATTGTGCTGGTGCAGAAAAATTACTTGGTAAAGGTGATATGCTATTTTATCCAGTTGGTGCAACAAAACCTCAAAGAATCCAAGGTGCGTTTGTTTCTGATGATGAAGTTGAAAAAATTGTTGATTTTATTAAGATGAATGCTGGAGAAGTTGTATATAATAATGAAATTATAGAAACAATAGAGAATAGCAATAAGTCTGATAAAGAAATGTTAGAAAGTGAAGCAAGTGATAATACTTGTGATCCATTATTGGATGAAGCTATAGAAACAGTTGTTGAAACAGGACAAGCTTCAACATCTTTTATACAAAGAAGATTTAAAGTTGGCTATGCGAGAGCAGGAAGAATTATTGATCAAATGGAAGAAAGAGGAATAATTTCTGGATACCAAGGCAGCAAGCCAAGAGAAGTATTAATGAGTAGGGAAAGATGGGAAGAGCTTAAAATGCAAACTAACGTTGAAGAATAAAGGGGAGATTTGATTTGAAGAATAAGGAACGCCTATTTTCAAAAAATGGTTATGATACAGAGCTTGAGACTTTGCTTGATGAAAAAAAATATACAGATGAAGCAAAGAGCCTTGTTCTTAATACGTTTTATAAAATAGAAAATTCATACAAGGATTATCAAAAGACAAAGCAAAATGTAAAAAGCAAAAATGAAATTGTTGATGATATTATTGAGACTGTTAAAAATAGGTGTAATACTATTGAAATTTTAGACCCTAAGGAAATTAAATCAAAATTATATGTTGATAGAAAGAAAAAGATAATAAAAACTTTTCCAAATGAAGTAGATGTTTTGCAGGCAATATATTATATTAAAACGCCTTTTGCTAGAGGTATTGAAAATATATTTGAAAGGGCAGTTCTAACTGTTTTGGAAAGGGGAATGGCCATCAATGGAGTTGAGATAATTAGAGACTTTAATGGATGGTCATGGAATTATTCTTTAGATGATAACGATGGAAAGATATATAATTTGATATATCAAAATTTAGTTATGCTAATTGGCGAAAATGCTCTAGAAAAAATTATTTTTAGCAAAAATTTAATTAGTAATCTAAATGAAAAATTAAAAGAAAAATATGGAGAAAAAAAATCAGAAGGCTTCATGTCAAATTTCGTGAAGCTTTGTGCTCTCATTTACATGGATAATAGCGAAAAAAATGAGAAAGAAGTATTGGAGCAATTAGACTCTAAAAATCAAGAATTATACAGAATTTCAAACAAATCAAGCTATATATCTGAAATTTCCGTTCAATATAACAAAAGTACGAAAACGCTAATGAAAATAGATTCATTATTAAATAGTAAAATGTTATTGGAAAAAAAATATTCGAGTAAGAGCATATCAGATAAGTATGGAGATATAGAAAAATATAAGAGCTATCTTGTACAATGCAGAGAAGCTGTGCAGGATAAAATTAGTAATTATAAGAAGATAACAAATCCTTTTGAGTATGTAAAAATAAAGGAAAATATTCAAAACGATGTTAAGCTATTAAGCGACATAAAGGTTTGTTATAGCAGGAATAATTGCATTTATAAATCACTAGTAGATTTGCAAAAAAGATTTATTGATTGTCTATATAAAAAGCTTGAAGTATATGAGTTGAAAAAAGAATTAATAGGACTTGTATTTGAGTACAGATATTACAATTGTATTCCTATTGAAAATAAAAAAGTTGAAGATATTAAAGAAATTCAAATAGAGCTTAGAAA
This sequence comes from Clostridia bacterium, assembly GCA_017515985.1. GTDB lineage: Bacteria > Bacillota > Clostridia > TANB77 > CAG-508 > CAG-492. Next base: position 32,305 of record JAFWDV010000015.1, read on the forward strand.
CATAGAAATGAAGCTTATAAATAAATTATGTAGTTCAAAGGTTTTAGAGAGATTTTCTAAGGATGAAAAAAATAATTATGAGATTTTAAAATATATTTTTAAAACAGGAGTTATTGATTTAAACAAAACAACGGTTAAGTTGGAAAATAATGGAAAGAAACTTAAAGTAAATTATTTTGATGAGAATACTCTAGAATATCAAAAAGATTTAAGTTTTGATAAAGAAGATTATAAAGAATTACTAAAGAAAACAGGGAAAACAATTAAATTGTTTTTATAATGGGAGGTATATATGAAGGTTACTTTTTTTGGTGCAACAAAAACAGTTACAGGATCAAATTTTTTAGTTGAGGGTGCAGGAAAAAAGTTTTTAGTAGATTGTGGTTTATTTCAGGGTGGTGCACAAGATGAAATTAAGAATGGTGAACCATTTCCTTTTGATGTTAATGAAATAGATTTTATGCTTTTAACACACGCACATATTGATCATTCAGGAAGAATTCCAAAATTATATAAAGAAGGATATAGAAACAAAATATTTGCAACGTATGCAACATGCGATTTATGTGCAATTATGCTACCTGATAGTGGTCACATTCAGGTTACTGAGGCTGAGTGGAAAAATAGAAAAAGACTTCGTAGAGGTGACGAATTAATTGTTCCAATTTATGATGCTGAAACAGCTCTTAAATCTTTGGAGCTTTTTAAGGGCGAACCATATGATAGAATTATAGAAATTGATGAAGATATACACATAAGATTCAATGATGCTGGGCATATGCTTGGCTCTAGCATTATCGAGGTTTGGATTAGAGAAGATGGCGTAAACAAAAAAATTGTTTTCACAGGTGATATTGGAAATAGCGATATACCACTTCTTGCTGAGCCAACAATGATTGAAGATGCGGATTTTTTGGTTATGGAATCAACATATGGTAATAGATTTCATATAGAAAGTGAAAATAAAGCTGAAAAATTCATTAATATAGTTACAGATACGATAAGACAAGGTGGAACAGTTGTTATTCCTTCATTTGCTGTTGGAAGAACGCAGGAAATCTTATATGAACTAAATAAAATTAAAATGTCTAATAAAGAGAGCGAAGAGTTTGACCAAAGATTTGAAATATTAATGCATACACCGGTTTATGTAGATAGTCCACTTGCAATTTCTGCAACTGAAGTTTTTAAAGAGAATATGGAACTTTTTGATGAGGAAACTCAGGAGCTTATTCGTAGTGGCGATAATCCACTTGAATTTCCAGGCCTTAAGTTTACTCAGACTGTTGAGGAGTCAAAGGAATTAAACGAAAGTAATGAATCTTGTATAATTATTTCAGCTAGTGGAATGTGTGAAGTTGGAAGAATAAAGCATCATTTAAAACATAATATTTGGGATCCTAAAAATACTATTTTATTTGTGGGATATCAAGCAATGGGTACATTAGGTAGAAAAATTGTTGATGGTGCAAAGGTTGTTAAAATATTTGGTGAAGAAGTTGCTGTTAATGCAAGAGTTGAATATATTGAAGGATATTCAGGTCATGCAGATCAGCAAGGATTACTAAATTTTGTATATTCTTTTATACAAAAACCAAAGCATATTTTCTTGGTTCATGGTGAAGAAGAAGGTCAAAAAGTTTTAAGAGACAAAATTAAAGAGCAAACTGAAATCCCTGTTACAATACCAGATTTTGGTGAGACATATGACTTAGAAGAAACAGTTAAACTTTCAGATGTTATTAAAGAAGATAAGGCTAAAAAATATGCTAAGCTTGAAATTATTGATAGAATGGCAACATTAAGAGAGGAACTTGCAGATATGGAAAACATAGTAAGAGAAGATCTTATTGCTGACACTGTTAATGATGAGGAAATTGAGAGCTTAAATGAGAGAATTAAACAGTTAGAAAGTCAAATCGTTGAGATAGTAGCAAGTAACTCATAATATTTAGAAGGAGTTATTTTATATGGATAAATTTTTGAATAAAGCAATTATTGGAAATAAAAATATTGTGGCAAGTTTTAGCCAGCATGGAGAGCTTAATAGATTTTGCTTTCCGTATATTGATGGTAGACAGTTTGTGGATTTTTTTCACACGGGAGTGAAGATAAATGATTCAAATACTATTTATCTTCATAACGATATTAATAATACATATAGTCAAAGCTACGTTGATGGTACAAATGTATTGGTTACAAATATTAAAAATACATATTTTAACTTAAAGATTGAGCAAACGGATTTTGTTGCAATCGATGATAATATTTTGGTTAAAAAATATTTTTTTAGTAATATGAATTCAATTGACTTAGACCTAAAATTTATTACACATAGTAAAATTTTGTCGAATTCGCTCGAAAATTATGGTAGTAAAATTTTTGAAAATGGCATAATTCAGTATAATCATAATTATACCATGAGCATTTTTTCGAAAAATAAATTATGTGGCCATAGATTAAACGATGTGCAAAATCAAATTGATAGCGGTACTTTAGAAGATAAGGATATTATTGGAATGTCTAATGAGGTTGCTGTTTCTTATGATGTTGGTACGTTAAAACCTAAAGAAAAGAAAACTTTTTATTTATACGTAAGTGTTGATAATTCGCCTAATTGGAGTACAGAAAAAATATCTCATTTTATGAAATTAGATGATGAGAAAGCACTTTCGGAAACTGTTAAGTTTTGGAAGAGCTATTTAAATAAGCATACTGCAATTAAGCTTGAAAAATATGAAGGCAGTTTTTATAAAAAGATTAAGGAAATATACGATAGATCTATTTTATTATATCCAATGCTTATCAATTATGATTATGGTGGAATCGCAGCTGCCCTTGAGGTTGATGATGAAAGACAAAAAAGTGGTGGATATAGATATTGTTGGACTAGGGATGCAATTTTTATTGCCGAAGCATTTGATCTTTTAAAAATGGAAGAAGATACGGAGCGTTTTTACAATAAGTTTTGTCGTAAGACGCAAAGTGAAAATGGTATGTGGGAACAAAGATTTTTCACTGATGGCAGCTTAGCTCCATGTTGGGGCTATCAGATAGACGAAACTGCAAGCGTCGTTTATGGTGTATATAATCACTATTTGCATACTAAAGATAAATCGTTTTTAGAGCAAAATTTAAAAATGTGCGAAAATGCTATAAAGTTTCTTGATAAATATGTTGAAAATCTTTTGAATATTGATGAAAAAGATTTAGTAAAAAAAGAGCTAGATGAAAAATATAAAAAGACCTTTAATCCAGCAAAGCATATAAGTTATGACTTGTGGGAGATGAATGAAGGAGTTCATTTATATTCTCTATCTGCAATAATTGCCGGATATCAAAGCATGAAAAATATTTATTCTGCAATTCATAATGATGGCGAAAAGAATGCTAGACTAAAGTTTGAAAAAAGAAATAAGCAAATTATGAAATTAGATAAGTATATTGATTTACTTCAGGTATTTATCAATGAAAACTTTATTGATAATAAACAAAAGATTTTAAAACGTAATTTATCAGATAAAAGTATGGACATTAGTGTTATGGGAGCTGTTTATCCATTTGATATTTTTGCAATTGATGATAAAGTTATAAAAAATACCGTAAGCAAAATTAATATGACTTTAAAGACATATAAGGATGGTTACTTAAGATTTGAAGGCGACGATTATATGAAAGGCGATAGGCCTTGGGTTATTACAACATTGTGGATGGCACTTTATTATTTGAAAGCAGGCAATAAAGCACAGGCTGAAAAATGCTTTAAGTTTGTGGTGGATAATGCTTCTGATTATGGATTTTTACCGGAGCAAGTACGCAACAAAAAAAGCGATTATGATTGGGTTGTTGGACTTGGATGGTCTCATGCCATGTTTGTTATCGTGCTAGATAAATTGCTTAAAAATTAGATAAGGATGTAAACGGTTAAAGTCTAAAAACTTTAACCAATAGAGAAATGAGGTAGTGAGATGGCAAAAGCTAAAACAATTTTTTTGTGCAATAACTGTGGATATGAATCAGCAAAATGGCTTGGAAAATGCCCAGCATGTAACGAGTGGAATAGTTTTGTCGAAGAAAAAATACAAAAAACTAGTAATGTGGTAATCGGTGGAGATGATAATAAAAAAATTAATAAGCCTATGCAATTAAATTCTGTAGAGGGGAAGGAAAGCTTCAGAACCCCTACAGGATTTGATGAGCTTGACAGGGTTCTTGGTGGGGGAATTGTAAAAGGTTCTCTCATTTTAGTTGGTGGAGAGCCAGGTATTGGAAAGTCAACTTTGATTTTACAATTATGCGATAAGATTTCAGGCGATGGTAAAGTTTTATATGTATCGGGTGAGGAGTCTGCAGAGCAAATAAAATTAAGAGCTGATAGATTAAATATTAAAAATGAGGATATAATGTTTCTAGGTGAAACTGATATTGATAATATTCAATCAAGCATCATAGAGCTTAATCCAAAGCTTGTGATTATAGACTCAATTCAAACAATGTATTCTGATGAAATTACATCTGCTCCAGGTACGGTTAGTCAGGTTAGAGAAATAACAGCTAGAATTATGAAACTATGTAAAAGTAATAATATTACAACAATTATAATTGGACATGTTACTAAAGAAGGAAACATAGCAGGGCCAAGGGTTTTGGAACATATGGTTGATACCGTTTTATATATTGAAGGCGAAAGATATTTTTCATATAGAATTTTAAGAAGTGTTAAAAATCGTTTTGGTTCGACAAACGAAATTGGAATGTTTGAGATGCAAAATGAGGGAATGGTTCAGATTTCTAACCCTTCAACGGTTTTGATTTCGGAAAGAGATGAAACAACACCAGGCTCTACAATTATTGCAACCATGGAAGGAACAAGGCCACTAATGATTGAATTGCAAGCATTAACGAGCACAACAGTATTTGGTTTCCCTAGAAGAACTGCTAATGGATTTGACTGCAATAGATTAATCTTATTAATGGCTGTTTTGGAAAAGAAAGCTAATATTAATCTTTCGAATCAAGATATTTATTTGAATGTTGTTAGCGGTATTAAAATTTCAGAGCCAGCAGTTGATTTGGGAGTTATTTTATCTGTTGCATCAAGCTATAAAAATCTTAGTATTCCAAATGATGTAGTTGTGATAGGAGAGGTTGGACTTACTGGAGAGGTAAGAAGTGTCAATTTAATAGATAAAAGGTTGAAAGAAGTCGAAAAAATGGGATTTAAGACGTGCATTATTCCAGAAAGTAACAAAAAACTATTGAAAGAGAAATTTAAATTGGATATAATAGGCGTGAAAAATATTAATGAAGCTATGCAAGCATTAAAAATAAAATAATACTTTAGGGGTGATTAATAATTGAGCCAGAGCAAAGATGAGGTTATAACCGAAATACTAAAATTAATTGCACCAGGTACAAAAATAAGAGAAGGTTTAGAGAATATTTTAAAAGCAAAAACTGGAGGCTTAATTGTAATTGGTGATACCAAAGATGTATTAGATATAGTAGATGGCGGATTTAATTTAAATGTTGATTATACTTCATCTAGATTATACGAACTTGCGAAAATGGATGGAGCTATAATTTTAAGCGAAGACTTGAAAAAGATTTTGTACGCAAATGCTCAGCTAATTCCATCACCAAGCATTCCAACAAATGAAACTGGAACTAGGCACAGAACTGCAGAGCGTACTGCAAAGCAAACTGGTAAGATTGTAATAAGTGTATCTCAAAGAAGAAATGTAATTACAATTTTTAAAGGTGAACTTAGATATGTATTGCAAGATAGCTCAAGAGTAATAACTAAAGCTAATCAAGCATTGCAAACTGCAGAAAAATATAAAAAAGTTTTTGATGATAAATTAAATCTATTGAATGAATATGAATTTAATGATATAGTTACTTTGCAAAATGTAATTGTTTGTATTCAAAGAGCTGAAATGATTCTAAAAGTTGTAGATGAAGTAAGAATGGCAATATATGAACTAGGTGAACAAGGTAGACTTTTCGAGATGCAACTGGAGGAACTACTTGGAAATCTTGAAGAGGAAGAAAGCTACATTGTGAAAGATTATTTGGTTTATAAGAGAAAGAAAACGGTAGAAAGAGCAATTAGCCAAATAAGAAGTATGGATCATGAGGAGCTTATGAATGCTCAGCTTATGGCAAAGGTGCTTGGGTACGATGACTTTGAAAATTATGAAGAGGTTAGCGTATTTACAAGAGGATACAGAATTTTAAATAAAATACCTAGAATGCCAAGCAATATAGTGGAAAATCTTGTTACAACATTCAAATCTTTCCAGCATATTATTCAAGCAGATATACCACAGCTTGATGAAGTTGAGGGAATTGGAGAAATAAGAGCAAAAGCAATAAAACGCTCTATAAAAAGAATGCAAGAGCAATTCATATTTGATAATTTAAGTTTGTAATTTAATACAAAATAAAAAACGAAAGGAAGAATTTAAATGAAAGACAAAAGCAAAATGGTTTTGATAGGTGTAATACTAGTAATCGCAGCTACAATAGCATATGTTTGTTATGGAATTACAAAAGGAAACAAAAATCCTGTTGTTACAATGGAAGTATCTTATCGTGATAGTGACGGTAATGAAAAGAATGGAACTGTTAAAATTGAGCTATATCCAAATGTTGCTCCAGAGTCTGTAGCAAACTTTATAGCACTTGCTAACAATGGATTTTATGATGGATTAACTTTCCACAGAATTGAAAAAGATTTTGTAGTTCAAGGTGGAGATAAAAACGGCGATGGAAGCGGATCTGCAAAAGTTAGTGATCTATTTCAGACTTTTGAAGTTACAAAAATAGAAAATAAAAAAGCAACATTAACAAGTAAAAAAAATTTAATTATAAAAGAAAAAGAAGTTGATCAATCTTCTATTCCAAAAGAAACAAATGTTGGTGATATTTTATGGTTTAAAGATGGAAAATATCAAAAAGATATTACAGATTATACATACTCAATTAAAGGTGAATTTTCTGCAAATGGTGTAAATAACAACCTTAAATTTGCTAAAGGTGTAATTGGTATGGCTAGATCAGATTACAGTAGTTATGGTTTAAGAGAAGAAGGTTATAATTCTGCAAGCTCTCAATTTTTCTTTGTAACTACAGATAAGAAAACAGCTATAGATAGCTTAAATCAAAATTACGCTCCTTTTGGAAAAGTAATTGAAGGTTATGAGTACATAGAAGAAATTGCTAAAGTTTATGCTGAGAAGAATGAAAGCTCTGAAGAAAAAGCTACAAGTGAAACTACAGAAAATGCACAAGCTGAAGCAAATCAAGAAGCTGCATCAACAGAAGCAAGCCAAGAAAATGCTGAAGGTGCAACTGAAGAAAAAGCCGAAGAAAAAGATGTTCCAAAAATGAAGAGTGTTCGTGTTGAAACATATGGAGCAAACTATGGATTACCAAAAATGTTAAATTATGATGAAACATTAAAGACTGTACAACAATATCAAAGTTACTATCAACAACTAATGAATCAATCTACATCAACAGATAATAGTGAAGTTTCTGCAGAATAGAAATTTTGGGGACGGAGGAAAAAATTTCCGATAAGGATTTTTTCTCCGTTTTTTGTTTGTGGAAAATTTTTCCTCCGTCCCTAAAATTTTTTTTATTGGCAAAAGAAAAAGCGGAGGGAATCAAACAGGCAGTGCCTGATGATGATCCCCTCCGCAAGAGGTAAAGGAACAATCTATAATAATATAAAATTGTCGGTCGCGAATCGACCTACTAAAAACCTCATTTATGGTGTTTATTATATAACAAAATAATTATTTTGTAAATAGAAAAAGTAAATTAAGCTTGAAAAAATACAAAAAACGTTGTAAAATTACAGTATCACAATGAAAAGGAGGGTTCGTCATGATTGTAAACAAAAATGATGACCGGGCCAGCGAAAAGCAAAAAATCATAGACAATGCCGTGAGAACTGTTATTATTACAGTGGATGCTCAGGGCAAGATGGAATTCTTGTCAAACACAATTGATTTAAACGAGCTTATCGAAATACTTGGTGCAGCGTATGATGAGCATGTTCGAAGAGCTGAAATCATGTGTGAGATGACCGAGGATGGCAAGTTCTTGCAGTGATGTGGAAGCCGCTCAAGTTTTGGGCGGCTTTTCCTATGTTATAAATTTTTATTGTATTTAGATTAAATTTAATATAAAATATTTTTAGAATAATTTTGATATTATAAAAGGAGAAAGTGCATTTTGGAAGATAAAATAATTATAAAAATAAGCTACAAAGGTAATAGATACGCAATATATAGAAGTTCAAGAATATATGATGAGCAACGTAAAAAATTTTTAGATGAAACAAAAGATTTCAATTTAATATCAAATATACGAAATGAAATGACAAGTGGTTATACAGATATTATAAGATAATGATAATACACGTGTTTAGGAGTTTATATGATTAAGTTATATAGGTTGCATTTGCAAAAGAAAAAAAGAATAGAGCAAGTTGTTAATGAAATGCCAATATCGGCTGAGTTTAAGCCATTAATAACTGATATTGTTTTACGTAGAGCATTGCAGTTTACACTTAGCGACGAATTATTGGAGGAAGATTTAGCTTCTCTAAAAGCAAACCTAAAAGAAGTTGTGATTTCAGATAAAATTTTAGAAGAGCGTGAAACTGTGCTTGCAGCATATTTTCCAGAGGAGAAGAAAATTGCTATAGCGCCACAAACTTTAGCGGAGTCTCCAGAAATTTTGTTTCAAATATTATCGCATGAGGTGTACCATGCTTTATCAAAAGATAGAAATGGCATAGATCGATTCGACAGGTATAATACAATACTTGAAAAATATAGTGAAGTTTACGAGGAGCTTGTTGTTGAAAAGGCATCATATAGAGCTACATTTCCAACAAGGCATGACCTTACAGGTCTTAACAAAAATGCTTATGGGTATGATGATTTGGTTTTTGTGCTTGATATGATTGAAGCAACATATGGCGTAAATGAACAAGATTTGTTAGAGCATGCTATTTTTGGAAGGGATTGTTTGGCAGAATTTCTTGCTAAAAGAGATGGCTCAAAAAATGGAATTGAAGCAGTATATCAATTTCTAGAAGAAATGGAAGTTGGCGCATCTTTATTATGGTCTACAGTGTATCCTCAAAAGAAAAAAGAAAGAAAAAAAGAAGATGTAGAAGCTAATATTGAGTGCTCTTTGGATGCATTATTTAAAATATGCGAGGATAAAATATTGCAAAGAATGAGCAATAGCAGAACTAGAAGTTTAAAAGAGGCAAAGCTACTTAAAGAGGAAATTGCTTTTTGCCAATATAGATTAAAAAATATAATTAAAGCCGCGATAGAAGAGTTTGAAAAAGATGGAGAGTATTCAATTAGAGCTCCTTTTTTAGAGCACACCAAAAAGTATAGGAGAGAATGTGCCAAAAGATTAAACTATATGCAGCAGATTTCTGAAAGCACGGATTTTGAATCACCCCAGGAGCAACTTCGAATTTTTAGACGTGCTAAAAGGGGAAAATTTTCTGATAAGTATTTCGAGGATAATGAAATGGATGGAGAAGTATGTAAATGGTCGGTTTCTGAAAAGTATATACGAGAAGGCGAGGAGCTTGAAGGATATTGCTATGGATGGGATAACACATTTGTGGTTAACCAGTGTAAAAAAATTGTTAGAGCTTGGGAAGCTGTTCATGGAAGGCCAGATTTAACAATAGATCCGGATAGTAAAACCGAGTATACTACTAAGAAAAACGCAGAAATTCAGGAGGATGAATATTCTAGAGACTAAAAAAGACGCGAAAAAGAGGAAAAAGGGGACGGACTCATTTTTAATGAATATTAAAAATGAGTCCGTCCCCTTTTTCCGTCACCTTTTTCCATTTTTTTTGAATTTTTAATTTGACAAATGCATATAATGGTAGTATACTAATATACGTATTTAGTATAGTAGTATAATAAGAAGGTGAGGATATGAAAGAGGAGCAGATACTAAAAGCTGCAAAAAAACTTATATCTAAATATGGATATAAAAAAGTATCGATGGATGAAATTGCTGATGAAGCAGGGGTAACTAAAAAAACGGTTTACTCATACTTCGAAAGTAAAGAGGAACTTTTAAATGCTTTAATTAGAAAAGAGCTTGAAAAAATGAAAAAAGATCTTGAGGTTTTGGAGCAAGAAAAAGGTGACCTTTTGGTAAGCATTCACGAAGGTATTTATAATTTGTTAAAGTTTAGAAGAAAAAACAACTTGTTTAAGATATTGTTTGAGGAAGCCGAAGTCGTTAAAAATGCAAAGCTAAAAGCATGTTTAAGTGTTATTGAAGAAGATATAATTGCATATATTAAATCTGTTTTGGAGGATGCAAATAAACAAGGAAAAATAGAAGTTAAAAATATTGATGTTATGGCTTTCTTAATTTATAAAATGTACATTGCATTAATGATGGAGTGGAACGATAACTATAAAAAAATTGACGAGAAGGAAGTTGCAGACAATATTTTGCAAGTTTTAGAGCATGGTATTATCAGAAAGGAAGTTGAAAAATAATGATAAAAAAACTACAAGAGAAGGGTATCGTTAAAGTTATAATTTTTGCGGTAGTATTATTAATACCCATAATATACAGTTTCTTCTATTTAAAATCATACTGGGATCCATACGGACACCTAAGCGATATAACAGTTGGAATTGTAAATTTGGACAAAGGAAAAGATGATGAAAACAGAGGTAAACAGTTTGCAGACGAATTAAAAAATTCGGGAACCTTTAATTTTGTAGATGTTGGAAATCAAGATGAAGCTAATAAAGGGTTAGGTGAAGATGAGTATTATGCAGTAATTACAATACCTTCAAATTTCACAGAAACTTTAAATAGTGCTTCAACAGAAAATAAACAAATATCAACAATTACATATACTCCAAATAAAAGAAAAAATTATTTGGCATCACAAATTTTGAATAGTGCATTGAAAACTGTTGAATTAAATATGGAGTCAAAAATTAGTAAGGAAGTTACAAGTACCTTGGCAGATAGCTTAAAAGATGTGCCAGATAATTTACAAAAAATTGCCGATGGTGCAGAAAAGATTGATGATGGAGCTTTAAGCTTAAGCGATGGATTACGTACATTATCAAACGGAATTAATACACTTGATACAAAGTATACGGAATTTAATAATGGTGTTGACAGTGCATACCAAGGAAGCGAAAGCTTAAGCAATGGCATTAACCAAATAAGTAATGGAATAAGTAGTTTAGGAACAGGTGCTAATGCTTTAGATAGTGCTACATCTCAAGTATATCAAGGTGTTGAAAAGTTATCAGAAGAGGGTACTAATGGAATAGAAAAATTAACAAATGGAATCAATCAGCTAAACCAAGGTGCATCTAGCCTAAATGACGGCGTTAGCCAATACGTAAATGGTACTGAAGCTATGGCTGAAGGTGTTAATAAATATGTTGCAGGTACTGAAGCACTTGCTGATGGCGTTAATAAATATGTAAATGGAACTGATGCATTAACTAGTGGAATTAGCCAATATGTTGATGGAGCTGAACAATTGGCATCAGGAACTAGTAGTTATATTTCGGCTACATCACAATTAAATGCTAACAAGAATGCTGTTTTAAGAGGAATAATTCAAGCATCTAGTGCAAATCCAGAGCTTGCTGAACTTGCTGCTAATGCACAAGCAATTTTAACTGCTGAGCAAAATGCAGGTTTGGAAACTGCAGCTAGTGGTTTAAAAGCTGGCGCAGATCAGTTAATGGCAAAACAAGAAGGTTCAAATTTAACTGCAGGGCAAATGCTTAAGGCAGGTGCTAGCCAGTTAACATCACCAGATGAAACTGGATATTCTGCAGGTCAAAAATTAAAAGCTGGAGTGAATGCTCTTACAAGCCCAGATGAAACTGGATACTCAGCAAGCCAAAAATTACAAGCAGGTGCAAATCAATTATCTGGAAAAGATGAAAATGGTTTATCTGTTGGTGATAAGCTTAAAATGGGAGCTAGCTCATTAAGTAACGGAACTACTGAGCTAAAAAACGGAGCTTCTAGTTTATTCCAAATAACAGATGGTGTTGATACATTAAAAAATGCTTTAGAGCAAATTGATAATGGTACATCAAGCCTTGCAAATGGCGTAGATGCGTTAGAAGCGGGAGCTGAAAAGGTTTCTGATGGTGCTGATACGTTATCAAATGGATTAAAAACATTAGATGATAGTTCATCTGCAGTAAAAGATGCTTTATCTAAATTAAATGCTGGAACAATAACAGCCTTAGATGGAAGTATTCAATTGCAAGATGGAACCGAGACTTTTAAAGATGAAATAAATAATGGTGTTAAAACCGCTAATGAAGAAATTGCAAAATTAGATGGATTAGATAAATATGTACAAGACCCTGTAAAGATTGAAGAAAAATCATACGGTGAAGTTGATTCATATGGTGTTGCGTTTGCTCCATTATTTATATCAATAGGATTATGGGTAGGTGCGTTAATGTGCTATGTTGTGCTTTACTACGATCAAAGACATAGATTTGGAATACTTGATCACGATACAAAGAAAAATAGAATTATACAAAACGCAATCTATTTAGTAATCGGTGCAGTTGACGGAATTGTAACTGGCTTACTTTTAAAAGCAGGTTTGGGATATTCTGTGGAAAGCATGGGAGTATATTTAGCTCAATGTATGCTTGCCGGACTTGTATTTATGAGTGTAATACAAGTGTTAATTAGAAACTTTGGTGATATTGGAAAATTCATAGCTTTAATTATATTAGTATTACAACTTGCTGCATCTGGTGGAACATTTCCAGTTGAAACAATAGACAATGCATTTAAAGGACTTACATCATGGTTACCAATGACGTATACAATAAGAGCATTTAAAGATACATTAATTTCTACGGATCATAGTTTACTTGCAAATAATACGTGGATATTAATAGGAATTCTTGCAGTAACAATTGCCGTAGGCGCAATTGCAGAAGTGATTAAGATGAATTTAAAGAGCAAAAAAGAAGTATAAAGAAATTTTGGGGACGGAGGAAAAATTTTCTTCAGATTATGGAGAATTTTTTCCTCCGTCCCTAAATTTTTTGAAATATTTACAAAAATTTAAAAAAAACTGTTGTTTGATGGCTTATAATATGTTATTATTTTTATATCATCGTAGGAAGGAGGTAACTCCTATGGCAAAGCAAAAGGCTATCTTGCCGGTTAGAGTGCGGTCGACAGACGGAGCTTCTAACGAGGTGAGAGCTCGCGCTTTGAAGATGGGATCGATCAGCGTTACTACGCATTCGGTGGGTCCTAACCAGGTGGAGTCGATTGCAGAATTTCGCAAACCGAAAGACGCAAAAGAGTTCATCGCCTGGCTTCACAAAAAGCGCAGTGCAGACATGGAATTTGTTGCAGAGCAGTAAGTTCCAAGGACGAGAAAACACTGACAGCAGGAAGTTTGACGTTTCAGTTAGGACAAAAATTCGAGATACCCAATAGAAAAAGAAAAAATGGATAAGGTGTGGGTAAATCAATCAAAGGGGGGCTCTATGTTTCGCACTGGAGCTCTTTTTTGATGGAATTTTTAATATATCGTATAAATGGCACCAATATTGTAGACAAAATGCACCAAAATTTGATAAAATAGTACATAGAATAGCGCGTTCATTAATTTATTTCAATTATAGATTTTTAAGCTAAATTGAAAGGATGTATAAAATGATAAATAGTAAGTTTAAAGCACGTAATATAACAAAGAAAGCTAACACAATTGTTGATATTAGAATTGAAATTTTAACTGCCATACGAAAAATAAAAGAAAGTTTAGATAGGGAAAAATATTTTAGAGCAGAGATGACTATGGCATATGAGGAGCTTGAGGCAATTGCCAAGCTTGTTCGTGATAAAGATATGTATATGGAATACTACCATAGGCTTTATCAAATAAGCTCAAAAGACAGAGATGTCAATGAACCTTTAATTGAAGAGATGAGGGCTCTTGTGCTTAAATTTATACGCGACAAGAGAGCTAATATTACTATGAAAGATTATGATAAAATAGAGCGCCCAATTGTATTTTCGGAACTTGATGATGTTGAAAAACTAATTATTGAAAAGGATAGATTGATACCAAAAAATAAATATAGTACATTAAGAAGAAAAGATAATCCTCATATAGAGCGTTATTTTAATTTAGATATTGAATCGGATGTTGAATTGTAGGAGTGAAAATATGTATATAGAAGAGCTAAATAAAGAATGTGATATTGATGTTAATATTTTAAAGATGATAAGAAAAGAAAATGGTTCTTTAGAAGCATTTGGTAAAAAATATATACAAAGTTTATCGTCTGGTTGTCATAGCAAATACAAGTTTCCAAGGGCAGCTGAGCCATACTTGGTTAATTATTTCGATTTATCCGATCCATATAGTGTTGGAGAGTATTCTGGATATGCCAAGCTACTAATGGATATGATTGGTCTTAAACCAGGATTTGTAACTTTACATCCTATAGAGAGCTTGATAAGAGAAACAATGTATAGGGTGCTTGACCATTTTGATATAGATTTAATAAAGGCTTACTACAGGTTGGATGGCGTAAATAAATCAGACAGGCAGATAGCTGTCGAAAATGGACTGAGTGAAAAAGAGCTTGTACAAATTAGAAAAAGAAGCGTTAATAGATTAGGGGTAAGTGTAAAAACGTCAATGATGCAATTGTTAAATAGATATATAATTGACGGAGAAGAAATAAAAGAGTACGTGAAAGATGGAATGCTTCCAGAAGATGCTTTTTGTTCAAAGCCTGGCTCTGCTATTTCAGATAGAAAAATGCAACTTGTTTATTCAGTAATGAAGGGAAAGATTGATAGGTTATCACTTCAGAGCAATATCTTATACATATATGACGCACTTGTGATTAAGAATGAAATAGATAGATCTATTTTACCAGATGAGAAGAAACAAGAGCTTATTGATTTACTTGATAACAAAATACATGCAATAGCTCGCGAAAATAAAGCATTTATTATGCAGTATTATGAAATAAAAATAGAAAGAGCAAAGCAACACGCAGACACTAAACAAGCGAGAGCTATTTTAAGAGACATGAAAAATTCAGGCCTAGATGATTCTGAAATAGAAGAGCTTTCTTCAAATATTCCAGAAGAGCTTTTACAGGAAAATATAGATTATGGTCAATTCAGATCAAATATCATGCTTAAAATTGGTTTTCCATACCTAGATACAAAGGTTGAAACTTTGAGACTTTCTAAGAAAATAATCAATGCCCTAAAAACTGTAGGAATAAATTCAGTAAGAGATTTGATTGAGCTTTCACCTTCGGAGCTAATTAAATTAGGAGGTATGAAAAGAACCGAATGGCAAGTAGTTCTTGATACTATAGAGCATATGGGTTATGACATTCCAGAAGACAGTGGATGTCCAATTATTGCATATAATAATGAAAAAATGAAAGAAGATTATCTTCAAGTTATTGCAGAAGAAATACAGAATGCTGGATACAAGGAAACTGTTAAAACTTATTTGTTAGATACAGTTTTGCAAGTTTCAATTGATAGATTAAAACTTGAATATGAAACCTTGGAGCAATTTGTTCATCTACATAGCGAAGTTATGAAAGCACGCAAAAGCACAGATAAGGAAAATGAATATACGTTGGGTTATTCTAAAAAAATTGCTGATGCTGAAAATAGAATGGACGAGATAAAAAGAAAAATTGATACGATTGAGAATCGTTAAAAAATTATAGAATGGAGGATAAAAGAATGAGTAACTCAGAAGAAAAACAAAATTTATCACAAAATAATTCACAAGAATTTAACAATGAAAATAAAAATGCAAATAAAATGGCAGTTGGATACATTATTTTAATAGTGGTAGTTGTCTTATTATTAATAGGATCAATTGTATTCTTTATAATTAGAGGTATCAATACAGCAAAAAAAGTAGAAAATGTAATTGAATCAACACAAAACGTAATGAAGGATAGTGCAAACATGTTGCAAAACAGTTCGAATATGATTCAAAATGGTATGAATACTATAATTGATAATAATCAAAAAATTCAAAATGCAATTAATGAGCAAAATAATGTTAATGAAAATTCTACAAATAATACAGCTAGTGAACAAGATTTAGAAAATAAAATTAAAGATGATGCAAAAGAATTGTATGATGATGTAAAAAAAGCATACGATAAAACTAAAAATAATTTTAAAGACAGCGTTACAGTTAATGAAGAAGAAATTAATAAACAAATAGACGAGGCTACTAGTAAAATTCAAGAGAAAACTAACCAGATAAATGAATATTTAAATAAATATTTTAATTAAAAAAGTTTTTTTAACCATTCTTCTAAAAATAATAGTTTAAAATCAAATGAAAAATGAGTTTACATTTGACAAAACAAATATAGTATGCTACTATGAAAAAAACTGGAGGAGATTTTTATGAAAAACATTACAATAGTTAAAATGCATAATCATAAATTTCACACTTATATCGCGTAATTAAAAGTTATGCAGGTATAGGTGTTAAATTCATGTGCCTGCATTAGCTAGAAGTATAGATGTTTATTAAGCTGTGTGGGTACGTGAACCTACACAGTTTTTTTGCAATATAAAAAAATTATCGCACAATATCAACACTTTCACATAGAAAGTGTATAAAGAGGGGGAATTATCATGAAAAGAATGATTATAAGATTACATCATCATAAAATATAGCACTGGTACGTAAAACAAAATGTTTTGCAGGTACGAGTGCTAGTATTCGTGCCTGCAAGTTAGAGTATAAGCTATGCAGGTTTAATGTATGCATCTACATTTGGTGGATTGCAAATACAAACTTGCATAGCTTTTTTGATTAATAAAAAGAATTGGAGGAGATTATTATGTTAAAGATTGCAGTAACAAAAGGAAGAATTGAAAGGGATTTTTGCAAATTACTTGAAAGGTCGGGATATGATATTAGTCCGATACTAAATAAGGATAGAAAATTAATAATTGATACAAAAGATGGAGTGGAATATGTGTTTGTGAAGGCTAGCGATGTTACAACATACTTAGATTATGGAGTTGTTGATTTAGGCGTGGTTGGTAAGGATTCATTAATTGAAAAGGATTGTTCAAAATATGTGGAATTAGCCGACCTTAAAATTGGCAAATGTAAGTTTTGCTTGGCCTCAAAAGGCGATTATAAAAGTAAAAAGTTTGAAGGTAAAGAGGTGATTGCTACTAAGTATCCAAAACTAACGAAGCAGTTTTTTAGTAAAAAAAGCTCTAAAGTTGATATAGTAAATCTAAATGGATCTATCGAGGTGGCTCCTGTTTTGGATATGGCTGATGCCATTGTTGATTTGGTTGAAACGGGCGATACTTTAAGAGCAAATGGTCTTGAAATAATTGAAGAAATTTGTGACGTTAGCACAAGGCTTGTTGCTAATAAAGACGTTGCTGATGTTAAAAAAGATGAATTTAACAATTTCGTTAAAAGCTTAAAAATAGATATGTAGGGAGGTTTTATTATGAATGATGAAATAAAAAAATGTGATATTTTATATAATTTATATGAAATGATTTTGGATAGAAAGGCCAATCCAAAACAGGGTTCATATACAAATTATTTATTAGATGAAGGTGTTGATAAAATATGTAAAAAGGTAGGCGAGGAGGCTACTGAAACGGTAATTGCCGCAAAGAATAAAGCGCTGCCAAATTTTAAAGATGAGCTTGTGGGAGAAATTTGCGATTTAGTGTACCACATTGAAGTTTTGATGGTTGATAGGGGAGTTTCGATGGAGGATGTGAAGGCTAAATTGGAAGAAAGACACAAAAAAGAGTGCAATAAAAAGAAGTTTAATACGCGTGGGGAATACTAAAAAATGGTTTTTTTTGTCCGCCAAAAAATATTGCGTTTGGATAATTATAAGTGCTATAATTATTAGAATGATGAAAGTATAAAATTAGAAAATATATTTAGGAGAAAGATATGCTAGGTAAATTGTTTGAATGTGAAGCTGATAAAAATAAGAAATATTACAGAGTTATACAAACAATAGGGAGGATTTTGTGTGTCAACTTACAATTATGCTTTCAGATGGTTAATCAGATGAGATACATTATTATTCGGAATGCCATCTTGCTTTATTGAAGGCATCTTGGTTAGCAGAGAATATGAAAATAACAATGAAATGATTAATAAACTGAAGGAATTTTTTCCGAATTGTTATATTGCAAATCTTGATGGAAAAGTTATATGTGAATAGTTTAAAGGCGGTGAAGCTATGCAAGAAAAAATTAAAATTCTAAATGATTGGATTAATGAAAGCAATAATATTGTTTTTTTTGGTGGCGCCGGAGTGTCTACAGAAAGCGGCATACCTGATTTTCGAAGTAAAGATGGATTGTATAATCAAAAATACAAATATCCGCCAGAGCTTATTTTAAGTCATACATTTTTTATGAATAAAACAGAAGAGTTCTATGAATTTTATAGAAACAAAATGAATTCATTAAAATATGAGCCGAATATTACACATAAGAAATTAGCTGAGCTTGAAAAAATTGGAAAATTAAAAGCGGTTGTTACACAAAATATTGATGGTCTTCATCAAAAAGCTGGCTCTAAAACTGTATACGAATTACACGGAAGTGTACTTAGAAATTATTGTATGAAATGTAAAAAATCGTATGGGGCTGAATTTATTTTTGATGGAACAGGTATTCCGGTATGTGATTGTGGCGGAATAATAAAGCCTGATGTTGTTTTGTACGAAGAGGGATTGGATGATGAAACAGTTGAGAATGCAATTAATGCTATTGCAAATGCAGATATGCTAATTGTGGCTGGAACATCTTTAACAGTGTATCCGGCAAGTGGCCTAATTAATTATTACAGAGGAAATAAGCTTGTTTTAATTAACAGAGATGAAACAAGTTTTGATAAAAGAGCAAATTTAGTAATTAATGATTTATTGGGAAAGATTTTTGAAAAAATTATTTAATTATTGACAAATGATAATATACAGTATAAAATACAAATGTTCGTAACAATAATGTAATAAAAAACGGAAAAAATATGAAAAAAATAGGAAGACAAAACATAGCAAATTATAAATTAGATAATATATCTAAATTTTATGATTTGCTTTTTTATATTCAAAAAAGGTGGTGAGTGATTAATTATTAAAATAAATAGAAAGGAGATAATCATATGAGTGAAGAAAAAAATACTTTGGAGCAGAGCAACGAAATTAGATTTGAAAATGAAATAAAGGAGGCAATTACTGAAGCAAAAAAGAGCTTAAATTTATCGGAAAATGGACTAAGTGAATTAACTGGGATAAAACAGTTAGAAATAGAAAAAATAGAGAAATTAGGTATTCAAACAAGAATCGATTTATTAATGAAATTACTTGTTCCAATTGGCTATACGATAAGAGTCATTCCTATCGAAAAGATTAAAAAATGATAGGAGGAATCAATAATGGAAAAAGCATATTGTGAGAATTGCGATAAATTTGTTGATTATAAAACAGTTGAAAAAAATACATATCATATTATTCATGGAAAAAAATATTATTATAATAGAATCGTTGTTTTATGTAATGAATGTGGAAAAGAAGCAAGCTTAAATGACATAATCGATGAAAATATATGGAGATTAGAGGAAGCATATTTCAAAGAAAATCCTAAAAATATGAATTAATTTTAAAAAAATGCAGGAATTATTTTATTAGTAATTCCTGTTAATTTATTTATGAATCTTGTAAATACTTTGTATTACGTAAATCTAAAATAGCAAATATAAAATAAAAAACAACAATCTATTGATAAATATTAACTAATACGATATAGTTATATTGGGAGGGAGAAATATGGAAGAAAAAAAAGATATTAAAAAAATAACCATTATTGTTGAATCTATTATTATAGTTGTATTGTTAATACTGCTATTCATATCAGTTATAGGATTAACAAACAACAAAAACACACTTTTTACTGAATCGAGTATAAACACTGTGAGTGGAGAAATGGGAGATAAAGATATTACAATAAGTAAAAACAAAGAGCAAACAAAGAACGATGTTGTTAAGCTAAATTTGAATGAAACGGTAACAAAAGAAAGTAAATATGAATTGACTGTTCTAGGAATTAATTTTGGTAAAACTATTTTACCACCAAATACTGGTTCGTTTTACACATATTATGAAGCTAAAACAGACGGACATCAATATTTAGAAATGAAATATGACTATAAGAATTTACAAGAATCAAACGTTAGAGCAGACAGTATTACATCTATCACCATAAAATATGATAATAAATATGAATATACAGGTTTTTGTGTAATAGAGGATAAAGATGGTAGTTTTACATATGCAAATATAACTAATATTGCACCTTTAACTACAGGAAAGCTACATTACTTATTTGATATACCTGATGAAGTTGCAAATGGTGAAGGTTCAATAGTGGCCAAAATTAATTGTGGAAGCGACACATATGAAATTATATTAAGATAATAGGAGAAAAAAAATGAAAAAAGGAATTATAATTGGATTTGTAGTGATATTAATGGTTGTTGCAATTGCTGTTTTTGGATATTTTAGAGTGTTGGCGACAGAACAAAATAAGGTTGAAGGTGCTATAGCAGAGATATTTACTAGTTTGAAGTCAAATGACGATAATAGTCAAAAACAAGAAGTGATGGAACAAATAGATAATGTTTTTAATAGTGAGAATAGTACAAAAAGCACAATGGATGAGATTGGAATATTTGATAAACTAAATTATTCTATTATTGAAAGCAAAGTTAATTTTAATGAAGCAAATGTATATTTAGATATAACAAATAAAGATATGAAAAAAATATTAGAAAATTATTTAACGAAGGCTCTTAAAATAGCAATTGAAAATGCATTTAATGAAGATTATTCAGAAGAGCAAATGAATGAGGAATTAAGAAATTACCTAAAATCACAAATTGAATCTGATGAGGTTGAAAATATTACAACAAAAATTACGTTGAATATGGAAAAACGTGATGGAAAATGGGTTATAAAAGAAGAATGTAAAAAAGATTTGATAAATGCAGTTTTACCAGGGTTAGCAGACGTAAATAATCGAATAAATGAGTCGATTAGTCAAAATGCAAATTAAAAAAGAAGAGAATTTGAAGTGAACCACATTTAGTTCACAAATAAAAAGAGACACATGATATTTGAAATGCCTTCGTTTAGATTGTACTATAATAAAAAGAACATTGTGGTACAATCTAAACGGAGGTGTATTTGGTCAAGTGTCTATTTTTTATTGTTCAAATTTTTAAATTATAATATAATGAGGCAAGTTAAAGGAGAAAAAATATGGATAATAATTTATACGACATGATATTCAAAAGAAAATCATTTCACTTATTTAGAAATATAGGAAATGAAAAAATATCAGAAGAAGAATTAAAAGATATAGATAATCAATATAATAAATTACAGCCATTAGATCCAAATATAAAAACAAAAATAAGAATAGTAAAAGAAGGCTCTTCCTGCAAAAGAGGACAAGAATATTGCATATTATTTTATTCAGAAAAGAAAGATAATTATTTACAAAATATAGGATACTTGGGAGAACAGCTTGATTTATATCTGGTTTTAAAAAATATAGGAACGTTGTGGTTTGGTATTGGTAAAGTTGAAGAGGAGCAATATGATGGACTTGATTTTGTAATTATGTTCGCGATAGCGAAAATTGATTCCACAGAAAAATTCAGAAAAGATATGTTCAAGAGCAAGCGTAAAGAATTGAATGAAATATGGAATGGCGATTACTACAAGGATATAGCAAACATTGTAAGATTTGCGCCTAGTGCTTGCAATACTCAACCATGGATAGTAGAAGCGTTTGAAAATGAATTAAATGTTTATCGATACAGAAAAGAAGGCAAGAGGGGAATCATGCCAAAGGATAGAGTTATCTATTATAATCAAATTGATATTGGAATATTTCTATGTTTTATTGAACTATGTTTAGAGCATAATGGTTTAACATATAAAAGAGAATTATTCATAGAAGAAGACCATGAACAAGAAAATAATCTTACTGCTAGATACGAGATAAACTAAAAGAAAAATAATAATTTATTGGGAGGTAATATAATGGAATTTGAAGATATTATTAGAAAAAGAACTGCTGTAAGAAAATTCAGTGATAAAAAAATAGAGCAGGAATTATTAAATAAAATATTAGAAGCAGGAAGGTTAGCTCCTACTGCTAAAAATAATCAACCAATAAAGATTTATGTTGTAAATAGTAATGAAGGAATGGAAAAAATAGATAGAGCATCAAGATGTAGATATGGTGCTCAAACTGTTTTAATTATATGTGGAAATAAAGAAGAAGCATATCATAAAGAAGATTATTCTACCTACGAAATGGATTCTTGCATAGTAGGAACTCATATGATGTTAGAAGCAACAAATATAGGAATTGATAATATTTGGGTAGAAGCATTTGATGAAAAAATATTAAGAGCAGAATTTGATATTCCAGATGAATTAACACCAGTTTTATTAATGCCATTAGGATACAAAACAGAGGATTGTCCAATAAATCCATTACATGATAAAAGAAAATCATTAGAAGAAATAGTTGAATATAAATAAAGGGAGGAAAAGCAATGGCTTTTACTATAAACATATATTATACGGGCACAAATGGCTCTGCAAGAAAATTTGCAGAAGAAATGATTAATTCAGGAATAGTAGATGAAATAAGAAGTAAAAAAGGTAATTTAAGATACGAATATTTTTGTCCAATAAATGATAATGAAACAATATTATTAATAGACAGCTGGGAAAATCAAGAAGCACTAGATGAACATCATAAATCAGATACAATGAATAAAATAATGGAATTAAGAAATAAATACAATCTACATATGAAAGTAGAAAGATACAGCTTAGAAGAAAATAATGATAAAGACAATAAATATATAAAAGACTAAAAGTAATGTGCCAAGGAGGCTAACATATTGGAGACAGATATGATTAAAGAAATAATAACATATCCTAGTACAGGTGAAGTAGCTAAAATGGAATATTTAATTAAATAAAACGTAAGTTAGACTGATTGAAAAATGAGAATAAAAATAGCAGGAATTATATTATTAATTCCTGCTATAAATAAATACAATTTATTTTGCATTATGTATTAAAAAATTATATTTACTTGCATGTCTTAATTCATCTGTCATTATTGACATTAATAAGGTATAGCTACTTCCACTAGGCATTGTTCCTAGTATCTTTCTATATCTGACGACAGCATCTAATTCCCCAAACAATGCTTTTTCTAAATTTTCATGGTAATTTAAATCATTATCTTTATTTGGAGTAGTCATATCTTGTGGAAGCATATTTCCAGTAAAGCTATAATATAAATCTCTTAATATTCTATTATGTTTTCTTTCATCATTTCTGATGCTTGCAATTATGTTTTTTTCTTTTTCTGTTGGTGCTTGTTTTATTAAAAAATCATAAAACAATTCATCTTCTTTTTCTCCAGCAACTGATTGTCTTATTAAATCTATTGCTTGATTAAATGTAATTAATTCGCTATTATACATATTTTGTTGATTAAAATTTTGATAATTATATTCTTGTCTATAGTCAAAATTATCAATTCCATAATAATTAGGCATATTAAAATCTGAATACATTTTTTATCCTCCTTGTGATTATAATATGCAATTCTAAGTTTATTGACATTAATTAATCTTTTACATTATTTGTCATATACACAGATAAATTTCCATCTACACTATAAGTAGCTAAAAAAATATTTTCTATTTTATAAATTCCTTGTTTTCTTAGAGCTTTGTCTAACCATTGTTTATCGAGATTAAGCTCCTTTAAATTTTCTTCCATAATTGTTCCGTCTAATATTAAATTTGTAGATACACCATCGTCGTTTGGTTTTATATTAAAATCACTTGCATTAGCAGGTCTTTTATCACTATAAGGTAAGAAGCTAATCTTACCGTTTTCTTCTAACAATGCCGTTTTAATATCACTTAAATTAAAAAATCCATTAGTTCTACACTGCGATAAAAAATCGTTTAAATCAATTTTTGCCTTTTTAAAATTATCTTTAAAAAGCGTTCCATTATCATATAAAATTAATGTTTTACCAGAAAAAATTGGTCTTAATTTTACGAATTTCATGTTAATAAACGAAATAATAAGCGTAACAATTGTATAAATTACCATTGCAATTAATGGTTGCATAAAATTATCTTCGAGAGATGTAGCCATTTCAGCTGCAATAGAGCCAATGGTTATTGCTAGCATAAAATCAAATATGCTAAGACCAGACATTTCTCTCTGTCCTACAATTTTTGTTAAAATAAATAAGACTACGATTGAGCCTAATGATAATCCAATAATTTTTAATATTTCCATAAATAACCTCATGGGTAGTGTGCGTTATTTGTGGATTAATATTCAAAAAATAATAATAAAATATTAAAAAAAATAAATGCATTCATAAAATACTTTAAGAGGTTTATAGAATGAATAATTGTGAATTTGTAACATTTATTTCGGCAATAGCATGTAGTATTGCAAAAGATAAAACACCAGAAGAATTGGCAATATTAGCTGCATTTTTTACTCAGTTACGGCGATACAATCGCAACAATTGGAACATTGGAGTCAAATAATAATTGCAATTTATATTGCAAAGAAAGCTTGATATAATTAGAAAAAAATAATGGAGAAAAATATGAGAATTGATAACTTTTATTTTGTTGTAGAAAATATAGAAAAATCTATTGAATTTTATTCAAAATTATTAGAAAAAAATCCAACTACTATCAGAGAAAATAGATGGGCAGATTGGGAAAACGAAGATAATAAAATATACTTTGGAATAATAAGTAAAGAAGCAGCAGAATGTGAATTAAAAAAAGGTAATAATGGAGTACTCGGATTATATGCAGAAGATATAAATGAAGCATATGAAACATGTAAAAAATTAAATGCAAAAATATTATACGAACCATATGAAATACCAAACTCACCAGACCATTATAAATGTTTTGCAATAGAAGACATAGACGGAAACAGAATAGAAATAGCAAGTTATGATAGAAAATAATTAAAATAAAAAGGAATAATTATGATAAAAGAAATAAATAATATTAAATTTACTTACAAAGGAATACAAGAAATAGATGAAAAATTAAAAGAAAAAATAAATAATAATTGGAATGAATTATTAAATAAATCTGATCTATTTCAGAAAGGAAAAATATTAATAGTAACAGATATAAAAAATAATGATAATAATTATGAATTAGATCTAAAGCAATCATTATTTTCTATTTTCATGTATTCAAGAGAAACAAAAGAAATAAATATACAGCCAATGTTTTCTGGAGCATATACAAAAACAATAGATAATTATGTAGTATGCAATGTAAGTAAATATTTTATTAATGATAAATATGAAGAAGTAATAAATTTAGTAGGTGGAATGTCTGATGAAAAAGACATAGAAAATAATGAATATTCCTGCGAAAGAAATTTAAAAAGAGAATTTAAAGAAGAGCTAGGAATAAATATAGAAGATCCAAAATTCACAATAAAACTAAAATATATAAAATATCCATCAGAAACAGAAGACAAAACAGCATATCCAATCGGAACAATATTTGAAGTAAAAACAGAATACACAAAAGATGAAATAGAAGAGCAATTCAAAACAAACACCCATGACAACGAAACAAGCAGATTAATATTCTTCAACAAAGATAACCACAAAGACATCTACAACTACAAACAAAAGAAGCAATACATACCAGAGTTGTGGGAGAGGATATTTGAAAAATTATGATTTCAATTATTATAGGTTTTGTAAAAAAGAGGGCATATAGTGAAATGCACCCCGTTTAGTAGACACAATAAAAAAAGAATTGTGTTAAAATCTAAACGGAGGTGTATTTTTTATGGCGAAAAAAGGTCAAAAATTCAATAAAAATTATTCCGACGAATTAATTTCTGAAGTAGTAAATGCA
>JAFWDV010000016.1 GCA_017515985.1 Clostridia bacterium
ATAATGAGTACGCACTTATTTAATACCTCCTTAGTGTTTGGTTTGGTCGCTTAAATTCTATCAGGTATTTCAAATAAGTGCATTAATTTTTTCAAAAAAATAATGCTGGAGTTTTTACACCCCAACATTTATTATAGAACCGAGAAATTTTCGGGTACTGCCAGCCAGGTCCACCAGGAAGGGCAACCAGGGAAAGCTTGCACTGTACATCTTCGGCTTTCCTTTGAAGCAACTCGAGAAGCTTCACGAGACTTTCTTCTGGACACATAAACATGCACAGGGCATGGTTACGGTAGCTTACTTTTGAGAACTCAATGTCGTAGAATTCAGGACAAAGCATCTCAGAAGTGAAAAAGTCTGCAAAGTCTAATGTCGACTGGCTGACAAAGTTTGGATTTGTTGAGAGCAAAAGCGGACGCATGCCATCATCACTGCTATAGCTGAGACGAACCTCGTAACCAAGTGACTCATCTGCAAGCATTGTAGGTTTGATGCTACATGCAACAGAGTGCATGGCAGTTTCAGCGGTCCATCTGAATCCATGGGATTCTGTAAGTGTACACAGTGTAGAAACAGCAGTATCGAGTGCTTTCTTGTCTCTGAGTGTGATTGAAGCAAGAGCTCCGCTAAGCCACGATTCTTCAGACACTAAGCCTCCCTTCCACCAGGTATCAAGAGCTCCAGAATCTTCATAGAGCTTTGACACCTGACATGCCAACTTGTACGTCAGGCTCTTAGTAGTAGCTAAACCTGCATTAAACTGGCTGATTGGATACGTGTCTTCTTCCGTGGAGTAGCTGAAAACCAGAGTGTAAGAAATTGAGCTATCAGGACGATGTCTCAATTGCACCCGGTACTCGACGTGGAGCGTAGCTTCTTTTCTCTGCATAGTATTACCGTTTTCCATTTGAAACCTCCTTTGTTCTGTTTGAAAAAACGGGTGGCTGGGTCCATTTGCCCAGATAGGGAGTATTATACCATAAATTATGTAAAATAGCAAATAATTAAATAGATGAGAAAAAAACTAAAATATAGCCAGAAATACAAAACAAATAAAAAAAATTTAAAGCTTTTAAAACTGTGTTTCCGTAGAAATGATGCGGGTTTGAGGGCAGCAGTACACTTGACATAAATGCTATACAGGCGTACAATTAAGAGTGGATTAATAGTTATATATATAGATATTTACTTTTAGGCTTCTATTAAAGCTTTGAAAGGAGGTATATAAAATGGAAAATTCAAATAAACCATTATGTATTATGAGTGATTTTCATAGTGTTTACCAAGCTATATGGAAAGTGCAGGATAAAATAGATGAAGGATATAGAGTAGCTATACTTGGAGATTGTATCGATAGAGGGGCTTTTGGCTATAAAATGCTTCTTCAAATATATGAAGAGTATCAAAGTGGCAGTAATTTGATATTTATACCAGGAAATCATGAAGCTGAAATGTACTCGACGTTATACTATGTATATAAAAGATATGAAAAGATTCTTAACAAAAGAGAACTTGAAAACGGGAATAGAGCATTTACCGAAGAAGATAGACAAAGTATATATGATGAGATACTTGAGATTTTCGAAAAGGTTTCAGCTGATGAAGACGAAAGGGGCAGCACGAATGGCAGCTCTCATACGTATTTTGGAATTGTATATGATATAGAAACATATAAAGGTGCTGCTGAAAAATTTATTGAGGTTATGGATTGGCTAGGTAGTCAACCATTACTAAGAATCGAAACAGATATAGACGGTAAAAAAATTGCATTATGTCATGCAAGTTTTGATATGGGGCTATATGAAGACTTTGGTGGTCAATTTTCATTAGAAACAAGATTAGCATTAAAGGAAAAAATGAAGTCTAATAGTAAAGAACGTAATTTCTATGAATCATATTATGAAAGGGCGAGAACATGTTTATGGTATAGAACAGACTTAGAAAAAAGGCTTGTACCAGTAAGATTACCAACAGAAGAAGAAGCTGATCAAATTGTTATTGGGCATGTATCTCAGCCAAACAATGAAATTGAAGTAAAGACTTTAAAAGGAATTCGTAAACGGAAAAGAATATAAAAGACAGGCAATAGATGTTGATATGGGATATAATCGTTTGTATCCTATTCATGGAAGTTTAAGAAGTATTTTAGATAGAGTTACAGGTGATCAATTACCAGCAATTAAGACTTTAATATATGAACCAAGTCATGAAGATGAACCACATTATGAAAAATCTTTCTGGAAAATTAAAGAAGAGCAAACCCGATCTAATGCACCAAATATGTTTAATAATTATAAATGTCCACTTGTAAAAGATGATACAAGTTTGGATCCAGATGATGATTTTGAGGAAATATAGTATAACCAAATAAAACTAAAGACACATAAATATGTACTTATAAAGCTTTTATTAAAGCTTTGAAAGGAGGTATTTTATGAGAAAGATACTAGTGAAGGTGTTAAGCCTTATGTTGGCGATAATAATTTTTGTTATGCCAATGGCAACAACTATTTTATTTGCAAAGTATTTGAATATGGTGGAAAATATACATCATCATATGTTATTACAGATGCAAATAATATAAACTCAATTGTTAGTACGGCAAATATCAACACAAAAGAAAATAAAACATTATCAACTGCCAATGAAACAGCAGATGAAGGTGAAGATGTTACAATCACATTTACAAATAATAAGCAAGTAACTCAAGACTTAAAGCTAGTAAAGACAGTTACAGATGAGGAAGATGAAAATAGTTATATATTTGAAATTGAATTTTCAAATATGAATGATGGCGATTCATTTAATTCATCAGTTGGTAAAGTAACAGCAGATCAAGAAGAAAAAGCAGAGCTTACAGTATACTTAGCAGGAGGGGAAGAGGCAGAGTTCTATAGTGTTCCAGTTGGAACAAAATATAGAATTAAAGAGCTAGCTTCTACATCAATTGCAAGTTATACAATAGTTGATAGTAATGGATTAGATAAGATTGAGAATACATCAAGTACGAATACTAGACCAAAAGAAGCATTAAGTACTGAACTTGAAACAGTAAACGAAGGAGAGGATGTTACAGTTACATTTGTTAATGATACGGTAAGTGTAGATCCAGAAGAAGCAAAAGATAAAGTAGAGGTAAGCGTAGGTGTTACAAAGATTGTTGTAAATGAGAATGAAGAAGTATTAGAAGATAATGAAGATACATTTACATTTGAATTAAGAGCAAATGATGACAGTTATCCAATGCCAAGTAGTACAAAAGCAACAGTTACAGGTAATGGAACAGTAAGCTTTGGAACGATTACATTTACTGAAACAGGAACATATGTATATGAGATTAAAGAAAAAGCAGAAGATTCTGATAAATACACTTATGATGATGCTATATACACATTAGTATTTGAAGTAACAAAACCGGAAGGATTATTAGAAGTTACAAGAACTATAATGAGAAATGGATTCATGGGAAGCACAATTACATTCACAAATATTCTAAACCCAGAGCCAGACGATGAACCATCTGAAGATGATAAAGATGATGATAAAGATGAAGAAAAAGAAGAACATAATGAGAATAACAATAATAATGATTCTTCAAACAACAACACTTCAGATGAAGAAAAAGAATCTAATAAAGATAATGGAGTAAAAACTGGTGATGTTGTAGTAATATACTTAGTAAATATGGCAGTTGCTTCAATAGTATTAGTAGTATCAATTAAAGATAAGAGAAAAAGAAGATAAAGAAAGGAGTAGTTTAAAATAGAAGAATCGACCGTTAAATAAAAGCTTAATGACAATTAATTATTGCCATTAAGCTTTTATATTTTTTTATTTATTTTAACAAAATACATAATAGGTTTACGCCTCAGAGATTATTTTTAACTTATGTAACAAATTTGTGCCAGAAATAACTATAGATAACTAAATATATTTCTTTTCATATTATATAAGAGAAAGGAGGTATGTATGGATTTAAAAGGTAAAAGAATAGGATTAGTTATGACAGGATCTTTTTGTACATTTTCAAAAGTAATAGAGCAAATAAAGGAATTAAGAAAAAGGGAAGCTAAGATTATTCCAATTATGTCTTTTAATAGTTATAAACTTGATACTAAGTTTGGAAAAGCATCTGATTTTATAAATGAAATAGAAAATATAACTGGTAATAAAATAATAAATACAATACAAGGAGCAGAGCCCATTGGCCCAAAGAAGATGACAGATATAATGCTAGTTGCCCCATGTTCGGGGAATACAATAGCTAAACTTGCTAATAATATAATAGATACTCCAGCAACAATGGCAGTAAAGTCACATCTTAGAAATGAGAATCCAGTTGTAATTGCCATATCAACTAATGACGGATTAGCTGGATCAGCAGAAAATATTGGTAAATTACTAAATAGGAAACATTATTTTATTGTACCATTTAGGCAAGATAATCCGATTACTAAGCCAAAATCACTTGTATTCGATGAAAATTATATAATTAAAACAATTGAGGAAGCACTTGAAAATAGACAGATTCAGCCAATTATATCTTGAATATATTGGTAAGAGCAGGGCAATATATTTGACAAATATATACATATGATGTATAATATGTATTAGATAGTCAAATGACAAATAAATACATTTGATGAATAAGATGTATATAAATGTCAAAAAATAATATGTAAGGAGGTGAGTACTATGACACCAGTAGATAAGATTAAAGAATTAATTGAAAAGAATAATGGAATTCTTACAACTAAAATGCTAACAGAAAATAAAATCCATAGACAATACTTAAAGCAATTAGTTGATGAAGGTTACGTTGTACAATGTGCAAGAGGTGTATACTCTCTACCAGATAAGTATTTAGATGAGTACTATTTAACAACATGTAGCTATAGTAATGCTATATACTCTCATAGTACGGCACTATACTTATATGATTTAACAGATAGAACACCAATGGCTCTTGATGTAACATTCCCAAGTAATGTACGTCCAGATAACTTTATGATAAATGCTCATTATATAAATAAAGAGCGTTTTGAATTAGGAGCAACAACAATGAAGAGGGAAGATGGTACAGAGATAAGAGTATATAACTTAGAGCGTACTATATGCGATATTATTAGAGATAGAAATAAAATAGATTCTCAGATCTTTAATGATGCAATCAAAGGTTATATGAAACGTAACGATAAGAATTTAAACTTACTTTATGAATATGCAAAAATCTTTGGTATTTCTAAAATACTAAAGATGTATTTAGAAGTATTAGCTTAAAAGACCACAAAGCAGATTATGCTAGGTGGTCTTTTTTGTAAAAAAGCTTAGTTACTATAGTTGTAAGATATGTTAAAATTTTGTCAAAATTTTTTTAAATTTGTTTTATACATGCGCTAAATTATGGTATAATATAACCAATAGTTCAAATAAAGTATTGGAAAAAATAACGAAAAATAATAAATGAAGCAAGAACTAAATTTCAAATATGAAAGGAGGGGCTTGCTTTTTTTGCGTAAATTATAATATGTGGTCGCAATTTGCGACCAGTTCGAATATAAAAAGGTTTTAGGTGAAATATTTTACCTTAAAGAAAAGAATAATAACAATATGGAGGTAGTAAATGGAAGAGAATACATTAATAGATTTAAATTATGAAGATATAAAAAGTTTAATTTATACTGTAAGAGGAAAACAAGTTATATTAGATAGTGATATTGCTAAACAATATGAAGTTGAAACAAAAAGGGTAAATGAAGCAGTAAAAAGAAATTCAAAAAGGTTTCCACAAGAATTTTGCTTTCAAATAACAGAAAGTGAAGCTGATGAGATAATTTCACAAGATATTATTTTTGATTCGCAAGAAGGTATGCGGTCGCAAATTGCGACCGCATCAAGATGCGATAAACAAAAAAAGAAATAAAAGTAAATTACCATATGCCTTTACAGAGCAAGGTGTAGCAATGCTTTCTGCAGCTTTACATAGTGATAAGGCCATTGAGGTTAGTATTAAAATAATTAATGCATTTATTGAAATGAGAAAGTTTATTATAAATAACCAAATGTTATTTGAAAAGATAAGCAATATAGAGTTAAAGCAAATAGAATATCAAAAAATAACAGATGATAAAATTGAAAAAATATTTGAATATATTGGAAATCACAAAGAAAAAAATCAAAAGCTATTTTTCAACGGCCAAATATGGGATAGTTATAATTTAATAGTTAATATTATAAAAAGAGCAGAATATAAAATATTAATAATAGATAATTACATAGATGATAGTATATTAGAAATGTTATCCAAAAAGAAAAAAGGCGTAGAGGTTGTTATTTTAACATCAAATAATTCTAACATTCTGAAATTGGATATTCAAAAGTTTAATAAAGAATATCCAACTTTAAAAATTGCTAAAAGTGATAAATTTCATGATAGATTCATTGTTATAGATAATAAGGAATTATATCATTGCGGTGCATCGTTAAAAGATTTAGGAAAGAAGTGTTTTGGAATTAATAGAATAGATGATACTGATTACATAGAAAGCTTGAAAAAGAAAGTGAGTTTATAAATTTCTGCAGCCAATGGTTGCAGAATAATGCGGAGAATTAGTCATATTTTTTATATTTTCTCTTTTATTTTAAAAATCATTGATATAAAATACCCATAAACAAACGAATTATTATACAAATATACGGAGGAATAAACATGGAAGGTAATGTAATGAGCTTTAAGGCTAAGATTAATAATATATCTAAACAGAAGAAGGTAGCTCCTCAGTCTGTTCTTCAAGTTTATATGCTTGAGAGATTATTGGAGAGAATAGCGGTTTCTAAATATAAGGATAACTTTATTTTAAAAGGTGGTATGCTTATATCTGCCATACTTGGTATGTCTAGTAGATCCACTATGGATATGGATACTACTGTTAAAGGTTTTGAGTTAACAGAGGAGAATGCTACTAATATTTTGAAAGAGGTTTGTGCTATAGAGCTTGATGATGATATTACATTTAAGATGAAAAAGATTGAGCTTATTAGGGAAGAGGATGATTATAATGGATATAGGGCTACATTTGAAGCAAAATTCAAAAATACGATGCCTGTAATATTTAAGATAGATATTACGACAGGGGATGCTATTACATATAAGGAAATCGAATATGACTACAATTTGATGCTAGAGGAGAAGAAGATACCAGTATGGTCATATAACTTGGAAACAATTCTTGCTGAGAAGTTTGAGTCTGTAATAAAGAGGGGGATAGCTGGAACTAGAATCAGGGATTTCTATGACATATATATGCTTATGGGAACTAAGGAAGAGGAGATTAATAAGAAATTATTAAAGACTGCCATCAACTTAACATCAGAGCATAGGGAGTCTACTGATTTGATAAAGGATTGGGAACATACACTTGAGATATTAGCAAATGATAAAGAAATGCAGAAGAGGTGGAAGGTATACCAAAAAACATATTTCTATGCAAAGGATATTGAGTATGGAGATTTGATAAAGAGCATAGAGAAGGTTGGTAAGATATACAATAAATATAATAAAGCAGGAGAGAAGGAAAAGCCTGCAACAATATATTAAAATTGATTACAAATGAGGGAAAAGTAGGTATAATTTGACAGATACCTACTTTTTTTGATACAATAATCAACATAACAAGTTGACGCCTCGGAGATTATTTTTGAAATATGTAAACAAATAGATGCCTGAAAATAAGCAATAGAAAAAATACAGAAATAGTTGTTTAAGAATAATATTGAATAAATATTTATAATATTAAATAAGCTTAAACAGGCGTAGCAACAAGCAAAACTAAAAATTAGTCTCAAAAGGTATTACGCAAATTTATATAAAAAGTGTTGATTAAAAAAAGCGGATATGTTAAAATAAGATAGTATTTTGTCAAAATGACAAAAATAATAGAATATAACGAAATAATTATAAAAAAAATGATTAATTTATATAAAGATTTTAAGGGGAAAGGAATTTTATTTTAATGAGTGAAAATAGAGTACAGAATCAGATTTTAAATGATAACGTACAACACAAAGGAAGAGAAAAGGGTAAGGAAAAAGGTAGAGCAAAAAAGAAAAGAGGATTTTTTTCAAAATTTTTTAGTGTAATATCAAGTTTGATAATAGTGGGTTCAACAGTAGGATTATTTCTTATGTATGGCCCATATAGTGGTTTTAGAGAGTGGTATATAACAACAGCTATGACAACAATGCATCACCAATATCTTGCTACATATTTATTTAGCCAAGAGACAATTAATGACGTATTGGATAGAAATAAAATGGTTGAGATTGATGCGATTACAGATCCATCTTTATTAACAACAACATCAGCTGGTGCATCTTATGTGGAGCTAAACGAATACGAGGAAGAGCTACTTAAAGTTAACCCTGACCATCCTGAATACAATATAATTAAAATCGAAGGAAAAGGATATACAGGATATGCTACTGCAATATTTGATGTTTCAAAGTTTCATGTACTTGCAACTAAGAAATTAAAAAAATCTGGACAATACGTAACAACTATGGCTAATGATAACAATGCTGTTTTAGCATTTAACGGCGGTTTCTTTGTAGATTTAAAGGAAGATCGTACAGGTGGAACACCACTTGGACTTACGATTGTAAATGGTCAAAAGATAACTGACAGTGCATATGATGGTGAAGGTGGAGTAATAGGATTTGACAAAAACAACAACCTTATACTTGGAAAAATGACTTCAAAGGAAGCTGAAGAAAGAGAAATTAGGGATTGTGTAACAAGTGGTCCTTTCTTAATAATAAATGGTCAAGCATCTAGAATTGAAGGTAATGGTGGATGGGGTACAGCTCCAAGAACTGCCATAGGACAAAGAAGAGATGGTGTCGTTGTAATGCTTGTAATAGATGGAAGAAGAGTTGGTAAGCCAGGAGCTTCAATGGAAACATTGATTGAGCTTATGCAAAGATATGGAGCATATAATGCTGCAGCACTAGACGGAGGAACATCAAGCGTTATTGTTGAAAATGGAAAACTACTAAATGATCCAATCGATTGTGATGGAAAACATAAAACAAGACCTGTTGCAACAGGATTTGGATTAATAATGGATGATAGTAATTATACATATAGCACAAAATAAATTTAGAAATAAAGCAAAAATGGAGACGAAAATGAATCTGTCTCCATTTTTTTCGTCCTTTTTTGTATAAAACTAGTAGCTGTGCATATATTACTAATGGTGATTTTATATGAATAGGGAAATACTAAAGAAAATTTTTATTCTAGTTGCTTTGCTAGCTGGCACTATTATTGCTCTTAAATTGGCAATATTTTATATGCCTTTTATAATTGCGTTTGCGCTTTATTTATTGATTGAGCCTGCAATAAAATTCTTTATGAAGAAGTTTAAACTTAAAAGAAAGACAAGCTCTGTTCTAATACTAATTGTTGCTATTTCGATAATTATAGGGATTATAGTATGGGGCGTAGTTACAATTATTTCAGAATCATCTAATTTATTGAAAAATCTGAACGAATACGTGAATATCATTTATGAATTCATTCGAACGAAATTATCAAAAATTGATTTTACAAAGCTTCAAATATCAGAGGATTTAAAGATGATATTTGAAAGCTCTACACAGGATGTTCTACTAAAGCTCTCAGATATCGTAAAGCGATTCTTTTCAAATGTTCTTCTTAAGCTTACATCAATTCCAACTATGGCTTTTTACATAGTTATAACGATTACAGCATTGTATTTTATATGTACAGATAAGATTTATATGATTGATCAACTGGAGCATCATTTACCTCAAAATTGGGTTAAAAAGATTTATAAACATATACATGGAATAGCAAATGCCCTTGGAAAGTATTTAAAAGCTCAGACAATTCTTGTAGTAATTTCGTTTGCTATTTCTCTTATAGGACTTCTTATATATTCATTGATAGGTTTTAATATCAAATATCCATTACTCGTTGCATTGGGGATAGGGTTTGTTGATGCACTTCCGATTCTTGGATCTGGCGCTGTTATGGTGCCATGGGCAATAATTGAAGCATGTAAGGGCGATGTGCGCTTTGGCATTGCAATTCTCATACTATGGATCATAATGACGGTGTCAAGGCAAATTATAGAGCCAAAGGTAGTTGGTGGGCAGCTTGGCATTCATCCAATTTTCACAATCATTTCTATGTATACAGGGGTGAAATTTTGCGGGCTTATAGGTCTTTTTGTAGGTCCAATCATACTAATCATTTTAAAAAATATTTTTGAAAATACAATCGATAAGGGGATATTTAATTTTATCAAAGAAAGCGATTCGTGAAGATTATCTATAGTATTGATGCAAATCCACCATCGGGAGGATAGACATAGATATCACAAGGACAGTCAATTTTCTTTATATTTGTAACTTGAATAACGGGAATGTCCGAATGATAGAATCCTTTAGCAATTGTTCCTTCTAATTCGACCCATTCATTATTACTGTAAGTGGTGGAGATGTTCTCATATTCACATAAAAAGCCAACAACAATAACTTGAGCTGTATCATTGGATAATTGATCTATAATCATTTCACGACCTAGAACAAATTGGTTATCTTTAAAGTCATAGAGCCTATGAATGAAACCAGAAAATTTTATTTTTTTACCGTAGGTAGTTATCTAGATTTTTGTAACAATCATTTAAAAAATTTGTATAATTGGCTACGGGGATTTCTATAACTTCTGGTGGTGAGCATTCATCTTTAGTAAATGATTTTCTTGGATTATTTATCAAATAAAATACAAATATTATTGTCAAAATAACTAATACAGACGTGATAATTGCAATAAATATCTTTTTCAGTTTACCAATGTTGAAATTATAAATAAACATAAAATTAAACCTCTTTCAAAATAGTTTTGTAAATTTTATTATAAATGCAAAAAAAATATGATTTTTGTTGCTAAAAAATGTTTTTAGTGATATAGTACTGGCAGGTAAAAAAACATAATACACATAAGACAGAAAAGGAGTAAGTATAATGGGTGTAATCAAAAAAATATTTAATTATAGCGATAGGGAAGTTAAGCGCGTTATGCCACTTGTAAACCAAATCAATGGTTTAGAGCCACTAATGCAAAAATTAACTGATAGCGAATTAAGACACAAAACTGATGAATTTAAAGAAAGGTTAGCTAAAGGTGAAACTTTAGATGATATATTACCAGAAGCATTCGCAGTAGTTAGAGAGGCTTCTGTAAGAGTTCTTGGAATGAGACCATTCGACGTTCAATTAATAGGTGGTATCATATTACACCAAGGTAGAATTGCCGAGATGAAAACTGGTGAAGGTAAAACATTGGTTGCAACTCTTCCTGCATATTTAAATGCGTTAACAGGAGAAGGTGTTCACGTTGTAACAGTTAACGATTACTTAGCTAAATATCAAGGAGAAA
Organism: Clostridia bacterium; assembly: GCA_017515985.1. GTDB lineage: Bacteria > Bacillota > Clostridia > TANB77 > CAG-508 > CAG-492. Next base: position 11,465 of record JAFWDV010000016.1, read on the forward strand.
TGATGGGAAATCTATATAAATTCCTTGGTATGAGTGTAGGTATAATCGTTGCTCAAATGAAACCAAATGAGAAAAAAGCTGCTTATGATGCAGACATAACATATGGAACAAATAACGAATATGGATTCGATTACTTAAGAGATAACATGGTTATCTACAAAGAGCAATTAGTTCAAAGAAAATTAAAATATGCAATCGTAGACGAAATCGATAGTATTTTAGTTGATGAGGCTCGTACACCACTTATTATATCTGGTAGAGCAAATAAATCTTCAAACCTATATTCTAGAGCTGATTCTTTTGTAAGAAAATTAAATCCAAAAGTTATAGTTGAAGAAGATGTAAAGAATGTAGAGCAAGCTGAAGACAATGAAAAATATGATTATATCGTAGATTTGAAAGCTAAATCTGCTACATTAACAGATAAAGGTATAAAGAAAGCTGAAGAAGAATTTGGATTAGAGAACTTCAATGACTTAGAGAACTCAGAGCTAGTTCATAACGTAAACCAAGCTCTTAAAGCTCATGGTATTATGAAAAAAGATATAGACTATATCGTAAAGAATGGTGAAGTTTTAATCGTTGATGAGTTTACCGGACGTATTATGTATGGAAGAAGATATAACAATGGTTTACACCAAGCTATTGAAGCTAAAGAGCATGTTAAGATTGCTGATGAATCAAAAACTCTTGCTACAATTACATTCCAAAATTACTTCAGAATGTATGAAAAGTTATCAGGTATGACTGGTACTGCTAAAACAGAGGAAGCAGAATTCCAAGAAATATATAAATTAGACGTTATTGAAATTCCTACAAATAAGCCAATGATTAGAAAAGACAATAACGATGTTATATACAAAAATGAAAATGCTAAGTTTAGAGCAGTTGTAGAAGAAGTACAAGATAGCCATGAAAAAGGACAACCAGTTCTAATTGGTACTGTTTCAATTGAAAAATCTGAAAAATTAAGTAAGATGCTTTCTGATGTTGGAATTAAGCATGAAGTATTGAATGCTAAGCAACATGAAAAAGAAGCTGAAATTATAGCTCAAGCTGGTAAATATGGTGCCGTAACAATAGCTACAAACATGGCAGGACGTGGTACTGATATTATGCTTGGAGGTAACAGTGAATATCTTGCTAAACAACAATTGAGAATGGAAAGATATACACCAGAGCAAGTTGAAGAAGCTACAACATACTATGAGACTGATGATGAAGAAATCAAGAAGGAAAGAGCTCATTACAAAGAAGTAAGAGATAGCTATGAAGAAAAGATAAAAGCTGAAAAAGAAAAAGTTATCGAAGCTGGAGGATTGAAGATAATAGGTACAGAAAGACATGAGTCAAGACGTATCGATAACCAGTTACGTGGACGTTCTGGACGTCAAGGTGATCCAGGTGAATCTAGATTCTATATTTCGCTAGAAGATGATTTAATGAAAATTTTCGGTGGAGATAGAATAGTAGCTGTTTATGATAGATTAGACGCAGATGAGAATATGCCAATCAACTCTAGAATGATAACAAAAGCTGTTGAAAGAGCTCAAAAGAAAGTAGAAGGTAAGAACTTCAGTATAAGAAAACACGTTCTTCAATATGACGATGTTATGAACTCTCAAAGAGAAATCATATATGCTCAAAGAAAACAAGTTCTTGATGGTGAAAACTTAGAGAGCAATGTTTCAAATATGATAGACGATTCAATCGAAAGATTAGTAAATTCGTATAATGGAGATGATGGAATCGAAAATTCTGAAGCTCTTGTACAAGATATAGAAAATTCATTAGGAATTACTGAAGTTGATGCATTAAAAGCTGAAAAAGTTAAGGCTGCAGATGTAATTGACGAATTAAAAGAAAAAGCTCATGCAATCTATGAAGCTAAAGAGAAAGAATTTGGCGAGGAGAACATGAGAGAGCTTGAAAGAGTTGTTGTTCTAAAAGTTGTTGATCAAAAATGGATGGATCATATCGATGATATGGACGAATTAAAGAATGGTATAGGACTTCGTGCTTATGCTCAAAAAGATCCAGTTGTTCAATACAGATTAGAAGGTGCAGAAATGTTCGATGCTATGATTGAAGATTTGAAGGATGATGTTACAAAGATAATGCTTAACATCCAAAAGAGAGAAGAGAATGTTCAAAGAGAAGAAGCAGCTGAAATTACAGGAGCAGGATTAGAAGATACAGCTATCAACTTAGTTGATGGAACTGTTAAACCTAAAGAGGGAGGTCTTAACAAAACTGTTGTTAATACTGAACCAAAGGTTGGAAGAAATGATCCATGTCCATGTGGTTCAGGGAAGAAATACAAGAACTGTTGTGGAAAGAACGCATAACTAGCTAATTACAAGACTTTCAAAGAAACAAAAATGGGCGTCAAAAATTAACTTGTCACCAAAAATATAAAAATAAAGCTGAAAAGCATTGAAAATTAAGGAGTGTATCCAATAAAAATTGGATGACACTTCTTTTTAATTGTATTAAGATTAAAGTAATTAAATCTTTTGAAAATAGTTTAAAAATTTCCAATAATATTATATAATAAGGTGCAAGAGAAATAGTAATTTTTTGTTTAAATAAAAATATAAATTCACAAAAAATTCACAAAAAATTAGCACTCTACACTTGATATTGCTAAAAATAGTGATACAATATAAATGTAATGAGAATTACATATATGTGCATACCCTTGAAACAGAGTATCAACACATAAAAAATTATTTTGTAAAAGGAGTGGTTTTTATGATGATGATACCAAGAAAAAGGAACGAATTTGATTTGTTCAGAGATTTTTTTGAAGGAGATGATTTCTTTCCAATTAGAAGAGAAAGTGCAATAATGAAAACAGACATAAAAGAGAAAAAAGATAAATACATTATCGAAATGGATCTTCCTGGATATGAAAAAGAAAACATTAACCTATCATTGAGAGATGGATATTTGGAAGTAACAGCTGAGGTTAAGAAAGAAGATGACAATGAAGAAAAGGACAAATTTGTTCATAAGGAAAGATATTACGGACATTGCTCAAGAAGTTTTTATGTGGGAGAGCAAATTAAAGAAGAAGATGTAAATGCAGAATTTAAAAACGGTATATTAAAAATTTGTATTCCAAAAAAAGAAGAAAGAAAAGAACTTCCAGAAGCAAAACATATTGAAATTAAATAATATTTATAAGGAAATGGTTTTATATAGAATCATTTCCTTATTTAATATATAAATTACAAGTATACTTTTAGATGTAAATAATTTTAATTTACATCTAATTTTTTTCGTTATAAAATTATTTACATAAGAATTTAAGTTAGAACAGCAAATTACAGAGGTCTTAGAATCTAACAAATTGACAGTTCGA
>JAFWDV010000017.1 GCA_017515985.1 Clostridia bacterium
AAACCAATTTTCAATTGGTTTATTAAGCAAATTTAAAAATAATAAAATTTATCATTTGTCGCTTTACATTTTAAAAACTGGTATAAAAAAGAGCGGATAAGCTTTTTATAACTTATCCACCCCAACTCTTGACAAAGAGCCAATTTCTCTCTGCGAATACTCTGTCAATTAAGATTGTATCTTTATGACAGCATAAAGAGCGGACACCCTACGGTGCCCGCTCCTATGCTCTATTTAGATTAGACTAAATAGATTTTATTAATAATTTTCTGCATTAATCTCAAAGAATGCTTGTGGATGATTGCATACTGGGCAAACAGCAGGAGCTTCTTTTCCAATGCAAATGTGTCCGCAATTTCTACATTTCCAAATTTTATCTCCATCTTTGCTGAATACTAAACCATCTTCAACATTTTCTAGTAATTTTCTATATCTTTCTTCATGCTCTTTTTCAATCTTGCCAACAGCTTCAAATAAATAAGCAATTCTATCAAAACCTTCTTCTTTAGCTGTTTTTGCAAAACCATCATACATATCTGTCCATTCGAAGTTTTCTCCATCAGCAGCGTCCTTTAGATTAACTGTTGTAGTTGGAACATCTCCATCATGAAGTAATTTGAACCAAATTTTTGCATGCTCCTTTTCATTTTCTGCTGTTTCTAAAAATATAGCAGCAATTTGCTCATATCCTTCTTTTTTAGCTTTGCTAGCATAATATGTGTATTTATTTCTAGCTTGTGATTCACCCGCAAATGCGGCCATTAAATTTGCCTCTGTCTTAGATCCTTTTAAATCCATAATTGTACCTCCATAATATTTATTTTGAACAGATATAATATCCATATCTGAAAATTTAATTCATTATATAAGATATATTGCTTTAATTCAAGAAATTTATACTATTTTTTTATTTGATATCATTCATATCATAAAATCCGTTTTCAAATTTATTATCTACAATAAACTTAGCTGCCTTTACAGCACCATCAGCAAAAACACTTCTAGAATATGAAGTATGCTTTATCTCGAAGCTCTCATTTTCACTAAAGAAAATAACTGAATGCTCTCCAACGATATTACCACCTCTTATTGAGCTAATGCCTATCTCATTCTTGCTTCTCTTTTCATGCTTATCATGTCTATTAAATTCGTACGACATTGTATTATCCAAAGCATTATTTATTGAATCTGCAAGTAACATAGCCGTACCACTTGGACTATCTATTTTTCTATTGTGATGCGTTTCTACTATTTCTATATCGTTGCCCTTTAATTGCTTAGCTAAGTTAGCCACAATCCTACACATTAAGTTAATATCAAAAGACATATTAGCAGACTTAAAAACAGGAATAACTTTAGATGCTTCTCTAATTTCCGCTTCTTGCTCTTCATTAATTCCAGTTGTCGCAATCACTATTGGAATATGTTTATCTTTAGCGTATCTCAAAATATTCATTGTAGCAATCGGAATTGAAAAATCTATAATAACATCCGCTTCTTCTTTAATATTATCTACATTCGTATAAACAGGAAAAGTATATTCGCCTGTATTCTCTTTATCAACTCCCCCAACTAGAACACAATCATTATCCGAATTAACTATCTTAGCTACTTCTTGTCCCATTTTACCATTACAACCATTAATTAATACTTTAATCATACATTTCCTCCGTCCCTTTTTTTGTTTCAAATTATTTAAAATTCTCGATTGCATTTTTTAGCAATTCTTTCTTGCTCTCACTCATCTCTACTAATGGTAGTCTAGGAACACCATAATCATATCCTATCATATTAAGAGCAGCCTTAACTGGTATAGGATTAACTTCAGAAAATAAATTATCAACCATATTTAGGCAAGCTAATTGTTTTCTAGTAGCTTCTTTAATATTATTATTAAAATAATCGTATACCATTTCATGAGTATATTTAGGGAATACATTTGAAAGTACAGATATAACTCCTATTCCCCCTACAGATAAAATAGGAACTATTTGATCATCGTTTCCTGAGTATATGTTTAAATTATCTCCACATAGTGAAGCAATTTTAGCTACCTGTGAAATATTTCCACTAGCTTCTTTTATAGCGACGATGTTTTCTATTTTAGATAATTCTAGACATGTCTCTGGTAATATATTAACACCTGTTCTACTAGGTACACTATAAACTATTATTGGTAGTGATGTACTACTAGCAATAGTCTTATAATGCTCAACTAAACCTTTTTGCGTTGTCTTATTATAGTATGGTGTTACTATTAATGCTCCATCTACTCCGATAGACTCAGCATACTTTGTCATCTCTATAGCAGCCTTAGTATTGTTTGAACCCGTACCTGCTATAACTGGAATTCTACCTGATACTTTATCTACTACAAACTTAATAGTATCTTTACGCTCTTCGTCAGTCATAGTAGCCGCTTCTCCTGTTGTACCACATACAATAATAGCATCTACTCCCTCAGATATTTGTTTTTCAATTAAATCTCCAAACACTTTAAAATTTACACCTGTTTCATCAAATGGTGTAGCTATAGCTGTTCCGCAACCTTTAAACAAAATCTTCTTCATAAAAAACCTCCTTTTTTATTTTACAAATCTTTGTTCGTATTAATATAAGTTCCCGTTAGTTACTCATTAATATATAATAAATACTTATTTATATCAATATGTTATTTTAATTCTTATTGATATATTTAATTAATCCATTTAGTATTTGAACAGCATTACCTCCTGCACCCTTTCTTGTATTATCTGCTACTACCCATAAATTAACCCCAGATTTTACACTATAGTCTCTTCTTATTCTACCTACTAAAACCTTATCCTGATTATTAGCATCCTTAGGCATTGGATAAATATTATTACTTATATCATCCTTTACTATTACCCCTGGAGCTTCTTTTAATGTTTCTATTAAATCATTTATTTCAAACTCTTTTTCAAATTCTACATTAATAGATTCACTATGAGAATTAAATACCGGTACTCTTACTGTAGTAGCTGTAATAGGTAGATTAGATCTTTTAAGAATCTTTCTTGTTTCATCAATCATCTTATGCTCTTCTTTGGTATATCTATCATCAGTAAAATCATCTATATGAGGTATACAGTTATTGAATATATCATATGGAAACTTTTTTAATTCATATTTAGTATTAGCCACATAGTTCTCTATAGCAGATTCTAAATCTTGTATTCCTCCAAGGCCTGCTCCAGATACTGCCTGATATGTTGAATATACAATTCTTTTTATTCTATACTTTCTATCCAGTGGGCTTAATGCAACCACAGCCTGTATAGTAGAGCAATTTGGATTAGCTATTATCCCATTATTACGCTCTGCATCTTCCATATTTACTTCAGGAACTACTAGTGGTACTTCTTTATCCATCCTATAAAAACTACTATTATCAATTACCGTACATTTGTTTTGTACTGCTATAGGTGCATACTTTTCTGAAACTTTTCCACCTGCTGTAAAAATTGCATAGTCGAAGCCATTATCGAAAGAATGTTCGTTTAATTCCTCCACCGTATATTCTTCATTATTAAATACTATCTTAGTACCTGCAGATCTACTAGAAGAAAAGAACTTATATTCACTAATAGGTAAATTATATTTCTCTAAAACATTTCTAGTAACCCTTCCTACCACACCAGTTGCTCCAACGAGAGCTAATCTATATTTTTTCATATTAATCACCAACCCCTTCTATTAATTGTATAGAAGTATTGTTTATTTATTACATGTTTTTATTTTACACTACAAAAAAATTCAGTCATACTTTCTATCAAAAGTATAACTGAACTTAAAAAAGTATTATTTATTCTAATAATCATAATCATTATCATCTATAAACAATCTATCTGAATCAGAATCATCATACATCATCGTTTCTACCGGTTCTAAATATATTTCATCTATATCATCATTATCATAACTATATTCTCTAACTGGATACTTGTATGCACCTTGATATATAGTACTTCCTAACTCGCTTTCAATCTGACATTCAATACCGCTCTTAAAATCGCGATCATTATCACGAGCACTATTAATATTATAATATAATTCACCGTTTTTAATCTTCTCTATAATTTGCTCCGATGTAATTCTCACAAAACCTTTTTTATCTTCCCAAATATACATAATACAATTATTCTCTGCAAAATTATCAAAGCCACCATTAATAAATAACAATGGTTTTATTTTAACTTTATTATTTTCATCGAGAATATATAATCTATCTAGAAAGTCAACAGAATCAACTCCAAGAAACCAAAACTTGAAATTACTTAGTAAAGATCTCTTTATAGTATTATCATTTGCCATATGTGGCTCAAGAGCAAGTAGTATTCGATTAATAAGTTTAACCTTAATTGCAAAAGATTTTCTATTTTCCAAACCATTCTCGCCACATGGATATACAAATATTCCAGGTACACATCCAGCTTCCTCAAATGATTTTAGCATCTTCAAAACAATTTCATATTCACTTTCATCTATAGGCTCTTTTTTTAATGCCCTAATAAAGAAATCTTTATATATTCCATATTCTTTGCTTGAAAATGGTCTTTTGATTCTAGCTTTAATTCCGTTAAATTTTTTTTCTAATTGTCCAAGACAAACTTTGAGCTTTTTGAATTCACCATCTATATACACTTCTTGAATTTGTCTATTTTGTTTATCTAAAGAAATTTTTATAAAATTTGATGTCTTAAAACCCAGTTTTGATCTATCCATATCTGTTAATCGAAACGCATATTGTTCTACACTTGCCATAAGTTCATTTTGTACTTGAGTTCCATCTGCAATGTACATACCAGCATCATTATCCAGGAACAAAACTCTTTTATGAACATGTGAATGCGAAATAAATGCTTTTATATTTACCTCATTTAATAATCTCGAATATAAGAAAGCCCATGACCTACATGCTATATTATTATTATCTAGTGTGATTTCAGCTGGATTTTTATAGTATGTTTTATATATTTCTAGATAATTATTTTCTTTCATTGTCAAATCTCTTTGGTCCTCTATATGCATTATTTCATCATAAGCTAAATTTCTATTTAAAGCAACAAATAATTGATATGCGAGTTCAACTTGCTCTTCATTTGTTCTATTTTTCTTATTTAGCAAATCTTGAGACACTTCACTAAATATTTTAGCTTTTAGCTTATCATCTATTTCATATTTTTCATCTTTTATGCCATCAAAACTGTATTGCCTTCTTTCACAATACATCCTTAAAAGATGCATATTTCGAAGTTGTTTGTCATTTTCTGTTTTTATATTATTCTTTGTAAAGTAGTCGCATATACTTCCTTTACTTAAAACGTATTCACAAAGCTCTTCGTAATTAGTTCCTTTAATTTGAATTTTTCCGTAAAAAAATGCCTTTAATTTTTCCTCATCATTTATTAATTCTATTACAATTTTTCTAAATTTAGAATTTCTTTCAACAAAATCTGAGTCATACTCAAAATCAAAAGAATCACTATAATCAAAACACATAAAAACCGATTGACTTATGTCTTTACATCTTTTAGCAATATTTATTTGCATTTTGTTGAATTTATATCCATGTTGTCTCAGATAATAAAAGTATTCAATTGTATAATTTGCGTATAAGTCTCCTTCGGAATAATCACAGTTTTTACATTTCTTTTTATTGTTTAATACATATCTTTTAAAACTCTCTTCATTACTTAATATTTCTCTTACAATGCTCTGCTGAATAATAAAATCTGACTGATTATTCTTTAAAAACGTTTTAATATTCATAATTCAACTCCTCAAAACAATCTATTTTAGTTGACATAATATTAATTGTATCATGATATATAATTTTTGTCAATTAATATGAATTACTACTCCTCTGTGCGTTGTTTGTGAAGCTTTTATAATATAGAAAAACCCGCACAACTTCTCTTTCTGTTGCGCGGGCTTTTAAAATTCTTTTGTTCCTTCTATATAAAAGACCTACCTACATCCTTGCGATGGGTAGTCAGGCGTACATCAGGTCGGAAAGGCTCTTGAACATTTCGTGAGCCGGGGCAGTTTCTGCAAAGGTAATCGTCAGCTTACCGAAGCTATCCTGCCATTCTAACTTGAACTCTGCTGTCCCCAACTTTAACGAATTCTTCTTGAACTCGGTAAAGTCCTCGTCATTGCCAGTCTGGCAAACGATGGTGACAGTTTTGCCTTTGATACGGACGGAACGAATTTTCTTGTTCATTTTGATACCTCCCGGTAATTATACATTCTTGGAGGTATGAACACCCCCCAAGAAAGGTGTTCATATCGAACACTGTGATAGCTGATATTTTATAACAAATTTATTAATATGTCAATAATTTTAGGGAGCTTTGCATATTGCATCGCTCCCTTCTGCGGATTGTTTGATTTGATTTTTTTTAGTTCTTGTTTCGTACCTCGTAGATGAAAACCTTTTCCTCACATTCCTTGTTATGAAGAATACCACACTGCCAACCGAGATCAAAAAGGAACTTTCTGAAGTTCGGATCAAGCCACTTGATAATCTTCACGTTTTCATCCAGTACAGCAGAATTGTGAACTATCGGACTAATACCTTTCTTAGAGCCAACATACACGTCATCAAAAGAAATAGTATACTCAGATGCTTTTTTCGGGAAATCATTTGGAGCCCACTTAAGGGTAAAACCTCGAATCTCAGCCGTGTAGAACTTGGAGCAAAACTCCTTATCGCTCTTGAGCTTTGAAAGCAGGGTTTCCGAAAAAAGTGTCATAGTATACACCAAACAAGACTCCTTCACGGAATCAATCAAACTTGCGTACACAAAATCATCATGCCCCTCAAAAAACTTTTCGGGAGTTTGAATATTGTGATTGTGATGCATAAAAACTTGCACTCCTTTCGTACAATCCGCAGCTAACCAATGTCCTTGAACATCAGTAATAGACGGATTATATCACAAAGTTGCTTTAAATGCAAATATTATGTTATCCTCATAGTACTTGTAATTACCTACTTAACTTATATAGAGCATATTGATTAAGTGAAACTCCCTCTTCCTGTGCTTCAATTGATAGCTGATAGTGCAATGATTTTGGTATTCTAACAACAAATTTTCCACTGTAATTCTCACTTACTATAGGCATTGGAATGCTTATATTATGTTCGATCTTAATTTCAATCCATTCCTTCATTGCTTCCTTTAAGCTCTTATATGCTTCTTCAAAAGAATTACCAGTGCTTTGGCATCCATCGAGCTCTAAAACCTTAGCATAGAAGTAATCTCCACTTTCATCTTTTATTGGTTGAATTATATAATTGTATGGTAAATTCATATAATAATCAACATTTTTCATATAAAACCTCCTTAATCTTGTTCTTCATCTTTAGTACAATTTTTTGAATATCAGGCATAACACTCCTCCTTTTATGCTCTGACATCAGTATTATGATACTATATATGATACTGATGTGTCAATGTATTTTTTGAAATTATGGCAGACATGCCAAGAAATAAAACATATACGATTTTATAAACTAAATACCATTATATACAAATTGGAGCATTTTGCAAGAAAAATCGTGCTACAAATTTCGACAAAAAAAACAGACTATAGTTTAAAGCCTATAGTCCGCTTTGTACTTAAAATTTCTTAGAAACTAATAATCTCGTTATATATATTAATTACAAAATTATCTGTCATTCCTGCTATAAAATCGATTATAGCTCTACAGTAATCTTGCTCTGTATATTTGTAGACTATCTTGTTCTTCAAGTTTGTTCCTTGTCTTTCAGTTAATTCCCAATACTTATTAAGCCATTTTCTAAATTGTAGCATTGTATCTGGATAAAACTTCTCCGCTTCTTTAAAGTTATTCTCTATATCCTCATAGCTCTCAGCATATAAACCTTTAAGAGTGTTGTAAATTCTATTAATTAAAACTCTGAAATACTCATTAGATCCATCTAAACGTTTATGCAAATAAATGTTCTTATAATTAAAAGCCTTTATTTTGTTCATTAAATTTAGTTTTTCCTCTGAGAAGCATAATCCTTTTTCTATACTACTATTATTACATAAATCTATTATCAACTCATTAATAATATTAGGATTATTTAGAGTATCTTCGCTTTTAATATTTAGTATCTCTTTTAGCTCTTCTATATTATCTTTAGTTAATAACTTCAAATGAATAGCATCCTCTAAGTCTCTTCCCAAGTATGAAATCTTATCGGAAATTTTTACAACGCAGCCTTCCCATGTATATGGGTTATAATGATTCGGCATAGTATATTCTTTAGCCAAATCTATATATTCGGATCTAGGTTTAACGCAATTCTCATCAATCTCACCGCAATGAGAAATAATACCATCACGAACTGCATATGTTAAATCAAGGTTCTTTAGATTTCCATCCTCATCTTCTAATAGCTCTATATCATCTACAAAGTGAAGACCATTTCTTTCGTGCCAGAAAGATTCACCAAGGTCTCTCTTAGCTATTTCGTTAAGTACAACTTCACCTTTATGGCCAAAAGGACTATGTCCCAAGTCATGCGCTATTGATATAGCTTTCGTAAGCTCTGTATTTAACCCTAGATAGTTCGCTATTGTATTACTTATAGACTCAACATAGTTAACATGCTCTATTCTTGTGCATACATGGTCACTTGCTGGTGAAAAGAATACCTGTGTTTTATGTTTTAATCTTCTATATGCATTACAATGAAGTATTCTAGTATAATCTCTAGCAAACTCACTACGAATATCTCCGCTTCTAGAATATAAATTTTCCTCTCTCTTAATTAAGTTCTCCCAATTAAGGCTTTGCTCTGTTGCAGCCACGCTCTTAAAACTATCTTTCATATGTACCTCCCGATATTTTTCTAATAGTGATATTATTCATCTATATTTATATAGTAAAGTTTTTCACCACATTTTAAATCTTCCATAAATATGGCACCAAACTGTTCATAGTAATTCTTTAAGTCTGATTTCAAATATAATTTCTTATATCCTCTTGCTCTAGCTTCTCGTATTATAGCATCGTTAAGAATTTTTGAATAGCCATTGCCTCTATATTTTTCTTTTACATACATCGTAGCATACCACGGTGTCAAATCTGTACGCTCATCTCCATCTGTTGGGAATATTGATATAAACCCAATTAATTCATTTTCATTTACTAAAATAAGCTTGCAGAAATTAGAGCTCTCCATTTTACTTTTCAAACTACAAATTTTCTTATCTATGTTTTTTTCGAATTCATCAATGCTTGAATCTGGCTCTCCCCATTCATTATGCTCTAATATAGCAATCTCTCTAATAAATTCTGGTCTATCTTTTAAATTATATATCTCCATTTATATTTCCTTTCTATCTCTAATAATATCGAAAAAGAATTTAACATCTGTTACTTGCTTTCAATTTCACTTATCAGTAATCTTTATCTCTGGGAATAACTCATATACACTACATCCAAGCATTTCATCTAGCTCATCTCTTAATTTAAGAGCCTCTTTAATGTGATAAACTGTATTAGTATCAACACCTCTTCTTGTCATTATCTCAATCAATCTTTGCTCTAAAATCATAAATTTATTTGTACACATTAAATCGCAAAAATTTATAATTTTTTCATATATGGTATACTCATGATTTTTAACAAATTCTTTTCTAAATTCATATCCATCACTTTGAGGGCTTGGAACACCACCTGCAGTACAATTTATATCATTGTTTAGGTATGAATGCGTTATGCATATATTCGCATATTCATCATCATACCCTAGCTCTTTTATGAACTTATATCCATTTATTACATGATGAGTATGCTCTCCATATCTTTTACCTATATCGTGTATAAGACCTAACACCTCTGCTTTTTCTGTATCTAAATTAAGTTTTTCAGCAAATCTTCTTGATGCATCTCCAACTTTTTTTGAATGCTCAATCCATCTCCCAGGATTTAATTCTTCCGCTTCTCCCAATAATTTTAGAGCTTTCTCTTTATTTAATCTCATTTTTTTCTCCTTTGCATTTTTTATTCTGAATTATCCAAAAAGATTTTTTGACAGTATAACATATAACACATTTATCTTCAAATAATCCATAAAAAAACCAGGAGCATTATTTCTCCCAGCTTTTTTATCTAATTATACTGCTTTAAATTTTAGCATTTTATTGTTCTCTGCTTTTACAACTGCTTGAGCTGCTGCCAAACGTGCAATTGGAACTCTAAATGGTGAACATGATACATAAGTTAATCCTATATTATGGCAGAACTCAACTGTTGGTGGGTTTCCTCCATGCTCTCCGCATATTCCAAGCTCTATATTTGGTCTAACTTTTTTGCTATCCTCAATAGCAAGTTTCATTAGCTTTCCAACACCTTCTTGATCAACCTTTTGGAATGGATCAGATTCAAATATTTTCTTTTCATAATAATATTTTAAGAATTTTCCAGCATCATCACGGCTAAATCCATAAGTTAATTGAGTTAAGTCATTAGTTCCAAATGAGAAGAACTCAGCATTTTCAGCAATTTTATCTGCAATTAAGCAAGCTCTTGGTATCTCTATCATGGTTCCGATGTGATATTGTATATCACTACCGCTGTTTTTTATCATTTCATCAGCAGTTGTTTCAACTATATTTTTAACAAAAGCAAGCTCTGTTGCATCGCCTACAAGTGGAATCATTATTTCAGGAATGACCTTTGTTCCCTCATTTTTAACATTAATTGCAGCTTCTATTATTGCTTTAGTTTGCATTACTGCGATTTCTGGATATTTAACGTCTAATCTACAACCTCTGAATCCCATCATAGGATTAAATTCGTGTAAATCAAGAACAATGCTCTTAAGCTTATCATATGACATTCCCATATCATTTGCTAAATCAGCAATTTCGTTATCTTTCTTTGGTAAGAACTCATGAAGTGGTGGATCAAGTAATCTTATCGTTACAGGATATCCTTTCATTGTTCTAAATAGCTCTTCAAAATCTCCTCTTTGCATTGGAAGAATTTTATTTAAAGCTGCCTCTCTTTGTTCAACAGTATCAGCCACAATCATTTCTCTTATAGCAGCAATTCTATCGTTTTCGAAGAACATATGCTCAGTTCTACATAGTCCTATACCTTGAGCACCGAACTCGTATGCCTTTTTAGCATCTCTTGGGTTATCAGCATTAGTACGAACCTCTAAAGTTCTTATGCCATCAGCCCATCCCATAAATGTAGCAAAATCACCTGAAACTGAAGCATCAACAGTATCAACTTTTTGTCCATAAACAATACCCGTTGAACCATCTATTGAAATATAATCACCTTCATGGAATTGCATACCATCTTTTGTATATAAAACTTTTTCATCGCTATTAACTGAAAGCTCTCCACATCCAGCAACACAGCATGTACCCATACCACGAGCAACAACTGCAGCATGAGATGTCATACCACCTCTAACTGTTAAAATACCGCTACAAACAACCATACCTTCAATATCTTCAGGAGAAGTTTCCAAACGAACTAGAATAAGCTCTTTTTCACCTTGCTCAGCAAGCTCTTGTGCTCTTTCAGCAGTAAACACTATCTTACCCGTAGCAGCACCTGGTGAAGCAGGTAAACCTTTTGTAATTACCATCGCATTCTTAAGTTTATTTTTATCAAAATCTGGGTGCAATAATTGATTTAGTTGCTCTGGGTCAACTCTAAGCATAGCTTCTCTTTCATCTATCAAACCTTCTGAAACCATATCAACTGCAACTTTAAGAGCTGCAACTGCGGTTCTCTTAGCATTTCTTGTTTGAAGCATATAAAGTTTTCCATGCTCTATAGTAAACTCCATATCTTGCATATCTTTGTAATGTTTTTCCAATATATCAGCATATTTAGCAAATTCGTTATATGCATCAGGATTAACGTATTTAAGTGTATCCATTTCTTGAGGAGTACGAATACCAGCAACAACATCCTCGCCTTGTGCATTCATTAGATACTCACCAAATATCTCTTTAGTACCTGTAGCAGGGTTTCTAGAAAAAGCAACACCTGTACCACAGTCATCTCCCATATTTCCAAATACCATAGATTGAACATTAACCGCTGTTCCCCAGCTTGATGGTATATCATTTAATTTTCTATATGTTATAGCTCTTGGATTATTCCATGATCTAAACACAGCCTTAACAGCCTCATAAAGCTGCCATCTTGTATCTTGAGGGAATTCTTCGTGTAAATAATCTCTATAAATTCCCTTGAAAACTCTAACTAAATCTTCTAAATCGTTTGCATCCATATCAGTATCAAGAGTCAATCCTCTTTGTTGTTTCTTTAAATCGATAGCATCTTCAAATAATTTTTTAGGAACTTCTCTTACAACGTCGCTATACATTTGAATAAATCTTCTATAGCTATCGTATGCAAATCTTCTATTTTTAGCAGCAAAAGCTAAAACTACTTCATCGTTCATTCCTAAATTTAAAATCGTATCCATCATTCCAGGCATTGAAGCTCTAGCACCAGATCTTACAGATACAAGTAGAGGCTTATCTTTGCTACCAAGCTTTTTGCCGGTATAATCCTCTAAATATATAAGAGCAGAATTAATTTGCTCTACAATTTCCTCAGAAATTTGTTCATTATCGTCATAATACTTATTACATGCTTCAGTAGTAATCGTAAATCCTTGAGGTATTGGCATACCAAGTGAAGTCATTTCAGCAAGGTTTGCTCCCTTACCACCAAGAAGCTCCTTCATACCACTATTACCCTCTTTAAACAGGTAAACATATTTTTTATCCATTGTTTATTTCCTCCTTAAAAATATTCTTTGGTAAATTCATGATAATTATAACATAAAAAAATAAAAAATATATGTTTTTTAAAAAATTTTAAAATTAGGGACGGACTCATTTTTCAGGTTTACAGAATTCACTATAACTGTCAACAAAAATAATGGGTCCGTCCCTTTTTTCCCTTACTCTTTCCTCCGTTTTACTTTCAGTCGATATCGCTATTAAGAGCTCTGATACGAGCACTCATCACAGCGTACCGCTCTGTTGTATGGAAACCGTCATCGATTTTCATCGACATAGACTCCTGTGCAACAGACTCGACCTGCGGCTGAGAAGCAG
Source organism: Clostridia bacterium (assembly GCA_017515985.1). Lineage (GTDB taxonomy): Bacteria > Bacillota > Clostridia > TANB77 > CAG-508 > CAG-492. The sequence goes on from JAFWDV010000017.1 coordinate 13,147, forward strand.
ATACAATCTCAACCTTGATATCAGTACTGTGCATTGGTCAGCCCTCCTTCCTTGTGAATTTTGGATTAGTGCTGGGTGCTGAAATACACATGTGGTTCTCTCGAACGACAAAATCAATTTTAGCACAAATTATCAATCTTGTCAATAATTATGTGATATTTTTATGTATATTATAAAATAAAAATCTAGTAAATATTTCTTTTGACATTTGCCCTAGAATAGTATATAATACCTATCAAATCTTTGATATAGGAGGAATACACTCATGTCGAAGCTTGATCGGAACGAAACCAAAACTGTAATCTGCCACAAGTGTAACAACTGTGGTATGTGTTGCAGAAACCGCGGAGATATCAGCCTCACACCTCTGGATGTGCTGAACATCTCAAAGTATTTGAATATGTATCCAAAAGATTTCATATCCACTTACTGTGAGGTTGGCGAATATCTCGACGTGCATCTGCGCGCAGCTGGAATCTTTGACGCATGCGTATTTCTGAAAGTCAATCCGAAGGGGAAAACATATTGCGATATTTACAAGGTACGGCCCATGGCCTGTTACCTTTATCCCCTAAAGGTTGTCCCAGGTTATATGAATGTTTTCATGGAAGACCAAGCACCATATTGCGCTAAGCCCAAAAAAGGCATTCCGGTAAAAGACTACGTTAAAGAAAAATCTAACGGCAGATATTCTAACGAGTTCGTCCACATTTTAGAGTTCACAACCGCATTGCGGCTATACTACATCAATCCAAATGGAAGAACCGAACAAGAAATGCTTGAATATTTTTACTACAACGAGTCAAAAGAAGAGCTGGAAAAGAAGCTGGACAGTTTTGTTTTCTGAACGAACCATGAAAAAGCAGTGGCGATATACCACTGCTTTTTATTTATTAAAATTATAATTCTTTATCAATCTTTTTTTCTGCAACCTTTTGGTCGAAGAACTCTTTCAACCAAGGCTCTAATTCATCATAGTGCTCTATAAACTTAAGTAAATTCATTATTGTGCTTAACTGCGAAAACTTCTCATCTAAATTTTCCACATTTTCAGATACATACGTTGCTTCTGCTCTCAATACATTACCTAATTTAGTATATAGATACTTGTTCATTTGATCCTCCTTGTGCACACTAGGAATTCTTTTATACTACGTCTTTTCCGCTTCTCTTAGTGCAATCATTCGTTAAACTTATCGTTTATAAAGTATCATATATTTTTTAGGTATGCAATAAATAATATAGAAATATTACAAAATTCGACACCTATCAATTTAAAATCTATTTTGTTCCATTATATAATTCATCTGGGCATATATCTGCTCCGTTATCCCATGAAATTGATAAACCAGATATTTTTACAGTGTTAAATAGATCTATATTCTTTAAATCTTTAAATTGTATAAATTCAAGATATGGTTTAACATCAAATATCCCCTTTTTACCGTCTTCAAAAGTTACCTCAATTTTATAATCTGATAATGCTTTTACATCTATAGCTTTAGGTTTCATAAAAATCACTCCAATCCTTTTATTTTAATGATTTCACCATTTTCATTGTAACTGTAAAATGATGCTCTTAATTCATCTTGATGAAGTTCATACCATGCTTCAACTAACTTCATCTGTTTTTTCGGTAATTTACCTTCCAAAATTTTACCATTCAAATTCATAGACATTTCAAATTCGTTATATTTTATATGTATATGTGGTTCGTTATGGTGACCACCAATTTCTTTGTATATATATATTAGTATTCCATAAAACTGTGATATTAGAGGAATGTTTACCACCTCCATTATATAAAAATATTTAACTTTTTTCAAGGGAATTAACTTATAGATAAAAATAAAAACTGCTGACCTAAAACTATAGATATAAAAAGTGGAGATTGATTCTCCACTTTTACAATTATAACCACCTTATATTCTATTTGCAATAGAATTCGTACGACAAAATTCGACACCTATCAATTTAAATCTATTTTGTTCCATTATATAATTCATCTGGGCATATATCTGTTTCTTTCCTTTATTTTTCCTTATATTCATTATATAGCCTTCCTTTGTAGCTAATCTTTCCCACTTTAGCTAATCTACCAACTATAAAGCTCATAGGAATTTTATATCTTTTTGATACAGATAACAAATTTTCTATATTAGTATTTTTTATGATTATATCCCATACCTCATCATTTACCATTGTTTTAATAGCAAACTCATCTGCTCTTTGCTCTATCTTGTCATCTCCATCAATAATCGTTTTGCTCTTTGCTCTGTTGTAATCGCTTTTACAATGACCAAGCTCGTGGAATAGCTCAAAGTAAAAGGAATCTTTAGCAGAATAGTTTTTAGTTATATATATAGCCGGAGTATTTAATTTGACTCTAAAACAACCTCTTACTTTTGTTCCAGATAATGCTTTTTCACATACAAAGATAATACCATACTTATTTAGTATTTCTTGTATTTTATCGATATTTAATCCATCATTATATGAGTATTTCTTTAGCTCATATATTAAATCATCAAATTTAGAGCTTGTATATTCTCCTACATGTTGATTCTCTGAAATCTTATCACAATGAGCAATCCACAATGCAAGTTTATTGCTATCCTCTCCGCTCTTTTTAAATAAAACATTTTCCATTAAGCAATTGTTTATTTCAAAATCTTTAACTTTTAAAAAGTCTAAAATATCTATGCTATTTTGTATAGTATTTGTTTCATCTTTAAAGTCCACCCATTTTAGCTTCTTAAGTTCATTTAAATGATATTTTTCTTTTAACATCTTTTTAATTTTATCTTCAGATCCATATTGCTTAAGTAGCTTATTTTGTATTATATTAGCATTCTCAATAGAAACAATTAATTTTGATGAAATACCAGTCAATCTCTCGATAGTAGCAGCCATCTCCAATGTAATACTTGTTTTTCCATTAATTATTTCATTCATATGTTTTTGTGTAACACCAAGTCTACTCGCAAACTCACTTTGAGATATATTATAGTATTCAAGATAATCTTTTAAATATTCTCCAAAATGTACCATCATTCTCCCTCCTATCCATGTTATAAATAATATGTAAGCTATCTTGCATTACATCTTTCATACTTTCAGAAGAAATAAGAAACTGCTCTATTTTCTCTAATAGAATCATCTCTCTATTCATATGTTTATTTTTTAATTTAGCTCTGTAATCTTTTGTATATGATTTTGTTTTTATTATCTTGATCTTTATCACCTCAGCCATTTATTATATTATAACATTTTAGGTTATAATATACAATATTAATTACAATATAGGGGCAATAAAATATTGCCCCTATAACATTTTATGGATATTCAAGTATAAATTAAATTAATTTGAAAACGATATTCGTCACACTAATGTTATAATGGTTAATCTGATTCTAAATTATAATTATTTATTTTTGAATTTAAATTTCTGTTTTTTGAATAAAGATTCTTGATATCAATTTCATTCAATATGTGTTGGGTACAAAATATTTCCTCTAAACTCATACATTTTTTTATATATGTAATCTCTTTATATTTTTTATCGGTGATAGTTTTTTTTAATATTGCAAGTATATTACATTTACTGATAATTACATCTCTCATATCAGTATTTAATGCTGTATTCGGCACATAAACATCTTTTTTTACTGCCTTAACAAAACCCATGCAACAATTGATTCCTCCAATTAACTTATCAGTTTGTAGATATACTTTAGAATTATCGTAATCACCCACTATATTTGCATTTTTATCTATTTTCATTAAATATGGTAATACTTGTAATTTTAGATTGGTAGTATGGTCTTTACATTCTATTTTATACTTATTCAAACTGACAGATCCTCTTTTTAATAAATTATAAAAGCTAAAACTATTTAATGCATTATTGTTACTATCTATAATTATTACTCCTGTTAGATGGGCAAAACTTGATTTTGGAAAATAGAGCTCTATCTTCTCGATATTCATTTTATCATTCCTCATGATAAGTAATACTTTCTTGTTCTTTAGGTTTTCATCATATAACTTCAAACATTTGTATATTATATTCAATATTTGCTTTTGACCAGATGTATTATTCAATATAACCTCCTATAAAAAATTGAAAAGGAGGAGTATTTTCGTACCGCAGTACCATAATCACTCCCCCTTAGTGTGCGATTTTTATGTTGCCTAACCAACCTGAAAGACTAAATCTTTCCCTGAATTTTAAGATTTTTATGTTGCTTAATCAACCTGAAAAGCTATACTTTTCCCTGATTTTAGGTTATTGTTGCAGTCGCACCTGCCATGCAACAAAGTTGCATCTATTAATATTATATATATTTTAATATAAAAAATACATCCAGTCAAGCCATAAAGGTTTGATTTTGGTGCATTTTCGTATGACATTTTTCGACACTTAATAATACAAAAGCACCATAATATTTAATACACACTTTATAAATACTCTTACCATGCCAACTAATACCCGACTGCAGTTGCTCCATATTCTGCCTGGCTAGCTGTAAAGCCCTCATATTTTAGCTGATCTATTAAACCGCTTCTTGAAAAAGACATAAGATCTAAATACGATTTAGCTTTCTTAGCAGCTTGCTCATTCCAGTCTGCTCCACTATTTGCAGCACCATACTCTGCCTCTTCTTTTGAAAACCCTTCGTATTCAAGTTGTCCAACTAATCCTTTTTCAGAAAATGCCATAACTTTTAAATACTGTTTGGCTTTTGCTACTGCATTTTTCTGACCCATGGTTGTACTATTGTTGGTTGATGTCGTTGGTTCGCTCTTTGTTTGCTCGCTTTTAGAGCTTTCTTCGTTTTTAGGCTCTGTAGCGGTAACCGTTGATTTTGTCTCACTTTTGCTATTTGATTTTTCTACTTTAGTTGTTTCCTGCTTAGGCTCCTGCTTATTATTCTTTTCTTCTTCATTATTGCTCTGATCTGTTGCATTATTATTATTTTCATTTGTTTGTTCAGAATTCTCTTCACCATTTACTTGAGCATATAGCAAATCATATTGCTGTTTTACATCACTATATTTTGCCTCTAGCTCGTTATAGCTTTGCATCATTTTCTTTTTATCGGAACTATACTTATAATTAAATATCAAAAAAATTCCAATAAAAATACATGTTATTCCCAATATAATAACCCAAAATAAACTGTTTTTTAAAATATTACTTTTTTTCATAACAAACCTCCTTTTATTTTTCATTATTGTTTAGTATTATGGTCGACATCTTGAGCATGCATCATAACCTCTTGAAATTGCATTGGATTTACTGATTGCATGACAACTTCTTCTAAGATACTGACATCCTGAACGATGATATTTGGACCCTGTATTCGTTATATATACGGTCTGAGAATCTTCATCCTCAAAATTACTATATGTTAGATTATTTTCTTTCACGGTATTTGAATAATATCTATTTTTACTAGTATTTTCCGACGTATTGTATGTATAACTGTTATTATTATATATTTTATTCTCTTTTTTCGAAGATTGAAAAGGATTTAATACTGCCAAACATATAAGAGCAACATATACTATTAATCCTATTATTCCACTCCAACCATTACCTCTTTTACCCATATAGCATTACCTCTATCTTTTGTGTTATTTTTTTACCTACACACAATTAACATCTTCTTTAATTTATACAATTGAATTACCACTCTAAAATAATTTTGCAATTAGGTTTACCATAGAACATATTGTCATAGTATTCCATTTCAATATAGTTACTTCTGTTATTTAAAGCGTAAGCTACAGATGCAGATGTTTTTCTCCCCTTGCTAACTGTTCCACCATATTTTGTATTTGCTGGATATGCCTCTAATTTATTGTTTTCTTTATCGTATGCATTAAAATTTAAACTACTAACATATAGATCATCTTCATCCGTAAGATTTTCATATTCATATTCTATTACTATAACTCTATCTGCTTTGGTATCTGAGAAACTATTTCTTTCCTCCGTTTCAGATATATTTGTAATCTTAACACGGTATTTTCCATAATCATTTGTTATATATATATCGTCATTTATTCCATATTTAGGTATTTCACTTACTTCTGATACTGTACCATTTGAGTCCGTACTTGTACTAACATTACCAGAATCCAAAGTGCTACCAACCGCTAACATAAAATAAATAGTACCACACATTAATACACATAATAAATTTCTAATTTTTTTCATAATCATTCCCCCAATACTTTTTTTCTATTAAGCATGCAATACATGATGCACAAAAATAAACAATAATGTCTAAATAATCAGATGTGCCATTAACTATATTCTTATACTGGCATATTTCAAATAATGCTCCTAATATAACTGTATAAATTGCAGTTACCCAAATATATTTTTGGGTAATTTTTTTCATAAAACACACTACTATAAAATAAAAACTGATAACCCACAATCCATCTAGTACATAGTTTTTGATTATTGACGATAAATAATTATTCTTTGCCAATACTTTATAGTGATACAAACTGTAGATTATAACTCCCAGTATTAGTGGTAATACAATAGATACTATTCTTTTACGCATCTTTGTTTCTCCTCTGCATACTTAATTTAATTAATGCTATCAAAAAATGTCGAAATATGCAATTTAAATCGTATTGCATATTTCGACATTTTTCGACTTTTTATCTATTACAAATTTTATTCTTTTTTATTTTATCGTATTAATTATTTCCTTTTTCTTGCCTCTATGGTAGCCTCTATTATTTGCTTTTCAAGTTCCATTTTCTCAAGTTCCTCCGGTGTAAATTCTTCCTCAATTTCTTTTTTTACATCTTCCCACCTTTTAAAATTCCCCATCATACTCAACTCCTTTTTTATAATCATCCAATAATCTTTTTGCTTTTTCAATTCTTATCTTCGTAAAATTCTATGTTGTACAATAATTTGCATTATATTTTAAAAAGAATAATATTTTGATATCATTTTATGATATATTTCTTGCAATCCAAATTATAATTTAAAAAGCTTCGCCTCTGTATGTGAGACTAAGCTTTTTAGTGTTAGTTATTTGGTAGGCGTGGCCTTCTCCTACATCTCTCGGGTATATATACCCTATCAGTACCATCGGCGTGTGGTTGCCACGAAATTTACCACCTCAAATAACTACTTCTATTATACTTAAATTATATCATTTTTGTCTATCTTTCTCCAGACAATTTCTTTTAATTTTCTGAAAAAAATATCCTATCACAAATTTAGATAAAAATATCATACATATATTATAAACCATTATATAATACAGCTTTATTTCAAATCATTAGTCGGTATTACTTATCCATCCTTTCAAAATCTGCACATCTTCGCTGTTGCTATTATCTATATAGCCAAATAAAGTATCCTGAATTCCTTTATATATCTTACATCTGTAGTTTTCAGGTATTCGTGAAAAAATATTATTTTCTTGAGCCAAATTAGTTACTGGACAAGTACCACAAAATGGCATATATACACATGAATGACACTTATTTAGACACTCTAAACACGATGAAACACATAGAGCTTTTGTTGTATCCGATTTAACTAAATCGTTATAATTATTCTCAAAAACATTTCCAATTTTAAAGCTATCATCACCCATTTCTGATAACATTCTTCCTTCATCACATGTATATACATTTCCATCGTAATAGTATGCCATTTGTCCTATTGCTCCACCACATGGCGACCTAAGTTCCATATAATTTATAGGTTCATTTGCTAATATTTTCTTCAAAAAAATACAACTGTGTCTCTCAGATATATTTATTCCTTCTTTATTCTTCTCTATAATATACGAGAGAATATTTTTATAAAACTCAATAAATTCTTCAGCAGAATAACCTATTTTTTCCCAATTCCTATCCGCCTTTCCCAGTTGAGTCAATGGTCTTACAAATAGATCTTTAAATCCTAAATTTATATATTCATCTACAATTTCTTTGTATTTATTTAAACTGTACCTAGTTGTTGTTTGTATAGCAGAAACTGGAATATTATGTTCTTGTAACTGTTTTATTTTTTTGATAGTTTCATTATATGAATCGTTATTTGCATATGGTCTATTTTTATTCTGTAGCTCCCTATTGCCATCAATTGATGTACATACAATCAAATTGTTATCTTTAATAAATTGAATCATGTCATCCGTTAGAAGAGTTAGGTTTGATACTAGATTATATTCTATATATTTTCCATTAGCATTTTCATTTGCGTATTTTACAATAAATTTAATAACATCAAAATTCAATAATGGCTCTCCACCTTGAAACTCAATGGTAATATACTTAGTTGGCGATTGAAGAGCAATGTCAACACATCTCTTAGCAGTATCTATATCCATATTAAAGTTTTCTTTTTGTGATAAATTTCCAGCTTGGCAATATACACAATTAAAATTACAATTCTTTGTAACTACAATTATATGTAATGCAGTCGGAGTAAATATATAGTTTTTCTGTTTTCTTACTTCCAAATAAGATTTATTGGCAAAAATTTCAGAATTTTCGTCGTATATAAATCGCTTCTGTATAAGTTGCTCTTTAATATCATTCTCTAGCTCTTCCTTCATCATTAATTTCTTAAAATTATCTTTACTCAAGAACTGATATTTACCTAAATCGTTTGTAATTAAATAATTATTTTCACGCTCTTCAAAATTGAAGTAATTTAACTTGTACATATTAATCTCCTATTTTATTGGATTTACTTTTATTTCTTTCATATTAATTGTAGAAAAGAAAAATCCTCCACAATAATCTTTCGCTTTACATTCCATACATTCATCCTTAAATCTTACTTTGTAATCACTAATGCTCTTCTTAGCAATACTATATAATCTATTATCAATTTTGCACAATGGGAAATTATATAAACTAGTTTGTATTCCAGCCTTTAATAGTGTTAATACCGGATCAAATAAATAACTTTTTACCTCATCGAAATTTACCCATACATTATCTTTGTTTTTGAATGCATTTCCACTCATCTCTAAAGCCATAATATTAACAAATTTAACGTTTTTCAGCTCCTTCGCTATAAAAGTAGCTATATTGGATAAATATTTATAGTTTTGCTTTAATACAACAATTCTAATTTCTATCTCAATATTCCTTTGTAATAAATTCTTTATACCCATAACTGCTTCTTCAAAACTTCCTTCTGCTCGAGTAATACTATCATGTAATATTGCATTATCCGCATATATTGGAATTGCGATTTGAATCTTTGAAGGTGCATTTTTTACAAATTCGTTTGAAAAATTTATATCTGAAAAAATTCTCCCATTAGACAATAACAAAAAATTTGTTTCAGGAAGACATTCTTTACATTCTCTAACAACATCAACTAAACCATACTTTAATATTCCTGGCTCTCCTCCAGTAATGCATATATTTTCCGTATCATCTGGAATACACCTTATTTGTTTTCTTATTTTGTTAATATCTGGCACATAATGATTATTCCTAACTTGGTCTGAATCCGGACACATTATACAGTTTGAATTGCATTGATTGGTAACTTGAATAAAATTGTCGCCCGAATCATCTCTATATAGAACCCTAATATATGTATCATCAATCATCTCTATAACATCATTGTTTATGAGTGTTTCCACATTTGTAATATCCGTTGCATAATTAATATTATCTAAGTCATATGCTGGTATCCAATCAATAAAAATATATCCCAAATATCCATCTTCATACAAATCTATATGCTCTTTATCTATTATTTGTATATAATTGGATTTATTATCAGTATTATCATTTTTTACTAATCTTCCAATTATGTAATAATCTTCACTTTTAACACTTATTTTTCCTTTTAATATAAATGGTCTATTTTTCATATACATTCTCCTATAGAATTACTTTTATAACTAAATATATTGTTGTTCCAACAAAAATAAATGGAGCAAATGGCATATGTCTCACTATTACAATCTGTTTTCTTCCTTTTTTTGTTCTACTCCATCTTTTTATACTATCAATTTCCGCTTCTGTAATTCTTGAATCTGTAGTTTCTGTTGTCTTTTCTGGTAACCCCTTTACCTTCGATCCATAGAACATTAATATAGTCTCAAAAGCAAGTATCATACCTGGTTTTAAATCATCAACATTAATTTCTTCATAGTTGTATTTTTCTGATATCTGCCTAAATAAAAATAAAATCAAAACAAGAAAAATCATTTTTATGTTAATAGAATATATAACAAATCCATATAAAAAAGTATATATAATATTTAATAATATAGCTATTATCATTATGATTACATAGTTTCTTCGTTTTGAAACAGCTCTATATAAAAAAGTAATAAATAGCATATTACAAATCAGCAATAGAGCACCATTATATCTATTAAATTCTGGAAAAAATGTGCTTATAATATTATTAATCAGCATAATAGAGAAATATGCCGTAAAGTATTGTATGGAAAAGTCTATCCAATTTATTCTAGATAATCTAACCAAAGAAGTTTTTGTAAATTTTTCTCTATCTTTAATCCATAATATTACGGTTTCAATAGCTACATATATAAAAGCACTACTAAATATCATAATTAATAAAAAAACAGATGGAAATATATTTTCTTTTGGCGCTTCATATATTGAGAAAGGGATAATGAACGATATAACCCAAAATAACTTTGCATCTCCTGCTGCCCATATTTTAAAATAGTAAAATAAGAAGGATAGTATCAGTGTTATGATGTTATTTATGATGTGACTAACTATAAATTCTGTTTCAATCTCCTTATAAAATACTATGTATATGCATGAACTAACAGCCAATGAAACTAGTACAATTTTATTGTATATCTTCTTGCTCTTTATATCTGTTATGGACGCATATACACATAATAAAACAACAATAATACTTTGCAAATAAACTAACATTCTTGTCCTCTATTCTTATCAAACCAATTTACAGCAATTTCATTTATATCATGATTTTTGTCATTGTTATCGTAATCAACAGTATTTTCGTCTGTATCTATACAGGTAGTATATAATGCCCTACCTAAAATTAATTCCCTTATGTTCTTTGTTTGTATCATAATGTCATATCTTAATGACTCGTTAAAAAGCTCATTATATAACTTTTTAATGTACTCATCTATATTAGTATTCTGATCCTTTAAATATATTTTCACAAGAATAATATTTTCATCAAAATGATCAAGCATATAGTAGCAGTCTTCTATATAATTAAAAAGTGCCTTTTTTATAACTACTAAGTTATATATTCTTTCGTCTAAGTATAGCTCAATAAGATTTTCTTCTTTAACTATATTAATTTTACTATTATTCATTTATTAATCTCCTCTATGGCATTGGTGTTTTAAGTGGTATTTGTGGTTCATTAAAGTCTGGAATTGTTTCTACAGGTTTCGTCGTTGTCACGCTATTATTTGTTGAGTTTCCTGAAGTAATGCCACTATTAGAGCTACTATAATGAGTTGAACTGCTGTTACCATGTGTTGATGAACCACTACTATGGCTTTGATGGCTTCGATGACTTTGGTGACTGTAATGTCCTCCGGAACTTCCAGATGAATGTGAAGAATGAGATCTATGCGATGAATGCGATCTATGGGCTGCCAAAACTTCATCTGCAAATATTATTCCAGCTAATAATACCAATGATCCAACTGTTAATATTTTCCCCCTACTTATATTACCTTCTTCCTCATATAAGAAATCAGATATTTTTCTATTTACCTTAGATAAAAATTTTTCATTTTCCATAGATTCCTCCTACTTTGAATACTTGTTATTTGTCCAAGTTCCAGTATAACTTTTCCCATTTTTAGTATATGTACCTTTTCCATTAAACTTATTATCTGAAAAACTACCTTTATATACATCTCCATCTGAAAATGTGTACGTACCTTCTCCATTCATACAATCATCCTTAAAACTTCCTGTGTACTTATCTCCATTTTTAAATGTATATGTTCCCGTTCCAGACATCTTATTGTTTTCGAAGCTTCCATCGTATGAATCACCTTCAGCAAATGTAATTTTACCTTTTCCGCTTATCTTATCATCTTTCCACTCACCTTCATATTTTGTACCATCTTTCCATGTAAAAGTTCCATTTCCCTCTCTTTTATTATCATTAAACTCTCCGCTATACTCTCCATTCTCAAAAGATGGTACCGTTGGAGTAACTGGCTCTATAGAATCTTCTGTATTAGTACTTTCTTCACTTTGAGTTTCATAAACGTCATTGTTATCCGCTATTACTCCTGAATTAGATGTTGTTGCATCATTGCTAGGTATTCCATTTATAAAAGTGAAAAATAATATCGTAAAAATAAAATATTTACCTATTTTTAAATATTTTATCCCATTCAATATTTTTCTAACTTGTGGTAATAATATTATTCCAGCAAGCATTATTGCTATTGATGGTCCAGCAGCTTCTTTGCTATATACAAGACCACTCAAAATAAAAAAAACAGAAAATACATATGAAACAACGGTTAATACAATATTTTCCTTAGATTTATTTTCATCTACAATTCTTTTTCCTTGGTTATAATCACTTCTCATTAAAATCTCCTTAAATAGTAATATACACTTTTAGTTAGAATATCAAAAAATGTCGAAATATGCAAATTATTTTTATCTGCATATTTCGACATTTTTCGACTTCATATATTTAATTAACTTTCCTACGCAGCTCCTGCATAGTCACTACCATTTAATGTTGGAACCTCAAAATCATCATCCAAAATATGAGAACTTATAAAATTCGCATTATTTGCTCCTCTTAAGAAATATGTATGATGTATTTGGTTTAACCATTCCTGGCTTGGTGCACCTTCACCATTAATCCTAGGATCATCCCAAGTAACATCCATAGCATACCATTCACCATCTAATTGAACATAATTCCAAGCATGAGCACCACTGCTAGCGCTATTGATGCCAGTTCCTGTAACAATAATACATGGAATATCATATTTATCCATCAAAGTTTTAAATGTTCTAGCATAACCTTCACATACAGGTTTAGATTCAACTAAAGTACCATATACATTATGACAGTTAGTACTAAAAGTATAATCATAATCTAAATTATCCACTAACCAATCATGAACAATAGCTACAATCTCATAATCAGTACTGTCAGAGCTAATACCATTCATAATTTGATTGATCTTAGTATCAACTTTATTATAAGCAATTTCAACTTTAGCAGCTGAATTAAACTCATCCTCTAAGAAATTACTAGCACCATTATGTGCTTTAAAGTAGAATGTAGAACCATAATAGCTAATGGATGTTTTTGTACAATCCCAATAGAACACATCTGCATAATCTAAGTTAAAAGCATTAACTGCATTTTGCATAGTTCCATCAAAGAAACTATTAATACCATGTTCTTGAGCATATTCATTAACCCTATTAGAAAGGATAATACTATCAACACCGCTCTTTATAGCATCTAAATGATCAACGATCTCATCGTATAAAATCTTAGCTTTATCATCTAATTGATAATAATAATATCTGTATGTTTCATTAGAAACCTCTTCTCCTACAACAATATAGTTAATATTGTTATCAATAGCAAATGTATAAGCAGGTGAATTTTTTTCAACGTATAATGTTATATTTGTACATCCACTGAATGCATTTTCACCTATAGTTGTAACTTCTTTTGGAATAGTAAGTGCTGTTAAACCAGTACAATTCTCAAATGCATAGTCACCTATCTTTTTAACATATATTGGAATCTCTACATTCTTTAAATTTGTACATCCAGAGAAAAACTTATATGGAATTTCACCATATACAGCTGGTAATTTAACAGTCTCCAGACTAGTACAACGAGCAAAAACAGAACTTAATACTGTAGCTCTATTAGATAATTCTATTTGTTTTAGACTAGTACAATCCTCAAATGCACCATCTCTAATATTAACAGCTGCTTTGTTAGTCATATTAACTTCTTCAAGGCTTGAACATCTACCAAATGCATTTTCACTGATTCTTGTAATACTATCTGGGAACGTAATGCTCTTTAATTTATCACAAGCATAAAAAGCATTTTCTTCAATAATTCTTATACCATCTTCAAGTACAACATTTTGTATGATATTTCTACTTCTAAAGAAAGCATTATTGCCAATTCTAATAACTGGATAATCTCCTATTGAACTTGGTACAATAATATTTGAGGCAGTACCTTCATACCAAACAATTCTTGCATTACCATTTTCGATATTATAACAATAATCTTCTTGCATATAGCTATAATTATCACGAAGTTCCATATATCCTAATTCATTAAAATAATATGTTTGATCATCTAATGTAATATCTCCAGTTTGCATTGAACCCAGGTCACTAAAATAGTATTTCTTACCATTAACAGTATTTAATCCAGTAGCTAAAGTTCCTGTTGTTGTATTTGAATAATATTGATCATTGTTGAATATAAACCATCCAGATTTATACAACTCACAGTTTTCATCAAAGTAGTATGAATCATTTCCTATTGTTTTTATTCCCCAAGCTAGTGTTCCTGTTGTTTTATCTGCATAGTAGCTATTTCCACCTATTTCAATCCATCCATCTTTGTATAGTCTTCCATTATCTTGAAAATAATATTTATCATTTCCTATTGTTATAACTTTTCCTTTTTGTTGTATACCTTCTTCATTAAAATAGTATGTATTACTTCCTATTTTTTTCATTCCTATTGCTAATTTTCCTGTTGTTGTATCTGCATAGTATGGCTTTCCACCTATACTTATCCATCCACCTTTGTATAATCTTCCATTGTCTTGAAAATAATATTTATCATTTCCTATTGTTACAACTTTTCCTTTTTGTTGTATACCTTCTTCATTAAAATAGTATGTATTACTTCCTATTTTTTTCATCCCTACTGCTAATTTTCCTGTTGTTGTATCTGCATAATATGCATTTCCATTTACTGAAACCCAACCTTTTTTACATAACTTTCCATCTGTCTCATAGAAATAATATCTATCATTATCTATTATTGTTATTCCAAAAGCTAGTGTTCCTGTTGT
>JAFWDV010000018.1 GCA_017515985.1 Clostridia bacterium
GGTATATGAATTATTAATTTTTGTATAAATTCATAAGCATGAACTTTTTCTTCAATGCGTTTTCCGTCTTCATGACGTTCATAATAATAAGTAACGTATGTTCCATCATAGTCAATAATTCTTGATTGTGCCATTGCGGGTCTACCCGTGTATCTTACAACATAATTAATTGTTTGATTTATTGATGAGATATTGTCTGGTTTTGCATATACGTAGAAGCCATTATCATATTCATTGTAAAGCGCGTTCTTTAATGCTTTGAAACGTTTCTGTTCATGGGTTGGCAAATGTGATTGTAAATAATCAAAAAGTAATTTTTGCCACCTGAAACGAAGTGCTTTGAAGTTAATGTGTTTTACGATTCTGAAAACCTCGGTATTTCCTGCACCTCCTTCTGTGCAGAGCATATGAATGTGTGGATTCCATTTTAAATCTCGACCAAAAGTGTGTAAAGTGCACATGATTCCGGGAGTAAAATTTTGAGATTTATTCATTTCGTAAAACCATGACAATATCGAATTTGAAGCTGCTTCGAATAATCCATCTAAGAGCTCACGATATTTTTGAAAAAATGGCCATAACTTATCAGACATTGTAAAGACAATATGTCTATGCTTACAATGAATAGATTTTTTTGCCATGGATAGAGCCCTATCTTGAGCATATTTTACGCCACAAGTATTGCAAAATCTGGACTTGCATCGAAATGGGACTCGTACAATTTTTTTGCAACAATCACAAACATAAATTGCACAACCATAATCTGGGTTTCCACAAGTGAGTATCTTTTCTACTTCTTCAAAAACAACTTGGCGAATATCTAATTCTGGATTGCGGACAACGAAGTTATCCCAATGATCACACAAAATTTGTTTTATCGTAAATTCAGACATTTGAACCTCCGATAATATAAAAACAAAAGAAAAAATAATTGCAAAGAAAAGAGCCCTAATTTGTAGAGCTCTAAAGGGCGGAATTTATTCCGCTTTTTTATCAAATTAGATCTAAATAAGTAATCTTGAAAAATATGTTAAAAAATTGTATAATGATAGAGCAATTTTTGTGAGACATAAAATATATATTATATTTATAAATTATTTGATGATATGTGTTAAACAATGGAGGTTGAAGTGAAAAAGATAGGTTTTACTATTGGAAAATTTGCACCGTTGCATAAAGGCCATCAATACCTTATTGAAACTGCAATTAAAGAGATGGACGAGCTATATGTAATTGTGTATAAAACAGATTTAATAGATATACCTACAGAAGAAAGAGCTAATTGGATTAAGGAACTATATCCAAATGTTAAAGTTATTCTTGCTAAAAATCCACCTAAGGAATATGGTATGGATGAAAGAAGAGCAAAAATTCAAACGGATTATTTAAAGGAAATGCTGGGCGATGTTAAAGCTACGCATTTTTATTCAAGCGAAGAATACGGTAAGCTTGTGGCTAAAAATTTGAATGTATCAAATAGAGTGGTTGATTTCAAAAGAGAATTTGTTCCTATCAGTGGAACAATGGTGAGATCAAACGTAGATAAATTTTCAGGTTATGTTGATAAGAAGGTTTTTGATGATATAAAAAAATGTATATGATTATTTTCATAGTGTTGATTTCAGGCGAAAGGGGGTGTAGGTAAAATTAGCGTAATAAAAAAGACTATCGTTAATGTAAGGCATTCGCTAAGATTTTTTATTTTGATTAGTATTGCTGTTTTTTTAATCGTTGCTATTATTATGTGTTTTTATAAGAGAGCATATATTGTTACATATAATGGTGAATTTATAGGTTATAGTTCAAGCAAGACGAAGTTGCAGGAGCGAATTAATTCATACATAGAAAATGGTAACAATGATAATGATAATTTGGCATATGTTGATATTGATGTTTTACCTACATATAGCATGACTTTTCTTAAGAGAAACATCGAAACGAATGATGATGATATATATAATGCTGTTATTTCTGCAGGTATTACTTATTATAAATATTTTGCAATTCAATTAAATGGTGAGGATAAATATTTCGTTTCGAAATATCCTGAAGCTGAGCAAGTAATGAGTAAGCTTAAGGAGAAGGAAAGCAATAATATAGATAATGTTAAAATTGTGGAGAGATATGATACTAACTTGGCTAGTTTTACACCAATCGATGATTGCGTAACTGGTTTATTTGAGGAAAAGCCTAAAAATAAATATAATGGTAGAGTTGAACATGTGGCAAGTCTTGGCATGGATATGATTGAACCTGCACAGGGAATTATAACTTCTAGATTTGGTATAAGAAGAAGAGATAATCATAAAGGCTTAGATATTGCAAATTCAACAGGATCTGCAATAAGGGCTGCTGCTTCTGGTACAGTTACATATGCTAAATATAATAGCGGAGGATATGGAAATTTAGTCATAATATCTCATGGTAATGGAATTCAAACATATTATGGTCATAATAGTAGATTGCTAGTTTCAGAAGGGGAAACAGTTGAGCAAGGGCAACAGATTGCAGCAATGGGATCTACAGGAATTTCTACAGGACCGCATTGTCATTTTGAGATTAGAATAAATGGTGTGGCACAGAATCCACAGAATTATTTGTATAAGGGAAGATAATATTAAGAGAGGTTCGAATCCTCTTTTTGATAGTACAAAAAAAGTTGCACTAAGTGCAACTTTTTTATTTGGAGGCGACAACGACTCGCTATCGCTCGCTGCATAAGTTATCTGTAGCTCATTGCATTTCGCACAGCTAACTTAACCCGATCTTCGAACCTCCGGTTCGAATCCTCTTTATAATAGTAAAAAAAGTTGCACTAAGTGCAACTTTTTTATTTGGAGGCGACACCCGGATTCGAACCGGGGATCAGAGTTTTGCAGACTCGTGCCTTACCACTTGGCTATATCGCCGTTTATAAAAATGTATTACTAAAAAATAAATTTTATTACAAATAATTGTAATAAAATTTATGGAGCGGGAAACGGGGCTCAAACCCGCGACCTCTGCCTTGGCAAGGCAGCGCTCTATCAACTGAGCTATTCCCGCGTCAACAAAATCATAATATCAAATTAAATATAAAAAGTCAAGCATTCTTTACAAATTATCATATTTTTATAAAAATTTCTTGACATCATAACATACCTGTGCTAATATAATAATGTTCCAAACGGAGAGGTGGTCGAGTTGGTTTATGGCACCAGTCTTGAAAATTGGCGTAGGTTAATAGCCTACCGTGGGTTCGAATCCCACCCTCTCCGCCAAAGAAAAAACAGTTAGATTTTTCTAACTGTTTTTTTTTGCTCTTATCATATAAAAAATATTAGTAAATTAAATATTTTTTTATAAAAATAATAGAACAAATATTCCATAAAACCGTAAACACATTTATACCATATAAGCATTGAAAATAGAAGGATACAGAGGTTGACGAGATATACATAAAAACAAACAAAAGTTTGAAAATGCCGAAAAATCAAGGATAACCTTAAAAAAATTTTAAAAAAAGTGTTGCAATTTAAAAAACGTTGTATTACAATCTAATTAAGGTGGTAGAAAGTGGTAGAAAGTGGAGCCATCTGGTAAGTGAGGTGAGGCCAATGTTAATTGGAGAATACGAGCATTCACTAGACGACAAAGGAAGAGTAATTATGCCAGTGAGATTAAGATCTGACATAGGAGAACGTTTTATTATTACAAAAGGTTTAGATGGGTGTTTATTTGTTTTTTCTCAGATAGAATGGTCGAACTTCGAAGCTAAATTAAAAGAGCTTCCACTAACTAACAAAACAGCAAGAGATTTCGTTAGATTCTTTCTATCTGGTGCAACAGAGTGTGAGCTTGATAAACAAGGCAGATTCTTGATTGTTAATAACTTGAGAGAATATGCAGATATCACAAAAGAAGTTGTAATCATTGGTGTAGGAACTAGAATTGAAATATGGAACAAGAATAAATGGAAAGATTACAATAGCGATAAGAATATTTCTGCAGACGAGTTAGCAGAAAATATGACTATGCTAGGTATATAACTTGCAAAAGTTTATATAAAAAACTAAAGATAAAACCTTAAGATACAAAAGAAAAAATTTTTAGAAATACAAAAGATAAAGCTAAGCAAATACCACAAAAGATGGCGTTTACTGAAGAAAAATAGAATAATACACTAAAGTTTGATGGGTACAAAAGTAAATTTTAGATACGAAAGATACAGATATTAAGTTACATAGCAGGTTGGTATTTCATTATACCAACCGTTATGTTATAATAGGAGTATCCTTTTTGGCGTTAGCTAAAAGGAGAATCTGAAAATAGAAGGTGAATATTTGGAATTTAAGCATAAACCTGTACTGTTAGACGAATGTATACAAGGCTTAAATATTAAGCCAGATGGTATATATGTAGATGGAACTTTGGGAGGTGCTGGTCACAGCAAGGTTATACTTGAGCACTTATCAAACAAAGGCTTGTTAATAGGTATAGATAGAGATGAAGAGGCGTTATGCGCCGCAAAAGAAAATTTAAAAGATTATAATAATGTGAAATATATTCATGGAAATCATGATGATATTAGTAGCATTTTAAATGAGATTAATATTCCTAAGGTTGATGGAATATTATTAGACTTAGGTGTTTCTTCATATCAGCTAGATGAAAAGTCTAGAGGATTTAGTTACATCGGAAGTAATGAATTAGATATGAGAATGGACAAAACTCAAGATTTAACTGCTAAAATTGTTGTTAATACGTATTCTGAGGAAGCGTTGGCAGATATAATTTTTGAGTATGGTGAAGAGCGCTTTTCAAAAAGCATTGCTAGAAATATTTGTATTGAGCGCAAAAAAAGAGAGATAGAAACTACTGAGGATTTGGTTTCTATTATAGAAAAATCTATTCCAAAGTCTAAACAAAAAGATGGTCATCCTGCTAAGAGAACCTTTCAAGCTATTAGAATTGAAGTAAATAACGAATTAAAACCATTGTATGATACGGTAATGAACAGTATTCAAGCTCTTAAAGATGGAGGAAGGCTTTGTATAATAACGTTCCATTCATTAGAGGATAGAGCCGTGAAGCAGGCATATTCGGATGCTGAGGGCAAATGTACATGTCCGAAGGATTTACCATATTGTGTATGTAATTATAAATCATATGGAAGAATTATAAATAAAAAACCAATAGTTTCAACAGAAGAAGAGCTAAAATTGAATAGCAGAGCGCAGAGCGCTAAGCTAAGAATTTTTGAAAGAAAAGAGGTGAGAACTTATGGCAAATAGGGTGTATGGTTATCAAGGGTACAAAGGGTACCAATTTGAAACGAGCCCAAAAAAGTTACAGCCAGAATACGAACCAGAGCAAAAAAGTGAAACTAAAAAAGTTAACAAAAGTGCTAAGAAGAAAAGTAATAAACAAGAAAGTCAGAAATCTAAACAGACAGTTAAGATTTCAAAAGAGGAGCTGAATAGGAAAGCTAAACTTGTTTGTTATATTTTGTTCGGATTTACTGTACTATTTACCATAAGTTATAGAAACTCAATAATAAATGAAAAGTTTAATCAAAAGGAAAGCCTAAAATCTGAGCTTGCTGAAATTCAAAAAGTTAATGAACAGATTGAAGTAGGTATCGAAAATCAACTTAATTTAACTAGTGTTGAACAGCTTGCAAAAGAAAAGCTTGGAATGAATAAATTAAACAATAGCCAAAAGGTATATATTAATTTACCGAAGAAAGAATATGTTGAAGCTAAATCAGAAAGTCTTATTAAAGTAAATAATCAAAATACATTTTCAGATATAGTTAATAACATAAAACAATTTTTTAATATAAATTAAAGACTAAATTTTAAAATATAAATTTAGTCTTTTTTTTTGTCAGATTAATATTATTTATAAAAAAGATAATAGGTCTGGTGAATGATGAGCAACATTAAAAAAATGAGAAAAAAATTAAGCAAAAAGGATAGGGTTAAGATACTAAAGAAGACCGGTGAGATTACAAGAAAAAAACGTTTAAAAGTTATGATTTTTGTTATTTTATTTATAATGACTGGACTTGGTTTTAGAATTTTTTGGCTTGATTTTATAATAGGTGATATGCTTAAAAATAGGGCATATACACAACAAACCTTAGAGCGATCGTTTAGTCCTAAAAGAGGAACTATCTATGATGCAACTGGTAAAAGAATTCTGGCTGTTAGTGCGTCAACTCAGAGCGTTTCAGTTAATCCTGTTAATATAAAAAAAGAAGACAAAGAAAAGGTTGCAAAAAAATTAAGCGAACTTTTTGATTTGGATTATAAAAAAACACTTAAGAAGATTTCAAAAAAAACATCTATAGAATCAATTGCAAAAAAAGTAGATTCAGATAAAGCAAATGAGCTAAGAGCGTGGCTTGCAGGTAATTCAATAACGACTGGAGTTAATATAGATGTTGATACTAAAAGATACTATCCGTATAATACATTGGCTTCACAGATAATTGGATTTTGTGGCAGTGATAATCAGGGATTGATGGGAATTGAAGCAAAGTACGATGAAGAGCTTAAAGGTAAGCCGGGTAATATTGTGAAATTAACGGATGCGAAGGGGAGTAATTTAGATGATGAAGGAGAAAATTATATTGACGCAGTAGATGGCAATGATTTAATTTTAACTATTGATGCAACTATCCAGGGAATTGTTGAGAAATATCTTGAGGAGGCATGCATAGATAATGTGTGCACAGATGGTGGAAATATTATTGTAATGAATCCACAAAATGGAGATATTTTAGCAATGGCTGGGTATCCGAACTATAATTTAAATGATCCATATATGCCGGTATTGGATGAGCAGAAAGACAATTGGGATAATATGTCTAAAGAAGAAAAAACTGCAATACAGCAAAACATGTGGAGAAATAAAGCAATTTCTGATTCATATGAACCGGGTTCGACATTTAAACTTGTGACAGCATCTTCAGCTCTTGAAGAAGGAATAACTGAAACTGATAAAGCAGGTGAATTTAATTGTGGAGGAGGAATTACAATTGCAGGTGTTAGAATAAAGTGTTGGAGATATTATAGGCCTCATGGTGCAGAGAGCTTGAGAGAAGCACTAATGAACTCGTGTAATCCAGTATTTATTGCTCTGGGGCAAAGATTAGGTGTTAATAAATACTATTCTTATCTTAGAAAATTTGGATTATTGCAAAAAACTGGGATAGATCTGCCTGGTGAAGGTGGGAGTATCTTCTTAAAAGAAGAAAAGGTAGGACCTGTTGAACTTGCTACTATTTCCTTTGGTCAAAGATTTGAAGTAACTCCAATACAAATGGCTACAGCTGTTTCTAGTATTGCAAATGGTGGAAAATATGTAGTGCCAAGAGTTGTGAAAGGAATTGTAAATAGTCAGAGTGGTGAAGTAACATACATTGACACTAAAATAAAGGATACTGTTTTATCGGAAGAAACGTCTAAAAATGTTTTGAGTATGATGGAGTCAGTTGTTGCAGAGGGAACAGGTAAAAATGCACAGGTAAAGGGATATGCAATTGGCGGAAAGACAGGAACATCGGAAGATGGAGTTAATACGGGAAAATATGTAACTTCCTTTGTTGGAGTTGCTCCTATTTCAGACCCACAGGTCGTTGTTCTTATTACATTGTATAATCCTACAGGCGAAGGTGGACACCAGGGTGGAGGTGTTGCAGCTCCAGTGGGAGGGCAAATATTAAGTGAAATATTACCATATTTAAATGTTTGCCAGGAAAATAAAGATGAAATTGATGATATTGAGGAGGTATGTGTTCCGGATATCACAGGGTTGTCAATTGCTGAAGCTGAAAAAATACTAAGGGAGATAAGTGTTGAACTCGATTCAAGCGAGATAAATGAAGATGATAAAGAAAAGATAATAATAAAAGAACAGATACCTGTGGAAGGAATAAAAATAAACAGAGGAAATAAGATTTTGGTTAAATATTGATGTCTTTTATAGTTCAAAATCTGACAAAATAGAAAGATGTTTTATTAATTGGGATATCATCAAAATAAGTGAACATAAAACTATTGACTAACTTGTATGAAATTTGTTATAATTATAAAAATGTAGAAAAATAGAAGAAGGTTATGTAAAATGTCAGAAAAGATTGAATTTGGAATTGGTTTCTTAGCTGGAAGACCAAATGTATGTAGAATAATAAATAATTATTACAAAAGCATATTAGAACAAGGAAAGATGTCTGGAAAAAAAGTAAATTTTACTTTTTTTATTTTGTTTGATTTAAACTATCAAATGACAGCAAGAAATGAATTTTACAACATCATTCCGTCTGTATATAAGAATATGAACGTAAAATACATTACCCCTGAAGATATTGAAGAGGAAAAGAAGATTCTAGCTTCTCGTTATAAAATTAAAAAGGACGAAATCGATTTAATACTTGGAAATGGATATGCAAAGGCTAGAAATTCTATAATGTATTTTGCTTTGAAGAGAAAAATTGATTACTTATTATTCTGGGACGATGATGAGTATCCGGTATCATGTATTGAAAAGAATGAAGAGCTACATTGGCAACAAGAAAACAATATATTGACACATTTAAATAATATAGAAAATGCTCATATAACATTTGGTCACAGATGCGGATATATGTCACCAATACCACCAATTGAGTTTGGAAAGACAATAAGTGAGGATGACTTTAGAAGATATATTGAAGGTGTTAGTAATGAAGCTGTTACTTGGGAAGGTGTCAAGAAACAATTAAAAGAGAATAAAAATGGTATTTCATTTGCCAACAAGAACATTTTGAAAGATAGAAAAGTAGTCGAAATGCAAGATGTTGGAACTAAGAATTGGGTCCTTGCATCAGGTATATGTATAAATTTGAGAAAACTACATGATGTTCCACCATTCTTTAATCCATTCCAGGCAAGAGGCGAAGATGCATTTTTCTCAACATTTCTTGGGGATAAAACATGTTTATCTGTACCTACGTATCATTTTCATGACAGCTTCTTAAGGTATACAGGTATTCCAAAACGTAAATATCCAACAGAGTTACAGAAAATTAATTTGGAGGACGGAAGTATCGAGGAAAGATTTTTCTGGGCATCTGTGGGATGGATAAAATATAAGCCTTTATTAATTTATATAACTGACAAGGAAAACTATAGAGATATAATAGATAAAACTCGTAAGAACTTGGAGATGAGTATTCCTAAGATAAATAAGATATTTACAAAAATTGATTTTACAAGATTAATTGATGTGCTAGATAGATTTGATAAAAAAGTAGAAGATGACTATGACGAATATATTAGAACATTTGAAGCTTGGAAAAAATTTAAGGAGAAAATATTCTATGGAAAATAAACCATTGATAAGCGTTGTAGTTCCTGTTTACAATGTCGAAAAATATGTGGAACAATGTATACGCAGTATTATTAACCAGAAGTATAAAAATCTTGAGATTATTATTGTTGATGATGGATCAACAGATAGCTCTGGAAGAATTTGTGACGATTTATCGAAATTGGATAATAGAATTAAAGTCATCCATAAGTCTAATGGAGGATTAGCGGATGCTAGAAATGCAGGAATTGATAATTCAAATGGTGATTTAATTGGATTTGTTGATAGTGATGACTACATTCATCCAGACTTTTATGAAGAATTGTATAATATAATGGAAGAAAAAGAAACTGATATTGCAGAATGTCAGTTTCTTAGAGTTGATGTGGAAAATATAGAGAACGTTCAAAGTATTATAGATGATGAAAATAAAAAACGAAACTGTCAAGTAACAGTCGAAGATAATATTTCCGCATTAAGAGAGCTATATGGACCTAGATTACAACCATATATACAAAAAGTTGTTGTTTGGAATAAATTATATAAAAGAGCACTATTTAATAATGTAAGATTTCCAGTGGGAAAATTGCATGAAGATGAATTTACTACGTACAAAATTTTGCATAACTGTAAAAGAATTGTTTCAATAAATAAAGTTATGCACGGATATATGCAGACTAAAAATAGCATTATGAGAAAAATAATAAAACAGCAAAGGATTGAAGATAATTTAATGGCATATGAAGAGGCTGCTAATTATTTTAGAAATATTGATAATCGTGAACTTGAGTTTAAAGTATTAAGGAGATATCTGGAAAATTGTATAGAATTGGCCGGAAAGGTTTTTAAAGAGCAAAGCGATGATAGAGAGCAAAAACTGAAGTTTATTTCAACAATATATAATGATTATTATAATAAGTATATTGAGGGTGTTGTTTCTAACGTTAGAGATGAGAGAGAATACGAAATTATTGAAGTTTTAAAAAATGCTAAAAAAGACAATCAATACGATTATATTAATCCATGTTATTGGGAAGTGCTAGAAAAAATAATAAACAAAGATTAAAAGGAGATTTCAGTTATGGGTGAAGTTAATAAAGAATTACTTGAAAAACTACTTAAGGAGATGAAGGAATCTCCTATAAAAATTCTTAGTGTCGAGGAATCACTTGATAAAATAATTACACAGAAAAAATCTTTGTGCAGATTTGGTGATGGAGAGCTAGATATCATATTAGGCAAAAGCTTAGGATTTCAAAGGTCTACACCAGAAATTGCAAAGCGATTAGAAGATGTACTAACTGCTAAACAGGATTTTTGTTTCGTTGGGGTTCCTGATGCAATAAATAATTTTGACAATATAACTGAAGAAAGTAAGGAATTTTGGGTTGATAATATGGCTAGAGTTAGATCTGTTTGGCTTAAATATTTAGATTCAGAAAAAGAATATTTAACAGCAAATCTAACAAGGTTATATATAAGATATAAAGATAAGAGCCAGTGTGAAAAGAATTTTACAAAATTAAAGAGCATATGGAAAAATAGAGATATTGTTATTTGTGAAGGTGCACAGACTCGAGTTGGTGTTGGTAATGATATTTTGGAAGGTGCTAAATCTGTAAAAAGAATTATTTGTCCAGCAGAGAATTCATTTGATAAATATGACAAAATTATTGAAACAATGAAGCAATTTGACAAAAATCATTTATTTTTAATTGCTCTTGGTCCAACGGCAACATTACTAGCTTTTGAAATGGCAAAGTGCGGATATCAAGCATTAGACGTAGGTCATTTTGATATAGAGTATGAATGGTTTTTGAGACATGCAGATAAGAAGGAAAAAATCGAGAATAAATATGTCTACGAAGTTGATAATGGAAATAAAACCGAAAACGTTGAAGACAAAGAATATTTAGCGCAAATTGTAAAAATTATAGAATAATTATCACTTAATTAACTACAGGGGGAGAAAAATGAGAAAGATTGTATTTATGGGCATGCCACATCATGGAAATATTGGAGATCAAGCTATTGCATTAGCAGAGGAAGAATTAATTAAGAAATATTTTCCAGATTTTGAGACAATAGAATTTCCAGAAAAAACGCTTCTTCAAAGCGTGTTAGAAAAAAAGGATATTATAAATGATGACGATATTTTATTAATGCATGGTGGTGGAAACATTGGTGATACATATGATGTTCCAGAAAAAGGGAGAAGAGCTATTATTGAAATGTTTCCAAATAACAAGATTATAGTATTTCCACAAACTTCGCATTTTGACAGCATTGATGAGCTAAATGAATCAAAGAGAATATATAATGGCCATAAAGATTTAACTATAATGGCTAGAGAAGAAAAATCATATGAATTTATGAAAAACAACTTTGATAAATGTAAAGTGTATTTAACTCCAGATATTGTAATGACGATGAGAGAGCATTTTGATTATGAAAGAAATAATGTGCTATTAATGTTTAGAAGTGATAAGGAAAAAACATTAAGTAGCAATGCACAAGAAAGAATTATTAATATAGTAAATAATATGTATGGCAATTATATTAAGTCGGATATGCATCTTGGTGAGGATGTTACAAATATAGATGGTGATCTTAGAGAAAAAACTGTAAGAGAAAAATTCAAACAACTAAACACTTGTAAACTTGTAATTACTGACAGATTGCACGGAATGATTTTTTCAGCTGTGACTGAGACTCCATGTGTCGTATTTGGAAGTTACACTCACAAAATTAAGGAATCATATAAATGGTTAAAAAATCTTGGATATATAGATTTTTGTGACGATGTAAATATGCTTGAAGAAAAAATATTAAAGGTTTCAGCATGTAAAGATAGACATTACGATAATTCTTTTGCTGTTGAAAAAATTGCTGAAATATTGAAAAACGAAATTAAATAATAGTTTTTTTAGATTTAGGTTATTAGATAACTTAAATCTTTTTTTATGCAATAAGGTATGAACAAATATTATCCTAAAGTATGATGTGATATTATTTATGTGTTCTTTTTTTAGCTCTTTGTAATATTAATTAATTAAGTATTTAAATTTTTTTGCCGAGTTGCTTGAAAATACATAAAAAATATTAAACTTTCGTATACAAAAAGAAAATTTAGTTATATAATATAAACAAATTCGACGTAGGAGGTATTATATGGAGCTTAAGAAAATACTAGCAGGAATAGATGGAATTAAAGCTAAAGGCGATTTAGATATAGATATAACTAATCTTGAGAGTGATTCAAGAAAGATTAAAAAGGGCGGACTTTTTGTTGCAATCAAAGGTTTTGATGTAAATGGAAATGACTATATAAAAGATGCAATAAAGAGTGGGGCAGTTGCTGTAATGACTGAACCAGATATAGATAAAGAACTATTAAAGGTTATGGTTAAATATGTTACTGTAATTGTTGTTCCTGATACAAGACTTGGCCTTGCAATTAGTGCATGCAATTACTATGATAATCCTTCTAAAAAATTCAAATTAATAGGTATAACTGGTACGAAGGGAAAGACTACGACATCTTTTATGACAAAGAAAATTCTCGAAAAACAAGGATTAAAAGTTGGTTTAATAGGTACAATTGCTACATATATAGGAGAGGAAAAATTAGAAGATAGCGATAGAACAACTCCTGAGAGCAACAAACTTCAAGAGCTATTTGCAAAAATGGTAGATGCTAAATGTGATGCTGTTGTTATGGAGGTTTCTTCACAAAGTTTGAAATTAAATAGAGTTGCTGGATGTGACTTTGATATAGCTGTTTTTACAAATTTCTCAGAGGATCATATAAGTCCAAAAGAGCATCCAGATATGCAAGATTATTTTGAGTCAAAAATAAAACTATTTAAAATGAGTAAGGTATGTTTTGCAAATGCAGATGATTTAATGGTTGCGAAGGTTCCAAAAATGTTACCTGATGCAAAAATAACAACGTATGGGATTGATAATTTTTGTTCATTATTAGCTAAGGATATTACTATTACAAATTCATATGTTGACTTTAAAGTAAAACTTGAAAATAGAAATGAAAGAGTTAAAGTTTGCATTCCAGGTAGATTTAGTGTATACAATGCATTGGCTGCTATTAGTATTGCAAAGGAAATGAAATGTAGTGCAGAAAATATTAAAGTAGCTCTTGAAGAAGTTAGAGTTCCAGGTAGAAGTGAGCTTGTAGATAATAAAAAAGAGCTTACAATAATGATCGACTATGCTCATTCACCAGAGAGCTTAGAGAATATCTTAAGTGCAGTTAAATCATATACTAGAGGAAGATTAATTTCTGTATTTGGTTGCGGAGGAGATAGAGATTCAGGAAAGAGACCTTTGATGGGTGAAATATCAGGAAGAATAGCTGATTATACAATCATTACATCAGATAATCCAAGAACAGAAGATCCTCAAAAAATTGTTGATCAAATAGAAGATGGAATAAAGAAAACTAGTGGAAAATATGAGGTTGTTGTTGATAGAGTTCAAGCTATCGAAAATGCAATAAAAATGGCTAATAAAAGAGATATAATAGTTCTTGCAGGTAAGGGTCATGAACCATATCAGGAAATAAATGGAGAAAAATTTCCATTTGATGAAAGAATTATAGTAAATGAAATAATCGATAAATTAGATGAAAAAAAGAAATAGTTACAAAAGATTAAATATACCTTTTGGTATATAAGGAAGAAAGGAATGAAAATATAAAATGAATTTTCAAGTAAAAGTATTACTAATGTCGTTTGCTATAAGTATAGTTTTTGCATTAATAGTAATACCTATATTAAAAAAATTAAAAGTAGGCCAGATTGAAAGGGATGATGGTCCAGAATCACATTTAAAGAAACAAGGAACACCAACTATGGGAGGTATCATTTTAGCATTAACTCTTATAGTTAGCTCTGTATTACTGTTTTTCGAATATAAAACCTCCGAACCAGATATAGCAAAAAGAATTTTACCACTCGCATTTGTGCCTTTAGGATTTGGTTTGGTAGGATTAGTAGATGATTTTAAGAAATTAATATGCAAAAATACCAAAGGGTTGAAACCTTTATATAAAATGATAGGATTGCTTATTATTTCTGTTGCATACACATTGTATTTAGTAAAATACTTAAATATTGGTACAGATACGTATATTCCATTTTTAAATAAATACATAACAATGCCAGTTTGGCTATATATTCCATTTGCAATTTTTGTATTATTAGGTGCTACAAATGCTGTAAACTTAACAGATGGAATAGATGGTTTATCATCAAGTGTTTCAACTATTATTTTAACATGTTTAGTTTCAATAAGTATAATACTTGGAATAAAAGAGATTACAATCGTTGGAACAATATTAATAGGAGCATGTTTAGGCTTTCTTATATTTAATTTACATCCAGCAAAGGTATTTATGGGAGATACTGGCTCACTACTTTTGGGAGGAGCAATTTCTGGTATTGCCTTATATCTAAAGATGCCTTTAATGTTAATAATTATTGCATTAGTTCCAATTATTGAAACAATTTCTGTAATGATACAAGTAGCACATTTTAAAAGAACTGGAAACCGTGTTTTTAAGATGGCTCCGATACATCACCATTTTGAATTGAGTGGATGGAAAGAAGGAAAAATAGTTTCAATTTTTAGCTTAGTAACATTGGTACTATGTATAGTTGGAATAAATGTAATTTAAAAGATAAGGAGATAACAAATGCCAAAAAAATCAAAGAAAACTTCAAAATTTGCTAATAATCAATTTGATTTTATATTATGCATTACAGTTTTACTATTGCTTGCTTTGGGAATAATAATGGTTTTATCGGCGAGTGCGCCATCTTCTTTATCTACAACAGGAAATAGTTACACGTATGTAAAGAAGCAATTGTTATTTGCTATTGGCGGATTATTTGTAATGTTTTTTCTTTCAAAAATTGATTATAGATTTTATAAAAAGTATTATTGGTATATTTACTTTGCATCATGGATTGTGCTTTTGCTGGTACTGGTGCCAGGACTTGGGCTTTCTGTAAAGGGAGCTACAAGATGGATAAAATTTGGTGGAGTAAATTTTCAACCATCTGAGATTACTAAAATTGGGATGATATTATTTTTTGCAGGTTATTTATCTGATCATAAGAATGAATTGCAAGAATTTAAAAGAGGATTTTTAATTCCTTTAGCTTTTCTTATACCACCAATTGGTATATTGTTCTTTGTACAAAACCACTTAAGTGTATCATTAGTTATTGGAATTGTAGTTTTAGTAATGATGTTTATCTCAGGATGCAAAATGAAACATTTTGCGATATTAGGTTTAATAGGTGTCGTTTTGATTGCTTCATATTTTGGATATAAAAGCATTAAACAGATGTCTACAAAACAAGAGGAAAAGAACTTCAGAATGGACAGAATTTCAACTTTCTTTGATCCATGGTCCGATTCTCAAGGAACTGGATATCAAACAGTTCAGAGCTTGTATGCTATTGGATCTGGAGGAATGTTTGGGTTAGGCCTTGGAAATAGTAAGCAAAAGTATTTATATATTCCAGAGCCACACAATGACTTCATATTCTCAATTCTAGCAGAGGAGCTTGGATATTTTGGTTGTATTCTGGTAATTGCACTATTTGCAATATTTATCTGGAGAGGTATTTTAATATCGATGAGATGTAAAGATATATACGGTTCCATAATTGCTATAGGAATAACCACTCTGATTGCGGTTCAAGCAATAATTAATATAGCGGTTGTTACAGGAACAGTACCAACTACAGGTATGTCACTTCCATTCTTTAGCTATGGAGGTACGGCTCTATTACTATTACTTGCAAATGTTGGAATATTATTAAATATATCAAGATCAAGTTCAAAAGTATAAATAAAAAGAAATGGATTCGAAATTGTTTCCATTTCTTTTTTTATCTGTTATAATTAATCCATAAGTCTATATAATTAATTGAAGGAGCGATAGTATGAGAGTTATTATTTCTGCTGCTGGAACAGGTGGTCACATTAATCCAGGGATAGCTATAGCAAATAAAATAAAAGAGCATGAACCAGATTCTGAGATTGTTTTTTTTGGTACTGACCGTGGATTAGAGAACGATTTGGTTCCAAGAGCTGGATATGAATTAAAGAAAATTGAAGCGTATGGAATTCAACCAAAGCCAAGTTTTTCAAATATAAAAAATTTGATAAAGACAATGCATAGTAGAAAAGTTGTAAAAAAATTTATTGATGAATTTAAACCAGATGTGGTTATTGGAACAGGTGGATATATATGTGGACCGGTATTTGCAGCAGCGAATGCTAGACACGTACCTTCTTTTTTACATGAAAGTAACGCATTTCCTGGTAGGGCTGTAAAAGTGTTTGCAAGAAAAGCAGAAAAGGTTTTTGTAGGATTTAAAGAGGCAAAAGATTGTCTTTCTGGGTTAAATAATGTTGTTGTTACAGGAACACCTACGAAGATTAAAAAGATAAATTTATCGGAAAATCAGAGAAATAGTATAATTGAGGAATTAAATATTAATAATGATTTACCTATGGTTCTTATTTTTGGAGGAAGTCAGGGAGCACAAAAGATAAATGAAGCAGTTGTTGATATTATAAAAAATAGTAAGAACGAGAAATACCAAATTGTGTGGGCAACAGGACCTAAACAATTTGATATTATAAAGAAGTCGCTTAGTTCATATGGGATTGATATTGAAAATGTTAAAAATGCAAAAATTATGCCATACATTTATAATATGGAAGATTTAATTAATCTTTGTGATTTAGTTGTTTGTAGAAGTGGTGCTATGACAATAACAGAAATAGCTATTGTTGAAAAGCCTGCCATATTTATTCCTTTGCCAAGTGTAGGTGCAAATAGACAAGAAGATAATGCAAGAGTTTTGGAAAAAATGGGAGCTGCTAAAGTAATTCTAAATAGTGACATTAACGGAGAAATACTAGATAATTACATTTCTGAAATGGTTAGCGATAAAAATAACTTAATAGCGATGGGGAAGAAAGCAAGCAGTATTGCGATGTATGATGTTGAAGAAAAAATATATAATGAAATAAAAAGTGTTATAAATACAAAAAGGAAGTAGATTTTCTACTTCCTTTAAATTTTTAATGTGAAGATGAGCCGACATCCTTTTGTAGTGTTACTGTAATTACTGTTCCTTCATTTACTTCTGTACCTGCAATAGGGTCTTGGCTAATAACTTGACCACTTCCTACAACGTTTATGTTTAGATTACGTGATGAAAGTGAGACTTTTGCTGCACTATATGACATACCTTTTAAATCTGGTACTGTAGTTTTTGTTTTATTTTTTCTTGTTGATTCAGAATATAGTTGTACTGTAGAGCCATCAACTAATGGTGTACCAGCTTTTGGAATTTGTTCAACTATTATATCTGTACTTTCACATGTATATGAGCACTTAAATCCTTGACTTTCTAACTGTTTCTTAGCATCTGTTGCAGTTTTTCCTGTAACTGTATGCAATGTTGTTTTAGATATTTCGCTTGAATTTGTTTTTGTATTATTTGTATTTGCCGAATCTTTTGATGGAATATCTAGATATGGTAATACTTCAGATAAAATCTGACTTACTACTGGTGCTGCTATATGACCACCAAAATGGTCTTTTCCTTGTGGATTATATAGCGTTAGCAGTACAACAAGTTGTGGATCATCAGCTGGTGCAACACCAACAAATGATGAAACGTATCCTGCTGTTGAACCTTCAGTTGCCTCGGAAGTTCCTGTTTTTCCTGCCACAGAATATCCAGCAACTTGGCCATATTTACCACCACCATCAGTTACAACAGATTCCATCATGTCTAGCATTTGCTTTGACGTTTCTAAAGAGATAACTTGTCTAACTGATTTTGGTTCAACGGTAGTTACAGCGCCTGTATCGGCATTTGTTACTTCCTTTACTATTCTTGGTTGCATTAGCACACCATCATTAGCTACGGCTGAAACTGCTGTAGCCATCTGTAGGGGAGTGATTGTAAATCTCTGACCGAAAGATGTTGTCGCTAATTCAACAGGTCCGATTGATGATAAATTATGGAATATTCCTGATGCTTCACCTGACGTCGCTATTCCAGTTTTATTGAATAATCCAAATGCTTCAAAGTATTTATATAAAGTAGGAGCTCCAATCTTTTGTCCTAATTGTATAAATGCTGGGTTACATGAATTCTCTAAGGCTTGTCGTAATGATTGATAACCATGTCCTCCAACGTTTGCACAACGTATGATTCTATCTGCAACTTCTTGATCACCATCACAGTAGAATAAACCAGCTGCATCTGGCTGTACGATATTTTCTTCTAAGGCAGTTGATGCTACAACAACTTTAAATACGGATCCTGGTTCATAAGTATTTGAAATAGCAGTATTACGCCACATATTTTGAAGAGCTTCATTTTGTGCTTGTGATGATAGGCTATCCCAATTGGCTGCTAATGTTTCATTTGGCTCGAAAGGGGTATTTAAATCGTAATCAGGATAGGTTGCCATTGCAAGAATATCGCCATTATTTGGATTCATAACTATAACATTTCCACCATTACCGCACTTATTTGTGATACATGCTTGTTCTAAATATTTTTCGGCTATTGATTGAATATTAATATCTACAGTTAAAGTTAGGTTACTTCCATTTTCAGGTGCGTGGTATTGAGCATCTTGATTTGAAATTAGGTCTTGTGATGCATCCTGTGTTGTTGTTATTTTTCCTGATACCCCTGCTAAAGTTTGATCCCAATGGTATTCTAGACCAGTTAAACCTTGATTATCGTTACCACAGAAACCTATTAAATTAGAGGCTAAATTGTAGTAAGGATAATATCTTTTTGTATCTTCATCTATATTGATTCCGGCTGATATATTGTTATCAGTCATCCATTGTTTTAATTTTGTAACTTTATCTTTCTCAACTTTTTGTACAACTGTTTCAACTGAGTTTGTGCTATTAACTTTTGAAAGGGTTGTTTCGTAATCTAGTT
Source organism: Clostridia bacterium (assembly GCA_017515985.1). Taxonomy (GTDB): domain Bacteria; phylum Bacillota; class Clostridia; order TANB77; family CAG-508; genus CAG-492. Next base: position 19,356 of record JAFWDV010000018.1, read on the forward strand.
CAAATGTTTCCGAAAGTCCTTTTGCAATAAATTCAGGGCTCTTTTTAGATTCTTTTAAAAGTTTTGCAGGATTAATAGTTATTGTGTCAACATCGGCGCTTATAGCAAGTGCAGTACCTGTTGAATCATAAATTGTTCCTCTTTTAGCACTCAATATTCTACTAGTTGTTTGTTGTTTGGTTGCAGCTTCTTTAAGGCTATTACCTTGAACAAATTGTATAGTTGCAATTTTTATCAAAAGCAATATAAAGACTATAACTAATATAATTGATAATGAAAGATATCTTTTGGGTCTTGTGTATATTGAATTATCGTTTTCTTTTGATTTTTTTGTTTTCAAATTATCACCAACTTTGATTTTATTTGGGCAAATTATCTTTAAAATTTTGCCATTTTTTACACGATTATTGTATATTAAGCATATAAAAAAATCAAGAATTTGAGGGGAGAATGTGCGCAAATTTTAAATTAAAAATGTCGAATAATGGGTTACAAATGTTGATTGATAGATTGTGAATCTATTGACAAAACTGCTCAAATCTGCTATTATGATGAAAATTTTATCAGAAAATTTATTTCTTTTTTATTTCCAGAGGAGAATTTATGTTATCAATTATTAAAAGTATAGCCCTAAATGGTATTGAAGGGTTTATTATTGATGTCCAAGTGGATGTTTCAGGTGGAATTCCATGTTGGGAAATTGTTGGCCTTCCGGATGTTAGCGTTAAAGAAGCTAAAGAGAGGGTGAAAACAGCAATAAAAAATTCAGGATTCGAGTTTCCAAGCAGAAAGATTGTTATCAATTTGGCTCCAGCTACTATTAGAAAAGGTGGCTCTAATTTTGATATTCCTATTGCTATTGCAGTGTTGAAAGCTTGTGGAAAAATTATGAGTTTTGAGTACGAAAGCACATTGTTTATAGGAGAACTTGGTTTAGATGGAGCAGTAAATGGAGTAATTGGAGCTTTGCCAATGTGCATTGAAGCAAAAAAAAGAGGCTTTAAAAGGATTATAATCCCTTCACAAAATGAACTTGAAGCAGGAATAGTTGAGGGGATAGATGTTATAGCGGTTAAATCTCTAAGTCAACTTATAGGATTTCTTAATAATCAGGTTACGATATTTCCGTCAAAGTTTGATTTGGAAGATGTGTTAAAATGCAGAAATTTATATAACGTTGATTTTTCTGAAGTTAAAGGACAAAAAAATGTAAAAAGGGCAATCGAAGTTGCTGCAAGCGGAGGACATAATTGTATTCTAATTGGAAGTCCTGGCTCAGGGAAAACTATGATTGCAAAAAGAATACCAACAATATTGCCAAGTTTAACATTTGATGAATCTTTAGAAGTTACCAAGATTCATAGTATAGCGGGAAATATTAATGAAAATATGCCTATATTAGTGAATAGACCATTTATTGCTCCACATCATACTATTTCGCAGGTTTCACTTGTTGGTGGGGGCGCCAATCCTAAACCAGGAGATATAAGTTTAGCAAACTACGGAGTATTATTTTTAGATGAGTTACCTGAATTTGATAGAAATAAACTGGAAACTTTAAGAGGGCCATTAGAAGATCGTAAAATAAGTATTAGCAGATTAAATTACACGGTTACATATCCATGTAATTTTATGCTAGTTGCTAGTATGAATCCATGTCCTTGCGGATATTATGGGTATGGGGATAAATGTAAATGTAGTAACAATGCAATTAGAAGGTATTTGTCGAAAGTAAGTGGACCAATTTTAGATAGAATTGATATTCAAGTTGAAGTTAGTGGTGTTGATTTTGAGTGTTTTACTTCAGATGAAATTGAAGAGTCTTCGTATAAAATAAGAAAAAGAGTTGAAAAAGCAAGGGCTATACAAATTGAAAGATATAAAAATGAGGGGATATTTTCGAATTCTGAATTAACAGATAGATTGATTGAAAAATATTGCATAATAGATGGAAAGTGTCAAAAAATATTAGAATTATTCGTAAAGAAAAAAGGTCTTAGTGGTAGAGCGTATAAAAGAATTTTGAAGGTCGCTAGGACAATTGCTGATATGGATTGCAGTGAGGAAATACAAGAAAAGCATATTTTGGAAGCAATGCAATATAGAAATTTAGATAATAAATATTAGAGAGGAGTTATCACAATGAATGAAAATATGTATGAAATACTTGTTACAGATGATAAATTTCCAAATAAATTAAAAAGTCTTTCTCCAACGGTAAAAAGATTTTTTGCATATGGCGATTTAGATCTGTTAAAGCAAAATGCTGTCACTGTTGTAGGCTCCAGAAATTGTAGTGATTATGGAAAAATGATGGCAAAAAAAATAACTGAAGAGCTTGTGAAAAACGATATAGTTATTATTAGTGGATTGGCTCTTGGTATAGATTCTATAGCTCATGAAACATGCATACTAAATGGAGGAAAAACGATAGCTGTTTTGGGAAGTGGATTAAAAAATATTTATCCGAAAGAGAATGAGAGGTTGTTTAAAAGTATAATAGATAGTGGAGGATTAGTGTTATCTGAATATCCAATCGACGCACCAGTTCAGAAGAAAAATTTTCCAATGAGAAATAGAATATTAAGTGGACTTTCTAATGGTGTAGTTGTAATAGAGGCAACATATAGAAGTGGAACTAGTATTACGGCTAAATATGCAAAATTGCAGGGAAAGGATGTATTTTGTATTCCAAATAGTTTTGGAAATAAGAATAGTCGAGGGATAATTGATTTATTGAAAAATGGTGCAAAACTAGTTACTTCAGGTGATGAGATAGTACAGGAATTGGGACTTGAGATTAAAAGAAAATCAGAAGATTCTTTGAAAATGAAGAATGAAGATTTATTTAAAAAATTAAAATCGTTGGGTGATATTTCCATTAAAATATATAATTTATTAAAAATAAATGAATTTTTAGATTGCGAAAAAATTTCACAAATTCTAAAGCTTGATATTATTGAAATTAATCAAACGCTAACCATGATGGAACTTGAAGATATCGTACAGTGCGTGCAGATAAACAAATATAAGTTGAGAGATGAGTATTGTGAATAAAAAAGAATTTGGAAATATAGGCGAAAAAATAACATGCAAATATTTATTAAAGCATAATTATCGTATTTTGGAAAGAAATTTTATATATAGAGGTGGGGAGATAGATATAATTGCGTATGACCGTAGTAAAAATGAAATAGTATTTTTTGAAGTAAAGACTAGATCAAACAAAGAGTACGGTTTGCCTGCAGATTCTGTAAACAAATATAAATTAAATCGTATTATAAAAGGAGCAAAATATTACCTTTTTAAAAATCGCATAAACAAGGCAAATACAAGATTTGATATATTAGAAGTTTATTATAGTCAAGGCATGTTTTTTATCAATCAAATAAAACAAATAATTTAGTATTGTAAACCAATCTATTTTATAGTATAATAAAAGAGTAAAAAAGGTGGGATTATGGAAAATTTAATTGAAACAACGAAGTTTTTACTTAAGAAATATAAATTATCAGCTAATAAAAATTTGGGTCAAAATTTTTTAATTAACGAGAATGTAGTGAACAGCATTGTAGAGTCATCATCAATTAGTGAGGAAGATGTAGTTATTGAAATTGGTCCGGGTCTTGGTAATTTAACTGAGGAGCTACTTAAGAAGGCAGGTAAAGTTATTGCTATAGAATTGGATGATAGGATGACTGAAATATTAAAAGATAGATTTTTTATGTATAAAAATTTTGAATTAATAAATGATGATGTGCTTAAAGTTGATTTGAATAGTCTTATAAAAGAGCAAAAAAATAACGGGTTAAAAAGAGCAAAAATAGTTGCTAATTTACCATATTACATAACAACACCTATTATTATGAAATTACTGGAAGAAAAATTAGATATTGCATCGATTACAGTTATGATACAAAAAGAAGTTGCTGATAGGCTGATAGCTGTTCCAGGAAGCAAATTATCTGGAGCAATAACATACTGTGTTAGTTATTATGCTGAAAGCGAAAGTGTTATGATTGTTGAAAATAATTCTTTTATTCCAGAGCCATCTGTTGATTCTGAGGTAATAAAGCTTACAATAAGAAATAATCCATCAGTGGAAGTTGTTGATGAGCAAGAGTTTTTTAAACTAATAAAAGTAAGTTTTATGCAAAGAAGAAAAACATTTTTAAACAGCTTGGTGAATGGAGGAATTTTTAAAGATAAAGAAGAGGCAAAAGTAATGTTCGATGATTTAGAACTTGATTATAATATTAGGGGAGAAAAGTTATCAATAGAGGATTTTGCACGTATTTCGAATTACCTTGTTTCTAAGAAAAATAAATAATAGAAGGGATTTTTGTATGAATCAAATATTAGTAACAGATAAAATGTATGTTACGCAAAAATTGAAGAAAAAGAAAAAAATGTATAAGATTGAATTTATAGCATCACTTTTATTAGTATTCATTTTTTCTGGTTGGTATATAGCTTCTGAGGTTGAAAAAAATGCACATGAGGCTGTATCACAGGATATTTTAAATGATGCGAGCATTGATGACTATGATGAAACAATTGCAGAAGATCAGCCATTAATTGTAGCTTTTAACGATGAAGCTGAAGTTGTTAATCAGGAGCCAGAAATAGGTGATGGCTCATATACAGATCCAAGCGGTGTAACATATACATATGAATCGATATTGTCGATACCAACGTTAAAGATTGAGTATCCAGTACTATCTGAAACCACTGATGAATTGTTAAAGATATCACTTAACAAGTTTTGGGGTGGAAGTCCAAATTCTGTTGGAAACTATTGTGTTGTAGGTCATAACTATAGAAGTGGAAGAATGTTTGGAAAATTATCACAGATAAAAAATGATGATAGGGTATTTATTCAAGATATGTCTGGTAAAAAGTTAGAATATAGGGTATATGACAAGTTTGTAGTTGAGCCAGAGGATGTTTCTTGTACGAGTCAAATTACAAATGGATTAAGAGAGCTTACACTTATAACGTGTACAAATGGTGGAAAACAAAGATTAATAGTTAAGTGTAGAGAGTGTTAAAATAAAAAAGGGGACGGAGGAAAATATTTCTGCAATAGAAAATGTTTCCTCCGTCCCTAAAATTTTTTATTCTTTTGCAATTAAGCAAGCTATATCATATATTAATTTTTGTTTTTCTTTTGGGCAGTTTTTTAATAATGCACTAAATTCATCAGTAAGGTATTTTTCAGATTCTGTGCTTGTGCCATTTATAATTGAACCCTCGTCCATATTTAATATAGAGCATATTTCACTTAATCGTGTTAAATTTAAATGTGTTGTTCCACATTCAATTCTGCTTACAAAAGCAACTGATACATTAAGCTTTTCAGCTAAGTTTTCTTGAGTTAAATTATTTTCAATTCTTGATTTTCTAATTCTTTCTCCGATAATTGAATAATCTAGTGCCATGTAATCCCCCCTTTATGTGATTTAAAATATAGTATTTAGGGGATAATGTACAGAAATATATAAGTTAATATATACATAAAAGTAAAATAAAAAAGTAAAAAAAACATTAAGTCTAAATAGTTTTAAACTTAATGTTTTTTATGTATTTATTAAATTATTATTCTTTTGGTTGATTTTGTTTTTTAGCTAATAATTTTTCTTTCTTTTCAGGTGTTAATACTTCTTTAATAGCACCTAAACTTCCTAATGCTGAAGTTGCATCAAATGGAATAAATACTTTGTTAGCATCTCCATCTGCAATTTCTTTTAATGCTTCTAAAGATTTTAATTGTACTAATTTATCGTTTGGATGTGAATCCATAACAGCTGTATAAACTTTCTTTATTTCTTCTGCTTTAGCATCAGCAACTTGTTTGATAGCTTCAGCTTCACCGGCAGCTCTTCTAATAGCAGCTTCTTTATCAGCTTCAGCTTCAAGAATAGCAGCTTCTTTTTTACCTTCTGCTAAAGTGATAGCAGATTGTCTTTCACCTTCGGCTTGAAGAATTAAAGCTCTTTTATTTCTTTCTGCGTTCATTTGCTTCTCCATTGCATCTCTAATATCAGCAGGTGGAGTTATATCTTTAATTTCAACTCTGTCAACTTTACATCCCCATTGGTCTGTTGCTTCATCAAGAACTACTCTTAATTGATCATTGATTGAATCACGAGAGCTAAATGTAGCATCTAAGTCCATTTTACCAACAATATCACGGATTGTTGTAATAGCTAAGTATTCGATACCTTTCTTCAAAGATTGAATTTCATATACTGCTTTAGCTGGATCTGTGATTTTGTAGAATACAACAGTATCAATTGTGATTGTAACGTTATCTTTTGTAATAACCCCTTGAGGTGGTACGTCCATAGTTTGTTGTTTTAAACTAACTACAGATCTTACATTGTCTATGAAAGGGAAAATAATAGTTAAACCAGCATCTGCTACTTTATGGAATTTTCCTAATCTTTCAATTACGTATACTTCTGATTGTTTTACAACTTTAATTGTTTTGTATGCAATAATCAAAACAATTACAAGTAAAATTAATAAAAATATTGGCATTTTTATTCCTCCTTTAAATTTTAAAAATGGGTTAGTCCCTTTTTTTAATCATTTTTTATAGATACAATAGCTTTTACACCTTCAATTGAATTGACTGTGACTTGCGTATCTTTTAATATTTTTTGTTGGTTGTCAGTTTTAGCTGACCAAACTTCGTTTTCAACTTTTATTTGACCTTTTCCTGTGATAGGGTCGATGTCAGATATTACTATTCCAACTTTACCTATTATTGATTTAGCGTTGGTAGCCATATCTACGTTGTTTTTCAGAACTCTTTTTGTAAATGGCTTGGTACAAAATATCAGTAAACTTGATGATATGCAGAAAATTGTAATCTGAATAGCAATATTGTCTATGAATAAACTGCATATGGCTGTTACTATTGCACCCATTCCAACCCAAAATATTAAAAAATCAGTTGGAATAACCATTTCGAAGATAACAAATATGCCAGCTAGAATAAGCCATACTTGCCACATATAATTTACCTCCTTTATTATATTAATAACAAATACATTATACTATATTTATACAAAAAAATAAATAATTTTACATAAATATTTTCAAAATTTGGATATAAAACCATTTTAAACAATAAAAATGTGATTAATTTAGTTCTTTGGAGTTACGTTTATTGTTTTATTATGTGTGTAAATAACAAATCCTGGTTTGCTTCCAGATGGCTTTTTTACATATTTTACTAGGGCATAGTCCACAGGAACGTTTGACGACATTCTTGCCTTACTATAGTATGCGGCTATTTGTGCACACCTTATAAGTATGTCCATAGATGGAGTTTCACCTTTGGTTATCAAAATTGCATGGCTTCCATGAATGTCTTTTGTATGAAACCAAATGTCGTTTGCTCTTGCAAGTTTTGTTGTGAGATAATCATTTTGAATATTATTTTTTCCGACAAGTAAGGTATAGTTTTCAATTTTATATTCTATAGGAATAAACTCTTTATTTAGCTTTTTATTTCGTGGTTTTTGTTTTGTAATTTTTGCATTTGATTTCATATGAGTGTGTTCGAACAATGGATTTTCGCTTAGTTCTGAGTAGATTTCATCTAAATCTGTAATATTTTTTGCCGCATCTATTTCATAGATTATGCTCTCTAGGTAATCAAGCTCCGAGATTGTTTCTTTTTTTTGTTCATTTACGATACTTAAAGCATTTTTTAATTTATTATATTTTTTATAATAATTTTTTGCATTATATGAAGGTGTTTTATTTTTATCGACAGGTACTTGTATTTGCTCATTATTGTAGTAATTAATTAGTGTTATCGTATCTGTACCAAATTCTTTGTAATTGTACATATTAGCAGTTATAAGCTCTCCATATAGTTTATAGGTATCCATGTTTTTACAATCTTCAATTTTATTATTAATATTGTACAGTTTCTTTTTTATTTTTGATAGAGTGGAAAGAACCAGCTTTAGTATGTTGTTTTTATATGATGTGTATAAAGCATTATTTTCTTTCTCAAAATAATAATCGTCTATAAAGAAATTAGAGTCTACGCTGTTTTCGCTTTGTTGCTTATCGTTTTCACTAAATACAATTGAATAATCCTTTTCATTTTGCTGGATTGAGGTTTTTTGTGTATCAATATTATTAAGTGTATCAGATATGTATTTATACATTGTTTTTAGGTTTGACGTTGTTGGTTCATTTGAGATGTTGCATATTTTTTCTGCAAACTGTACATATGCTTTACTAAGCCCAATGAAAGCTGAGGGAATGCTTTGATCTAAGTCATTTTTATCTTTTAATTTTTGATAAAATTCGTCAAAAGTTTTGATTGATGTAAATTCAATCTTATCGTTTGCGGGAACTTCATATAATCTTGCTGGGAGAATATCTCTTGTTGAGTTTTCATCCGTTGATAAATGCCTTAAACTATCAATTATGACATTATTTTCATTTACTAAAATTATATTGCTGTGCTTTCCCATTAATTCAATTATTAATTTTTTATTTATAATATCGTTTAGCTCGTTATAGCATTCAAGCTCAATATAAATTATTCTTTCAAGTCCTAAAGAGTAGATTTTGTTTATTTTTGAACCAATTAAATGCTTTCTAAGTAACATGCAAAATCCAGGTGCATTTAATGGATTTTGTTTTTGATGAGTCGTTAAATTTATTCTGTATGAATCTGAAGCAATTGATAGATTTAGTGCGTAGTTTATTCCTTTTGAATATATTCCTAAAACTACTTCATTTTTATTTGGTTCATATATTTTATTTATTTTTCCGCCAGTAAGAGCTGTTGAAAGCTCTGAGACAATTTTTTTTGTAATTATTCCGTCAAAGGCCATTATTATAAATCCTTTCAAATATATTATGAGAAGAATTATAATACTTTTCTAATCATTAGTAAATAGCAATTAGATTAGAAAACTAAAACTAAAAATAGTTTGTTCCTTCATAAAGAAATTTTTTGCTCTGTCCCCAAAATTTCTTAAAGTATAAAATTGCTAATTACGGAGAAAATAAACTAAAAAAGTAATTACAAGGAGAGAAAATCTAAATGTTTAAATATAAAGCTTTGGATATTAGTGGTGCTTTACTGGATGAAAGGCAATTAGAAATACATTTGCAGAAAATTGCGGCTGATCAAATATTAAAAGCTAGCTCTGACAAGGATACGTATCCAATTCCGCGATTGAAAGATAATATTAGATTTATATATGACGTATATAATTTTTTAGGGGAAGATTTGAAGAACAACATTCCTATTCATCCGGCGGGGGAATGGATTTTGGATAATTTTTATATTATTGATAAGAATGCGAAGATTATAGAAAAGGATTTAAATAGAAAAAAATATAAGAATTATGTTGGGATAGCTAACGGTATAAATAGGGGATTTGCAAGAGTGTATGTTCTTGCCAGAGAAATTATTTCATATACTGATGGAAAAATAGATGCACCAAGTTTGGAGCGATATTTGCAAAGTTATCAAAGTAAAAAGACATTGAGTATGGAGGAGCTATGGAGCATAAATACATTTTTACAAATTGCTTTAATTGAAAAAATTAGAGGTATATGTGAAAAAATTTATTTATCGCAAATGCAGAAAAGAAAGGTAGAAAATATTATATCAAGGCTTGTTGAGTTTGATGAAAGCACTTTATATAAGCTGCCTAAAAAATATAATCTTAAAATGAAAGAGAATATTGAGTCGAAGTTTCCTTTTATTGAGTATATGTCGTATAGGCTTAAAAATTACGGTAAAAAGGCTTATGGATATATGGAAATTTTAGAAAGCCAAGTTAATAAGATGGGAAGTAACATTTATAGCTGCATTAATAGAGAGCATTATGATATTGCTATTAAAAAAATTTCCATAGGTAATTCGATAACAAGTATAAATGCACTTAACAGGATGAATTTTGTAGAAATATTCGATAAAACAAACGGTGTGGAGGAAGTTTTAAAGCAGGATCCATGTAATGAGTATGATTTGATGGACTATGCTACTAAAGAATATTATAGGGCAGAAATAGAAAAAATTGCAAAGAAGACAAAAGTGTCAGAACTGTATATTGCTAAGAAATGTTTGGAGCTTGCAAGCAGAGATTTTCCTCAGAATGAGAGAGGCTCATGCATTAAAGACAAACGAAAACATGTGGGATATTATCTGATATCTGAAGGAAAACAAGAGCTGTATACTATACTCTTAAACAGGAAGATATCAAAACATGACTACTTAAAAAATGCAAGGTTATATGTAAATGCTATTTCTATTTTATCAATTATTATTGGATGTATTTTTGGCATTTATATTCATATCAAAACTGAGTCTTTTGTGAAGGCAATTGGAATTTTTTTATTATCTATAGTTCCTTTAAAAAGTATTTTTATTAAAACAAGTCAATATATTTCCGGAAAAATTGTAAGACCAAGATTAATTCCTAAATTAGATTACACTAATGGAATTCCTGAAGATAAAACTACAATGGTTGTTATACCCACAATTGTAAAAGATGTGGATAAGATAAGAGCAATTTTTAAAAAATTAGAAGTATACTATATGGCAAATAAGAGCGAAAATATATATTTTACCTTGCTGGGAGACTGCTCATGCTCAAAACAGGAGCACGAAGTTTTTGATGAAGAATTGATTAAAGCACGGTATGGAGGAATGCAATAAGCTTAATAAAAAATATCCAGATAGTAAATTTTCAAAATTTAATTTTATTTATAGAAAAAGAACTTGGTGTAAATGTGAAAACTGTTATTTAGGCTGGGAAAGAAAGAGAGGTTTACTTAGTCAATTTAACGAATATGTTTTAAATAATTTTAACCATTATTCTAATAGCCTCTGTAAGAATGATTATTTCCTTGTAAATACACTGGAAATAGAAAAAGAAAAATATACCAAATTACCTAAAATAAAATATATTATAACACTTGATTCAGATACAAATTTAGTACTGAATACAGGATTAGAGCTTGTTGGGGCAATGTCGCATATATTAAATGAGCCGGAGTTAAATGAAGATAAAAATTTAGTTGTGGGTGGATATGCAATTATGCAACCAAGAGTAGGAATAAATCTAGATGAAACTCAAAAAAGTTTATTTACGAAACTGTTTTCTGGCCAAGGTGGAACCGATTCTTATACTAATGCAATTTCTGATTTTTACTTTGATAATTTTGACGAGGGTATATTTACTGGAAAAGGTATATATAATCTAGAAGTTTTTTCTGAGGTATTACGAAATGAAATTCCAGAGAATAAGGTTCTTAGCCACGATTTACTGGAAGGGTCGTATGCAAGGTGTGGATTGGCCTCAGATATTATGCTTATGGACGGTTATCCAGCTTCATATAATGCGTATAAAATTAGGCTGCACAGATGGATAAGAGGCGACTGGCAAATACTTTCTTGGATGTTTAAAAATAGACTGAATATTTTATCTAAATTTAAAATACTTGATAATATAAATAGATGTTTAAATGATTTTTTTGCTTTAGCCATACTTGTTTTTAATTTTTTTATTAAAAATAATGCTTTGGTTATGTTGTCGTTAATTACCGTTTTAAGTCCATATATTTTAGAATTATTCAATAGAATTATAGATAAAAGGAGCGGCGAGTTTTCTCAGAAAAAGTTTTCAATGGAGATTACAGGAACGTCGGCGTCTTTAATTAGAATGTTTATTGATTTTTCATTGATTCCAGACAAAGCTTATTTATCAATAAATGCTGCGATAAAATCTTTATATAGAATTTTAAAATCAAAAAAACATTTATTGGAGTGGACTACGGCTGAAGATGCTGAAAAAGTTTCTAAAAATGGAATTTTTTCATATTATGCTAATATGCCTGCAAACGTGATATTTGGATTGATATTTATTCTTTTTGGCTTATATTTTGGAAATCTTTTGGGGCTGATATTTGGTGTGATTTGGATTGGCTCTCCAGCTTTGATGTATGGCTTGAGTAAACCGATTGTTAAAAAGAAAAAATATGATGAATTAAATGAAGAGGAAAGAAAATATATTTTAGATATTGCTAAAAAAACATGGTTATTTTTTAAAGATAATTTAAATGAAAAATCTAATTTTTTGCCACCAGATAATTATCAAGAAGGTAGAAGAGAGGAGCTTGTTTATAGAACATCTCCAACCAATATTGGTCTTGCACTTCTTAGTGTTGTATCTAGCTTTGACCTTGGTTTTGAGAGTAAGGAAACGGCAGTTAATTTGTTAGAAAATATGATTAATTCAATAGTAAAACTACCTAAATGGAATGGACATTTATATAATTGGTACAATATTGAAAACCTTACACCGCTAATTCCTAGATACGTTTCTTCAGTTGATAGTGGAAATTTTGTGGGATATTTATATGTTTTGAAACAGTTTTTAATTTCTGAAAATAATGATTCAAGACAAATTGATTTTATGATAAAACAAATTGATGAAATAATTTCTAAAACAGATTTTTCTAAACTTTATGATGAGACGTCAGGGCTTTTTTCGATTGGATTTAATATAGAAGAAAATATGATGACTGATTCTTATTATGATTTGCTTGCTTCAGAAGCAAGACAGACAAGTATCGTTGCTATAGCTAAGAAGGATATTTCTGCAAAACATTGGAAGAATTTGAGCAGGACTTTAACAGTGCTAAATAAATATAAGGGATTAATTTCATGGACAGGTACTGCTTTTGAATACTTAATGCCAACAATTAATATTAGAAGATATCCTAATAGTTTGATTGATGAATCGTGTAAGTTTATGATTATGAGTCAAATTGAGTATGCTAACAAATTGGGGATAACATGGGGAATATCAGAAGCTGCTTTTAATCTAAAAGACTTGGATGGAAATTATCAATATAAGGCTTTTGGCATACCATGGCTTGGACTAAAAAGAGGTCTAGCAGAAGAAATGGTAGTATCTTCATATGGAACGATATTAGCAATAAATGATATTCCTAAGCTTGTTATTGATAATATAAGAAAGCTAGAAAAATTTGGAATGTATGGAAAATATGGCTTTTATGAGGCAATAGATTATACACCTAGTAGAGTTAAAAAGGGAAAAAAGTTTGAAATTGTTAAGACATATATGGCTCATCATCAAGGGTTGATTTTATTATCAATTGATAATTTAGTAAAAAGTAATATATTGCAAAAACGTTTTTCTAATAATCCAGAAATAGAAGCAATAGATATTTTATTTCAGGAACGTATGCCAGATAACGTAATAATTACTAAAGAAAAGAAAGAGCATGTTGAGAAATTAAAATATGTGGACTATGACTATTATTTTGAAAAAATATTTACAAAAAAGAGCGAGAATATAAATGAGTATAATCTTATTTCTAATGGCGATTACTCTATTTTAATAGACAAAAATGGAAATGGTTATAGTAAGTATAAAGACAATATTATCAATAGGTTTAAGCCAACGGATGACATAGATGAGGGAATACATCTTTTTGTAAAAAATGTTGATACAAAGAAAATTATTTCACCAACAAACTTAAGCTTTATGGATAGTAATGACGAATATAGCATTAGTTTTATGCCAGATAGAAGTGAGTTTTCTAGAATAGATAATAATTTAAAAATAAATATGTCGGTTCTAATTTCTCCTGAGGATCCTGTTGAAATTAGAAATTTAAATGTTAAAAATTTGGATGATTATGGAAAAAAATTAGAAGTATCTAGCGTTATGGAACCGGTGTTATCTCCCATGATGCAGGATTATTCACATAAAGCTTTTAATAATTTGTTTTTGTCATTTGAAGAGGTTGATAATATTATTTTAGTAAAAAGAAAGTTTAGAGAAAAGAATAAGAGCGACTTATATATGGCAATAGTGCAGATCACCGATGATTGTAAAAATGAGCTAACTGAATTCGAAATTGACAAAAGTGTTTTATGTGGTAGAAATTGCTTAGATATTCCGGATTTAATTAAAAGCTCTAAACCATTTAGAAAAAAAGCTGAAAACGTTGCAAATTCAATTGCTGCATTTAGATCATCATTGGAGATTGATGGGAATAGTGAGAAAAATGTTAGTTTAATTATTTCTGTTTCTGAAAGCAGAGCAGATGCAATTAAAAGCATTAAAAAGTATGAAAAAATTGAGAGCATAGAGAGAGCAATTAAACTTTCAAAAGCTCAAACAGAGGCAAAAATTCAGTACCTTGGTATAACCGGAAAAGACGTGAATTTATATAGAAGAATTTTGTCACATCTCTTAATTAAATGTGGAAAGTTAGCTGGAAAATATAATAAAGATACTGTTTATAAGACTGCTGACTTATGGAAATATGGGATTTCTGGAGATAATCCAATTTTGCTTGTAGTTATAAATGAAATTGCAGAAATTGATATATTGAAAAAAATTGTAAAAGCATATGAATATTTTAGAATTCTTAATATAGATATCGATTTTGTAATTATTAATGAAGAGCCTGAGTCATACGAAAATTTTTTACAGGAATCCATAAATGAAGTAATATGGAACTACACTTTTGGAGAAAAAAATAAAATAGTGAAACTTAGCAATATAAGCGAATATGATAAGGAGTTATTATATTTTAGAGCTAGTTTGGTACTGGATGGAAAATATGGAAATATTGATTTCCAATTGGATGATATTGATTATGAATACTCAAAAAACATAAATAATATTAAGCTGCAAAATAAATATAAAAAAGATTCTAGTAGTATTTCAAATGATGTTGTAGATAAAAAAATCGATTTACAAGATTTAAAATTTTTCAATGAATACGGTGGCTTTAGTAGTGACGGAAAAGAGTATATAATTAATATAAATAAAAATAAAAAACTTCCGTTGGCGTGGAGTAATATTCTTGCTAATGAAAAGTTTGGAACGGTAATAACCGAAAATATGGGCGGATATACGTGGTATAAGAATTCGAGATTGAATAGGGTTACAGCTTGGAATAATGATCCGGTAAGAGATGTTCCTTCAGAAATTATTTATTTTTTTGATATGGATAATGGATTTGCATGGACTCCTTCGCTTGGCCCAATGCAAGATGAAAATGAATACTATATTAAGTATGGTTTAGGATATGGAAAATACACTCATTGCATTAATTCGCTGGAGCAAAATGTAACGATTTTTGTTCCACAAGATGACTCGGTAAAAATAAATATTATTTCACTTAAGAATCTTTTACCACAAAAGCGAAAAATAAGACTTGTCTACTATTTGAAGGATGTACTGGATGAGGATGAAATAAAAAGTAATGGATTTATAAACATAGTTTTTGAAAAAAATAGTAATTGTATTATTTTAAAAAATATGATAAATGCTGAGTTCCAAAACTTTATGTATGTTTCATCAAGTGAGAAAATTGTTTCGTATACTGGCAATAAAAATGAATTTTTTGGAAATGGAAGTTTGATTTGCCCTGATGGAATAAAAATGGATAGACTTTCGGGTAATAACAGTATAGGTAATGATAGTATGATAGCTATCACTATAGAAATAGAAATTGATGCATATGAATCTAAAGAGCTTTCTTTATACTTTGGTTTGGAAGAAAGTGAAATGGATTGCAAAGATAAAGTTTATAAATATGAAAAAATGGAAAATTGCAACAGAGCTTTAGAATATGTAAAAAAGTATTGGGAAGATTTTACTAGTAAAGTTGATATTAAAACTCCTGTAGATTCAATTAATATAATTGCTAACAATTGGATAATATATCAGGCAATGGTAAGTAGAATTTTGGCTAAAACGGGGTTTTATCAATCTGGCGGAGCAGTTGGTTTTAGAGATCAGCTTCAAGATGTAATGTGCTTGAAATTCTTCGACATCAATTTAACAAAGAGCCAAATATTAAAACAGTGCAGTCATCAGTTTATAGAGGGCGATGTTTTACATTGGTGGCATGATTGTAATGGAAGAGGTATAAGGACAAAATTTTCGGATGATTTATTATGGCTTCCATATGTTGTTTCTGATTATATTAATTTTTCTTGTGATTACGGCATTTTAGATACTGAAGCATTTTATTTAAGTGGTAATATGTTGGAAAATAACGTCGATGAAAAATATGATGTTTATGAAAAATCAGAGGTAAAAGAAAGTGTGTATTTGCACTGTACTAGGGCAATTGAAAGAGCACTAGATTTTGGAAATCACGGACTACCTAAGATTGGATCAGGTGACTGGAATGATGGATTTAATAATATTGGCATAAAGGGAAATGGTGAAAGTGTGTGGCTTGGATTTTTTCTATATAAAGTGCTAGATGAGTTTATACCAATTTGTGAATATAAAGGGGATAAGCCAATAATAGATAGGTATAGAAAGGCAATGATAGAGCTGAAAAAGTCATTAAATATGAATTGCTGGGATGGAAAATGGTACAACAGAGCTTTTTTTGACGACGGTACACCGCTTGGAAGTATTCACAATAAGGAATGTAGGATAGATGGGATTAGCCAAAGTTGGGCTGTGATTTCTGAGGCAGGAGATAAGAATAAAGTATACAGTGCAATGGAGAGCTTGGAAAATCATCTTGTGGATAGAAATGCTGGAATCATAAAGCTGCTTGATCCACCTTTTGAAAACGACAGTATAAATCCAGGTTATATTAAAGCATATCTTCCTGGAACACGTGAAAATGGAGGTCAATACACACATGCTGCAGTGTGGGCAATTATTGCTGAAGCAATGTTAGGATATGGTGAGAAGGCAGCCGAATTATATAGAATGATAAATCCGATTGAACATTCAAAATCGAAGGAGCTCGTAAATAGATATAAAGTTGAACCATATGTTATTTCAGCAGATATATATGGGTATGGTAATTTAATTGGTCAAGGTGGATGGTCATGGTATACTGGGTCTGCCAGTTGGTACTATATGTGTATACTGGAATATATACTTGGTTTGAAAATTAAAAATGGATTTCTTGAGGTAAAACCTGTTATTCCAAAGTATTGGAACGAATATAGTGTAAAATATAAATACGGCGAGAGCATTTATAATATTACAGTGAAAAATCCAGAAAGTAAGAATTGTGGAGTTAGCAATTTTTTTCTTAATGGTGAAGAAATTTTTGAAAAGAGAATAAAATTACAAAATAATAGTAAAATTAGTGAAATCGAAATAATAATGTAAAATAATTGTAACAAAAATTTATAATAATTGTAATAAAAAACTTGTATTAAAAGTTACGTTATGATATAAATAAAAATAGTTAGTATTAAAAATAAGGGGGGCTTTCATTGGATATTAATAATGAAGAAAATAACGAAAATGACGTTATAAAAGAAAAGATAATGAAAGAAAAAAGCCAAAAAACAGTTTTAGTAGTGGATGATGAAAAGCCAATTGTTGATATATTAGTATATAATCTAAATAAGGAAGGTTATAATACACTTGAAGCAAATGATGGTGAAGAAGCAATTAATCTTGTTATAGAGAAAAAGCCAGATTTAGTTTTGTTAGATATAATGCTTCCAAAAATGGATGGCTTAACAGTTTGTAAAAAAATTAGACACAACTATAATATTCCTATAATAATGCTATCGGCTAAAGATGAAGAAATTGATAAAATACTTGGGCTAGAGCTTGGAGCTGATGATTACATTACTAAGCCATTTAGTGTTAGAGAGCTTATAGCTAGGGTAAAAGCTAACCTTCGTAAAAATGACAGTGATTACAATAAGATGCCTGCCGAGGAAGAAAATGAAAAGGGTCATGTACTAAATGAAATTGCTGTGGGAGATTTATATCTAGATTTAGATAAATTTGAAGTTAAGGTTAGAGGAGAAATTATAGATTTAACATTAAGAGAATTTGAGGTATTAAAGTATTTAGCTCAGCAACCTGGTCAGGTTGTAACGAGAGAAACATTACTTGAAAAAGTATGGGGATATGAATACTATGGTGATATAAGAACAGTTGATGTAACTGTAAGAAGAATTAGAGAGAAAATTGAATTAGATACTTCAAGTCCTAAAATATTGATAACAAAGAGAAGTGTAGGTTACTATATAGCTTCAAATTAAACATTATGGGGGAACATTATATAATAAAATGTTTCTCCTTTTTGATATAATTGGAGGTTTTTATGAAAAATATGCAATTAAAAATAACTGGAATTACAGTACTTATTGGATCAATTATTATTTCAGCGAATAATATTTTTAACTTAAAAAATTATACATATGAAAATCAGGAAATGAATAAATTTATTATTGCGTGGATTGTTTGTGTATTGGTTTATGCGGTTTTATCGGCAATTGTAGTTAATTATGTTTTAAAAATGATTACTAAACCTTTTTCTAATATAGTGGACAATGCAGGTTCGTACGATGAAGGTGAGGACGAGCTTAGATATCTTGATGAAGGTAAAAAAAGTATTGAAGATAGATTTTCTAGAAAAATTAATACAATGACCGAAGAATTAAAAATGAATTTAAAAATAGCTACAAAACAAAAAAATCAAGTTGAGGCTATTTTATTACACATAAAAGACGGAATTATTGCGTTCGATTTAGATGGAAATTTAACGTATATAAATCCTGCTGCTATAGATTTATTTGGATTAGAAAAATCAGATGATTCTTTTAGCAGTATTTTTGAAAAGGTGAAATTAGATGTAAATCTTGAAAAAATCGTATATTTAGATAATGTTACTTCTTTTGAACAAATTGTTTCTGTTAGAGAAAAGTATATCAATGTTCTTTTTGCTCCTTTTAAAGATACAAAAAATAGACCAAATGGTATTATTGTGTTATTGCAGGATATAACAGAGCATGTAAAACTAGATAATATGAGAAGGGAATTTGTTGCGGATGTGTCGCACGAATTAAAGACACCAATCACTTCAATAATTGGGTATGCTGATACTTTGCTTGAGGATGAGTATGATAAAGAAACTCAGAATAAGTTTCTTAACGTCATTTCGGCAGAATCAAGAAGAATGGCAAAACTTGTTACAGATTTATTAACCTTATCTAGATATGATAACAATAATAATAAGACTGAAATTACAGAAATTGATTTAGGTGAAATAACCAAAAAGTGTTTAGAAAAAGTCGACTTAGAAATTGACAGAAAGAAACATAAGGTTGAATGTTTTGTTACAGCAGATGTACCACATGTAAAAGCAGATAAATACGGTATTGAGAGAGTTATACTAAATATTTTAACTAACAGTATAAAGTATACACCTGAGGGTGGAAATATTAAAATATATGTTGGTTTTGTATATAACGATGCATACATAAAGGTAATCGACAATGGAATAGGTATTCCAGAAGAGGATCTACCTAGAATTTTTGAGAGATTTTATAGAGTTGATAAAGCAAGAACCAGAGAGCTTGGTGGAACAGGTCTTGGACTTGCGATAGCAAAAGAAATAATGGAACAAAACAAAGGTAGTATTGACATAAAGAGCGAGCTTGGAAAAGGTACAGAAGTTGTTTTGAGAATACCTGTAAAAAGTAGAGAAATTGTTGAAAATAAGTAATTTATGTAATATAATATTCGTGTAAACGAATAACTAGGAGATGTACAAATGATAGGAGATATAAGAAATCATATTGCAGGTTGGTTTGCAAGTTTTTGCGTAGCTGTAATGGTTGTGTTCATTATAAAAACTTTTATTGGTATGCCTACAACAGTAAAGGGCACATCGATGGCTGCAACATTATTTCCAGATGATAAATTATTTCTTAGTACTTGGTCTTCAAATTTTGGAAAAATCCCAGATAGGGGAGATATTATAACTTTTGAAGCTCCAAGTGTAGAAAATCCAGAAAACAGTGGCAATGTTGCTGTATATATTGGTAATTCACGTAGTTTCAAAGATAAGTTTTTGTATTATAGTTTAGGAATTTCTAAATCTAGCTATATTAAAAGAGTAATAGGATTGCCAGGAGATCATGTAGAAATAAAAGATGGTGGAGTATATGTAAATGGCCAAAAATTATATGAGGATTATTTGAAAAGTAATGTAAAGACAGATATGTCAATGGGTGGAAATTTTGGTGACGTGGTTGTACCAGAAAATTGTGTATACGTACTTGGAGACAATAGAGCTGCGTCAGTTGATTCACGAAAATTTGGATGCATACCAGTTAGTAAAATTGAAGGCAAAGTTGTAGCAAGATGGTGGCCATCAAAGAAAATTGGCGCCTTATAGGATGGAGGAATTTAATTGGCTTTTGAAGGAACAATAGGAAATGAAGAAAATAAAAAGATGCTGATTAGTTCTGTAAAAAATAAAAATATTTTACATAGTTATCTATTTTATGGTACAGAAGGTATTGGAAAAAAAATCTTTGCAATGGAATTTGCAAAGATGATTTTATGTAATAACGAAAGTGAACAAATACCATGTAATAAATGTAAGTCTTGTGATTCTTTTGATTCAAATAATAATCCAGATTTCTTTATTATAGAGCCTGATGGTAATTCAATAAAAATAGATCAAATAAGAGCTATGCAGAAAAGCGTAATTGAAAAGCCTATTGAAAGTAATAAAAAGGTGTTTATAATTGATAATGCCGATACAATGACTAAAGAAGCGCAGAACTGTATGCTTAAGACACTAGAAGAGCCTCAAGAATATATAGTTATTATTTTGATTGCTTCAAATGAAAACAATATTCTTGCAACAGTAAAATCAAGATGTACGAAAGTTTTTTTTAAACCTTTAGATGAAAATGAATTAAAGAAGTACATGAGTGAAAATTACGAAGATGTTGCTTTTGATTCAAGCAGCGTTAGTTTGTGTAATGGAAGCATAGCAAAAGCGAAAAAAATTATAAGCAAAAGTGAAGTATTAGATAGTGTAAAACAAATTGTTAATGATGTACGATATATTAATAAACTTGAGTTTCTTAAGAAAAATGAAATATTTTATGATAACAAGGATGATATTGATTTGTTACTTGAATATATGTATATTTCATTATTCGAGATTGCTAAGATTGAGAAATATAATATGAATGGATATCTAAATGCAATGAAGATTGTAGAGCAAACTAAACAAAAGATACGTAATAGTAATAATTATGATATGTCAATAGACAGTATGCTAATAAATATTTGGGAGGAAGTTAATGAAAAAAATAATAGGGGTTAGATTTAAGAAACCTGGAAAAATATATTTTTTTGATCCACAAGGTATAGAAATTGAAAAGAATGATGACGTAATTGTTGAAACAGCAATGGGTGACGAAATTGGAAAAGTTGTTGTTGTAAATAGAGAAATTGATGAATCAAAAATGGCTACACCATTAAAAAAAGTAATTAGAAAGGCTACTAGAGAAGATTTGGCTTCTCAAGAAAAATATAAAAGTAAAGAGCCTGAAGCTTTGGAAATATGCAAAGAAAAGATTAAAAAATATAATCTTGAAATGAACCTTACTGATGTTGAATATAAATTTGATGGTAGTAAAATATTGTTTTACTTCACAGCTGATGGAAGAATTGATTTTAGAGATTTAGTTAAAGACTTAGCGAGTGTTTTCAAAACTAGAATTGAACTTAGACAAATTGGTGTTAGAGATGAAGTAAAAAGAATTGGTGGCAATGGAGTATGTGGAAGAGAGCTTTGTTGTTGCTCTTTCTTAGATAATTTTGAAACTGTATCAATTAAAATGGCTAAGGAGCAAAATATTGCTTTAAATCCTTCAAAAATTTCAGGAAACTGTGGAAGATTGATGTGTTGTTTAAAGTATGAACAAGATGTATATTCTGAAAAGGTTTCTAGATTACCTAAAGTAGGTGCTATTGTTAAAACTCCATCAGGGGAAGGTACAGTTGAAGGTGTTGAAATTTTAAAGGAGATTGTTAGAGTAAAAATTAAAGATGGAGAAGATTTCATATATAAGAAATTTAATGCAGACGAGATAAAAGTACTAAGAGATTCTAAGAAGGATGTAGTTAACGAAGAAGAAAAAGAAAACTTTAAAGAGCTTCAAGAGCTTGAAAAACTTGAAAAAATGGATTCAAAAAATAAAAACGAAAATCAGATATAGACTTTTTTTATTTATATGATATAATAAGGTAACTCTATAGTGAGAATTATTATTTTTTGTATAAGAATTAATTTGAAAGGGGTGAAAAGAATGGCTTATAAAATTTCAGAAAAATGTATAGCATGTGGTGCATGTGCTGCTCAATGCCCAATGGAGTGCATCCATGAAGGTGATGGAAAATTTGTGATTGATGAAAATACATGTATATCATGTGGAACTTGTGCAGGGGTATGTCCTGTAGGAGCACCAGAAGAATAAAAGAAAACCTTAAACAAATTAGAAATAGTCTGTTTAAGGTTCTTTTTTTTATTCGGCAGATTCAGCTTTATTAGTCATTTCTTCTAAGTCTAATAATTCTTGCCATCTCTTATCTACTTCATCTTGGAACTCTTTGATCATCCATTCATTTCCAGGTTTAAACATGTGTTTAAATCTTTTTTGTGGTTTTAAGAATTCTTCAATTGGAAGCTTATTTTTTGGCTTATAGTTGATTACATATTTTCCATCTATAACTTCATATAGTGGCCAGTAACATGTTTCAACTGCAAGCTTATTAATTTCCATTAAATCTTCAGTATTATAACCCCATCCACGAGGGCATGGTGCCATAACATTTAAGAATGTTGGTCCTTCTGTATAGATAGCTTTTTCAGCTTTTTCATAAAGGTCTTTAAAGTTATTTAATGCTACTGTTTGAGCAACATAAGGCAAATGATGTCCAACCATAACTTTTGTTAAATCTTTTCTTGATTGCATTTTTCCTGGAATTACTTTTCCAGCAGGAGTTGTTGTTGTATCTGCAAATTTAGGTGTTGCAGATGAACGTTGGATACCTGTGTTCATGTATGCACCGTTGTCATAGCAAACATATGTCATATCATGACCTCTTTCCATAGCTCCTGATAAGCTTTGTAGACCAATATCATAAGTTCCACCATCTCCACCAAAAGTAATAAATTTTGTTACTTGGTCTTCAGGTAATTTTCCTTGTTTCTTTAATGATCTATATGCAGCCTCAACACCAGATTCTGTTGCAGCAGCACACTCAAATGCTGTATGAATAAATGAATCTGTCCATGATGTATATGGATACATGAAAGTAGAAACTTCCATACAACCTGTTGCACAACATACAACTGCTTGATCTTCTGGTTTAAGAGCTCTTAATACCATTCTTGCACTTGCTGGTGCTCCACATCCAGCACACATTCTATGCCCAGCAGTGAATCTTGATGGTTTTGTAGTCATAACTTCTTTTAAATTATATGCCATTTTTTTCAGTCCTTTCTTTCAAAAATTATTATTTTCTTAATCCTAGATATCTGTATGGATCTGCAACTTTATCATCTTTGTCAATTTTTTGTAAATCTTTAAATACAGATTCTATTTGGTCTGATGTAGTATCTCTACCACCAATTCCATATACGTAGCTAACTACTGGAACTGATTTTTTATTTACATACATTGCAGAAGTAATATCTTCATATAAAGCACCACCAGCAGCATTTAATGAATCAGATTTATCTAATACAGCAACTGATTTTATAGATGATTTAGAAAGTGCTTCAGCAATTTCTTCAGCAGGGAATGGTCTAAACATACGAACTTTTAGAAGTCCTGCTTTAACACCTTTTGCTCTTAACTCATCTACTGTATATTTGGCAGTTCCTGCTGTAGAGTTCATACAAACAACAACATATTCTGCGTCATCCATTTTATATTCTTCGAAGAAGTTGTATTTTCTACCAGTTAATTTCTCGAATTCAACTGATACTTCTTCTATAACTCTCTTGGCATTTCTCATTGCTTCAGCTTGTTGGAATTTATGCTCAAATAGGAATCCTTGCAAATCTAAAGGTCCAACGGCCATTTGTTCATTTTTATTTAATAAGTAATGCTCTGGTTTATATTTTCCAACAAATTCTTTTACTTTGTTATCTTCTAATAATTCGATATTTTCGATAGAGTGTGAAGTAATGAATCCATCTTGGCATACCATAAGAGGTAGAAGTACATCTTTATGCTCTGCAATTCTGTGTGCCATTAAAATATTATCATATGCTTCTTGATTATTTTCACTAAATAACATTATCCATCCAGCGTCTCTAACGCCCATAGCATCTGAGTGATCATTGTGGATATTTAAAGGACCAGATACTGCACGGTTTACCAATGACATAACTATAGGTAAACGTAGGCTTGATGCTATATAAATCATTTCCCACATTAGTGATAAACCATTTGCTGATGTAGCTGTCATTGCTCTTGAACCTGCAGCTTCAGCCCCGATAGTAGCGCTCATTGCACTATGTTCGCTTTCAACAGCAACAAATTCTGTATCAACTTGTCCATTGCTTACGAATGTTGAAAAGTATTGTGGTATTTCTGTAGATGGTGTAATAGGAAATGCAGCAACAACATCTGGATTGATTTGTTTCATAGCAGTAGCAACTGCTTCATTTCCACTTAAACGTTCTCTTATTGACATTTTATTCACCCTCCTCTTTCATTGAAATAGCTCCAAAAGGACATACTTTAGCGCAAACTCCGCATCCCTTGCAGTAGTCGAAGTTAAAATCACATCTGTTACCGTCATCGTTTACAGGGATTGCATCATCTGGGCAAACAGGGAAGCATAGACCACATTGTTTGCATTTTTCACTATCAAAAACTGGTCTTGCTGAACGCCAATCGCCAGTTTTAAATTCTTTAGCGTTTCCGGCTGTATAAATATTTCCACCAATTGTTAATTCACTTGCTGGAGTATTATTATCTATTGCCATATTTATCATTCCTTTCCTTTATTGTAATTTCTTTATTTGAGCTAAGGTAAGCTCTAAGGCTTTCATATTACCTTCAATAACTTCTGGTTTTTTAGCAAATTTATGTTTAAAAGATCCTTCCATATCTGCAAGAAATGCTTCATCAGTCATTATGCCACTAACTTTTACAATTGCAGCAAGCATAGGTGTGTTAGGGAAATATTTACCTAAAGCTTCAATAGAAATTGACCTTGCATCTATTGTATAGATACTTCCTTCGTAGTTTTTTAGTTTTGGTTTGATTTCAGATAAATCTTTTGTTGTATTAATTACAATTGCACCATCTGTTTTTAGACCAGCTGTGACATCAACGCAATCCAAAAGAGTGTCATCAACAACTACTACATAGTTTGGCTCGTAGATGTTGCTGTGAATAGTGATTGGATTATTTCCAATACGATTGTAAGCTGTGATTGGCGCACCCATTCTCTCAGGACCGTATTCAGGGAATCCTTGGATGTATTTTCCTGTGTTGAATGCAGCGTCTGCTAATAGTAAACAAGCAGTTTTTGCACCTTGGCCACCACGTCCATGCCATCTAATTTCGATTAAATCGTTCATAAACGTTTACCTCCTTCAATTTATATAAAGCTAGTATATTATTTGAGGTGCTTAAAGTCAAGAACTTTTATTAAAAACGGGGAAGAAGCACATGGCAGTGCCATGTGCTTCTTCAGAGTTGCGAGGTTGATTAATCAGGATAGTTAAGCTCGAGTTGCTGGAGCAGGACAAAAAAGTGTCCGCCCCGGTACCCCGTGTAGCTTGTGATCTGAGGTGGAAATACCGTCTTGACGATGACCCCCTCCTCGGTGCACTCGTTCATAAACTGGTTTACAGTTTTGTCGAGTGTCCGCGCAAGTGCTGCAACGTCTGCGCCTTTGACTACGAATGTTTCCAACATAATGACCTCTCCTTTGGTTTATTTTCCCTGTGATGGGAATGGTGAGCGCATGCTCAACCTTCTGTTATTATACCATATTATGTCAATTAATGCAAATGCTTTTGCAAAAAAGGGCCCCCGGCATGTGCCGAGGGCTCCCTGCGGTTTTTTTTTATTTAGATTTTGCTATCGGAATTTTTGGCGTAAATTACAGTCATATCAGTATCGACTGTAACACCAATATCCCAGCCGTACTGGTTGAGAAAATGGCGAAGTGGCTTGGTAAGAAATGCAGTCTCGTAGGCTGACGAGAAAGGTTTTAACGCCTTCTCTTTACCAAAAAACAGCTGTGGTGTGTGAAAATTTTGATTGATATAAAGCAAATAATCATCAACATCAAGCTTTTCGGTGCCAGTCTGCGAAGGGCTAGGTACATAGAAACCACGTACTTCGCTTAAGTAGAATTTCTTACACTGCTGGTTATCTCCTGTGATGTACGAGTACAGAAGTGCTCCATAACTGTCAAACAGGTCCTGTAAAGCAAATAAATGCCGTGCAGGAATGAGCTGAACTTCTGCTCGTTCCACGTGTTTGGAAAAAAAACGCTTAGGTTCATAGAACTTCACTTGAATTCCTCCAATCTTATCCGCAGGGTACCAAGGGTATGGTTAACCACTCAGTAATGAAATCAATTATAACATAATTAGATTACAATGTAAAGAAAAGTAGATCCTATAAGAACCGTCCCTCTCCATTCGAAAAAAGAAAGGCGCAAATGGTATTGCCATTTGCGCCTTTCGTGCTCGAGAGATTAATCGGGGTACGTAAGCTCCAGTTCCTGGAAAAGAAGGTAGCTTGTTACGTGTTCGCCGGGGATAGGTACGAGTTGGCGGGAAAATTTTACCTCAAGAATAATACCTTTTTCCTCGCTTTCGGTGCGGAGCTCGTTGATTTCACAATCAAGAGTCCGCATAAGAACGTCGGGTTTCAGCCCCCGTAAAGTGATCGTACGTGTTTCTTTCATGATGAAAACCCCTTTATATTTATTTTTCTCTTTCGAGAAATTGTGGACACATTATATCATATTATGTAAAACATAGCAAGCTTATTTTAAAACAAAATAGCAAATCATATACGTACAGAGTATAATACAAGTTGTTTTAGATTATACTATATTTTTAACAATAATTAAAAAAGTATTGAAATCCTAATTTTTTTTTGATATCATCTAAAAGAGAGACTAGATTAACAAAAGAAAAGTGAAAGGAGAATTTAACAAAGGGAAAATGAGAAAAAAACAAAAGAATTTTAATAAAAGAACGGCTATAGTTATTATTGCATTGTTTGTTTTTATTTTTTCATTAACTAAAGTTTGCATTTCTTTGGCAAGTAGTGAAATATTTGCTATAACTGGAGTCGAAATTATTGATCAAACATCAGATGTTGAAGTAAATGAATTTGATTTTGACAATAGCAAGGTTAAGAGTAAGGTGACTTTTCATAATGTAGGAGATAGCATTACATTCAGTGTTAAGATAAAAAATAGTAGTAATGAAAACTATATAATAAAGTCCGTAAGTGATGATAATGAAATTGAATATATTAGTTTATTGTATAATGACTACAGTGGTGCGCAGTTTAAATCAGGTCAGAAAATAGATTTTAATATCACAGTTAAATACAGTAAAGAAAATACTGATATTGAAAAAAGAAAGCAGGAGTTTGCATATAATATTATATTTGTTCTTACAGATGAAGAAGGAAATGAAAAAAATGAAATTATCCCAGTAAATCCACCCGAAAGTAACAATGAGATTAGTCCAACAGACACGCATGAAAGTAGTGAAGATGGCAATATTAGTCAAGATCCATTTAGCTCTAAGTCATTTGGACCACGTACAGGAGATAATGTTGCTCTATATATAATTGTAGCTAATGCATCATTAATAATGATAATAGTTACTATAAAAAAGAAAGATACAAAAACAAAAGTAAGAAGCAATAGGGGAAAAAGTGGTAGAGGAAAGACAGGACTATTTAGTATATTGTTAGTTGGTTTAATTTTATTACCTACAATTTCAAAAGCAACAACTGCTGGAAGCTTTATGATTTCAATTGATAATGAAATATATTTAAAAGATAAATTAGTTGTTACTTATGATATCGATGGTGTGGAAGATAGTATTATTGTTGAATATGATGAAAACGTTGAAGGTCTTCCAACTCCTGAAAAAGAAGGTTATGATTTTGATGGATGGATAAAAGAGGATGAAACTGTATTTGATATAAATGAAATAATAAAAGAAGATGTGAAAATAATTGCAAGATTTAAAGCCAAAGAATACTTAATAAATTATGACTTAAATGGTGGATCTGTTGATGGAGTGAATCCAACTAAATATACAGTAGAAAGCGAAAATATTACGCTAATTAATCCAACTAGAGAAAATCATCAATTTATAGGTTGGACTGGAACTGGCTTGAATGAAGCAACAAATAGTGTTACAATTCCGTCAGGATCAACAGGAATAAGGTCATACGTTGCAAACTGGGAAAAAATTCAATACAACATTACTTTTAATCCAGATGGAGGTACTGTTGATGAGACCACAAGAGCTGTTGATAAAGGTGATTCATTAGGTGAACTCCCTAATCCTGAAAAGGAAGGTGATTATGTATTTGCTGGATGGTATACTAACAAAAACTATACTACAAAAGTTACAGCAAGCACTAAACCTGAAGGAGATGCAACTTACTATGCAAGATGGGTTGATAGAATGAGTACAGTATATTCACAAGAAGGAACGGTTACATTTTTTGGAAACGTTGATAAGGGATACACTGTTGATGGTGTTGAAAATACAGAGAAAAATAGATATATAAACACAGGTGTTCAATTGTTCACCGACAGAAACTTTAGTAGAGACTTTGAAATAGGCTTCGAAATAGTCAATATAATTAACAATAATGCTGATAATCAGCAAACAATAGTAAATGGTAAGTATGAGAATGAATCATATAATTATCCTGGATTTGCTTTCAGAAGATACAGATCTGAATCAGCTTTTTATGAATTCACATCTAGAGCTAAAAATGAGAAAAAAGATGGTAATAGTGGTTTAAAATGGGAATATGGTTCTATAAGTAAAGTGGTAATATCAAGAATTGGTGGTATTATATATCTTTCTATTGATGGTCAAGAAAAAATAGAAATTCAAGATTATAGAGTAATTCCTATTAGATATAGTACCCCGATAACATTTGGGGCTTCGCATACTGCAGATGGAGATCCAATGAGATACTTTAATGGTACAATCAAAGATATGTATATTAAGTTAGAAAATAAAGCTGAGGATTATTAACAAAAAAAGACAAGTTCAATTAAATGAATTTGTCTTTTTTTGCTTGAATATCAATAGTAAAATTCATTGACATTTCGGGAAAAATGAGGTATGATGTCAGCAGCATTTTATACTCATGAAAGGAGTATGTAAATTATAGTGCGTCTACAAATGTCTTAGCTATAAAATAGCATAGGAGGAAATTATATGGGTGAAGTTATAGTTGTAACATCAGGAAAAGGTGGAGTAGGTAAAACAACAACAACTGCTAATCTGGGGTCTGCTTTGGCTTTAGCAGGGAAAAAAGTAGCATTAGTAGATACAGATATAGGATTAAGGAATTTAGATGTCGTAATGGGTCTTGAGAATAGAATCGTTTACGACATTGTTGATGTTGTAGAAGAAAGATGTAAATTAAGACAAGCATTAATCAAAGATAAGAGATTTAATGAATTATTTTTACTACCAGCTGCTCAAACAAGAGACAAAAGTGCGATAAATGAAGAGCAAATGATTGATTTAACAAAGAAATTGAAAGCTGAATTTGATTATGTTTTGATAGATTGTCCTGCGGGGATTGAGCAAGGTTTTAAGAATGCAATTGCAGGTGCAGATAGAGCATTGGTTGTAACAACTGCAGAAATATCAGCAATTAGAGATGCTGATAGAATAATAGGACTTTTAGATTCATCATCTATAAAAAATCCAGAGCTTATAATCAACAGAATTAGACCAAATATGATTAAAAAAGGTGAAATGATGGATATAGAAGATATTGTTGAATTATTATCAATTAACCTTATAGGTGTAATTCCAGATGATGAATTTATAATAACTCAAACAAATAAAGGTGAACCTGCAGTTTCAAATAAAAAGTCTCCATCGGGAAGAGGATACTTGGAAATTGCTCAAAGAATAATGGGGGAGAACATCGAAATCACTATACCAGGAAGAAGTGATGGATTTATGTCGAAATTTGTTGGTTTTTTCAAAAGAAAATAGATATACAAAAGTGAGGTAGAATAATGTTAGAAAATTTGAAGAATTTCTTTAAAAAAATGGGGAAAAAGGAAGTTGAAGAGCTATTGCCGTCTTCAAGTGATTCTGCCAAAGAGCGTCTTCACACGGTATTGATGCAAGATAGAGTTAATGTTTCAATCGATTTTTTAGATTTAATGAAACAAGATATTATAGATGTTACTAAGAAATATATAGATATAGATGAAAATGAGATGGATGTTAGATTTACAAATCAGGTAAACGAAGATGGAACAAATGGTGCTCCAATTTTATATGCTAATATTCCAATTGTTTCAATAAAAAGTGGTATTCAAGAGAATAAAAAAAGCAAAACAGCAGAAACTATTAAATCAGAAGAAAAAGTAGCAAAAAAATCGGTAACTACTGAAAAAATAAAAAGTACTGAATCAAAAAAGAAAACTACACAAGTAAAGAAAGCAACTAAAAAAGATACTTCAGAAAAATAAATTTTAAGTATAAGTAAAATGGGGTTAATATGAAAAGTAAAATTCTAAGAAATATAGATTGGCCTATTTTAATATGTGTACTTTTCCTAATTTTCATAGGTTGTGTTGAATTGTTTTCAGTAACAGGCAACAACGACTATATGGAATTAAAAAAGCAGGTTATATGGTTTGTAATTAGCATTCCAATCGTAATTGGTATTATATGTGTGGATTACAATTTTATAGCCAAGTTTTCGAAAATATTATATGGAATTACTATTATACTTCTTATAGGAGTAATGTTTACAAAGCCGATTAATGGTGCAACAAGTTGGTATAACATTGGAAGTGTATCATTCCAGCCTTCGGAGTTTGCAAAAATTTGTGTTATCATTAGTTTATCATGTGCTATAGTTAGTTCTCAGAGGGCGAATAAATCTGATATTAACAGACCATTGCAATTGTTAAAATGTTTATTGGTTTTAGTGGTTCCTGTTGGGTTAATTGTACTTCAACCCGACTATGGAACAGCAATTGCTTTTTTTATTGCTACAGCGATGATACTTATTGTTGCAGGTCTTGATAAAAAATATATAATTACAGCAATTGTAGCTATTGCTATTGCATTACCATTGCTATACTTCTTTGTGTTACCAAGCCATGCGAAAACCAGAATAGATGTGTTTTTAAATCCTAACCTTGATCCTAGAGGCTCTGGTTACAATGTATTACAATCAAAACTTGCCATTGGGTCTGGAAAGTTTTTTGGTATGGGGATAAAAAATGGAAGTCAAACTCAGCTTGGATACTTATATCCTCAAACAACGGACTTTATATATTCTGCTATAGGTGAAGAAATGGGATTTGTAGTTGCTGCTGCTGTTATTGTGCTGTATGTTATTTTAATTATTAGAGCTATTAAAATTGCTAAAACATCAAAAGACGATTTGGGGTCGTATATTGCAGCGGGTATAGCAGGTATATTTTTATTTCACATGCTAGAAAACATTGGTATGACGATGGGAGTTCTGCCAATAACAGGTGTTCCATTGCCTTTTGTAAGTTATGGTGGAAGTTCTCTTATGACGAATTGTATCTTGATAGGTTTATTACTAAATATAAGTGGAAGAAGAAATCAAATTTTATTTTCGAAGTAAATAGGGAAAAATATGTATATTAAAGAATTAAAAATAGGAAATGTAAAATTAAATAATAATTTAATATTGGCGCCGATGGCTGGTATAACAGATAGGGCGTTCAGAATAATATGTGAAAAATTTAATCCAGGACTTGTTTACACAGAAATGATTAGCGCAAAAGGATTATTTCACAATGATGAAAAAACAAAGCAGCTTCTAAATATGCAAGATGAAAAGCATCCGATTGCTGTTCAGATTTTTGGTAGCGACGTAGAGTCTATGGAATATGCTGCAGAGTACGTTTCAAAGTATGCAGACATAATTGATATTAATATGGGATGTCCTGCACCAAAGGTTGTAAAAAATGGCGATGGAAGTAGATTGCTATTAGATTTAGATAAAGCTGAAAAAATAATTGAAGCCGTTGTAAAAAAAGCTACGGTTCCAGTAACGGTTAAGTTTAGAAAAGGTTGGGATAATGATAATATAGTTGCTGTTCAAATGGCAAAAATTGCAGAGCGAGCAGGGGCTGCTGCTATTACTATCCATGGTAGAACAAGATCCGAATTTTATGCTGGAAAGGCTGACTGGGAGATTATCAAAGAGGTTAAAGAAAGTGTAAATATTCATGTTATTGGTAATGGTGATGTACGAAATTCTGCGGATGCAAAGGAAATGTTTGAAACAACAGGCGTAGATGGAATTATGATTGGAAGAGGGGCTCTTGGAAATCCGTGGATATTTGAACAGATAAAATCAGAGCTAAACAACGAGACATTTTCAATAACTAGTAAAGAAAAGTTGAATCTAATTTTGGAACATCTAGATTTAGAAATTAAAGACAAAACTGAGCGCGTTGCGATTATGGAGATGAGAAAACATATCGGATGGTATATAAAAAATACAAAAGATGCCAGCAAGATAAGGGATAGAATTAACCAAATAACAGATAGACAAGAGCTTATAGATACATTGGTTGAATACTTTAAATTAATATGAATATAAATTAGAGAATAGATTTTTATCTATTCTTTTTTTGTGTAAATAGTTTTATGCAAAATGCAAGGTAAAGGGGAATTGTGATGAAGAAGAAAGGATTATTTATAATTTTCACGATTTTGATAATAATTATCATTTTAATTTTTGTAAAAAATAATTATAAAAATTTTAAAATTGGTAATAATGAAAATAACAAAAGTGTTAAACAGATTGAAGAGTATATTTTAAATATAAAATCATACACGGCTAAACTGGATGTAAATATAAAAAGTAATAAAAATGAAAACAAGTATGTATTAAGGCAGGAGTATGTTGCTGATGAAAATAAAAGGCAAATAGTGGAAAAACCGGAAAATATTGAAGGAACGGAGATACTGTATAAAAATGGCAATCTTGAGATTAATAATTCTAAATTAAATCTAAGTAAAATGTATAGTAGTTATCCATATTTATCGGATAATGTGTTGTGGCTTAGTTCTTTTTTAGATTACTATAAAAATGGAAGTATTAAAAAATCTATATATGAAGAGAATGAATATGTTGTTATGCAAATAGATGAAAGTTTAAATGAGTATTTTAAGATTTGGAAATTATATCTGGAGAAAGGAACGGGAAAACCAAGAAAAATGGTGGTACAAGATAATAACAAAAATGACATAATTTACATATTATATACGGAGATAAATTTCAAATAGTAATTTATCGATTATGTTAAAATATACGGACACTTTTATAATGAAACATTAGGAGTGAATAATATGGTAGTTAGAAGAGGCGATATGTTTTATGCAGATTTGAGTCCGGTAGTTGGTTCAGAGCAGGGCGGAATTAGGCCTGTGCTAATAATACAAAATGATATTGGAAATATGCATAGTCCAACAGTAATTGCAGCTGCTATTACTTCTCAAAGGGGAAAAACGAAATTACCGACTCATATTGAAATAAACTCACAAGGGAATGGACTAAAATCAGACTCTGTAGTACTTGCAGAGCAGATTAGAACAATAGATAAAAGTAGATTAAAAGAGAAGATTGGTCATGTCGATGATGATGGTATTATGAGTAGAATTAATAATGCATTAGGCGTAAGTTTCGGACTGTAGAAATTTTAGGGACGGAGGAAAAAATTTTCTATATTAGAAATTTTTTCCTCCGTCCCTAAAATTATTCTTGTCCTAATTTTATAGTTAGCTCTTGTTCATTTCTATCACGAACAACTTTTATTTTTACTTCGTCGCCGATGTTGTGTTTTTCTTTTAATTCGTTTAGCTCTGACATTGTCTTTATTTCTTTTTCATCAAAAGCTACAATAACATCACCAGCTTTTATTCCAGCTTTTTCTGCTGCTGAGAATTCTACTACAGAAATAACATAGATTCCTTCAACTAAATTATTTGCTTTTGCTGTTGCTTCATTTATGTCGCGCCCTGTAATTCCTATTTGAGGTCTAGCAACTTTTCCTTGAGAGATTAATTGTTTATACACATCGATAGTATCATTAATTGGTATTGCAAAACCAATACCTTCTATACCTGAACCTGAAAGTTTTAATGTATTTATTCCAATTATTTTTCCTTCAGCATTTATTAAGGCTCCACCACTATTTCCTGAATTTATTGCAGCATCTGTTTGAATAACTTTGTATGTTACATTATCAGATGTTATTTTTCTATCTGTTGCACTGATTACGCCTGTGGTTACAGTACTTGGCATATTCAATGGATTACCTATTGCCATTGCAAATTCGCCAACTTTTATCTTGCTTGAATCTCCAAGTTCAGCTGCTTTCAAACCGGTTTTTTCAATCTTTAATACTGCTAAATCGGTTTTCTCATCAGTTCCAATTATCTTAGCTTCATACTCAGTTTCATCTCCATAAAGAGTTACTGATATATTTGTTGCTTGACTTACTTGATAGTATGAAGAGCTTGTATTAGAAGCAACTACATGGTTATTTGTTAATATGTAACCATCATCAGAAATAATTACTCCTGAGCCTGTAGCTGTAGTTGTTCCACCAGTCATACCATAAAATGAATAGTATGGGGAATTAACTGAATAAGTTACTTTAATTCCAACTACAGATGGTAGAACCTTATTTGCAACTGCAATGCTTGTATCGGAATATTGTGAGATTGAAACAGCTGTATTACTTGATGGTGTAATATCCTCAGCTTTTTTATTTTCAACTGTATTCTCTTCAATTTTTTCTTGAGATACATTAAAAAATCTTTCAACGATATTTTCACGTACTACTGGTATACATATGCAAGTTCCAATTATTAGCGCTGAGCCTAAAATTCCAGCTACAAATGGTATAAAGAAACCTCTAGTAAATCCAATTCGTCCTTTTGGTATCGAATAGGAGCTATTTTCATTTTTTACTGTTTTAAAAGAGTTATTGTCATCAGACATAAAAATCATCCCTTCCTAAATATTATATATCCTTAATATCTATCATAAACAATGATAACTTATTACACCCATATAATACAAGAGTATTGTGAAAAGTTTGTGAAAAAATCTTTTATTTTTGAAATAATAAAATTTTTAATTGTATGCTGAAAAAAACTGTTGTATAATTTGGAAAAACAAAAGGAGTTATAAGCGAGCAAAATGGAAGGCAGATTTTTTAAAGCAATAAGATTACTTGTTGTAACAACAATAATAATTATAGTTGGTGTTTTTTGTATCAAAAAAGTATCGAACAGTTTGGAACAAAAAAAGTATGAGGATTTAAAAGCAGATTTATTATTAATCCAAGCAAAAGTTAAAACTATAAAAGGTAAAGCGGATGTTAGCGGTAATAAAGATAATTACCTGGGCGCAAAGATTTCAGAAAATGAAAATAATGATTTAAAAGATTTTTTGAGATACATAAAAATTAAAGACGAGGATTTCGAGAGTTTTTATGTTCTAAGCAAAGTGGATTTTGATACTATGAACATATCGGATGAATTGAAGAATGCAGAAGATAATGAATTTATTGTTAATTATGATAGTTCAGAAGTAATATACAAAAAAGGCATTAAGGTTGATGGTAAAGTTAAATATAAAATATCAGAAATCAATGAAAAAAAATTGCCAAAATATTGGATAATTTATAATAGAGTAGAGGTACAAAAATGAAAGAAAAAGAGCTTGAAAGATTAAATGAAATTAAAAAAATTGATATGTCAGTTTATGATGAAGGGTATCAGTTTGTATGTGGGATAGATGAAGCAGGTAGAGGACCACTAGCTGGACCTGTTGTAGTGGCTGCAGTAATCATGCCTAAAGATTCGATGATTGAGGGAGTAAATGATTCTAAAAAGGTTTCTGAAAAGAAAAGGGAAAAACTATACGATCAGATTCTTGAGGAAGCTGTGGCATATGGCGTTGGAATCGTTGATCAAAATGAAATTGATAGAATAAATATTTTAAATGCAACTAAGGCTGGATTAACAGAAGCTGTTAGGTCACTAAAAACAAAACCAGACGTTATATTAGTTGATGCACTAACAAACATAGATACCTGTGGCGTGCAATATAGATCGATTGTAAAAGGTGATGCAAAAAGCTACAATATTGCAGCTGCATCAATAATTGCAAAGGTTACGAGGGATAGAATAATGAGAGAATGGGATAAGATATATCCTCAATATGGATTTGAAAAACATAAGGGATATGGAACAGCAGCTCATATTGCAGCTATAAAGGAAAACGGATTATGCCCATTACATAGACATAGTTTTGTAAAAAATATTGTTGGAGAGAAAGAGTAGATACAACAAAAGAAAATTAATTTTATGGGGTGTATGTATGAATATATTAGAAATAATTGCAAAAAAAAGAGATAATGCGAAGTTAAGTAAAGAGGAAATTGATTATTTTATAGAAAATTATACAAAGGGTGAGATAACAGATTATCAAGCTGCAGCCCTAGTTATGGCTATTTATATAAATGGAATGGATTACGAGGAAACGACAAATTTTACTTTAGCAATGGCAAAGTCTGGAGAAATACTTGATTTATCTGATTTAGGATTTGTTGTTGATAAGCATAGTACAGGTGGGATTGGTGATAAGATAACGATGGTTTTGATGCCAATTGTTGCAGCACTCGGAATTCCAGCAGCTAAGATGTCTGGAAGAGGCCTTGGCTTTACTGGTGGAACTATTGATAAGCTTGAATCTATACCTGGCTATAACACAAGTATAAGTGTTGAAAAATTTAAAAACAACGTTAAAAATATTGGAATTAGCATAATGGGGCAAACATTAAATTTGGCACCAGCTGATAAGAAACTTTATGCACTTAGAGATACAATTTCTTGTGTTGGTAGTATTCCATTGATTGCATCTAGCATAATGAGTAAAAAGATTGCAGCAGGCGCAGATAAAATTGTTTTGGAAGTTACTGTTGGAAGCGGAGCGTTTATGAAAAATCTCGATGAGGCAAAAGAGCTTTCTGAAACTATGATTAATATTGGTAAACAGGCTGGAAAACAATCAATATGCGTGTTAACAAATATGAATGAACCAATGGGATACAGTGTTGGAAATTCTCTAGAAGTAATAGAGACAATTGAAGCTTTGAGTGGAAAAATGGAAGAGGATATCAAGAAAGTTGTACTTGAACTTGGAAGTTATATGATAAAACTTGCAGGTAAAGGCGATGATATTGAAGCAAATAAAAAGATGATCCTTGAAATAATTGAGAGTGGGGAAGCATTGAATAAATTTAGGCAATTAGTTGAAAATCAAGGTGGAGATGTTTCATACATAGATGACGTATCTAAATTTGAAAGTGCAAAATATATCATACCAGTTTTGGCTGATAAAGCTGGATATGTTGCATCGATGGATAATGAAAAAATTGGATATATTTCTTGTTCATTGGGAGCAGGAAGAATAAGGAAAGAAGATGAAATTAACAATAGAGTTGGTCTTATTATAAAAAAGAAAATTGGAGATAAAGTTGATGTAGGGGATGTATTAGGTTATATCCATGCAGATGACGAAGAAGTTGGCAGCAGAGCGGCTAAGAGCTTAGTTGAGTGCTACAACTATAGTGAAGAATTTGTGGAAAAACAAAAACAAATTTTAGGAGTTCTTGAATAAAAAGTTAAAAAATTGGGGACGGAGGAAAAAATTTCTTCCGTCTCCAAAAATTTTTTCTTAGTCTGAAGTTAGTTTCCAAATTGCTTTTATATAGATTTCAACCGCGGTTAAAAGGTTACTTATTTCAATGTATTCATCAGCTTGATGGCATAAGTCAACGTGCCCTGGCATATTGCATCCAAATGATACCACGTTTTTGAAAGCCCTTGCATATGTAGCTCCATTGCATGTGATTGGCTCCGCATTTTGTCCAGTTACTTCGTTAAATACATCGCATAATGTTG
The DNA here is from genome assembly GCA_017515985.1 of Clostridia bacterium. Lineage (GTDB taxonomy): Bacteria > Bacillota > Clostridia > TANB77 > CAG-508 > CAG-492. The sequence goes on from JAFWDV010000018.1 coordinate 57,453, forward strand.
TAACTAAAAAATCGTTTTTTGGTACATGTAGTGCTGGTTTTTCATCACTAAATTTCACGCATACATCACCATAATCGATAGTAGAATCTGCAATTTTTTGCTTTATTATTGTTGGGTATATCGTTACAGGAATTCTTAAGTTTAGCCCAATTGTAAGATTATCATTTTCAAATTTTAGATTTGAAATATTGATTGTTAAGTTTCCTGATTCATCCTCGCAATTCATATCTAATAATTCGCCATTAAAGGTTGTATTTATTTTTTCATCTACATATTTTAAAATTGGAATGTTTATATTGTACAAATCGAAAATTCTATTTAAAAGTATAAGCAATCTTGATAAAGCATTTACTCCTAAATCAGGATGGGCAGAATGTGCTGCAACTCCTGTTGATATTAATTTTACTTTTGTGTCATTTATTTTTTCCATTTTGATATGAAAATTGTTTTCAGATACTATGTTATAAATTTCTGATTCAAAAGTACTTAAATCTATATCACATAGGCATAATTCACATTCAGCATATTTTGGCACTATATTTATTGCATTATCACATGTTAAACTATTAATCTTTATATTTTCTGTACTTGGAATGTGTCCATCAATATATGCGTTTAGGAAGCCTTTTTCAGCGTATATACATGGAAAATCGGCATCAGGACTAAAGCCTATTGTTGGTAATTCTTCATGACTTTTGTAGTATTCTATACATTTCCATGAAACCTCTTCGTTTAGGCCAATTATTAAACGAACTCTTTTGTGGACGTTCATTGTATCCATTACATATTTCATAGCATAAAGTGAGGCAACAACGGGACCTTTATCATCAATTGCACCTCTACCATATAGTTTATCGTCTTCAATTATTGGTTCGAAAGGTTTGCATTTTGTCCATCCATCACCTGCAGGAACGACATCCAAATGCCCAATAATACCAAGCATTTCATCGCCTTCACCAAATTCAATATAACCGCAATATCCATCGATATTCTTTGTTTTAAATCCCATAGATTTTGCTAAATCTAAAGTATAATTTAATGCTTTTGTACATTCTTCACCAAATGGATTTTTAGAATCATTTTCGTTTTCGATAGATATACTAGGAATTTTTATTAATTCACATATTGTGCTCAATATGTTATCTTTATTTTCTTCTATAAATCTATTTATCATATGTAGCCTCCTTTTTTGAAATTATATACAAAAAGATGTATAATGACAAGGACTTAAATTTTAAAAGAAAGGGTTAGTCAATTTAATGAATTAGCATTTCTTATAATTGATTATATGATTTATTTATGAAGAATATTAGTAAAAAAATTAGGGAAGAGCTTCTAAATTTAAAGGATGAAAAGTATAAGGAATTTCATAAATCACTTTGCAAAACTTCTAAACATGAGATTATTGGAGTTAGACTTCCTGATGTTAAAAAAATAGCTAAAAAATATATGTCTGAAAATTATCAGGATTTTTTATCAGATGAAGACATTAAATATTATGAAGAATTCTTGATAAAAGGAATTATGATAGGCCTATCGAAAGAGCCGATTGATAATGTATTTGATTATTTAGATAAATTTGTTCCTACAATTGATAATTGGGCAATTTGTGATTCTACTTGTGCTTCATTAAAAATAACGAAGAAAAATATGAATGAAATGTTTGAATATTTGCAGAAATACGTAAAGTCTGAGCGTGAATATGAAGTAAGATTTGTGCTAGTTATGTATCTAGATTTTTATATGGATAGTGAATACATAACAGAAATATTTAAGCAAATTGATAAAATAAATAGGGAAGAGTACTATATTAAAATGGCTGTTGCATGGCTTATTTCTGTGGCTTTTGTAAAGCAAAGAAATATCACATTACAATTCCTAAAAGAAACAAACATTGACGATTGGACATATAACAAAGCAATACAAAAAATAATTGAATCATATAGGGTATCTGAAGAAGATAAAAAAATGTTAAGAAATATGAAAAAATAATAAAAAAAGCCACGCGGATAGAATCCACGTGGTTTTTCGAAGGCTAGGAACCTTTACTTATTGAGATATTCTACATAACTTTCCCAGTCTTCTTTTTCTTCATCCGATAGCTCATCAAAAGCCTGTTCTGCTGTGATAAGTCTACCAGTATCGTTCAATACGTCCTCGCTGAAATAGTCGAGGTCGTCATATACGATACGTTTGTGGTTGGTAAGACCCTCAAGCTGCCGAGCTTCAATGACCTTTTCTTCAACTGTTTTTCCGCTGAGTTCATCAATGGAATCGACATTTCCTTTGTCAGCCAAATACAGTGTACTTCCAACGATAAGGTAGCCATTAAAAAAGCTGTCCATATCGCTGAGAAGTGTGTGCTTACCAGAAATCATACTCATGGTAATCAACTTCCTTTCTCATAAGTCGAAAGTCGGATATTCTATCATACACTTTCGTGTAGAGCTATATTATATCATATTTTAAGTATTTGTCAACATAATGTAGAAAATTTACATAAATTAGAATTCGCAATTTCCAGGTGTTCTTGGGAATGGTATTACGTCTCTTATATTTTGCATTCCTGTTAAATACATAATTGCTCTTTCAAATCCCAAACCGAAACCACTATGAACAACACTTCCGTATTTTCTTAAATCTAAATACCAGTTATATTCTTCAACAGGCATATTTAGCTCTTTCATTCTTGATTCAAGTTTTTCATAGTTTTCTTCTCTTTGGCTTCCACCAATTATTTCGCCAATTCCAGGAGCTAATAAATCTGCAGCTGCAACAGTTTTTCCATCTGGATTTTGCTTCATATAAAATGCTTTTATTTCTGCTGGATAATCTGTTACGAATACAGGCTTTTTGAATACTTGCTCGCATAAATATCTTTCATGCTCTGTTTGTAAATCTATACCCCAGCTAACTGGATACTCAAATTTATCGTTAACTTTTTCAAGCTCTTTAACAGCATCGGTATATGAAATTCTTGCAAAATCTGAATGTATAACATTATTTAATCTATCTAATAATCCTTTATCTATAAAATTATTGAAAAATTGCATTTCTTCAGGACAATGCTCTAATACATATGAAAAGATGTATTTTATCATTTCTTCAGCTAAATCCATATCGTCTTTTAAGTCGGCAAAACAAATTTCTGGTTCAATCATCCAAAATTCAGCAGCATGCTTAACTGTGTTAGAATTTTCAGCTCTGAATGTAGGGCCAAATGTATATACGTTTCTAAATGCAGTTGCATATGTTTCTACATCTAGTTGTCCACTAACTGTTAAATGAGTAGGTTTATTGAAAAAGTCTTGTGAGTAATCAACTTGACCATCTTCAGTTTTTGGAATGTTGTTGAAATCAAAGGAACTAACGTTAAACATTTCACCAGCACCTTCACAGTCGCTTGATGTGATTAGAGGAGTGTGTACATATACAAATCCTTTTTCTTGGAAGAATTTGTGAATAGCATATGCTAAAGTACTTCTAACTCTAAATACTGCGTTGAACGTATTTGTTCTTGGACGTAGATGTGAAATTGTTCTTAAATATTCAAATGTGTGTCTCTTTTTTTGAAGTGGGTATTCTTGTGGACAAAGATTTAGAATTTCTACAGCTGTTGCTTGAATTTCAAATTTTTGCTTTGCATTAGGTGTAAGAGTCACAGTACCTGTTACGGCGATTGAAGAGCTAATTGTTAATTTACAAATCTCTTCAAAATTTTTCAAACTGTTGTTAAAAACAATTTGAATGTTGCTGAAGAATGATCCATCATTTAATTCGATAAATCCAAATGTTTTCGAATCACGAACAGTTTTTACCCATCCTTCTAAAGTAACTTCTTTGTTTTCGTAATCACTAGTGTTTTTAAATAAATCCTTAATAGTTAATTTTTCCATAATAAAATAATCTCCTTTCAAATTAAATTTTTTATTGCAATGGATAATTTATAAAACAAAAATCGTCCACTGCATAAATGCAGGGACGAATAATTTCATCGTGGTGCCACCCGGCTTCGAAAAACAAAAATGTTTTTCCTTAATTCAAAAATTGCTCCAATGTGTTAGTCAATTAGTTTTTTCTAATAAAGGCTTTCAGCGCAGTCACCTTTAATCTCTTTTAGATCTTTCTAATTGCTCGTCATTTTCATAGCAATTGTTATTTTATTACGTGGACATTTTACAGGAAATTTTAGTATTTGTCAATATTTATGTAGCTAAATAATGCAATCGTTGAAATATATCTATTTATGTGTTATATATTTCAATATAGTTAGTATGTAAATTGATTTAGGAGATGATGAAATGAAAGTTGTTATACAAAGAGTAAAGTATGCGAGTGTTACGGTTGATGATGAAATTGTTGGGAGTATTGATAAAGGTTATTTGATTTTGCTGGGGATAGGTCATGAAGACGATGAGAATACTGTTGATAAATATGTGAAAAAAATTTCAAATCTTCGAATTTTTGAGGATGAAAATAATAAAATGAATAAATCTATAATTGATATATGTGGAGATATTTTAGTAGTGTCACAATTTACTTTATATGCTGATTGTACAAGAGGAAATAGGCCAAGTTTTGTAAATGCCGGAAAGCCTGAAATGGCTAACGAATTGTACGAGTATTTTAAAAAGAAATGCAGCGAATATGTAAACAAAGTTGAATCCGGTGTTTTTGGGGCTGATATGAAAGTAGAGCTTTTGAACGATGGGCCGGTGACAATTATTTTGGATGAAGATAGCATATAAACTATATTGAAATATTAAAATTTGATTGATATAATTCATTTGTAGGAAAATAGAATTTGATTTATGTAATGAAGGAGGCCATGTATGGAAATATCTCAGAATTACAAAAATGCATTCACAGAAGTATACACAATTTTGGATTATGTTGAAGATGAAGATTATAACAAAATACCAGAAGAGGTCTTAAACGTTATTGAAGAGAATAGAAATATAGATTACGAATATGAAATGAATAATGATTTAGACATATATAAGCAAACAATGTTGCCAGAGACAAAGGCGATATTGTTTAATTTTTATAGGGATTACTGGTGTAGTACAGAGCAACGTGAAAAAATAAAAAAAATTCAAGAGCATGAATTGAATCTGGATGATGAAAGAAAAAAGAAAAAATACAACGTCGATGTTTTTGGTACTAAAAATGTAACTGAATCACCAATTGAAGAGTGTGTAGCTCTCATAGAAAAGAAACAAGAATCTTTCTTTACACGTATAATTAACAAGATACGACGTTTTTTGGGAAAGAAGTAAATGGAATGAAAGCGTAAGATAATTTCATGTTGGGAGATATACTATGGATGGAAATGAAGGTTTATTAGAAGAAATAAAAGAAAAATTTAGTATAGAAAATTATAACTTAGTTCAAGATGAAGACAATTATTATTTATTTAGGGCTCTTAACAACGGTGATCATAATGACATGCAAAGCGGAGTTACAAGAAGTAACGGAGGTGATCTTACTCATATAAGAACTGATAGAGCAAGGTATGTTGAAAATCCAGATAATACAGAGCCTCTATATGAAGAAGATGAAGAGATTTCGATTGTGCAAGTTATAGACCATATTAAAAGAGGACATAGAATTGATACAAATTGTATCTCTTTGTCAAGTAATGCAAATGTTTCTATTATATATGGCAATGGTTATTATCACGATGAGTATGTGGTTATAAAAGTTCCAAAAGATAGATTAAGGGAGCAGGTACATAATGCAAGTGAATATATGCTTATGGAAATGGAAAAGCGTATTCAAGATGCTGTAGAAATGGCAGAAGATGATGATATTTCAGAATTAATTCAGAGAATTGACGTAGCACAAAGTATGGATGAATTAATGGGAATTGTATCTAGTACATATAGGATGCCCGAGACTAGTGATGAAACAACGATGTATTCTGGACCAGCTGGAGAGGCTAAAAGAAGAGCTCCGTTAAGAAGTAGGTTTAGTAGATATCCTACCTTAAGTGAAGAGCAGAATTTGCTTAAAAACAAAATAATTGCTAAGCTAACACTTTTAGAAGAAAGAGATATTATGGACCCAATTGTTTCTCATAATAGGTTTGATACAACGGCGATTAGAACGTTAGGAATGGCAATATCTTCAAGTGAAATACTGCACTATGGAGATATTCAAGTATTGGGAGAAAATGGAAAAGCACAGGTGTATGAGGTTCAAAAAGAGCTAATGCACTGTTTGGGCTTATTGCAACAGGTGGTGGAAAAAAGACCGGACCTTTCAAATAGAGCTCATCAAATTGAAAATGAGATAATAAGACAAATTGCAAGTGGTGAGAGGGTTTCAATGAGAGCAGGCTCACAGGATGAAACAGTTCCTACTGGATTATCAGTGAAGCAGACATATGAATTATGTGGTGGAAAATTACAATATGAAGATGCCAGAGATACCTTTGAGAAGATTTTCTATTTATCTAAATCGGCAGTAGGTGCTAGAAAATATGGCAATTTAATAGATGAATTAACAGGAAACAGGGAAGAAAATCAAGAGGTTATTGAAGCAATTTCAACAATTGCATTAGATGTCAATCCACAATTAATGGACAGAAAAGGAAAATCTGAATATAAGATTAGTGAGTCTGTAAGTGTGCCTTTAATGAAGTATGAAGATGGATTGGTGCAGGATATACAAAGTAGAACAACTAATGAGCTTGAAGGGGTTATTAGTAACGGAGTACAAAGTGTAGATGTAATTAATAATCTAAGTAGAATTCAGGATGAACCAGTTATCCCGATAGATGAGTATTATGCAAGAGCAATATTTAACGAATATGACTGGGAGAGCAATCATATTCGTTTCTCTCAGGCACACAAAGAGAAATTAATAAAGAGGCTCAAAGAAAGAAAAATTTCGACAATATATGAAGCTTTAAAGGATGCTGGAATTGATGAAAGTATTCTTCCTGGAATAATTCTGAATTTAATTATTGCCGATAAAGATGGCGATGATAGAATTCTTGAAAGTATTGAGCAAGGGAATGTGCCAGATGAGATAACTGAAAAACTAAATGATGAAAATGATGAACTTCAAGCACCAATTAGAGCAGATAAAATTGAGGATTATCTTGATTTCTATAAAGTTGAAGGGACTGATATTAAATTAAGGGATTACCAACAAAGTGCAATTAATAATATTGAAAAAATATTTGAAACTCATAGATTTGCATCAGTAGTTTTTCCTACTGGAGCTGGTAAAAGTTTTGTTGCGATTGCGGAACTCCTTAAGCAAAAAGCTAAATCAGCAGATGGAAAAGTTTTGTATTTAGCTCCATCAGATGAAATTTTGGAGCAAATTAAAAAGTATGCTGAAAGGTATGTACATGGAGAGAAGCTTAACAAAACAAGAGAGCAAATTTTTAAAGAAGTATTTCCAAATGTTGAACTTGCAACGTATCAAAGCTTATTAACGAAAAGTGATGAAGAGCTAAGGAGTATGCAATATGACTATATTATTTTAGATGAGTTACACAGAACTGGTGCCGAAAAATGGGGAGAGCAGTTAAAGAAACTTTTGGAGGCTCAAGCTGATAGTACAAAAGTTTTAGGAATAACTGCAACGCCTGAAAGAGATGTCGATAATAGAAATATGGCGGATGAGATGGCCAGTTTATTGGGCTTTTCAAGTGAAGAAATAAAAAGCAGAAAACACATTGCTAAAAATATGGGTTTAATAGATGCTATAAGATTGGGAATAGTTGTTGCTCCGAAAATTGTGGAATGTGATTATAGCCTAAAGAATGACCATGAGAGATGGGATTCATTGCTAGAGCTGATTAACGAAATGGAAGAAGGACCTAAGAAGGAAGAATTTGAACGAAAATATAATGAACTTCGATCAAAAGTTGAAAATGCTCAAGGAATTCCGGAGCTATTTAGAGATAATATCGTAAAAAAAGATGGTAGATATATCTTTTACATGCCAATCGGTACAAATGATTACATCGAAGATGAAGAAGGTAATATTATTGGAACTAAATCTGGAGAAGAGAAGGTTAAACAGGCCCAGGAGCAGCTAAGAGAATGGTTAAAATATGTAGATGGTGAGCCGGAGTTTTATTCTATGCTTGGTTCGTATGGTAAAAGGAGAAATACACAGGAGTTAAATGCTTTTGAGGAATCAAGTAGCGAGCACGTTAAAGTTATGATTGTAATGAACAAATTAAATGAAGGTGTTCATGTTAGAGGTATAAATGGAATTTTTTGGCAAAGGGCTTTAGATGAGCAATCAAGAATATTACTATTACAGCAATTGGGAAGGGCTATATATTCTACTAAAGAGGGAGAAGAAATTAGTGAAGAAGATAGACCGGTTGTAATTGATCTTCCAAACAATATGTCAAGAGTTGACTTAAACAAAGTTATAAATACATATAGTGAACAAGAGGACATAGTAATTCTTCAAAATATACTTGATTGGATTCATGATAATGATGAAATATTGCCCGATATAAATTCTCAATTTAAAGAAGAATCTAGATTGGCTGGGGAATTGAAGAGAATTCAAAAGAGATACTCTAAATATAGAAATGATAACGAATTTAACAAACTTGAAAATGATGTTGCTGAAAATGTGTCAACTATTTTGGATATGGGATCGGAAATTGATTTATGGGATATTGAACTGCCAAATAGAATTATAAATAAGAATGGAAATAAAGAAATAAATGGTGAAGATGAAGATATAGAAGATTTTATAGTTGAAGGTGTGGCAAAAGAATTTGCAGACTTTGTAAACCATATAGATGAAATAAATAGTAAAAATGCGGTTGAAAAATTTATAATTAAATTATCAAAATTAAAGGGATTTGGAATTGATACTAGTAAAATTGCTAACAGAGATACAATAAGGACATTGGCTGAAAAATCTGGAATTGAAGAAAAAGAATTTGAAAAAATGGTAAATGATGGATTGGAATTAGATGATAAAATAGGAGCAACTAAGGCTAATATTGCACAGGCATACAGAGGAAATGGAGATTATACTTCGCCAACAGAAGAACAGGTAAGAATTTTAAGAGATGAATATGGAATTTCGTTAGAAAGGCAAGAAAATGCGACACAGATATTTATTGATAAGTTAAAGATTTTGAAAAAATATAAAATTGATACTAGTAAAATTGCTGACATAGATACAATAAGGACAATGGCAGAAAAATCTGGAATTGAAGAAACAGAATTTGAAAAAATGGTAAACGATGGATTGAAATTAGAAGATAAAATAGGAAGAACTAAAGCTAATATTGGAAGTGCATACAGAGGAACAGGAAAAGGTGCTCCGCCAACAGAAGAACAGGTAAGAATTTTAAAGGATGAATATGGAATTTCGTTAGAAAGGCAAGAAAGAGAAAATGGGACACAGATATTTATTGATAAGTTAAAAATATTAAAAAATATGCGGAATTGATACTAGTAAAATTTTTGTAACAGATACGATAAGGACATTGGCAGAAAAATCTGGAATTATACAATTTGAAAAATTAATAGAAGCTGGTCTAGAGTTAGAAGATAAAATAGGAAGATCTAAGTCAACTGTTGCACAGGCGTACAGAGGACTTGGAAATTCTACTCCGCCAACAGAAGAACAGGTAAGAATTTTAAGAGATGAATATGGAATTTCGTTAGAAAGGCAAGAAAGAGAAAATGGGACCCAGATATTTATTGATAAGTTAAAGATTTTAAAAAAATATAAAATTGATACTAGTAAAATTACTTCAAGGGATACTATAAAGACACTAGCGGAAAAGTCAGGATTTACAGATTTTGAAAAATTGAAAAGAGAAGGGTTAAAATTAGAAGAGAAAATAGGACAATCTAAGACAAGTATTACACAGGCGTACAGAGGACAAGGAGAACGTACTCCGCCAACAGAAGAACAGGTAAGAATTTTAATGGATGAATATGGAATTTCGTTAGAAAGGCAAGAAAGAGAAAATGGGATACAGATATTTATTGATAAGTTAAAGATTTTGAAGAAATATAAAATTGATACTAGTAAAATTACTAAAAGTGATACGATAAAGACATTAGCAGAAAAGTCAGGATTTTTAGATTTTGAAAAATTGGAAGGAGAAGGGTTAAAATTAGAAGATAAAATAGGACAATCTAGGTCAAGTATTGCACAGGCACACAGAGGAAAAGCAGAACGTACTCCGCCAACGGAAGAACAGGTAAGAATTTTAAGAGATGAATATGGAATTTCGTTAGAAAGAAAAGAAATAAAAACACAAGATATAGCAAAAACAACTTATGATGCTCTTGCTCCTCAATGCGAAGAGGCTTCTCAAATTATAGAATCTCTGATTGAAGAACAGCAGCAACAGGTTGATTCAAAAAATGACATTAATCCTGATGTGCAAGAATAAAATAACATGTCTAAAAAAGAACTTCGAATTTAAATTCGGAGCTCTTTTTTTTAGAATATACCACTAGAATACGCTAAAACTTGATTTTTAGCATAAAAAATGATAAAATACAGATTACTGATGAGGCTGGTGTCTCTAGGTAAAATGCACAAATCCAAATACCATAATTCGAAAGGAAGATGCATCATGAATGAAAAGGTAACTGTAGGCAAGGAGTTCGAGTTGCTTAAGAAGCGGTTCTCTGATGCTAGAGAGTGTGGATACTACTCCATCAGAGAAAGAAAGCTTCTGAGAAACTCTATCATGGCAGTTGACTACGTGAAGTCTTTTTTTGAAGGAACGAGTCATTTGCCACCGCTCGAAGAATCGGCATCCACATCGTGGGGTAAGACTTTTAATAACCTTTGGAGAGCATTCAGCTACATCGAAGAAGCTGAAAGATTGCTTGATGGGGCGCATTTATATTATGATATTAAGAAGAGAGGTTTTTTCGTGGAAGACAAGATAATAAGTTTTTTAGCATTTGATGGAAAAGTAAATATAAAATGTATAAATTCAACAAAGTTAGTTGAGGAGGCAAGAAAGATTCATGATTTAAGTCCAGTGACTACTGCTGCACTGGGTAGATTGTTGACTATGGGAAGTCTTATGGGAAGTAATTTGAAAGAAAAGAATGATAAGATTACTCTACAGATCAAGGCAGATGGACCAATAGATACGATGATTGCTGTAGCTTCAAATGATGGTAATGTTAAAGGTTATATAAAAAATCCAAATATTGACATACCTTTGAAATCTAATGGAAAACTTGATGTTGGTGGTGCTGTTGGAAAAAATGGGATGCTTTATATAATAAAAGATATTGGATTGAAAGAGCCATATGTTGGATTAACTCCATTGGTTTCTGGTGAAATTGCAGAAGATTTTACAGAATATTTCGCTAAATCTGAGCAAGTACCAACAGCAATTGCGCTTGGCGTTTTGGTTGATAAAGATGGTGTAAGAAGTGCAGGTGGATATATTGTTCAATTGATGCCAGATGCTACTAACGAAGATATAACGATACTAGAGCAAAATTTAAGAGCTATGCCACCAATAAGTAAATTATTGGAAGAGAATAAGAGCCTAGAAGATATTGCTGGTATGATTACAGGTGATGGAATGTTATTTATGGTAGGTGAAGATTTATTACCAGAATATAAATGCGATTGCCAAAAGTCTAGAATTAAAAATGGATTAATCTCGCTTGGAGCAAAAGAAATACAAAATATAATTGATACAGACGGAAAAGCAGAAGTGGTTTGTAAGTTTTGTAAGAAAAAGTATGAGTTTTCAAAGGAAGACTTGGAAAAAATAAAAGAAGAGTGTAAATAGAATTTTAGGGACGGAGCAAAAAAATTCAAATAAAAGAATTTTTTTGCTCCGTCCCTAAAATTTCCTAAAAAACACTTGCTTTTACGCTAAAAAGCTGATATAATAGCAACGTTGTTAAAACAATACGCACATAAAATGAGTTGCAAGAAGGTGCTTAAATTAATAAGTTTCTTGTAATGATGAAGTTTTATGGAGGTAAAAACAAAAAGGAGGAAATTAAAATGGCAGTAGTTGCAATGAAACAATTACTAGAAGCTGGTGTTCATTTCGGACATCAAACTAGAAGATGGGATCCAAAAATGGCTGAATATATTTTCCAAGCTAGAAATGGTATCCATATCATCGATTTACAAAAAACATCTAAAAAATTAGATGAAGCTTATGATTTCATGAGAAGTCAAGCTGAGGAAGGAAAAACTTTCTTATTCGTAGGAACAAAGAAACAAGCTCAAGAGTGCATGAAAGAAGCTGCAGAAAAGAGCAATATGTTCTATGTTAACCAAAGATGGTTAGGAGGAATGCTAACAAACTTTGGAACAATCAGACAAAGAGTTGAAAGATTAAACGAATTAGAAAAAATGCAAGAAGATGGTACATTTGATGTATTACCTAAAAAAGAAGTTATTCTATTAAAGAAAGAAATGGAAAAATTAGAGAAGAACCTTGGAGGAATTAAAGAAATGACTGAAGTTCCTGGTGTTCTATTCGTAGTTGATCCAAAGAAAGAAAGAATAGCTATATTGGAAGCTAGAAAATTAAACATTCCTGTAGTAGGTTTAGTTGATACAAACTGTAACCCAGAGGATGTTGATTACGCTATACCTGGAAATGATGACGCTATCCGTGCAGTTAAATTAATAGCAGACACAATGGCTAATGCAATCATTGAAGGAAGACAAGGTGAAGCAGCTGATGTTTCTACATCTGATGAAGAAACATTTGAAGCTGAAGCAGAAGAGCCAACATCTATGGAAGAAATTGTTGCTTCAGAAGAATCTGCAGAATAATTTAAGTAAATAAAAGTCCTAAACTAATCTAGGGCGGATATATATTTGCTCCTACATTATTTTAAAAAATAATTGTGGGAGCAATTTGTATAGTATAAAATATATATAAAGGAAAAGTTTGAAAAAACTTATCTATATATTTATTAAAGAAAGGGGTATTATAATGATAACAGCAAGTCAAGTAAAAGATTTAAGAGAAAAAACAGGTGCAGGTATGATGGACTGCAAAAAAGTTTTAACAGAGGCTGATGGAGATATGGAAAAAGCCATCGAATTATTACGTGAAAGAGGAATAGCAAAGGCTGCTAAAAAGTCTGACAGAGTTGCTGCAGAAGGTTTAGTAGATGCATATATATCAGAAGATGGAAAAGTTGGTGCGGTTGTTGAAGTTAATGCTGAAACAGATTTCGTTGCTTCAAATGCAGAATTCAAATCATTCGTTAGCGATATAGCTAAACAAGTTGCATTAAACAACCCAGCAGATGTAGAAGCATTATTGGCTGAAACATCAATTTCAGATTCTACAAAAACAGTACAAGAAGTATTAACAAATAAAATAGCTACAATCGGTGAAAATATGTCAATAAGAAGATTTGAAAGATTTGAAACAAACGGTACAGTTGCTAAATACATCCATGGAGATGGAAAAATAGCTGTTTTAGTTGATATGAACAATGCTTCAGATGAGCTTGCAAAAGACATCTGTATGCAAATAGCTGCTGCTAAACCAGAATATTTAAATAGAGAATCAGTTCCAGCTGAAAGAGTAGAAAAAGAAATGGAAATCCTAAAAGTTCAAGCAATGAACGAAGGAAAGCCAGCAGAAATCGCTGAAAAAATGGTTCAAGGAAGAATTGGAAAGTTCTATGGAGAAATATGTTTAGTAGATCAAGAATTCGTTAAGAATCCAGATATGAAAGTATCTCAATTATTAAAAGAAAAAGGTGCTGAAATTAATAGATTTGCAAGATTAGAAAAAGGTGAAGGAATCGAAAAGAAAGAAGAAAACTTTGCTGAAGAAGTTGCAAAACAAATAAAAGGATAATAATTAATTATTAAAAAAAAAGGGAGCAAGCTTGATGTAGTTTGCTTTCTTTTTTTATTAAAAAATGGAATAGATATATTTTTTTCACATATTCTAAAGTATAAAGAATTATTGGAGGCTACGTTGGATAAAAATTTTAAAGAATATACTGATAAGCTAAAAAGTGAATTAAATGTGAATAAAAATATTATTTTTCTGTGCATTGGCACTGATAGAGTTATAGGGGATTGCTTAGGTCCAATTACAGGAAGTTTACTCAAAAATGTATATAGTAAAGATTATGTATATGGAGATTTAGACGAAAATTTAACATTCGAAAATATTGAAGAGAAAGTTGATGAGATTTATGCAAAGTTTACTAATCCATACGTTGTAGCTATTGATGCTGCGCTATCTTCTGAGGAAAATATAGGGAAATTTTTTGTAGATTCTGGTGGAATAAATTTTGGAGAAGGATTGGATAAAAATAGAGGGCGCATTGGAGATTTGGGAATTAAGGTTGTTGTTGCAAAGGATTTCAACGATAATGAGATGAATTTTCAGGTATTACAGAATACTCGTCTTAGTGAAATTATAAAACTATCTAAAAAAACAGTGGATGGTTTAAGATATGTATTGGAAAAAAATTTAAGTAAAAGTGTATAATTTAATTAAATATGGAAATAATATCTATATATTATTTACGGGAGGTATATAGATATGGAAAAAGTTAAGAATATGATAAGAATAAAGGACGTTCCATCTAATACTATAGAAGAAGCCATAATAATATTAAAAGAAAATAAAAGAGCCAAAAAACATGAGGGGTATAGCAAGTTTAAAAGTAATAAGAAAGATGATGATTATGTAATAAAGGAAGCGGAGCTTATTATTTCAGACTACTTAAATGATTCGGGTATTGAAAAAAAGCATAATTATAAAAGAAAAATAAAATGGCTTAGAGCTACAAATATTTCACTTGTTTTATTTTTAATACTAAGTATGATATTTTAATTTGTGAATATATATTAATAGAGATACTTTTAGATAAAGGAAGGCTATTAATATGGATAGATTATTAAGTGATGAAGAGCGAATAAAAAGAGCTGAAGATTTGGTTGAAAGAAGAAAAAATAGTGATTTAAGAATTTCTAGCGAAAGTTTTTCAAAAGAAAAATCAAATAATAGAATAAGAAAAATGCTCTATCAAATATTAATATGTCTTATAATTTATTGCTCTATTTTTTACATTAAAAACTCAAATAACCAAAACCTGCAATTCATTGTTAACAACGTTAATAAGGCTCTAAACTATGATGTAGATTTCAATAAAATATATAATTTTTTTTCAAAAAAAGTTGAAGAATTTAAGACCTATATTGAAGAAAAATCAGAAGATAATACTACCACTGATGATAATGTCGACGAAAACAAAGCAGAAAATAATGAAGAGAGCGATGATAAACAAAATGAAATTAGCTCCACAGAGGAGCTTGGAATTGGTGGTGCTTACGAAGAAAATGAAATAAAAGATAGTGAGATTATTAGCGAAGAAGAGCAGATGCAGTTAGATGCAAACTACATAAAAAGCAATTATGATTTAGCAAAGCCAATAGGTACGTATATAGTAACTTCTGAATTTGGAAGCAGGGAGCCAAATGCAATTGTTTCGGCAAATCATAAGGGAATAGATTTAGGAGCAAGTGTAGGAACAGATATATATTCTTCTCTTGATGGAATAGTCATCGAAGCATCTGATTATGGCGATTATGGAACGCATTTGAAGATTCAAACTGATGATATCGTAATTATTTATGCTCATTGTAGTAAATTATTTGTAAAGCAAGGAGATAAAATTTCCAAAGGTGAAAAAATTGCAGAGGTAGGAGCTACTGGAAAAGCAACTGGTCCACATTTACATTTTGAGGTTAGAGCATATTCAAGAGCAGTAAATCCAAGGTTAATAATGGAATTTTAAAAGGAGAATGAAAAATGACATGCAAATAAAAATAGATGTAAAAATATTGATTTTTGCGTTGATATTTTACATTACAAAACAATTAGATTTATACTTTATACTAATGACATTTGCATTATTTCACGAAATATCTCATTTAATTGTGGGATTAATGTTAGGATTTAAACCATATATATTTGAAATTAAGCCTGTTGGTTATTCGATTGCATTTAACAATCCAGTAGCTGATTACAACATTAAAATTAAAAATGGAAATTTGCTGGAGTTAAAGAAAATATTTGTATACATAGCTGGCCCAATTTTCAATTTATTTTTTGCTCTGTTTTTTTGTTTTTATGAATATAAAGATGAGCTTATTTATTCGAATTTTGTACTATTCTTTATAAATCTCATCCCGATATACCCGTTGGATGGAGGACGAATCTTAAAGTCTTTCATATGTTTACTTTTTGGAGTTAAAAAATCGTACGTAATAGTAAAAAATATATCATCAATTTTTTTCATTTTTTTTCTTGTGGTTTGTAGCATGGTAATTATTAAAGTAAATAATTATGGATTATTACTTGGAATATTATACTTAATTGTCATTAAATATAGAGAATCGAAATTTATAAATAAAAAAATAAATATGTATGAAACTATTGATAAAATGGAGCAAGCAGGTAAGTGGAATATGAAACAAAGCGAAAAATACTAGAAAACTTGAAATAAAACTAATATTAAGGTATAATATAGTAATCATCTATGAAAGGAGGGCTAGTATGCCTATCATCACGAGTGGAATTTTTCTGCCAAATGGAAGATTCATGCCTAACTCTGGCGATGGACATGCCAAAAATGCAAATCGGTTTTGCGACAAGTACGAGAAGCTCGGAAAGTTAAGGGACCAATCCACCTGGGATGCAGATGAATTCTTAGTTACTGCGGGATGTGCAATCGTTGCTTCGTACAATGGACAGAGATGTTTCAAGGTAGCGAGAGATAACAATTGCGACATAATCAAAGTGATTAAGGACGAATATCTTGCAGAAGGGTACGAACTGGAGCCACACTGGAGAATTGATAAAATTGCTTTTGACATTCTTTCAGAAATTGTGGCTGAAATGGGACAGATGAAACTTACAACTTCGAAGGGGGACTTTAATGTTGGATAACTTGAGGAACAAGAGAGGTTTTTTCTGGCTTGGGAAATGGTGGCCAGCTGGAGTTCAGGACGGCCACGAAGAAACTGCCAGAAGCATCATTTATGAGCAGTACGAGAAGAATCCTGAATCGTGGATTTGGGATAGTAAGGTTTATTCGGCACAAGATTATCTGATTTTATTCAAAGGTGCAATTCAGGTGGGTTGCGCAAGCAATCCACGGATAATTGTTGCCTCGGGTAAAACGTATTCAGAAAAAGACATTGAAAAGTTCAAAAACAAACACAATTTGCATGGTTACAAATTTCTTCCGCAGTGGAAGTAAATTTTTGTAGTGGCTCGATGATGCCTGCTGGGAATAATTTCCAGCAGGTTTTTTATTTTTTTTATTGTCAAACGAGTTTGGTTCGGATATAATCAAGATAGATTTTCTGTTTATATGGAGAATTGAAACAGAAAAGGAGGTTATGTATGGAAAAAGACGTAAAATTAACTTGCGCAGATGAAAAAGTAAAGAGCGAGGTACAGGATATCTTAAAGCAATTTGATAGAGATAAACAGTACCTTATTACTATACTAAATGAAGTTCAGGAAAAATATGGATATATTCCGAAGGTGGCACAACTTGAAATTGCTGATTATTTAAACGTACCACTTGCAGAAGTATATGGTGTTATCACATTTTACTCGAGATTTTCTCTTGAACCAAAGGGAAAATATAATATTTCAATTTGTTTAGGTACTGCATGTTTTGTAAAAGGTTCAAAAGAATTAATTGAAAGAGCAAAACAAAAGCTTGGAATAGAAGAAGGACGAACAACTCCGGATGGCTTATTTTCGCTAGATGCAACAAGATGCGTTGGAGCTTGTGGATTAGCTCCAGTATTTACTGTTAATAACGAAGTTTATGGTAAAGCTACAGTAAAAAAATTGGATGAAGTGATAGATAGCTTAAAAAATGGGGACGGACTTAATAACTAAAGTTTCCACAAGGTAATATGAATTAAGTTTATATTATTTGAAATAAATGTAATCAAAAAAAGGAGTTGAAAATATGGGTAAGACGATTGCCGAAATCGAAGAAATTCGAAAATCAAAAAGAGCAGAATTAGATTTAAGAGTAAATACTGCTGCAGATACAAGAGAAAAGCATATTTTAATATGCCATGGTACGGGTTGTACATCTTCTAAATCTCCAGCAATAATGGAAAAATTCATAGAAACTCTTAAAGAAAAAAATATAGATAATGTTAGAGTTGTAAAAACTGGGTGTTTTGGTCTTTGCTCTAAAGGTCCAATAGTTATAATCAGACCAGAAGATACATTTTATTCAATGGTAACTGTTGATGATGTGGAAGAAATAGTTAATTCTCACATTGTAAATGGTGAAATTGTGCAAAGATTATTGTGTAAGGATGTTACAGGAGAAGTTGTAAATAAATTAGATGAGCTTCCTTTTTATAAGAAGCAAATGAGAATTGCACTAAAAAATTGTGGAATTATTGATCCAGAGAATATTGATGAATACATAGCTTTTGATGGATTTAAGGCTTTGGAAAAAGTATTGACATCAATGTCACAAGATGAAGTTATAGAAGAAATGAGTAAATCAGGACTTCGTGGCCGTGGTGGTGCTGGTTTCCCAACAGGTAAGAAGTGGGCTTTCGTTAAGATGGCTCAAGGTGAGCAAAAGTACGTTGTATGTAATGCAGATGAGGGAGACCCAGGAGCTTTTATGGATAGAAGTATTCTTGAAGGTGATCCACACTCATTACTAGAGGCAATGGCTATTGCTGCATATTCAGTTGGAGCAAGTAAAGGTTATATATATGTAAGAGCCGAGTATCCAATAGCTGTACAAAGACTTAAGATTGCAATTGAGCAAGAAAGAGAATATGGAATACTTGGAGACAATATCTTTGGAACGGGATTTAATTTTGATATAGAAATACGTCTTGGTGCGGGTGCTTTCGTTTGCGGTGAGGAAACAGCTCTTCTTGAATCTGTAGAAGGAAAGCGTGGTCAACCTAGAACAAAGCCACCATTTCCTGCTAATGTTGGTTTATTCCAAAAACCTACATTAATTAATAACGTTGAAACATATGCAAATGTTACAAGAATTATTTTAAATGGAGCAGATTGGTATTCATCAATTGGTACAGAGACATCCAAAGGAACTAAGGTATTTGCTTTAGGTGGAAATGTTAATAATGTTGGTTTAGTTGAAGTTCCTATGGGAACAACTTTAAGAGAAATCATTTATGATATAGGTGGAGGAATTCCAAATAATAGAGAATTCAAAGCTGCTCAAACAGGTGGACCATCTGGTGGATGTATTCCAAAAGAGCATCTAGATACAAAAATTGATTATGAAAGTTTACAAGCGATTGGATCTATGATGGGATCTGGCGGACTTATAGTTATGGATGATACAAAATGTATGGTTAATATTGCTAGATTTTATTTAGACTTTACTGTAAGTGAAAGCTGCGGAAAGTGTACACCTTGTAGAATTGGAACTAAACGTTTATTAGAGCTATTACAAAAAATATGTGATGGTAAAGGTGTTCCAGAAGACTTAGAAAAACTTGAAAAATTGGCAAATGACGTGAAGAAATCAGCTGTATGCGGACTTGGACAAACAGCTCCAAACCCTGTATTAAGTACTATGAAGTATTTTAAAGATGAGTATAGAGCTCATGTTATTGATCATAACTGCGAAGCAAAAGAGTGTAAGGCTATGGCCAAGATTACAATTGACCCAGAAAAATGTAAGGGATGCGATTTATGTAAGAAAGTTTGCCCAGTTAATGCAATATCTGGTGAGATAAAGGAAGTTCATACAATTGATCAAGAAAAGTGTATTAAGTGTAGAACATGTATGTCTAAATGTCCATTCAAAGCAATTGGATAATTAGGAAGTGAGGTAAAGTAATGGAAAATAATTCAGTAAGTCTAACAATAGATAACAAAATAATAAGCGTTCCAGAAGGCATAACTATTTTGGAAGCGGCAAGACTTAATGGTATTGATATCCCAACATTGTGTTTCCTAAAGGAAATTAATGAAATTGGTGATTGTAGAATGTGTATTGTAGAAGTTGAAGGTCGTAGAGGATTTACAACTTCATGTATTACTAAAGTTGAAGAAGGAATGGTTGTTCATACAAATACTCCTGCTATTATTGAAGCTAGAAGAACAATTTTAGATTTGATTATTTCAAATCACCATATGGATTGCTTAACTTGTGTTAGAGATGGTAATTGCGAATTACAAGATTTAGCAAAGAAATTTAACATGACAGAAGTTATGTTTGAGGGAGAAAAAATTGACTATGAAATAGACGATAAGTCTCCTTCAATAGTTAAAGATTTAAATAAATGTGTACTTTGTAGAAGATGTGTGGGTGCATGTAAGAAAATGCAAGAAATTGGAGCAATTGATTCAATGAACAGAGGATTTGAATCATGTGTTTCAACAGCAAATGGATTAAGCTTAAATGATGTAGATTGTACATTTTGTGGTCAATGTATTGAAGCTTGCCCAGTTGGAGCTCTTCGCGAAAAAGATAGCACAGAAGAAGTATGGGCTAAAATTAGAGATGAAGAAACATATACTATTGTTCAAACAGCTCCAGCAGTTAGAGCTGCTTTAGGAGAAGAATTTGGTCTTCCAATTGGTACTGAAGTAGAAGGTAAAATGCCAACAGCATTAAGAGCAATTGGATTTGATAAAGTATTTGATACAGATACAGGTGCTGACTTTACAATTATGGAAGAAGCAAATGAATTAATTGAGCGTATACAAAATGGTGGAGTTATGCCAATGATGACATCTTGTTGCCCTGCTTGGATAAGATTTGCAGAGAAAAACTTCCCAGATCAATTAGATCATATATCAAGTTGTAAATCACCACATGAAATGTTTGGTGCAATTATAAAATCATATTATGCTCAAAAGTTTAATATTGATCCAGCTAAAATATATGTTGTTTCAGTAATGCCATGTACAGCTAAAAAGTATGAAGCTGTTAGACCAGAAATGGAAAATGATGGTTTGAGAAATGTTGACGCTGTTATTACAACAAGAGAACTTGCAAGAATGATTAAACAAGCTAATATTGATTTTGCTGAAATAGAAGACTCTAAATTTGATGATCCAATGGGTGAATCAACTGGTGCTGCTGTTATATTTGGAGCAACAGGTGGAGTTATGGAAGCAGCTTTAAGAACTGCAGCTGATGTTCTTGAAGGAAAAGATTTAGGTGAAGTTAATTATGAAGCAGTTCGTGGTCAAGAAGGAATTAAAAGAGCTACAGTTAATATCGCAGGAAAAGATATTAGAGTAGTTGTTGCTTCTGGATTAAAGAATGCAAGAAAGATTATGAATGAAATTAAAGAAGGAAAAGCTGATTATGAATTCGTTGAAATAATGGCTTGTCCAGGTGGATGTATTAATGGTGGAGGACAACCAATTAAATCATCTAAAATAAGGAGTAAAGTTGATGTGAGAAAATTAAGAGCAGATAGTCTATACTCAATAGATGAAAAATCTACAATTAGAAAATCACATCAAAACCAAGTTGTAAAAGGAATTTATGATGAATTTTTTGGAAAACCAGGAGAAGAAAAAGCTCACAAATATTTACATACACACTACAAGAGGCAAGAGAAATATGAAATGTAAATTGAAAATTTGTTAAAAATATGGTATAATTAATTAATCGCAAATATATGCGATGACCCTGGATTTTCTGGGGTGTAAAAAATGTGCCAAGGGAGGTGTTTTCACAATGGCACGAAACAACAAGGCGCGGTCTAAAGCGCCGAGAAAAGGGATATTTAGCTCTTTCTTTGAAAAAATAAGACGAGCCAAATACCAGAAGAAGGCTCAGAAAGCTGCTCAAAAGGCTGCTCGCAAGGCCAGAAAGGCCAAAATTAGGCAGATAAAGCAGAAAGCAAATCTGAGACCTAAACGGTTCTAAGCAAAGTTCGGGGGGCATTATACCTCCCGAATTTTTTTGTAAAGGTTTACAATAATTTAGAAATATGTTATAATTAACTAATCTTGCAGATGCAGGATTTCCTGGATGGAGGGTCCACCAGGTAAAGCTTTAGTCAGTGCGAAAGGAGATGTTACTATGGCACTGAGAAACAGAAAGGGGCAGGCTAATGCTCCGGAGGTCATCGTGTGTGACCAGAACGGCAATCCGATGAATGGAAGAGAGCGGAAAAGAGTAAGCGAAATCGCCGAAAGTCTGCTTTTTGCATTGTTCAGAGCGGGGTCGTTCGCAAAGAGGCGGATTCATCAGTGGTGGGAAGACTTGGCAAATCCCGCAAAGCTGAGGAAGACCGAAGAACAGTTGCAGAGAGAAGCGCTGATGCAGGCTAGATCGGAGATTTTCCTCTCGATTATTGGCGGTATTGCGATTGTGCTTTTCATCAAGAAGCTTCCTATTCTGATTGCAATTATGGGCATTTTAGAGCTGCTTTGTGTGCTTGTACACGCAGCAGTTGTCCGTGATGCAATTGCTAGAGGCGAAAACCTCAACAATGCAGAAAAGGAAATCTCTAAGGCAACTGCAAACCTCATGAGGGCATTCGTAATCAGCGTAGTGCTGGCAACGGTTTTTGCTGTCTGGATTCACAAGAATCCTGACATGGTAGCAGACATTCCGATGCTTAGCAAGTTTGCTGATTGGCAGATTGGCATTGTGAATGAGCTGTTTGAGAAAATCAGCAGTATTATCACGAAGGCCAAAAGCTAACCGAATGAACTTGATGGGAAAAAGTCGGGGGACGCAAGTCCCTCGCTTTTTTTGTCGAATATACATGATAAAATCATTGACCAAATACCTTAATTTTGATACTATAACAAAAGCAAAAGGAGGTGAGAGCATGATAGCAGAAATAATTATGAATAGTTCAGTTAGAAACTTGGACAGGACATTTGATTATAGTATTCCATTTGAGATGGAAGATAAGATTCATATTGGAAGCAGAGTTTTAGTTAAATTTGGAAATATAAAAGAATTAAAAGAAGGCTTTGTTGTTAATATAAAAGATAAATCTGATTTTGAAGTTAAAGATATTTCCAAAGTAGAAGAAAAAGATTTTATTGATGAAGCAAAAGTAAATCTTGCTAAATGGATGTCGAAACGCTATTTTTGCAATGTTTCAGATTGTATAAAGCTTATGCTCCCACCGGGGACGGGTACAAATAATATAGAAAATAGAGCTAAAGAAAAAACTGCACGATTTATACGTTTAGCGAAGTCTATTGACGAAATTGAATTTGATATTGAAAATAAAAAAATAAAATCTGAAAAGCATATAAGGGCTCTTCGTATGCTTGACAAAATAAGCGATATTCCATCAAAGGAATTTGAAGAGCTTGCTGAGGTTACATCTGCAATATTAAAAACGTTGGAGAAAAATGGCTACATAGAATTTTATGAGAATGCAGTTGAAAGAAATCCTTTTTTACACAAGGTGATAGCCTCGACAAATAATCTAGAGCTAAATGAAGAGCAGCAAGCCGCATATACAGCAGTTGAAACTGCTTTAGATGATATGATGAATTCAGAATTTTTGTTATTTGGCGTAACTGGATCTGGAAAAACAGAAGTATATTTACAGCTGATAGAAAAAGTATTAAACATGGGAAAAACAAGTGTAATGCTTGTACCTGAAATTTCTTTAACGCCTCAAACTGTTGATAGATTCATTAGCAGATTTGGCCAAGAAAAAATTGCTGTTTTACACAGTAAATTATCTGTTGGCGAAAGGTATGATCAGTGGTATAAAATAAAAAATGGTGAAGCTAAAATTGTGATAGGTGCAAGGTCTGCTATGTTTGCTCCGATAAATGATTTGGGAATTGTGATAATCGATGAGGAACATGATAGTTCATATAAGTCTGAAACTACGCCTAGATACAACGTTAAAGACGTGGCTAGATATTTAGCAAAAGAATATAGTGTGCCTATCGTTTTTGGAAGCGCGACACCAAGTATGGATACATATTATAAAGCTCAAAATGGAGATATTGAACTATTGGAGCTATCTAAAAGGGCTAATGACGCGAGCCTTCCAGATATTAATATTGTAGATATGAGGGCAGAGCTTGCAAACGGAAATAGAACATCGATAAGCATGAGCCTTTATAACAAAATTAAACAAAATATACATGATAAAAAACAAACAATTCTATTTTTAAATAGAAGAGGCTATTCTACATTTATAATGTGCAGAGATTGTGGATATGTAGCTAAGTGCAGACACTGTAATATTGCATTAACATACCACAGCAGGGAAAACAAATTGAGATGTCATTATTGTGGTTATGAAACAGCACCATTTAATAGGTGTCCTGAATGCGATAGTATAAATATAAAGTATTCTGGAAGCGGTACTCAAAAGCTTGAAGAAGAAATAAATAAAATTTTTCCAATGGCGAAAACAATTAGAATGGACGTTGATACGGTAAGTAAAAAGAATTCTCATGAAGACATTATTAATAAATTTAAAAATGAGAACATTGACATTTTAATTGGAACCCAAATGGTTGTGAAAGGACATCATTTTCCTAATGTAACACTTGTTGGTGTAATATTTGCTGATGGTAGCTTGAATATTGATGATTATAGAGCAAATGAAAGAACTTTTCAAATATTAACGCAGGTTGCAGGTAGAGCTGGAAGAGAAAAAGATAAGGGAAGTGTTATTATTCAAACTTATAATCCTGATAACCTTGCGATAGAGTATTCAAAAGAGCAAAATTATAAAGTGTTTTATGATACGGAGATTAAGATAAGGAAACAATTGAAATATCCTCCTTTCTGTGATATAATACTAATCGGATTTAATTCGGAAAATGAGAATCATGTCATAGATTCAGCAAAATTTGTTTATAAAGCTTTGAGAGATAAGATAATAAATGAAAAATTACAAATAATTCTTTATAAGCCGGTACCTGCTCCCGTAGACAGAATTAAGAATAAGTTTAGATGGAGGGTTATCGTTAAGTGTAAGTTTGATGATAAGATAATAGATGCTTTGAAATCAGTTACAGAATGTTATAATGAGCAAGGCGTAAAGGATGTAAAGATATCTATCGATGTGAATCCTACAAATATGATGTAAAATATTAGATATAATTTATAGGGGGAAAAGATGGCAATTAGAAATGTACGATTAGAAACAGATGAAATATTGCGAAAGAAATCAAGAGCTGTTGAAGTTGTAGATGATAAGTTAAGAGAGCTTATTGATGATATGATTGAAACAATGCATAAGTATGATGGTGTTGGCTTAGCTGCACCTCAGGTTGGTGTTTTAAAAAGGGTTGTTGTTATCGATTTATACGATGACCATGGACCATATGTTTTAATTAATCCTGAAATAATTAAGGAAAAGGGAGAGCAAGAAGTTGATGAGGGATGTTTAAGCTTTCCTAATAAATTTGCTAAGGTTATTAGACCTGAAGAAGTAACTGTTATAGCTCTCGATAGAGATGGAAAAGAATTTAAATTAAAAGGCAAAGGATTACTTGCACAGGCTATAGCACACGAGGTTGATCATTTAAATGGAGTATTATTTGTTGACCTTATGATACCTGGAACTTTAGAAGTAATTACACCAGAAAAATAATTGGTTGTGTATTTTGTAAGCCAAAACAACGTTAACAAGGAGTGGTTGAGATGAAGATTTTATTCATGGGAACACCTGATTTTGCTCAGGAATCATTAAAATGCATATACGAAGCGGGGCATGAAATAATTGCGGTTGTAACTAACCCTGATAAGCCAAAAGGAAGAGGTATGAAGATGATTGCTTCTCCTGTAAAAGAATTTGCATTGGAAAAAAACATTAAAGTGTATCAACCTGAAAAGGTTAAGAAAAATGAAGAATTTATAAATGAGATTAAGAATCTTAACCCTGAGCTAATATGCGTTGTGGCATATGGTAAGATACTTCCAAAAGAAATACTAGATATTCCTAAATATGGATGTGTTAATGTTCATGGTTCATTACTCCCAAAATATAGAGGAGCAGCTCCTATTCAATGGGCAGTTTTAAATGGAGACAAAGTCACAGGTGTTACTACAATGTACATGGCTGAAGGAATGGATACTGGAGATATGATTCTTAAACGTGAAGTTGAGATAGGTGAAGATGAAACTACTGGTGAACTTTGGGATAGACTTTCAAAAATTGGTGGTGAGCTATTGGTTGAAACTGTAAGACAGATAGAAGCGGGTACTGCACCAAGAATAAAACAAGGTGATGATTTTTCAATGGCTCCAATGCTAAATAAGGAAATGGCAAAGATTGATTGGGAAAACAAATCTGCTGCAGAGATAAAAAATCTAGTAAGAGGTTTAAATCCAATTATGGGAGCCTATGCTTTATATGAAGGAAAGAAAATCAAATTTTGGAAAGTTGAAACATATTCTGATAATGAGATAATAGAAATGTTTCCAGATTTAAAGGAATATGAAGATAGATTTAAAGATTTACCAGAAGGAACAATTTTATTTTCTGATAGTAAAACAGGATTATATATTAAAGCAAAAGATGGAAATATAAAGGTTTTGGAAATACAAGGTGAAAATGCTAAAAGAATGTCTGCAGAAGATTTCCTAAGAGGAACTTTCTTATGTGCAGGAATGTATTTTGAATAAAATTTGGGGACGGACTCAATAAAAAAAGAGTTTGTCCATTTTTTTTGTTGCGGAAGATTTGTAAATGTGATAGAATTTCGAAAATCTTGTGTAGCATAATTCATTGATGTAATACAAAAATGAAGGAGGAATCTATATGAAAATATTACTTCCAAAGAGCGATATGATTTTAGAGGAGGGGGTATCGGAAATCAAAGACGGAAAGCTGTATCTGTATAAGAGCGGTGTTTTCAAGGAGACGATGTATAAACTTTCGTATATGATTTTCGGTGATGATGAATGCTATTACTGTCATCGGAAATTAAGGAAGGAACCATCCCAGACCGAAAGAAAAAAATTTTTTTCACAGATTTCAATGGATCACGTTATTCCACAAGATTTTGGAGGACCAACAATTACTGATAATTTGCGACCGGCGTGCACAGATTGCAATTCTGCAAAGGGCAACATGTTTGAAGATGAATTTCGTGAGTATCGAAAGATTCGTCAAAGAACAGCAAGTAAAGGAAAACAAGGAAGAGCTGAAAGACGTTTATTCAAAGAAAAAATCTTGCTAACCCAAGAGCTGCGGCGGTATGGGAATATTGCAAGCTTGCCAGCTGAATGGATTACGGAGGAGGAAATCAAAAATGTATATGTAAATTTTTGGTTGACTCAGCCAAAGGGAAGTGCATATCAGTTGATGTTTGAATCTGTAAAAAAATATAACTACTTGATGGAGGTTGCAACTATAACAGGAAACGGTTTTCTGGTGGATGGATTTAATGCAGTTTTGATTTCTAAATACTACGAGGTTCCAATAAGAGCAATTATTTCGGAAAATGTAATTTATTCAGGATTCCCAAATGAGCTATAGCTCAAGAGATGTATGAAAGGGAGGCATGATTTTTAAGTCGTGTCTCTCTTTTTTGCGAAAATTTTTTCCTCCGTCCCCAAAATTTCTAAAATAAGTATTGACATTCCTATTTTTTGGATATAATATATACACAGTTTAGCACTCAAAGAGAAAGACTGCTAAAAAAGAAGGTGAAAAAGTTGTTGGATGACAGAAAAAAACGTATTTTACAAGCGATAGTTGATGAATATGTAAATACAGCAGAGCCTGTAAGTTCTGGTAGTATTTCTAAAAAGAAAGGTTTAGATTTTAGTAGTGCTACAATAAGAAATGAAATGTCTGAGCTTGAAAAAAGCGGGTATTTGGAAAAAACGCATACATCAAGTGGACGTGTTCCATCTGCCAAAGGATATAGAATGTATGTGGATGAACTGTTAAAAGAAGACAATATTAGTTTAGATGAAATTAAATTTATAAAAGAAAAATTGCAGACGAAAGTGAATCAGATAGAGGATTTGATGAAAATTGCTACAAATACTTTGTCAGAAGTTACACATTATACTACGGTTGCAATTGGTCCTAAGGTAACAAAGCAAATCATACAAGAGATTAAATTTGTTTTATTAGGAAATAGAATGCTAATGGCTGTAATACTTACAAATACTGGAATGGTAAGGGAAACAATAATTAATTTTGAAGAAGACATTTATGAAGATCAAATTCAAACTATTAACGTTCTATTTAATAGTAAATTAAAAGGAAAACCGTTCGATAGCATAAATGAACCATTGGAAGATTTTATTTTCACCGAGATGGAATCAAGTGCAAATATGATAAAAACAATTATTGAGCAACTGAATAAAGTAATATATGAAGAATCTAAACTTTATTTAGAAGGAACCAATAAATCCTTTGAACTTCCGGAGCTTGAAAAAGCTGAAACAGCTAAGAACTTTATAAATATTTTAGAAAATAAAGCTGAAGTTGTTGATTTACTAGATAATGAGATTTCAAAAGACATAAGTGTATATATTGGCGATGAACTTGACGATGAAAATCTTAAGGATTTTAGCATAATTACACTTAAAGGTGAAGGCAAAGGAATGGGAACTATAGGTATAATCGGACCTAAAAGAATGAATTATTCTAAAGTTATTTCAGTTATGAGATATATTCAGAAATTAATAGATGAAGGAGGGTTATAATGGACGAATTAGATCAAGATAAGGACATCGAGCTTGATGAAGAAAGTGCTGAAATACAGAAGCAAGAGCTTGAAAAGATAAAGGTTCTTATCGAAACACAAAAGCAAGAAATAGAAGAAAAAGATGATAGAATAAAAAGATTAATGGCTGAGTTTGAAAATTTCAAAAAAAGAAGCAGCAAAGAAAGAGAGAATCTATATGGCTCTATAATGGGTGATGTTATAACATCATTTTTGCCAATATTAGATAACTTAGAAAAAGCTGTTCAAACTAAAACTGCAGATGAGGAATATAGACAAGGAATTGAAATGGTTTTAAAACAATTAAAAGATGTTTTAGAATCAAATGGTGTAAAAGAAATCGAATCTGTGGGAAAAACTTTTAATCCTGAATTACATGAAGCAATTACGTCAGTTACTGATGATAGCTTAGGAGTTCAAGAAATAAAGGAAGAATACAGAAAAGGATATATGATAGGAGATAAGGTTATAAGACATTCTCTTGTTGTAGTTGCAAATTAGTTATTACCTAATAGTTTTCTATTAGCTGATATAAAAACAAAAGAAAAGTAAAAATTAGTAGTAGACAACAAATATATGGGATATACTCAAAAATTAAGCATATATAATAAACTTAAAAAATGAGTCCGTCCCCAAATTTAAAGGAGGATTTTTAAAATGGGAAAAATTATAGGAATAGACTTAGGAACAACAAATTCATGTGTTGCAGTTATGGAAGGTGGAGAGCCAGTTGTAATTCCAAATCCAGAAGGAAATAGAACTACACCATCTGTAGTTGCATTCTCAAAAAACGGAGAAAGATTAGTAGGACAAATTGCAAAACGTCAAGCAGTTACAAATCCTGATAAAACAGTTATTTCAATAAAAAGAAAAATGGGATCTGCTGATAAAGTTAGTATAGATGGAGAAGAATTTACTCCTCAAGAAATTTCAGCAATGATATTACAAAAATTAAAGGCTGATGCTGAAGCTTATTTAGGTCAAAAAGTTACACAAGCTGTTATCACAGTACCTGCATATTTCAGCGATTCACAAAGACAAGCAACAAAAGATGCTGGTAAAATTGCTGGACTTGAAGTATTAAGAATTATAAATGAACCAACAGCTGCAGCACTTGCTTATGGTGTTGATAAAGAAGATAAAGATCAAAAAATTATGGTATACGATTTAGGTGGAGGAACATTCGATGTTTCAATACTTGATATCGGTGATGGTGTATTTGAAGTTTTAGCTACAAGTGGTAATAATAAACTTGGTGGAGATGACTTTGATCAAGCTATAATGGATTACTTAGTTGCTGAATTTAAGAAAGAAAACGGAATTGATTTATCTCAAGATAAATCTGCTATGCAAAGATTAAAAGAAGCTGCTGAAAAAGCTAAAATAGAGCTTTCAGGAATGCAACAAACAAACATCAACTTACCATTCATTACAGCTGATAGCACAGGACCAAAACATTTAGATATTACTTTAACAAGACCAAAATTCGAAGAATTAATTGGTGACTTAGTACGTAGTACAACAGGACCTGTTAACCAAGCTTTAAGTGATGCTGGTTTAAAATCAAGCGATATTGATCAAGTATTATTAGTTGGTGGATCAACAAGAGTTCCATTAGTTCAAGATACAGTTAAACAAATTACAGGTAAAGAGCCAAATAAAGGAATTAACCCTGATGAATGTGTTGCTATAGGTGCTTCAATTCAAGGTGGTGTATTATCTGGAGATGTTAAAGACTTAGTATTACTTGATGTAACTCCATTATCACTTGGTATTGAAACATATGGTGGAGTATTTACAAAATTAATTGAAAGAAATACTACAATACCAACAAAGAAATCACAAGTATTCTCTACAGCAACAGATGGTCAAACATCAGTTGAAGTTCACGTATTACAAGGTGAAAGAGAAATGGCTGCATACAATAAAACATTAGGAAGATTCCAAT
Source organism: Clostridia bacterium (assembly GCA_017515985.1). Taxonomy (GTDB): domain Bacteria; phylum Bacillota; class Clostridia; order TANB77; family CAG-508; genus CAG-492. The sequence goes on from JAFWDV010000018.1 coordinate 88,076, forward strand.
TAACAGGAATTCCTGCAGCACCAAGAGGTGTACCTCAAATTGAAGTAACATTTGATATTGATGCTAACGGTATAGTTCACGTATCTGCTAAAGATATGGCAACAGGAAACAGTCAAGATATAGCAATTACAGCTTCTACAAACTTATCTGATGAAGATATCGAAAAAGCTGTTAAAGATGCTGAAGCACATGCTGCTGAAGATAAAAAACAAAAAGACGGTATAGAGGCTAAAAATAATGCATCAAGCTTAATTTATAACTGTGAAAAAACATTAGCTGACTTAGGTGATAAGATTAGTGCAGAAGAAAAAGCAAAAGTTGAAACAGATATTGAAAACTTAAAGAAAGTTAAAGATTCTGATGATATTGAAGCTATAAAAACTGCAACAGAAAAATTAACTACAACATTCTATTCTGTATCAGAAAAATTATATTCACAAGCTCAGGCTGCAAACGGAGCTGCTGGTGAGGCAGGAACAGAAAACGGAAACGTTGAAACAGATGAAAACGGAAATGTTTATAATGCAGATTACAAAGTAGAAGATGACGGAGACAATAAATAATAATGTAAGGAAGTGGGACTCATAAGGGACATCTCTAAGTAAGTCCCACTTTTTAAAATAATACATAGAAAGGAATTGTTTAAATGTCACAGAAAAGAGATTATTATGAAGTACTTGGAGTAAGCAAAACAGCAACTGATGATGAATTAAAGAAGGCATTTAGAAAGTTGGCTAAACAATACCATCCAGATGCTAATCCAGATAATAAGGAAGAAGCTGAAAAGAAATTCAAAGAAATAAACGAAGCATATGAGACATTATCAGATCCTCAAAAAAGAAAAATGTATGACCAATTTGGTCCTGATGGTCCAGCAGGTTTCGGTGGTGGAAACGCTGGTGGCTATTACTCATCAGGTTTTGAAGGGTTCTCAGATTTTGGTGACCTAGGCGATATATTCTCTTCATTCTTCGGAGGAGGTTTTGGAGGAAGAAGTTCAAGAAGAAGTAATAACGGACCTGTTAGAGGTGCGGATATAAAAAATGTTATTGAGATTTCTTTTGAAGATGCATTCTTGGGAGTAGAAAAAGAAGTTGTTATTACAAGAAGTGAAACGTGTACAACATGTGGAGGTAATGGCGCAAAACCTGGAACGGTAATAGATAAATGTACAGTTTGTAATGGAACAGGTCAAGTTAGACAGATTCAAAATACTATACTTGGACAAATGCAAACAACTAGAACCTGTGGTACATGTAATGGTACAGGAAAAGTTATTAAGCAACCTTGCGATATTTGTAAGGGTAAAGGAAAAATAAGAAAACAGGCTAGAATTAAAGTTAAAATTCCTGCTGGAATAGATGATAACCAGACAATAGTATTACGTGGCGAGGGTGAATCAGGCTCAAGAGGCGGAGCAAAAGGTGATTTATATATTGTTGTTAGAGTTAAGAGACATAGTATTTTTACTAGAAATGGAAATGATGTAAACTGTGTGGTTCCAATAACATTTACTCAAGCAACACTTGGTGCAGATTTGGAAATACCAATGGTTGATGGAACAAAGGAAATATATAGAGTTCCTGAAGGAACACAAACTGGATCTAAATTCACTATTAAAGCAAAAGGATTCAAGAGCGTTAATTCTTCAAGTCAGGGAAATTTTGTATTTACTGTTCAAGTCCAAGTTCCTAAACATTTAACTAAGGAACAACGCGATTTGCTAACACAATTAGCTAAAACAATGAATGAGCAACCACCTATTAAGAAAAAGAATATATTTGGATTTTAATTTTAATAAGATAAAAAGAGCTCCGATATATAGTGCCGAAGCTCTTTTTGGATTATAGGAAAATTTAATGGAAAATGCTAGACTTTTTAGAGTTTTTGGAATAAAATTAACCCAGAAATAGTACAGATGAGGAGGACTTTTTTATGAATATATGGCATGACATAAACGGAGAAAGAATTAAGAAAGATGATTTTGTTTGTGTAATAGAAATTCAAAAAAATGGAAGAAACAAGTATGAGTTAGATAAAGAAACAGGTATGTTAAAGCTCGATAGAGTTTTATATACAGCAACTCATTATCCTGCAAATTATGGATTTATACCAAGAACATATGCAGGAGATGGAGATCCACTAGATGTCGTAGTTATATGCCATGAGGAGATTGTTCCACTTACTTTGGTTGAAGCATATCCAATTGGAGTATTAAAAATGAATGATGGTGGAGAGGAAGATGAAAAAATTATCTGTATTCCTGTAAATGATCCATACCTAAATGGATTTAAGGATATTACGGAAATTCCATCACAATTATTAGATGAAATAATGCATTTCTTTGAGGTATATAAACAGCTTGAAGGAAAGCAAACGTCAGTTGATAAAATGCTTGGAAGATCAGAAGCAGAAAATATTGTTGAAAAATGTATTAATAATTATAAAGAAAAATTTGAAAGATAGGAGAGCAAAAATCTATGTTAGAAAAGGTAACCTTCTTTATATTTGCCTTTATAATGTTTATGATTTTGTTTTTCAAATTAATCAGAAAAAAAGATTCTATATACATATATTTAGTGGCTCTTAATTTAGTAGGTATACTTATTAGATTTGTTGAGCTATCAAATAAACTGGAGTTTAATTTTATATTAGTCTCTGTGTGTTATATAATTTCTGTCATAATTCCTTTTATTATTATAGTGTTAGAGCTTAAAAAAATATTTATACCAGAAATGATTGCGACAGCAAAAGCTAAAATGTTTTTAAAGCTAGGGGATAATGAAAAAGCAAGAAAAATATTGATTAAATTTATTGAAAAACATCCTGATAGTTGTTTATCACATAAACTTTTAGCGGATATTTATGAAAAAGAGGGCAAGCTTGAAGCAGCAATTGATGAATATGTTTTGGTAGTTGATCTTAATAAAAAAGACTACGATTCATATTATGAAATAGCGTTGCTTCTTAATAGAACTGAAAAAAGTGAAGAAGCACAAAAAATGCTTGAGAGCTTATTAGAGAAAAAGCCTGAATACTATAAGGCATCAGAGCTACTTGGTGAAATACTATATGACCAAGATAAATTTAAAGAAGCTGCTACAGTATATTTACAGGCATTAAAATATAACCCTGATAGATTTGAATTGTATTATGGATTAGGTATGGCATATACTAGACTTAATGACTTTCAAACAGCGAAAGAATATTATGAAAAAGCAGCAAAGATTAACTCTATGTTATTCCATGCAAAAGTTAATATAGCACAGATATTATTAATAGCAGGTGAGATTGAAGAGGCAGAAGAGCGCTTTATTGAATGCTTAGAAAATAAGGAGTCTGAGCCTGATGCATATTTTTATTTAGCTATAATAGCAATGCTAAAAGGTGAAGTTGATAAGGCAGTTAGCTACGTAAATATCGCAATAGAGCTTGATAAAAGAATGTACAAAAGAGTATGCAGACAGGGTATTTTTGCACCTATTATGGATCAGGTTAGAAAAGATAAATCTAGAAATCATAAATATTATTTAACTAATCAAGAATTCAAAACAAGAAGATATCTAGATGAAACTATATCACTTATAAACAGTATGAAATCGGATGGAAAAAAACGAGATGCAAAGGGCGATGGAAAAATAATAGAAATAAATGAAAGAGAATTTTAAAAATACAATAGATATATTTGATGTGAACTTTTATAGTTCATATCGAATATATTTTTTTTTGCACAAGGTGTCGGAATATAATTATTTTAATATAATAAAGTATCAATAATTTTGTAGTTTAGGAGGTTTTATGAAAAGTATTTTATTTATTGGTGGGGATAAAAGAAATCTGTATTTATCGAAGTTATATCATAAAGAATTAAGAGCTTATACTTATCTATTGGATAATAATGATGGAGATTTAAAATCGTGTATAGATATGAGTCAATACATCGTTTTGCCAATACCATTTTCTATTGATGATCTAAATGTTTATAGCCCACTGAGTGCAGAAAATTTAAAAATTGAAGAATTAATAAAAAATCTTAAAGGTAAAACTATTATATGTGGTGGGCTAAAGCAAAGTTATGTAGAGATTTTTGAAAAAAATAATAATAGAATTATTGATGTTATGAAATATGAAGAATTAGCTTTAAATAATGCGATACCAACGGCAGAAGGAATTATTAAAATAATTATTGAAAATACCGAAATAACTATCGATAACAGCAATATTGCTATTATTGGTTTTGGAAGAGTTGGTAAAAAAGTAGCTTCTATGTTAAATGCATTAAATGCTAATATATATGCATATGACATAAAAAAAGATGAGGTTGCAAATATTGCTTTTTGCGGTTATAATGTATTAAAAGATATTGGCAGAAGTGTAGCTAAAATGGACGTTATCATTAATACAGTACCACAAAAAATAATTAATGAAGATTGTTTAAAATACATAAATAAAGAAACATTGATTATAGATGTTTCATCAAAACCGGGTGGTGTTGATTTGAATTATGCTAGTAAAAATGGATTTAACGTAATTCATGCTTTAGGCATTCCAGGGAAAATTGCTCCAAAAACTTCTGCGATGTATATAAAAAATGTAATAGATAATATTTTAAAATGAGGTGTAAAAAATGTTTAAAAGTGAAAAAGGTAATACCTACATAAACTGGGTAATATGGATTTTAGCTCTTTTGATATTAGCTGGAATCACAATTAGGGTTTTAGTAGGTGAAGATGGTTTAATTAACCAAAAGAGAGAAGAAATGGTTAGAAAAAATTCAGAAAAAAATATAGTAATTGAATTAACAAATAGTGTTGAATAGTAAAGGACGGTACATATGAATATTGGAATAGACATAGGAGGAAGCCATATAGGTATTGGCGTGGTTGATTCTAATGGAAATATTAAGAAGAGGAAAGATATTTATATTGGATTAAAAGAAAAAACTAAAATTAGAAAATATATTTTAGAAGAAATAGTTAAAACTATAGATGAGTGGTGTGGTGACAAAGGAAAGGTTAGAAAAATTGGAATTGCAGCACCAGGAATAATAATGAACGGAAATATAAAATATAGTGTTAACTTAGGTTTATCTAATTATGACTTAAAGAAATTATTATTAAAACATTATCCAAATGCAAACATAAGGCTAAAAAACGATGCGAAGTGTGCTGCACTTGCTGAGAAAAATTTGGGTGCACTAAAGAATCACGATAATAGCGTTTTTATTTGTTTGGGAACAGGAATTGGTGGAGCATTTTTTTATAATGGTAGATTAATTTCACCTAGAAGAGGGTCTGGTGCAGAATTTGGACATATGATAATAAAAAGAAATGGCAGAGCGTGCCGTTGCGGAAATAGAGGCTGTTTTGAACAATACGGATCTATGCGCGTATTCAAAAGCAGAATAAAATCATGCTTAAATTTGTCTCCAAGAATTGAAGGGGAGAAGCTAAGAAAAGCGATAGAAGATAACATAGATAATAAAGATGTAAAGAGAATAATTGATACATATTTAGATGATGTGTGTTTGGGTCTTTCTAATATTGTTAATATTTTGGAGCCAGATACTATATGTATTGGTGGTGGTTTCTCAAAGTATGAAGAGCTTTTATTAGACTTGCTAAAAGAGCGATTTAAAAAAGCTAAATATTTATTTTATAAGAAAAATGTTCCTAATATAGTAGTTGCAAAATTGGGAAACAATGCAGGAATTATTGGTGCGGCTTTATACATATGATAAAAACAATTTTGGGGACGGAGGAAAAAATTTTCCTCTGTCCTCAAAATTTCTATAAGATAATGCAGATTAAACCTCCACTTCCTTCATTGATGATTCTTTCTAAGGTTTCTTGTAATTTTCCTTGGGCTTCTTCTGGCATGTGATATAGTTTGCTTTGTAGGCCTTCATTCACAAGTTCATGCAAGCTTTTTCCAAAAATGTTTGATTCCCATATTTTTTGTGGTTCATTTTCAAATTCTGAAAGTAAGTAGTTTACGAGCTCTTCAGATTGTCTTTCACTTCCAACAATAGGAGATACTTCTGTTTCGATATTTGCTCTAATCATGTGTATTGATGGTGCAGTTGCTTTTAGTTTTACTCCAAATCTTGAGCCTTGTTTTACCATTTCTGGTTCATCTAAAACAAGCTCATCTATTGATGGTGTAACGATTCCATAGCCTTTTGATTTCACTTCTTCAAGTGCATTTGAAATTTTATCGTACTCACGTTTAATTCTTGAAAAATTGCTTATGGTTGAGAACAGATCTCCTTCATTTTCTATAGAAACTCCAGTAATTTCTGATAGAATTTTATAAAATAAATCTTCTAATAGATAAATTACAATGTTTACTTCACCGGTACCAAGTGATATTCCAGCTAATCTGCTTTCTGAAATTATATTAGTATTGTTTAAAGTTGAAAGCTTATCTGTAGCTTCTTTTAGTATTCTTACATCGGAAAAAGCACTTTTTATTTCTGAATATAATTCAGATTTTAACCAGTGATCAGATTCTAAATTATCAACCCATCTTGGAAAGTTTATATTAATTCTTTCAACGGGAAATTCATATAAAATACTACTGAATATTTTGTTTATATCATCTAATGATAAATTTTCGCAGCTTGCAATGATTACAGGAGTGGAGTATTTTTGCTCTAGTTCGCTTGCTAATCTTTTGGTTTCAATTGCATTTGGGTCTAAACTATTTAAAACTATAACAAATGGTTTGTTTAAAGCTTTAAGCTCTGATACAACGCGCTGTTCAGCTTGTATATAATCATTTCGAGGGATGTCTGTTATACTTCCATCAGTAGTGACTAATATTCCTATAGTAGAATGTTCTTGGATAACCTTTTTTGTACCAATCTCGGCTGCTTGTTCAAATGGCATTTCTTCATCAGACCATGGTGTTTTTACCATTCTTGGCATGTCATCTTCAAGATATCCTATTGCATTATTAACCAAATATCCAACGCAGTCCACAAGTCTTGCTTTTAAAGATATTGAATTATCAATTTTTATTTCAATTGCTTCGTTTGGAATGAATTTTGGCTCCGTTGTCATTATTGTTTTTCCAGCAGCACTTTGTGGTAGTTCGTCTTTGGCTCTTTCTTGTTTATAGGTATTATCAATGTTTGGAATTACCAGTAAATCCATAAATTTTTTTATAAAAGTTGATTTGCCAGTTCTAACAGGACCGACGACTCCAACATAAATATCACCGTCTGTACGTTTGGCAATATCCTCATATAATTTTAAATTATTTTCCATGTAAACCTCCTTCGAAATTGTTGCTAAGTATGGGTATAGAACTTTAATAAATTATATTAATTGAAACAATATATATGCACTATTTCAAAAAAATAATATTTTATAAAAATCTTGATAAGTACGTGTTTATGTGATATCATAAGTCCATTGAGGGAGATGAATGAAAGTGGAATTTAACGAAACAATAGAATTATTAAAAGCAAATAATCAAAATGAAATAATTAATTTAATGAGTAATGTTTTTTCTGAAAAGGAAAATGAAGATATAATAGAACAAATAAAAAGTATTAATTTGGAATCAGTAAAAAAATTATATGAAAACGCAACAAGCATTCCAGAAGTTCAAGAGAATAAGATAGAGCATATACCATATACTGATTTAAGCTCTTTAACAGAAGAAGAGTTTAATAGCTATAAAAGCAGTGGTGAAGAAATTATCAAAAGTGGAAAATATGCTGTTATAACAATGGCTGGTGGCCAAGGAACAAGACTTGGACACAAAGGGCCAAAAGGCACATTTAAAATAAACACAATAAATGGGGAAAAATATCTTTTTCAGGTTATTGTTGAGTCTCTACAAAAAGCAAACAATAAATATAATGTAACAATTCCTTGGTATGTTATGACTAGTGAAGATAATAATGATCAAACTATCAGTTTCTTAGAAGAAAATAACTATTTTGGATATGATAAAAATAAGGTTAAATTCTTTAAACAGGGAAAAGTTCCAATGGTAAAAACAGATGGAAATATTGTTGTTGATAAGAATAAATTAATAAAGGAAGCATCTGATGGAAATGGAAGTATTTATAAATCACTAAAAAGAGCTGGTTTACTTGAGCAAATGAAACAAGATTCTATCGAATGGATTTTTGTTGGTGGTGTAGATAATGTTCTTTTAAGAATAGTTGATCCAATTTTGGTAGGAGTTACTCTTAAAGAGGGAAATCTTATTTCTTCTAAATCTGTTGTTAAGAGAAATCCAAAGGAAAAAGTAGGAGTATTTTGCAAACTAAACGGAGTTCCAAAAGTTATAGAATATACAGAGCTTCCTGAGCAAATGGCTGAGGAGGTAGATGATAACGGACAACTTAAATTCGGAGAAGTTAATATATTAAGTCATTTATTTAATATAAAAGCTTTAGAAAAATTAGCCGATATTAATTTACCTTATCACACAGCGTTTAAGAAATCTGGTTACTTAGATGCAAGTGGAAATTTTGTGGAAGTAACTGAGCCAAATTCATATAAATTTGAATCATTTATATTTGATGGATTTAGTTTCTTTGATAATATGAGTGTTTTAAGAGTAAAACGTGAAGAGGAATTTGCTCCAATAAAGAATGCTGAGGGAAATGATAGCCCTGAAACAGCAACAAATCTTTACAATGAATTTCATAAAAAATATGATAAATAAAGGGAAAGACGAATAATTTTTAATTATTCGTCTTTTGTGTTGATTTTAATTTTTACATTTGTTCATCGCCAGGCAAGAAATAATCAACAACTCCATAGATTAATGCACCTATTATGGCAGCCATCCATGATATAACATATCCAGCTACGAAATATTGTGTTATATATAAGACTACCGCAGATAAAACAAAACCTACAAAACCTTTTCCAAAAGGACTGGCTTTTAGCCCAGTAAATTTAGCAATCAAAAAGTCTATAATTGTAAGTACAACTGTAGCAATTGCTAATGCCCAAAAGTTACTTATTTGAAATCCCGGTGTAAAAAAGGCTGTAATTGCTAGTACTATACCAGCTGTAACAAGTCTTCCGATGATTTGCCATATAGTGCTTGAGGAATTTGTTGCCTGACTATTTTCCATATGATTATCTGACATAAAACCCTCCTCATACACGAATTAGCGTGTACTTGAACAATATGTTAAAAATGAATATTTTATTTTAGCATTGTTCGATTATATTATGAACAAAATAATATTTATTATACATAATATTTGATTGACATTTTTTTATTTTATATTTATTATTGCTTTATAATAATTGGAATGATAGAATTTAAAAAATATTAAATAGGAAGATTTTATGAATTTATTAGAAAAATGCAAATTATGTCCGCATGAGTGCAAAGTAAACAGATCTATTGGTGAAAAGGGAAGATGTAGATGTGATGATAAAGTTAAAATTGCTTTAGCATCTATCCATAATTATGAAGAGCCTTGTATTAGTGGAAAAAATGGATCTGGTACAATTTTTTTTACAAATTGCAACTTGAGCTGTGTATACTGCCAAAATTATGAAATAAGCCAACTTGGCAAAGGCAAAGAAATATCAATAGAGCACTTGGCTGAAATTTTTATTAATCAACAAAATAAAGGTGTTAATAATATTAATTTAGTTACACCAACTATGTATGTTCCTCAAATAATCGAGGCTATAAAAATTGCAAAAAATATGGGGTTAAAAATTCCAATAATATATAATTCTAATGGATATGAAAGTGTTCAAACGCTTAAATTGTTGGAAGGATATATAGATGTTTATTTACCAGATTTAAAATATTATTCTGATGAATTATCAAAAAAATATTCAAAAGTTGATAAATATTTTGAAAAGGCAGTGGAAGCTATTAAGGAAATGAAAAGACAAGTTGGTAATCCGGTTTTTGATGAAAATGGAATAATACAAAAGGGCGTTATCATTAGACATCTTGTTTTGCCAAATCATATTTTGAATTCGAAAAAAATTCTAAAATACATTAGTGAAAATTTTGATGCTGAAACATATGTAAGTGTAATGGCTCAGTATTTTCCAACATATAAGGCAAAGGATTATGAGCAAATTAATAGAAAAATATCAAAAAAGGAATATAAGGAAATTGAGGAATATTTATACTTATTAAATATGAAGAATGGATATATTCAGGAGCTCGGTGATCATGAGGAAGAATTTGTTCCGGATTTTAATTTATCTGAATAGAAGCGGTTAGAGAAAGGAATAGTTGCTAATATGGAAGAAATTTTAGTAGTAGACAGAATTGAAAATGGAATTGCTGTTTGTGAAAATAGAAGTAATAGAATAATGATAGAGCTGGAGCTCTCCAAATTGCCTGATGGGGTTAAAGAGGGAACAGTAATAAGGTACTTTGATGGAGAATACGAAATAGATTATGAGGAGCAAAAAAATATAGAAGATAGAATAAAGCAAAAGATGGACGATTTGTGGAACTAACATAAGAAAAATGATTTTAGGAGGCAAAAGAAAAATATGAAAAAGAACGATAAGAAAAATAGTGTTGTAGGTACTATAATTGCAATAGGACTAATTATAGTGATTGCAATATTTGGCGGAAACAATCAAGATTTATTTACATCGCAGGCATCTAATGATGCAAATTCAGAGCAAGTAAGTGGGTTAGATAACGTAGTTATAAGTAGTGGAAGCGGTTGTATAGCAACTATTCCAGACGATAATTATTTGCGTGTATACTGCTTGGATGTTGGTCAAGGTGATAGCATTTTAGTAGTAAACCAAGGAAAAACAATGTTAATTGATGCAAGTACAAACGAGATGGGAAGTACAGTTGTTAAATATTTAAAAGATTTAGGTATTAAAAAAATAGACTATTTAGTTGGAACTCATCCACATGAGGATCATATCGGTGGATTGGATAATGTAATTAAAACGTTTGACATAGGTACAATATATATGCCTAAAAAACAAAGCAATACTAAGACTTTTGAAGATGTTTTAAATGCAATTAAAGCTAAGAATTTGAAAGTTACAGCACCATCGATTGGTGATAAATTCAATGTTGGTGATGCAAAATGCGAAGTAATGGCTATAAATAATGATGCTGAAGATACTAATGAATGTTCAATAGTAATACAAATGGAATGTGAGGGCGTTAAATATTTATTTACAGGAGATGCTGATTATAACGTTGAGAAATCTAGAAAATGGGATAATATTGACATTTTAAAGGTAGGGCATCATGGATCAAGAACAAGCTCATCTAAAGATTTCTTGAATCAAATAAAACCAAAAGTTGCATTAATTTCAGTTGGGAAAGATAATACATATGGTCATCCAACAGAAAGTGCACTAAAGAGACTAACTAATGTAGGGGCAAAGATTTATAGAACAGACGAAAGCGGAACTATATTAGTGCTTGAGAAGAAGTAGAGAATATATAATAATATTGGCGAAGGATGCATATAAGTTTTTTTAGAAAATAATAGACAAAGACAAGTTTGTGTGTTAATATAGTATATGCATATGCCGATGTGTTGGAATTGGTAGACGAGGCAGACTCAAAATCTGTTGTCAGAGATGGCGTGTGGGTTCGAGTCCCACCATCGGCACCAAAATATAAAATCGTACCAAAGGTACGATTTTTTTATTTTGGATGAGATGGTAGGGACTCGAAAAGGCCGTAAAAGCCAACAGTCCAGTGGACTGTTGGCTAGGCCGCGGGTAGAGGCAACCACCATCGGCAGTAGTAATTTGAATTAATAAATAAGCGGTAAACTGTTGTATATTGCATAAAGATGTGATAGAATGGTCATTGTAAATTTTTATTATCCAGCCGATGGCTGGTGGTTCAGTTGCAGGATGGATATCCAAAGGTCAGTGCAACTGATATATAGTAAGGGTTGGTGCGAGATTAATTAAATAATTTTGAAGTCAAGCACCAACAAAGTAAACAGCAAGTGATGAAGGTCAGCTCACTTGCACGCCTAAAAGTTTAGGAGGAAAAAATTATGGCTATAATTTCTATTGATTTAGACAAGGTTGCGCCAGAAATTCGGCGGGAGCTTGCACTAAAATCAGCAGATGTATCTGTATTGGATGAACTTACAAAATACATAGACAAAGATTACATTGTTAAAAACAATTTACTCAAAAATCCAGCAACTCCGCCGTATATTCGCAAAAAGATAAATGCTAGTTATCGTCCGCTTATACTTAATACAGAAGAATATGGTTCTCATCACGAATACATTGGTGTGGAAGAAGCAACCAGATACGATTATTGAAAACATGCAGAAGGGGCAGTACTTTGTACTGTCTTTTCTGTATGTTTTAATATGGTGGGATATTAAAAAGCCGTGGTATAGTGGGAGAATGGTGGTTGGATAAGCTTTGAATAAATTGACATAATCTGGCAAAAATGATATAATAATTCGTATGGAGAATTCTAAATAAAGAATTTTTTAGGAGGAATATTATTATGTTGGATAGATACGAAGAAATTGATAAAATTCTAAAGGTTGTAGCTGACAAAAAAGAAAATAAGGAAGGCATATATGACATACTTAAAGTTTGGAATATACCTGAAAGCGAAAGATTATTTAAACCTAATGATATATATATTTACGATAATGCAGGCATGGATTATATGGGCTCTGATAGTGATGAAAATTGGTTCAAGAGAATGGGGTATTTTAACGCCTTTTTACTTTATAACGTAGGAGACTACACAATTACTGACAATTTCAATAAATTAGGAGAGAATAAGTTTTTAAGATTTTATAATCCAGAACTAACAACCAATTACCAATTGAATAAAAGTGAACCAATTAAGATGTACATATCTCTTGGAAAAGACGGTGCCTTTTTATTTTTGTATAGTCTAATGAAATTTTGTGATAATAACAGGATTTTACATAATTCTAAGCTAGCCCATTCAATTAGGAATGATGATGTTGTATTGAGAGTTTATTCATTGAATGACGCAGAGAAAATAGCTGATTTTATAAGAAATAGTGGATTTAATTTAAATAATCCAAATCCTTTCTGTTTTGTAGATGGAAAAATAGGTTATGCAATGGATAGTGGTAAATCATATAATGAATATGTAGCTGAGACTATAGAAGAATATATTTCTAATCTTGATAACGAAACTGAAGCTGGATATGAAAGTTTTAGAGAGTATGTAGAATCTTTGGAAGGCGATGATGTAAAATTATTATCTTTAAAACTTGCGTTAGATTCTTCAAAAACTATTCAAGATTTTTATAAAGCATGGAATAAAACGATTCATCCTGAAGAACATGAAACAGATACAGATGACGGATTAGAAAAACAAAGAAAATATGAAGAAAGTGTAATGCAAGAAAGATTAGAAAAAGAAGATAGTAAGGCAGTATTAAGGGAAAGAGAAAAGGCAAATAAAAGAAGGGAAGATTTGAAACAAAAATTTGAACTTATGAGAGCTATAAATACCTCTGCTCTAAAAGAGGCAGTTACAAGTGAAACTGAAACAAAAGGATTAAAAAGTAATCTTGAGTACATAACTGTAATTACTGAAACAGAAAAAGAACGTGAAGCTCGTAAAAAGGAAGAAGCTGAAATTGAGAGCAAACGAAAGAAAATGATAAAGAGCAGATTACAGAGAAGTAAATTGGTAGAATATATGAATGAACTTGCAAAACATGATAGTGAAAAAAATGGAGATACTGAATTTTCAAAAAGTGTTCAAAAATTTAGAGATGAATATGATTTAGATAAATAAATTAATTGGAGAAATGTTTATGGAGAAAAAAAGCAAGATACCAGATAATGCAGTTGTATTATTGGTTGGTGTCTCTGGTTCGGGAAAATCAACTTTTGCTAAAAAGGCATTTGAAAATAAAGCCTTAGTAGTATCAAGTGATGAGTGCAGAAAAGAGCTTTGTGGAGACGAGATGGAACAATCTGTTAATATAAAAGCTTTCGAATTATTTTATAAAAAAATAGAAGAAGGGATTGCACAGGGAAAACGAGTAATTGCTGATGCAACAAATTTAGATAAATACAGTCGAGAGCTGATATATGACATTGCTAAAAGAAATAATGTGCCAATCTATGCAATTATGGTTAATGTCAATTTACAAGTAATAAAAAAGCAGAATAAAATGAGATCAAGAGTGGTTCCTGATTATGCAATTGACAGAATGTTTAAAAAAATGAAAATTGCATATAATGAAATATGTGAAGAAGTGCCAAGTGAGAATATAATTGATATTATAATTCCAAGTGAAATTAAACCTAGAAATAAATCACATGTTTCAAGATAATTTTATATAAAGATTAAAGCATACAAGGGGGAGATTATGTCTAGTAAGCATGATCTCCTCAAATTTTTATTTTACGGAAATAAGCATTTCAGAACCTATGTAATATAATTGTAATATAATTGAAACAAAAATGTAATTGTAGTTTTTTGTTGAAAAGGGTATAATAATATCGTTATAATTACACTTATGATAAGGAGGACGAGTTGCATGGCTAAAAGTGGCAATGGAAACGTTAAAATGATTATTACTGAGGAAAAGATACTTGCTAATATTGAAAAAGTAAGAAAAATGATTAATCCAAATAGCAAGAAACAAATAGTACAATTGGAAGAAGATAGCTACTTTTTAGATTTGATTGCTTCTATAAAATCATACTTAGAAGAATATCCTAAAGAAGAGCCATTTCCTAGGGAAGTATATGATTCGGCATATAGTCTAGTTGATTATGCAACTACACAGTTCGAAGATAATACAAAGAAAATAGAGGAATTGATACGTCAAAGAGAAACAAATATAGCTCTATCTACAGAGCTTAAAGAGGTTCTTAATGCTGTAGAAGAAAAGTCTCCAAATTGGAAGAAAATGGTTCAAGATATATCTGGAAGAATTCCTGAGGATGTTATTGACTCATTAGGAGTAATGGGAAGAGCTAAATCTAATAAAACTCAAACGTATTTGGATTCATTAAATATAGTAAACACTAAAGTATCTAACTTAGAGTCTAATCTATATATCGAAGTTGATATGGAAAGAATAGAGGATAGATCAAAAGCATTAAGTTATATTGGTATTGAGATAGCTGAATCATTAAAAGATATACAAAACATTGAGGCAGCTAAGGCTACAGAAACTGTGGAAGAGCAACCTAAAGAAATTGAAAAAATCGAAGAAAATGTTGAAAGTATTACTGAGACAGAAGAAGATGTTAGTGAAATGTTACCTGTAGAGGTTGAGCAAGATCAATATGTTGAAAATGTTGAGAGCAAACCTTCTTTATGGGATAGAATTAAAAATATGAAGCTAATAAGAGGAATTAGATACTTAATGAAAATAAAAGTAGTTTTAGAGCTACCTGAACCAGAGAAGAATGAACAAAAATAAAAGATACCACCCTTGATGAACTATACCCCATTTAGTGGAGATAGTAAAAAGAGGAACTTTAAAAAGTGAACAGAATATTTTCTGTTCGCTTTTTTTATGTTATAATTGTGTCGGTGATGAATATGAGTGGTAAACAAAGAAAATATACTTTTGAAGA
>JAFWDV010000019.1 GCA_017515985.1 Clostridia bacterium
AACAAGCCCAAAAACTGAAAATCCTCGTGTCAGTGGTTCGATTCCACTTCAAGCCACCAAAATGAGAAAACCATCGTAGATGGTTTTTTTTTTTTTGATTGGCTTGTTGGAATCGAAAAGGAGGTTACCAAGTTTCGAGCAGGTCTGGGGCCTGCCGAAACGAAGGTTAAAATAGTCCAGAGAGGACTATTTTAACGACGCGGCTCGACGCATTCCACTTCAAGCCACCAGAAGATAAATTTATATATATGTTATAAAAAAAGTATTGACAGATGTAAATTCAAATGATAAAATACAAACAAAAGTTCATAAAATAAAAGAAATAAAAATTATATAATAATAAATGAAGCAAGAACTAAAAAATGTGGTTCTTGCTATTTTTGTGTAAAAATAATTGAATGGAGGTTATATAATGGAAGATAATATATTAGATAAAGAATTTAAAGATTTAATTTTTTTTGTAAAGCAGGACATTTTAAAGACTAGATTTAAAGTGCAAGAAAATGCGAACATTGAGCTAATAAATCTGTATTTTAGAATTGGGAAAATAATAAGCGAGAATGCAAAGTATGGAAGTAAGTTTATTGAGGAATTTTCTACATCTTTAAAATTAGAATTTCCAGATACAACAGGATTTTCTAAAAGGAACTTGTCAAGGATGAAAAAATTTTATGAAAAATACAAGGATTTAGCAATTTTGCCACCAGCGGTGGCAAAATTGCCTTGGACTCATAATTGTATATTATTAGATAAAATAAAAGATGATAAAATACGAAATTGGTATGCTGAAAAATGTTTAGAAAATGGTTGGGCAAAAACTGTTTTAGAGCATCAAATAGAGTTGCATTTATATGAAAGACAAGCAATTGCTGAAAAATTAACAAACTTTAAAAATAAACTTCCAACATCACAAAGTGAACTTGCAAGAGATGTTATAAAGGATCCTTATATTTTTGAACTTGAAGGAATAAAAGAAAATGCAATTGAAAAAGATATTGAAAATGCAATGATGGAAAGAATAAAAAATATATTGTTGGAGTTAGGAAAGGGTTTCAGTTTTGTAGGAAGTCAATATAAAATTTCAACAGGGAATCAAGATTATTATATAGATATGCTTTTTTATCATTTAGAGTTAAGATGCTACATAGTGGTGGAATTAAAAAATATAGAATTTAAGCCAGAATATATTGGTCAATTAAGCTTTTATGTAACAGCTGTTGATGAGACTCTAAGAAATAAACAAGATAATCAAACTATAGGATTACTACTTTGTAAAGGAAAAGATAAGCTTTCTGTAGAATGGGCGCTAAAAGGAACTAATAATCATATAGGTGTTACATCCTATGAAGTAAGAAATAGATTACCAAAAGAGATATTAGATAGGTTACCTACTGAAGAAGATATTAATAAATATATAAATATAAATAATGAAGATTGAAAAAGTAATATGCAATAAGATTAAACTGTGATAGAATAACAAAAAACTAGGAGGAAGAAAATGAAGGAAATTTTATTTGCAACAGGAAATCCATCAAAAGTTAAAAGATTTTACGGAAAATTATTAGAAAAAGGAATTGTATTGAAATCATTGAAAGATATTAACCTTAATATTGATGTAGAAGAAAATGGGAAAGATGCAATTGAAAATGCTACAATAAAGGCTAAAGCATGCTATGAAGCTACTAAAATGACAACTATGGCTATAGATCATACATTATACATAGACGGTATTCCTGATGATAAGCAGCCAGGCGTTTTCGTAAGAAGAGTAAACGGAAAAGAGCTTAGCGATGAAGAGATGATAGAGCATTACACTAATCTTGTAAAAACATATGGTAAAGATGGAAAATTAAATACAAGGTGGAAATCTGCAATGGTAGTTATAAAAGATGGTAATATTTCAATATATACAGATGATATAAGCGAGTATTATATATTAGATACGCCAACAAAAGAAAGAAGAGAAGGATATCCTTTAAGTTCAATATTATTTAGTAAAAAAGTAAACAAATATGATATCTATCTTACAGATGATGATAAGAAGATTGCTCAAGATGATGATAGTGGATTTATTGATTTTATTGCAAAATCGATATAGTGATAATATTTTAGTAATGTAATTTTTTTATGGGGTTAAAAATGAGAGCAAAGATTGAAGAATATATAAATAAAAAATATAATCCATTACAGGAATATCCATGGAAAGATGCACCAAATCATACTACATTTAAGCATAAAAATAACTTGAAATGGTTTGCTCTTATAATGGAAGTAAAATATGAAAAATTAAATATTGATAAAGAAGGCTATGTAAATGTCATAAATTTAAAAAATATACCTGAGATGATAGGTGGACTAAGAAAAGAAAATGGTATATTACCAGCGTACCACATGAACAAAGAGCATTGGATTACAGTTTTACTTGATGGTACGGTTTCAATGAATACAATATGTAATTTAATTGATGTAAGTTACGATTTAACCATTAAATAAAGTTCTTGTCACATTTTGTCGATGAAAACCATAACATATATTAATCTGACATATTTTGGAGGATTAATTATGACAAATATAAAGGTAGGTGACATTGTTTCTAGATCATCATACAATAATGATATTCTTTTTTATGTAGAAAGCATTAATAATAATACTTGGATTGCAATATTAAAAGGAGTTACCATAAGGATAGAAGCGGATAGCCCAATAGATGACTTAGCTCTTGCAAGTGAATCAAGGATTCACCAGAGCATGGATTACATTAATGAAAAAATTAATTACAATGACGTAAAACGATTAAGTAGATATGGAAAAATTCTCCACTTGGATGGTGATAGGAAATATAGCGAAAAAACTGAAAAGTATTATAGAAAAAGGGGTCTAAATTATGTAGTAAAATATGTTGCAGAGCATAAACAGCCAATAATTATAAAGTCACTGCTTGCAGCATATAGACCGGATATTTTGGTAATAACCGGCCACGATGGAATGATAAAAAAAGGAAAAAATTTTAATGATATAGAAAATTATAGAAATTCAAAATACTTTTATAAAACTGTGGCTGAAGCCAGAAGCTTGAATCCTAATAGAAATGATTTGGTTATTTTTGCTGGAGCATGCCAAAGCTATTATGAAGCACTGATATCTGCAGGTGCTAATTTTGCTTCCTCACCTGCTAGAATTCTAATTGATTTTGTAGACCCATTAATCGTAGCTGAAAAAATCTCGACAACGAATAATAATAAAGTAGTATTAATGTCAGATTTGGAGCCAAAAATAAGAAATGGAAGAAAGGCAGTTGGAGGTATAGGTGCTAAAGGAAAAAGCTTGTAATATTTTTGTAATATAACTGTAATATAAATGAGAAAAAACAAAAAAGACCTTGCTGAAACTCAGTAAAAACAATATTTACAAAGATACGACATAAAAAAACGCATTTTGACAATTTTTTTTGAGGGTGCTATAATTCGAACTAGATTATAGAAGTAGGTGATTAAATGATTTGCAAGAACGATATAGTTAGCATTAAGACAGATATTGGAGAAAAGATTGGACAGAAAATAATAGTCAAGGGTTCTCTAGGAAGGAGTAAATCGTTTGAAAAAGAAGCAACAATCGAAAAGACATATCCTAATATCTTTGTTGTAAAATATGATGATAACGATAGAAGTGTAACGTATAGTTACACAGACGTTTTAACTAGAACAATAGAAATGCAAGTATTTAATGGAACTGATTACACACCATTAATGCCAGAAGTAGTTGAAGTAAAAAGAAGAAGAAGAAAAGTTAATTAAATATTATATCTATTGAGCTGCTAAGTAATTGGCAGCTCTTTTTTTGCCCATTGGTAAAAAGTGGTTATTTTTTCTGAAAAGCAAAATATATTAGTAAAAATAATGCAAAGTGGACACTTTGTGAAAGAAAGGACTAATGATGATTATGGAATGCGAAGTAGAAAAAATAATTGTAAATCAAATCAATACACAAAAGTGCGTAGATTTTTCAGCCGAAGATAGTATAATAATTCCTGATGTAAAGCCTGATGTTTTAAGTATTATTAGCTCTAGTGGTAATGTGTATGTGTACAAAAAAGAACTTTCGAATGGCAGAATAAAAATTGATGGTGGAATTCAAATTGATATCATATATTTAGCTGATAATGAGGTAAATAATATTAGAGCGTTACACTCAACTTTAGATTTTTCAAAAGTATTTGAAATAGATAATGCAAAGGAGAATGATATCTTTAGCCTGGAATTAGGAGTAAAAAGTGTTGATACTAAAATATTAAATGGCAGAAAAGTAAGTATTGAAGCTACTATTGAGGCAAAGATTACAGTATATTCAAATGAAGAAAAGGATATTGTAAAAGCTATTAGTAACCAAAGTAATATGCAAATGATTAGTGATTCTATAAATATAAATTCACTTAGAGGTTGTGGAGAAACCGTTTCTATTGCTAAGGATACAATATCAATTGATGACAACCTTGCAGATATATTGAATACGCGTATTAATGTAAAAAATAGGGAAACAAAAATAAGTTATAATAAAGTTTTATCAAAGGCAGATATTGCTCTTCAGATTATGTACATAACTGAGGATGAGCAAATAAAAAAAGTTACTGCAGAAATTCCTGTAATGGGATTTATTGATATACAAGGGGTTACGGATAACGAAATATGCGATACGATATATCAGATAAGAAATATTGATATTAAACCAAATAATGTTGAAAATCATTCTATTGGTATTGAAGTCGAATTTTTAATCATTTGTAATGCGTATGAAAATAGAGAAATTAATGTGATTCAGGATTTATATAGTCCAGAAGAAAATATAATAATGGAACAGGAAAATATAAATTTAATGCAAAATAAAAGAAATATTATAGATTCATGCGATGTACAAGAAAAAATTAATGTCTCAAATGTGAAGGATAATAAGATTTACGATATTAATATAATACCTCAAATTGTTAAATATAACATTTTAAATAATTCGATTTCTTATGAGCTTGAGCTCAATATTTTCATGCTTTTTGAGTCAAATATTACAAATAGAATTGAAGAAAATAGTCAAAAAATTAGTTTTACGCATGTAGTAAATATTGAGAATGTTAATAAGAATTCAGTGGTTGAAACTAATATTGAAATTGATTCTAAAGATTATGTGTGTACTTCGGAGGGGTCTATTGACTTAAACGTTGGTATGAAATTTATGATTAATACCTACTTTAAAAATCCTATTGATGTAGTTTGCGGTTTAAGATCGGAAAGCATTGATGATAGTACGAGAAATAATAGTTTAGTAATTTACTATGTTAAAAATGGTGATACTTTGTGGAAAATTGCAAAAAAATTTAGAAGTACAATGGATGAGATTGCAAAAGTTAATGGCATAGAAAATGAAGACAAATTGAGTGTTGGTGATCAGTTATTTATACCGAGATATGTAATATAAAGATTTTATGTATATCTATTGAAAAAGTAGCAAATTTTGTATATAATATATAGGAATTTTTTGTAACGAAAGGAAGTTTTTTTTATGATAGGAAAAATAGTACCAATTACGCTACTTACTGGATATTTAGGTGCTGGTAAAACAACACTTATGAATCATGTATTAAATAATCAAGAGGGATATAAAGTTGCAGTAATTGTAAATGATATAGGAGAAGTAAACATCGACGCAGATTTGATTGCTAAAGGTGGAATTGTTCAAGAAGAGGATTCTAGTTTAGTACCATTACAAAATGGTTGTATTTGCTGTACTTTAAAGGTTGACTTAATGCAACAGATTGTTGATTTAATTAAAACTGGAAAATTCGATTATATTTTAATTGAAGCAAGTGGTATTTGTGAACCAATGCCAATTGCACAAACTATTACTGCATTAGCTGAAGATGCTGAGCAATATGGTTTACCAAAAATATGCAGATTGGATAATCTTGTAACTGTAGTAGATGCTATGCGTTTAAGAGATGAGTTTAATTGTGGAGATAACCTTGTTAAAAAAGATATAGATGAAGAAGATATTGAAAACTTATTAATACAACAAATCGAATTTTGTAACAAAATAGTACTTAATAAGGTAGATGAATTAAGTGAAGAAGAGCTACATAAGGTTAGAGCAATTATAAGAAAATTACAACCAAAGGCTGAAATAATTGAAACAAATTATGGAAAAGTAGATGTTAATAAAATATTAGATACAAAATCTTTTAGTTTTGAGGAAGCTTCAATGTCAGCAGGATGGATAGAAGAGCTAAATAGTAGGGATAATGAGCATGAAGAAGAGCATGATCACGACCATGATGAGGATGATCATCATCACGAAGAGCATGGACATCATCATCACCATGAGCATAATCATGAAGAAGGCGAAGCTGAAGAATATGGAATAGGGACTTTTGTATACTATAGAAGAACTCCTTTTGATAAAGAAAGGTTTGATAAATTTGCAATGAACTTACCAAGAAATATAATAAGATGTAAAGGTGTTTTATGGTTTGATGATGAACCAGAATCATCATATGTTTTCGAGCAGGCAGGTAAGCAAGTTCAAGCTTTTTGTGCAGGACAATGGGTTGCATCATTTACAGAATCTGAGCAAAAACAAATTGTTGCGCAAAACCCAGATATTACAAAAGACTGGGATCCAAAATATGGAGATAGAGTTGTTAAATTAGTATTTATCGGTCAAAAAATGGATAAAGAAAAGATAATATCTGACTTAGATGGTTGCATGGCAAAATAAATATAATGAAAGCATTACAAAATTTAAATTTGTAATGCTTTTTTTTGAGAATATTTGTGGTATAATTATACAAATTGTAGAAATTTGAGGGATTGTATCATGAAGAATAAAAAGAAAATTTTAAAGATTATTTTAAACGTATTATCGATTGCGTTATTTATAGGATTGATTATATATCTATTACCTACAATGAAGGAAATATTAACACCAGAAGGTAGAATTGCTTTTAAAGAAAAACTAGATGGAATGGGTATGGGAAAATTCTGGATAATGTTTGCATTGGAGGTTGCACAAATATTACTTGTCGTTTTGCCAGGTGAGCCTTTGGAAATATTAGCAGGTCTTTGTTTTGGTACGTTATGGGGAACCATATTTATAATGGCTACAGTAGCATTAACTACAACACTGATATTTTTACTAGTTAGAAAATTCGGTAGGGGCTATGTAGAAGAATTCTTTAAAAAGGACAAGTTAGAAAAAATTGAAAATAGTAAGTTTTTTAAAGATGAAAAAAACATTGAAATTGTAATGACCATTCTTTTTATAATACCTGGAACACCTAAAGATTTACTTGTATATATTGGTGGTTTACTTCCAATAAAACCACTTAGATTTATCTTGATTTCGACTTTTGCAAGATTTCCATCTGTAATAACTTCAACGTTGGTTGGCTCTAGCTTATTAAACGGAAATATTAAAATGAGCATTATAATATACATAGTAACATTTGTACTAACAATTGCGATGATATTTATTGTTAATAAATTTGATAAGAATAAAATAACTAAAGATGCGATAAAATCAATGAAATAGTAGAATAAATTTGATTATTTATAGTAAATAATTGAATTTGTTTTTTACTTATGATATATAGAAAATAACTCGAGATGGAGTGGAAAAAAGTGCGGGAGGAAATTGTGAAGTATGAAGATTGAGCTTATAGGTGGATATGAAAAAAATGATTTGGAAACAAGAATCCAAAAAGTAGCAACAGCTGGAAAGTTATCTAGATTTCCAGGAAATGTTTTTGAGGTTTTAGAAAACTGTAATGATTACGAAAAAAATCTTAAACTAATAAAACGTATTATTGGAATGGGGCATAAATCAATAATAGAGCACGATTACTTAGTTTTTGCAATAAGTGATGTTACTCCTATAATTGAACAAACTATAATTGGTAACAGATTAACTTCTTTTACAATAAAATCAAGAAGAGAGGTTGATTTTAGAACAGCGGGCTTCTACGTTCCTGAATTTAGAGATAAGAGCCTAAAATTACATCCTAAAAATGAAGAGCTAAAAGAAAAATATGTTAAACATATGAAATATCTTTTCAACACATATGGAGATTTAGTTGATAATGGAATAAACGTTGAAGATTCAAGATTTGTTTTACCATATTCATTCCATAGTAATATTATAATGGGATTAAATGCAAGAGAACTTGAAAAAATTGTTATTTCATACTTATATGGACCACTAAGCAAAATCTCAGAAATAAAAGAATTTGGAAATAAATTGTTTGATATTATTAAACAATATGTTCCATATTTGGAAGAAATTATAAGCAATCATGAGGAGCTAGATAAGAATCCATTTGAATATATGGAAAGCTTAGCAGATAGACCTGATATAAAGATTGCTGATAAACCGGTTTTACTAAGTTATACTCCAAATCCGGATGAAGTAATATTGAAAAGCGGGATAATGTATCATTTCCAATGCACCGAAAAACAAGCTGAAGATATATTAGAAAAATCTAGACAAAAAGATTCTGAATATAATAACAAGAGCATGGATATAATCCTACATAAAGAGGATAGACGTGAACTAGAGCAGGTAAACTTTACATTCCAAATACCAATATCTCTTTCTATACTTACTCATTTGACACGTCATAGAATGCATTCATTGTTAGTTCCAGAGTTTTTACCAATGTGGGATATGAACAATTTTGTTGTTCCAGCAACTATAAAGGCAAAACCTGAACTTGAAAAGCTATATATTGCTGCTCATGATACAAATATGAAGGTATTCGAAGAATTTAAAGAGCTTGGAATTGCTGAGGAAGATTTGATTTATTTCTACTTAGGTTGTCAGATGTTAAATGTTGTAACGACGATGAATGGACGAACATTACAGTGGGTACTTCGTATGCGTTGTTGTAATAAAGCACAATGGCAAATTAGAGCTATAGCAAAAGAGCTTGCAAAACAAGCCGCTGAAGTTGCACCTCTTTTAGGTAAAGGTCTTGGTTCAACTTGTATGACGGATTATGTATGTTATGAAGGTAAAGAATGTTGTGGCCTAGTAGATAAAATACTAGAGCAAAAAAATAAATAAGGAAAAGGTGATTTTATGAGAGAATTAGTAATTAAGAAATGTTTAGGCTGTGGAGCAATGGTTGAAGTTATGCAAGATTGTACTTGCGAGAACTGCGGAATTAAGTGTTGTGGTAAAGAGATGGAAGTTCTTAAACCTAATACTGTTGATGCAGCAGTAGAGAAGCATGTTCCTGTATATGAAGTGGTAGAAGATTCTTCAATAGTTGTAAAGGTTAATCATGTTATGGAAGATGATCACTATATTGAATGGATTGCAATGGCAAGCGATGAGAAAATAGGAAAGAAATTTTTAAAACCTGGAGATGAGCCAATGGTTACATTCCCATATATTCCTGGAAGTAAGATATATGCGTATTGCAATAAACATTCTTTATGGAGTGCAGATGTTAAATAAAGAGGGTCGTGTATGGATAGCATTCTAGATAAAATCAATAATACAGAAGATTTAAGAAATTTAACACACAAAGAGCAAGTAAAATTAGCAGAAGAAATACGTGAATATATTGTGGATATTGTTTCAAAAAATGGTGGTCATTTAGCTTCTAATTTAGGAGTTGTAGAACTTACTATTGCTCTTCATAGTGTTTTTAACACGCCAAAAGATAAAATAGTTTGGGACGTAGGACATCAAACTTACGTACACAAAATTTTAACTGGCAGAAAAGATGATATGAAGAGCTTGAGACAATTGAACGGTATTTCTGGATTTCCTAAAACATGTGAATCGGAGTACGATTGCTTTAACACAGGGCATAGTAGTACTTCTATTTCTGTTGCTTTGGGAATGGCTAGAGCAAGAGATATTTTAAAGGATGATAGTAAAATAATTGCGGTTATTGGTGATGGTGCACTTACTGGAGGAATGGCTGAAGAAGCCCTTAATGATGCCGGTGCAAGTGGTTCAAATATTATAGTAATTCTTAATGATAATGAAATGAGTATATCTAAAAATGTAGGCGGAGTTTCGCTATTATTAAGCAAAATGAGAACCAAAAAATTATATACTTCTACGAATGCTAGATTAAAGAAAACAGCCCAAAAAATTCCTAAGTTAGGAAATAAAATTATAAAATTAGTTACAGGTGTAAAAAATAGTATTAAGCAGATTTTTATACCAAAGATGTATTTTGAAGATATTGGTTATACATATTTAGGTCCTGTAGATGGTAACAATTTAGAAGCAGTTGAAACCGTTTTAAAACAGTCTAAAAAGTGCGAAGGACCAGTGCTTGTACATATTATAACTAAAAAAGGTAAAGGTTATGAACCTGCTGAAAAAGATCCAGCAAGATTTCATGGCACAGCACCTTTTGATAAAAAAAGTGGAGAGCTATTAAAGCAAAAGAGCAAAGATTATTCAAAGGCTTTTGGAGAAAAGTTGGTTAGTATTGCAAAAGAAAATGAACGAATCGTTGCGATAACAGCTGCAATGGCTGGTGGAACAGGTTTAAAAGATTTTAAAAAAGAATTTCCAGATAGATTTTTTGATGTTGGTATTGCGGAGCAACATGCAATTGGTATGGCTGCAGGTATAGCAAAGAGCGGGTTAATACCTGTTGTTCCAATATATTCATCATTCTATCAAAGAGCATATGATCAAGTAATACATGATGTATGTATGCAAAATTTGCATGTTATCATGTGTGCGGATAGAGCGGGAATTGTTGGAAATGATGGCGAAACTCACCAGGGATTAACTGATATGTCGGCTTTTTCAGTGGTCCCAAATCTAACTATAATGGCGCCAAAAGACTATAGAGAGCTTGAGCAAATGATGGATTTTGCTGTTTCATATAGGTTTCCAATTTTTATAAGATATCCTCGAGGTGGAGAGGGAAAAGTAAAATTTGAGAAACATGATGCTATTAGATTAGGTGAGTCGGAGTTATTGAAATCTGGTACAGATATCACAATTATTGCTATAGGAAAAATGGTTGAAAGAGCAGTTGAGGTTGCTGAAGAGCTTAATAAAATTGGAATAAAGGCAGAGGTAATAAATGCTAGATTTCTTAAACCTTTTGATGAAAGAAACGTAATAAAATCGATACAAAAAACGAAGAATGTTATTACAATTGAGGATGGTTTGTTAAGAAGCGGATTGGCTACAACTGTGAATGAGTTGATTGTAAAGAATCAATTAAATAATGTTTTTGTTAAAAATTTCGGATACGATGATAAATATGTAAAACAAGGAACAGTAGACGAGATAGAAAAAATAAATAGATTGGATACACAAAGCATTGTAGAGGAGTTAGTTAGTACCAAAAAATATGAAGTAAATGAGGCAGTAAATGGATAAACAAATAGTTTTAGAAAAGTATAAAAGCCCTGAAGAAAAACTAATAATTTCCAAACTTTTTGATAAAATTGATATTGTTGATAAAACAAATAAAGTAGAAACTACGGATTTTTTGAATGAAGTTGAGCTAAATCTAGTAAAGAAAGTACTAAACTATATTAAATTTGAGAATTATGTATTATTTGGTGGCTACGATAATTCAAATAGAAAAGCGGTTGTTATTTATCCTGAAAAAATGAAGGAAGTATTTGAAGATGATGGATTTAAATACGATTCACTATTTTCAGTTATTAGAGTTACTAATATTGATGAAAAGAATACAAACTACAATCATAGTGTATATTTAGGTGGCATCATTAAATTAGGGATAAAACGTGAAAAAATTGGTGACATTATAGTTGGCGATACAGGTGCCGATATAATAATTAAGAAAGAAACTGAAAAATTTTTATATGCAAATCTAAAATCATTAACTAGATTTAAATCGGCTGATGTAAGTGTTGTTAGCGTAAATAATATAGAAAATTTTGAGCAAGTTTTTGAGAATATAAAAATTATAACTTCTTCGTTAAGGCTTGATAATATTGTTTCTGAGCTTGCAAAAACTTCCAGAAGTAAAGCAGTAGATATATTGAATGAAGAGCGAGTTTTTGTAAATTACGTAAATGAAATGAAAGGAACAAAACAAGTAAAAGAGAAAGATGTAATAACTATTCGAGGCAAAGGAAAATTCATTCTTGATGAAATTGCTGGAAATACTAAAAAAGGAAATTATATCATAATGGTAAAAAAATATGCATAAAATGTTGAAATATGTAATAATTTCTTGTATAAATTTTATTGAAAAAGTATATGAAATACTATAAAATAGGAGGACAAAAGATGGCTGAAATAATTGATGGTAAAGAATTAGCTAGAAAAATTAGAATGGAATTGAAGGAAGATGTATCGCAGCTTAATTCAAAAGGCATTCATCCAAAATTAGCTGTAATAATGGTTGGAGACGATAAAGCTTCTAAAGTATATGTTAAAAATAAAAGTAAGGCTTGCGAAGAAATAGGCATCGAGTATGAAGAGTTTTTGCTTGATGAGAATACTAAGCAAGAAGAGCTATTAGGTTTAATTGATGAGCTAAATGAAAGAGCTGATATACATGGTATACTTTTACAGAGCCCAATTCCAAAGCATTTGGATATATACCAAGCATTCAACAGAATAGATTATAGAAAAGATGTTGATGGATTTAATCCATTAAATGTTGGTAAATTGGTTATTGGAGAAGATTGTTTTGTTTCTTGTACTCCTTTTGGTGTTATCAAAATGCTTGAAGAATATGGCATAGAAATAGAAGGTAAAAATGCTGTGGTTATTGGTAGAAGTAATATTGTTGGAAAGCCTTTGGTTCAATGTTTATTAGCTAAAAATGCTACAGTTACTGTATGTCATTCTAGAACAAAAAATATAGGGGAAATTACAAAAAATGCTGATATTTTAGTTGCAGCACTTGGCAAGCCAAAGTTTGTTAAGGAAGATATGGTTAAAGATGGTGCTGTGGTTATAGATGTTGGAATAAATAGAACTGATGATGGAAAACTTGTTGGTGATGTTGATTTTGAAAATATTAGCAAAAAGGCATCTTTCATAACTCCGGTTCCTGGTGGGGTTGGACCAATGACAATTGCGATGCTTATGAATAATGTTGTGAAAGCAGCTAAGAATAAATAATTTTGAGGGGGGATATTTGATATCCCTCTTTTTTTATAGAAAGGATGTGATAAATTAATATGGAAAATAATCTTTACTGGATTTGGATTTCAAGGTTAAAAAGTTTATATTATGAGGTATTTGAATTGTTGATAAAAAGATATAAAACAGTAGATAAACTGTGGAATATAAAGAAAGATGAGCTGTCAAAATGTGATTTCTTAAATCAAACAATTATAAATGAGCTAACAGATATGAAGTATAGATCCAATCTTGATAAATATGCAGAATATATGGAAAAAAATGAAATATTTATGATTAATTGCTATAACATTAAGTATCCTATAAAACTTAAATTCATAAAAAACAGACCTATTGTTTTATTCTATAAAGGTGATTTATCTCGAATAAATGAAGAAACTGTAGCTATAGTTGGTTCGAGAAATTGCACCGAATATGGAAGAAAATGTGCTAGTTTATTTACTACGGAGCTTTCTAAAAGAGGTCTAAATATTGTTAGTGGATTGGCGCTAGGTATTGATACAATTGCGCACAACTCTACTATAAATGAAAGAGGGAAAACTTATGCTGTTATCGGAAATGGTTTGGATACAATTTATCCAATGGAAAATGAAATCTTAGCCCAAAAAATAATAGAATCCGGAGGTGCGATTATTTCAGAATTTATAGTGGGTACAAAACCAGAAAAATCTAACTTTCCAAGACGAAATAGAATTATTAGTGGCTTAGCAAATGGTGTCATTGTCGTTGAAGCAAGCAACAAAAGTGGATCTCTTATTACTGCAAATTATGCTATAAATCAAGGCAAAGAGGTATGGGTTGTGCCGGGAAGTATTTTTAGCAAAAATTCAGAAGGAACCAATGCATTGATAAAGGATGGAGCAAGTGTTTTAACAGATATCAATGATATAGTGTATTAATCAAAGAGATAGATAGCGGAAGATGTAAAGTCGAATATTGAAACAATTTGTCGATGAAAAGTATTTGACTTTTGGGCTTGATGAGTTTATCATATAAAATATAAATTTTTTCAAAAAATTTTTTTCTTAAAAATTTCCATAATTAAAAGTTTTAATCGAATAGGAGGTGATGGGTTGAAAAAAAAGACATTGAAACGTGTTTTCAGTGTTTGTATATGTATTTTATTTGTATTTTTTATTATTCTATATACGTATATCCAATTTTATAATCAAAGAAATCATAAAAATTTATTAAATATTGCAAATAATATTGTAAGTCAAAATATTGTTAATTCAGATCATGAAAGCCATTCTGGCTCAAATAATCCCAATAATGAATTTATAGATGAAAGAAGTGAAAATCAGAATAACGTAATAGGTAAAATTATAATTAAAGATATTAATGTTGAGGCTCCTATTGTAGATGGAACAAGTCAAGAATCATTAAAAGTGGCAGTGGGTCATATTGAAAATACAGATTATTGGAATGGTAATGTATGCCTTGCATCGCATAATAGAGGCAGTTTTGCGCATTACTTTGAAAATATAGACAAGCTGAAAATAGGAGATGAAATAGTTTATCAAACAAAGCTTGGAGCAAAAGTTTATAGTGTTAGTTCCATTGAGCAAATAGAAGAGCATAATGTTTCAGTTTTAGAAAGTACAGAAAGAAATACTTTGACACTAATTACATGTATAAGAGATAAATCAGATTATAGATTATGCGTAAAAGCAGTTGAAAAGATGATACAAAATTAAGACATAGAAAGGAATTGATATATGAAAGTATTAAGAAAATTAATGGTTATGATGTTTTTTGTTTTTTTGCTTAGTGCAGCTATAGGTGCGAAAAATTCAGAAGCGACATCAGTTGGAGACAAACGTTATCTACAAAGAGCTGATAAAGGTTTTTATTCAATCCAGAAATGGAATGGCTCTGAATGGATATACGTTACATATAGCATAACAAATTATGTGGATGAAAATGGAGTAAGTAGAATAGCGTACTGTGTTAATCCAGATTTGAAAGGAATAGGTTATATAGCTGGTGAGTTTGAAGGTTACTCAGTTGAAATTAAGGAGTTAATACAAGACCAAAGAGCTTGGAGAGTAATTACCAATGGATATCCATATAAATCACCAGAGCAAATTGGAGTTGAAACAGATCAAGATGCATATCTAGCAACGAAAATGGCTCTTTATGCAATGTTAAGAAATCAAACTTCAAATGATATAAGAAGCTTATATAGAGCAGGTGAAGATAGAGTTGCAGGCCAGAGCTTAGAAGATATTTCTAGAAGAGGAAATAAGGTTATAGAGGCTATTTGTAAGCTTGTAGATATTGGAAACAATGGCTCAGAAACAATGCAAAATAATGACTTAATACATATAGAGAAGGTGGGTGAGTTTAAACAAGATTCTAAAAGACAAGATTTTTTATCGCAGGTTATTAAAGTTAGTTCAAAGGTAGAATGTGACAGTTATTGTGTTAAAAATTTAAATGATTTTCCAAAAGGAACAATAATTACAAATGTAGAAGGTAATGAACAAAATGAATTTAAAGGAGGTGATGAATTTAAAATACTAGTTCCTAAAACCGCTCTTATAGGGAACATAAATGGAGTAGTAAGTGTGGAAGCAGTATGCAAGAATTATCCTGTATACTACGCTGAATGTACTGAAGGGAATTATCAGAATTATATTTTATGTTGTGATAGTTACACTAAAGGGATAACAGCTGAAGAAAAAATAAATGTAGAAATAGATAAATCAAAATTAAAGATAAGAAAAATAGATAGTGAAAAAAATGTACCAATTAAAGGAGTTAAGTTTTCTGTAAAATACAAAGATGGAAAAGATATAGGAACTTATGTAACAAATGAGAAAGGTGAAATTTATCTAAAGAATTTGCATCAGGGTGAAGTTGTAATAAAGGAAATAGAAACATCAAAAGAATATATTTTAGATTCAGCTGAAAAAATTGTTAATCTAAAGTATGGAGAAACGAAAGAAGTAGTTATAGGAAACGAGTTAAAGAAAGGCGCAATTAATATTATAAAAGTTGATGCAGAAAATAATGAAATAAAAATCGAAGGCGCTAAATTTGAAATATATGATGATTCGAATGCTTTAATTTCAACAGTAGTAACTGATAAAGATGGAAAAGCACAAATAGATAAATTACCAATAAATAAAAAATATACTATAAAGGAGGTTGAAGCGGCAAATGGATACATATTATCGGACGATGTTGTTACTATAGAATTAAAAGAAAATGAAATAAAAAATATAACATTTAAAAATAAAAAGAAAAAAATAGATAAGCTTCCAAGAACTGGTCAAATAGATGCAAGTAAATATTTAATAGGATTATCAGTTTTAGCAATAATGTCAAGTAAAAATATTTTACTAAAGAAGGAATAATTAAAAGGTCAGGCACAGAAAAAATATAGCAACATATATTTAAATATAAGAAAAAATGGAGGTATATGTATGCTAGTACTTTCTATTTCTGGATTTCTAGTTTTTCTTAAAACTTCGATTTTTGTATTTGGATATATATCTAAAAACAGTTTATTTCCGGAGCCATTAAATTCTGAAGAAGAAATGAAGTATATACAAATGTTTGAAAATGGAGACAAAGATGCAAGGTCCATTTTGATAGAAAGAAATCTAAGATTGGTTGCTCATGTATGTAAAAAATATAGCAACAGCAATGCAGAATTAGATGATTTGATTTCTATTGGAACAATAGGATTGATAAAGGGAATAGACAGTTTTAACTATAAAAAAGGAGTTAAGCTTGCTACTTATGTATCAAGATGCATTGATAATGAAATACTAATGTATTTCAGAAGCTCTAAGAAACTAAATGCAGAGGTTTATTTAGAAGATACGGTTGGAAAGGATAAAGATGATAATACTGTGAGCCTTCAAGAAATATTGGAAAATAATGAAAGAAGTATAGAAGATGAGGTTGACTTAAAGTTTAAGATAAAAAAATTATATAAAAAAATGAAAGAAGTACTTAAAGATAGAGAATTTGGAATAATAACTATGAGGTTTGGCTTAGATGGTAAAAAGCCTAAAACTCAAGAGCAAATAGCGAAAATGATGGGAATATCGCGTTCATATGTATAGAAAAGTTTTTATGACTAAATAATTTTGAAAAAAAGAGCAATGTAAGCCAATGCTCTCTCCTTTGAATATATTAAATCGACCTAAATTTGAAATATAAATATAATTTTTTGAATTGATCAATTTCAATTTTTTCGATAAAACTTGTTAAAATTCTTTTGTTAATTTCTAAGTTAGTGTTGAATTTATTAGTTATCGTTTCAGTGAATTGATTAGTATTTAAATTATTTATATTTTCCAGCAATAAGATTTGTTTTTGTATTTCGTTTTGCTTTTCTTTTTTTGACGTGTATATTCGTAAGTAATCATCTTCGGCTATGTGGCTTTTTAGTTTGTCTGCGTATAGTTTATCGATTTCATCTTCGATTATATGAATACTTTTTTTATAATCTATAATTGAATTTTTTGAACTATCAGTATTTTGATAATCTGTTAAACATTTTTTTGACAAAGTAATTAATTCTTGTAGATTTCCATACTTTTTTATAAATGCTTTTATAGTATCAACTACAAAATTTTGAACATAATCCATTCTTATGGAATGTGGGCTACAATGAGGATATTTAGATTGAATATTTGTATTACATCTAAAATAGTATTTGACTCCACTTGCTAAATGCCTTGAGGAACAATTCATTTTTTTTCCACACTCATGGCAGTATACTAATCCCTTTAATAAATAATCATAAGATTTAACTCTTGTATGTTTTCTAATGTTAAGCATTTCATTTGCTCGTTGAAATGTATTTTTTTCTATAATCGGATCGTGAGTATTTTTTACGATTTTCCATTCACTCTCTGGGAGTCGAATACTTTTTTTAGATTTATAATTTACTTTTTTTGTTCTTCCTTGAACCATATTTCCTATATAAACTTCATTTCGTATTATTGATTTTATTCTTGAATCCGACCAAGTACAGCTTCTTTTGGCAACTTTCAATCCTTTGCTAATAGCGTATTCGGAAGGAGTAGGAATATTTTCTTCATTAAGAGTTCTTGCAATTGATTTACAAGATTTACCGTAATATAGCTTCATTAAAAATTCTTTGAACTATTGGTACAGCCTCATTATCAATAAATAATTTATTTGGGAATTTTTTATTTAATTTGTAACCAATGGGGGCTTTACTACCAATAAATAATCCAAGTGCTTGCTTGTTATGTTTTACGCTCTTTATTTTATTTGAAATGTCTTTTGCGTACATGTCATTAAATACTGCTCTAAAGGGTGTTATATCATTTGAAGCGTTATCTTGGTAAGTATCAATACCGTCTAATAAAGCTATGAATCTAATATTATTTTCAGGAAAAAATTTTTCCAAATAATATCCGGTAAGAATATAATCTCTGCCAAGTCTTGATAAATCTTTTGTAAGAACCATATTTATCTTTTTTTGTTTAATATCATCTATGAGTTTTTTGAAACTTGGTCTATCAAATGTTGTTCCACTTATTCCGTCATCAACGTATTCTTTTTGTATTGTTAAATTTTGAGTTTGGGCGAAACTTTGTAATATAGATCTTTGATTAGATATGCTTTCAGATTCACCGTGGCTTTAAATCTTCTTTTGAAAGCCTAATGTATAATGCAACTTTATAATTTTGAGGACAATCTATTTGAAAAGGGTTATTCATTTTTTGTATTCCTTATAACTTTTTCTAGCTCATTTTCAATAAAGTCTTCATATATCTTATACATTACGTTTTCAATAGTTTCATTTGTTTTTGAAAAAATAAATGAATAATTCATACTACCTCCTAAGAAATTATATGTTAGAAAAAAATTTTTAGTAGTTATAAAAATGTTCTTAAGTATCGAGAATTGAAACAAAGGCCATAGGTAAACTGTCTAAGGAGTTTAATGAAGAATAAATTTGATAAAAAATTTTTTTATTAAATATCTTATACGTACAGAATTGATTTAACTATAAGTTAAATTTTATTAAATTAATTATATTCATTTCGCCAAAGCGAAAGATATGCATAATATACTAATTTTTAAGAAAAACTATAAATGGTGGTTATATGCGTGTAGAATATTTGATAAGGGATGTAAGACTTAATAAGCATATGTCTATAGAAACTTTAGCGCGAAAAGCCATTGTTTCTATACGGACACATAAGTGAAATAGAGAGAGGTATAAAAGAGCCTTCTTTTTTCGTGATGGTTAGAATTGCGAAGGCACTTGGTGTACCGTTAGATAGTTTATATAAAGTTATTTATTGAGGTGCAGCATGGAAATAGAGATGAAAATTAAACAACAAATAGAAGAGTCTGGATTAAGTTTTGAAGAGCTAGAGCAAATAACTGGAATAAAAAAAGAAGATTTGAAGGTAATACAAGAGTTGCCTGCTGATGAGGTACTTTTACATGAATTAGTGTTAATAGCTGATGCTTTAAACGTCAGAATTGAAAATTTATTTGAAGTGAAAAAATTAAAAATAATTTAAAATAAAAAAAATCAACTACTGCATATGAAAAGTAGTTGATTTTTCTTTTTGGTGACCCCTACGGGAATCGAACCCATGATTAATTTTAGCACTTTTTGAGGTTTTTTACAATATTAAAAAACGTTGATTTTTCGGTTTTTTTCATTAATGGTATTCTGTGGTTTTCTACCTTATCTCAAACTAAGTAGACAAAAAAGTAGACAATTTTTACAATAGGATATTCAATCTATTTACTGCATCAGATTTTGTTTTTGGAAGTACATGCAAGTATATTTGAGTAATTGTAATGTCAGAATGTCCCATTAAATCCTGGACGGTTTTTAAATCTACGCCTTTTGATAATAGCATCGTAGCATATGTATGTCTTAATGAATGAAATTTTTTATAAGGTATATTATTTTCTTTCAGAATCTTTTTCCAGTTTCCAAATAAAGTTTTGACAGAGTAGGGAAGACCGTTTTCATCTTCAAAAACAAAAGTTGTTTTATGATCCATCTTAGATAACATAGCTACGATCTTATCTGGTAAATCTACTTTTCTAATAGAGTTATCTGTTTTAGGCTTTTGCAATATAGTTGCTAGTTTTTTATTTCCATCGCTATCAAAAACGTAAACCTTTTTTATGCTCTCTTTTACCTCTAAGTATTTATCTTTTAAATTGATATTTTCCCATTTAAGAGCTAGTAGTTCGCCTTGTCGCAATCCAGTTCCAAGTGCTAGTAATATTAAATTTTCAAATTTATTACCTTCAAATGCAATTTTAAGCCTTTTTATTTCATCTTCATTAAAGTATTCGATTGTTTCTTCTTTTTTCTTTTTTTGGGTACTTTCGTTTGGAATTGTTATATTATTGCATGGATTTTTTATAATATATCCTTCATTAACACAGTAAATAAAAAAAGATTTTAACAACTTGTTTAATTTTTTTATTTGAGAATATGTCTTGTATTTACCTATGAGGTTATAATATTCTTGTATTTGCATTGATTTTATATTATATATTTTCGCTTTAGCGAGTTCTGAATCTTTTATATAATTTCTGTAAGTACTTTCATATGATTGAAATGAGGATGGCTTTAATTCATTTAATTTTATATTAAAAAGCCATTTGTACATTAAATCTGATAACTGCATTTCTTCATAATTAGCAATCAATCCATTTTTAACATTGTTCATGTATTCTTCAGCTTTTTTATTTGCGTCTTTTTCACCATCACCATAAAAAACTTTTTTTATTGCAGTACCATCAGCCTTATGTCCGATTGTTTTTGTTATTTTATAGTATTGTTTTCCATTTCGCACACAATTATATTTCTTTGCCATAACATCCTCCTAAAAATAATATGCTAGAGCAATTTCTAGCATATCTTTTGTATTAACTATTTAATATATGAATTACTGACATTGTGATCCATGCAATAACTAAAAATGAAATAATGAAAGCTACAATAATTAGTGTATTTGATTTCTTCATTTCTTTTCTATCATTTAATTCATCATCTATTGATTTAAATTCTTCATCATGATAATAGTTGCAGTAGTATTGCATTTCGCCATTATTATCTAATTGTTTTCTAACAGACAGATGGCCACTTGTATTTCCAGAGTTTTTTAGTCTTTCGATGTCCTGTGGTGCGATATCTCCAATTATTTCTTCTGTATTGTTAGCAATAACTTTTGCTCTTTGTTTATCCTGATAAAATCCAATATATACATATGTATCTTTATTAAAATATTTAGCTGCAACATCCGTATCAACATTTATTAATTTATATGTAAGCATATTTACACCTTTCCTTGATAAGAAACAACCTTACCAATTATTTTAATACTTATATCTTTCGGATTGTATATTTGTACAACATGAACTGGATTATTTGACATAGGGGATAGAATAACAAGATTATTTTCATATTTATACTTTTTTACTGTTGCATCTTGACTGTCTACAAGAATAACACCTATTTCATCATTTTCTAAATCATCCTGTTTCTGAACAAGAACAATATCGCCATCATTGAACTTTAGATTCATAGAATCGCCAGAAACTTTCAAATAAAAATACTCAAATCCATCTTTTATAAGAGATGATGGAGCAAATTCGTAGCCTTCTAAATTTTCTTCTGCTAATAGAGGTAATCCAGCTGATATTTTGCCGATTACAGGTACTTTAATTGGCATATCTGGCATAGGCATAACGTTAGATTCCTGAACATTGCGTGTATTAGTTTTACCTAACAGATAATCAATAGACACGTGAAAAAAATCAGCAAGTGCTTCAAGTACATCCTGGCTAGGTTTTCTATCTTCTTTTTCATATAAAGAAATAGACTGCTGAGTTAAGCCTATTTTATTTGCAAATTCAGATTGACTTAATCCTAATTCTTCTCTAAGCATTTTAATTCTATTCATATCTTACCTCCATTCTATGTATTATAAAACAACAATTTGTTGTAGTCAAGCAAAACAACTCAAAGTAGTAATATAAAAAAATAATAAAAAGCTAAAACCCAGTAAAAACAATACTTACAAAAATAATACACAAAAAAATAAAAAAATTTTAAAAAAGTATTGACAACTAAAAGTTGTTAGTATATTATAATCACAACTTAAGGTTGTAGGAGGTGACAAGAGAAAAATGAAAAGAGAAAAAATGATAGAATTGAGGGGTAAGAGAAGTCAAAGTGAAATTGCAGAAATTTTGGGGATGTCACAACAATTCTATTCGCTTATCGAAAATGGAGAGAGAGGAATACATCCAAAATATTTTAAAAAGATGGAAACAGTTTTTAATAATAAGATGGAAGTTATAGCTCCGGATATTTTTTTAACTTCAAAAACAACTTAAAGTTGTAAGAAAGAGAAAGGAGGAATTATGGAGTTATTAACAAGAAACCAATTTATGAAACGTTACAACATAGGATATGACAAAATGCAAAAAATGATTGCTAACAACGAAGTTGATTATCTACCAATAGCAGACAGAATTAGAATTGACGAAAATACAGTTAGTATAGATCAATACAACAGAATTTATCAAAGAATGGTAGAAGCAGAAGCAACAATTAGAACAATAAGTAATTTAACAAAAGAAAGGGAGGTGAACGTAAGATGAAAGAAGTAATTATAACAACATTAATATTGTTTGCATTCTTATTTGTAATACCAGTACTAATGCATAAAATATTATACATTTTTGCAAAAGTTACATATAGAGCACATAAGCCAGTTAAGAAGATAACTAATGTAAGACAAAAATATGTAGTTGTATACGACATTGATTGGAAAAATAAAACATTGCAAGAAGGACAAGCTGAAAAATTACTAATGAAAAGAATAATAGGAGGAATTTAATTATGGGAAAATTAAGAGAATTAAAGTTGAACAACAAAGTTAGATTATTAAATTTAATCAATAAAGATTTAAGAGAAGAAAGTAGTGCAATATATGAAGATTTAAAGACAACTAGAAACGATATAGCAAAAGTACAGGAAGAAATGGAAACAGAAATATTCAATATTATAAGCACATTGAAACTATTAAAAGATAGTAATAAAGAAAACAAATTTGAGTTATTGAGCAAATATATAGATGATCAATACGACATATTAAAAAAAGATTTGTTCGAGGACGACCAATCTAACGAACAAATCATATAAAAATATGCAAAAATCAATACTTTTATAGTCTTATATTAACATAATTCTATAAAAGTTGTCAAGGAGGAATTTATGCCAGAAGAAATAGAAAATTTAATGGTAAGAGATGATTGGTGGCAAAATAGACGCACTAAAGATGAAGATTACTACAACGATGCACCGGATTGGTATGAGGAGGAGGATTAATGGAAGAAAAGAAAGTAATGGATTTAACTACAGAAGAGTTAGTTAACGAATTAGTATTTTGTAACAAAATGAAAAAGCATTACTATGCAAGATATGAGGAAGTTATAAAAGAAATTGAAAGAAGAACGGAGGAAAAGTAATGAGTAGATTAATAGGTGTTATGGGTGAGCCAGGCAGTGGTAAAACGACAAGTTTAAGAACTTTAAATTCTGAAGAGACATATTACATTGATTGCGATGGAAAAGGCTTAAATTGGAAGAGCTGGAGAGCTCAATATAACGAAGAGAAAAAGAACTATCATAAAACATCAGACCCAAATTTAGTAAGGGCTATTTTAAAAAATATAAATGAAAAAGCACCTCAAATAAAAAATGTTGTTATTGATACCCTTAATAACTTAATGGTATCTGAAGAAATGAGAAGATGCAAGGAAAAAGGTTATGATAAATGGATGGATCTAGCGCAATCTGTTTGGGATATTGTAGATGATTCATTAAAATTAAGAGACGACCTAACTGTTATAATTTTGTTTCACATCCAAAAAGATGAAACAACAGATTTTATAAGAATAAAGACAAATGGAAGAAAAACAGAAAAAAATAATATAGATTCAAAGTTTAACACATTATTACTTAGCAAAGTTATAGATGATAAATATATTTTTGAAACATTTTCAAACAACAGTACAGCGAGAACTCCGTTTGGAGCTTTTCCTGAAAAACAAATAGAAAATGATATTTCTAAAGTAATAGAAATTTTAAAAGAATTTTAAGGAGGAAAAATAATTATGGAAAGATTAAATGGATGGGAAAATGCAAGCTCTTTTGGAGATTTTAAATCATTAAAAGCAGGAGTATATAAATGTGAAATTAAAGGCGCTGAAGAATTAACAAGCCCTAATGGAAAGAAATTTATAAAAGTAAGTATTGATATTGCAGAAGGAGAATTTAAAAATTATTTCGCTGAAAAATATGAAAAAGATACTAGACCGGATAAAAAATGGAGTGGAATTTGGAACATATTTGAAGAAGGATATGAGCCTGGCTCTGTTAACACAAAATTAAAAGGATTAATTACAAGTGTCGAAAGGTCAAACCAAGGATTTTTTTGGGATTGGAATGAACAAAAATTAACAAATAAAGTCTTAGGAATTGTATTCAGAGATGAGGAATTTAAAGCTTCAGACGGAAGCATAAAATCATCTGCAAAACCATTTTATGCAATACCACTTGATGACCTAGGAACAACAAAAGTTCCTGAACCTAAATTATTAGCAGATGAATTAGGAAGTGCAGCTTATAACGATAATGAGCTTGCAACATATTCAGGAGATGACCTTCCTTTTTAAAGTACACAAAATATATTTAAAGAAAAACGACAACTAGGGTAAGCACATAAAACTTACCCTTTTGTTGTAGAAAGGAGCAAAAGAAGAATGTGGAAGGATGGATTAGCTTACACAGAAAAATCGTAGATTGGGAATGGTATTCAGACACAATTACATTTAGAGTATTCTTTCATTTATTAATAACAGCGAATCATAAGGATATGTATTGGAAAGGGATAACAATAAAAAGAGGACAAACTTTCACATCGTATCAACATATTATTGATGAAATGAAAGATAAAAAAATTACAATAAAAAATGTAAGAACAGCAATATCACATTTAAAAAAGACTGGAGAAGTGGCAACCAAAGTGGCAGGCAACGGATTGCTTGTAACCATTGTAAATTATGACTTATATCAAGCAACACAAAAAGAAACGGCAGACCATCGGGCAATCAAGTGGCAGGCAAGTGGCAACAAACAATAATGATAATAATATTTATTTATATATATTAAATAAATATAAGCGAGAAAATCAGAGCAACTTTAACGAATATATAAAGACAGTTTCAAAAATGAAACAAGACCCAGATTGGGACAAGCTAAATTTTGAAGAGCAACAAAAATTGATAAGCGAAATTTAAAATTTAAGGAGAGTGATACTAATGACAGATACAATTACAATGCACACAAGAAGGGAAAGTAATGAAAAAATAAATAAACATATTAGGGAGCAACAGGTAATGGAAATACTTAGTGACGGAATAGAAAGAACTGCAAGAGAAGTAGCGTTTGAAATGTGTGAAAGAGGCTTTACAAATACACCTGAAAGGAACAATGCTAGTCCAAGACTTACAAGTTTATTGGAACAAAGAAAAGTAATAATTGTTGGTAAGACAATGGATCATATAACTGGTAAGAATGTAGCAGTGTATAAGGTGGCTAAATGAACGATGAAGAAATTGAAAGATTATGGAGAATTGGACATTCATTAACATGGATTATTAAAGAATACGAAAAGAAAGAGAATATTCGTAGAAAACAAAGAGGCTTAGATAAGGTATCTAAGCAAGAATCAAAGAAATATGTTACCGAAATAATTTTTAGATATCAAACTGCAATAATGCGAGGTGAAAGAAGTTGGACATAGCTATTGAAGATTTGTTAAAATGCATGCTTAACTTTTACCAAAACGTGGATAAACAGTTGAAAGCAAAGCAGGATGAAGAAAAGCTACTGAACGATCAACAACAAGATATTTTACATTACATTGAGGCTACAACTCTAAATGCAAGTGGATATGCTAAAGTAGGCAAAAGGTTAAAACAGCTAAGATTAGAAAGAAGAGTTGTTAAGAATGAAATTGAGAAATTAACACTTATACAGGGGTTAACGCAAAAACATAATAATCGAATGATTCAAGGAGACATTATACAGCTACTGAAAGGGTTACAGACCATAGAAAAAAGACAGGCCGAGCCCAAATATGTATGTAGAACCAATATTTTAGAGAAACTGGAGGAAAAACAAAATGATAGTAGAAATACCAATGAAGTTACCATCACTTAATCAATATATTAATGAATGCAGAAAAAATAGATATGCAGGAGCTAATATGAAGAAAAATGTTGAATCAGATATAGCTATTTACTTACAAAAATTACCTACATATCAAAATCCAATAAAGATTAATTTTACATGGATAGAAGAAAACAAAAAAAGAGATTTGGACAATGTAGCTTTTGCAAAGAAATTTATATTAGATTCAATGGTTAAGTGTGGAAAACTAAAAGATGATAACAGAAATAACGTTACAGGATTTACAGATACTTTTGAATATGGCGATAAAGCAAAAGTAATTTTAACTATAGAAGAAAGCTAAAAAGGAGGACAACTAATGAAAATATATGGAATATACGATTTAAAGAATAGTGAACAATGTGTCAGAGTTGGCACATTGGGGGAAATAATAAATTTCCTAAGCATAACTACCAGAGAGACTACAAGGATGTTTAAAGATAAATTAAGAGGCAGATATAAAGTAATATATCTGTTTACGGAATAGGAGGTACATATGAAAGATTTTATAATTGATATTCTATTTAGCTGGTTATTTACACCAGTTTTGCATCTAAATTTAGCTCAGATATTTATTGCTTCAATGGAGTTTATAGTCATATTTTTTATTATCAAAAAAACAATTCAAATTTACACTAAAACAAAAGAATATTTTGACAAATAGATACAGATTGTGAGGGAAATGTATATGAAAGATAAAAAGAAAGAAATTAACCCGTCAACTATGACTGATCCATTCATACAATTCGTACATGAAAATGGTGGTTTTATAGAAAATGAAAACGGAAAATATTTTGTACACATTTTTGATAAAAAAAGTGTGGAAAAAGAGTGGGAAAATTTAAATAAAAGACTAAAAAAGAAAAATAGACAAGATTTTTGTTGCAAAATCAGACTATTTTTAAAACTATTATTTATTGGCATATCAGCATCAGGAATTGGGTGGTTTCTGGGTCAAATAGTAAAAATGAAGATGGAAGTAGGTGGGTAAAATGAAAACAAAAAAACAACAAATTGAAATAATACTAAATGCTTTAAAGAAATTTTACAGTTTAGATGATAAAAT
This sequence comes from Clostridia bacterium, assembly GCA_017515985.1. Classification (GTDB taxonomy): domain Bacteria; phylum Bacillota; class Clostridia; order TANB77; family CAG-508; genus CAG-492. The sequence goes on from JAFWDV010000019.1 coordinate 27,494, forward strand.
AAATAAATTATTTGGAGGAGACTTAGAGCAATATGGTGATGTGTACGATATAGGTTATAAAGTAATTCCTGCAATCTTAGGAATTGATATTAATAAGAACGAACATCTAGATGATGCGTTAGGGGATTTATTTTGGGGATATATTTGTGGAGTCATTACAAAAAAAGAGTATTTTAACAAAATAGATAAGTATTTGGAGGATTAAATGAGAGATATAAAGTTTAGAGGAAAAGATTATGGTAATGATTGGCAATATGGTTATTTAGTCCAAGAAGTTTGGGGACAAGATAAAATTCTAATGATAAAGAAAAATAAAAGAGAATGGAGCGTATTAGAAGATACCATAGGTCAATACACAGGACTAAAAGATAAAAATGGTACTGAAATATATGAGGGAGATATAGTAAAAATAGATTGCCCGACAATGAAAATGGAACGGAGTAGTTAAATACAGCGAAAATTCAGCAACGTTTTTTATATATGATGAAGCGGAAGATATCGAAGAAACCTTATGGTATCTACAAGAAGAATATGAAGTAATAGGTAATATCTACGATAATCCTGAATTATTAGGAGAGTGATTAATATGTTAAAAATTAAAGATAATGTAGATCTAAATGAATTAGAAAAGAAAGATAAAATAATTGATGCTATGGTAGAAGTTATTGAAGAATGTAGACAAAATGATTGTATAGAATCAGAAGACATAGATTTATCACAAATAGCAGGAGTTGAAGCAATAAAACAATATTTTGAAAGGAGGGTAATAGATGGCATATAAAAACGAAAAAAATTACTTGACAAAAAATTTAAAAAGTGATGAATGGTATACACCAATTGAGGTCGTAAATTACATAAAAACAATAGTAGATAGAAATAAAAAAATAATATGCCCCTATGATACAGAAAAAAGCGAATTTGTAAAAGCTTTTCCTAATAGTATCCATAATATACGAGACTTTTTAGAAAAGGATTATAAATATGATATTTGCATTACGAATCCGCCTTTTAGTTTGGGAGAGCAAGTAACAAGAAAGATTTTAAGCCAAGGCAAGGATTGTATAAGAATAATTCCTGCAACTGCAATTTTTAGCGTTAATTTCTATAAATTCATTGAAGAATATAAATTTAATTATAAAATCTATAGCCCTGATAAAAGAATTTATTTCATTGATGAAAACGGGAATCAAAATAGACCGAATTTTCACAGCATAATACTGCATATTTCTAAAGATTTCACAAAAAACGAAATTATACATTTTAAATTGAAAGATTATGAGGAGGTAAAAGATGAAAAAATGGGAATATGAAGCTAGAAATATAATAGATAATGCAAAATGGTACGCTCATCAAGAAATCGTACATATAGAAGAATCAATAAAGGACTACATAGATGACGACCCTATAGGAAATGAAAGCATTATAGGAGACTTAAAAGAAGAAAAAGCACATTGGCAAGACATAGAAAAATTATTAAATGGGCAAGATAAAGATGAATTATATATGGACTGGAGGGGATTTGAATATGAGTGAAGATGAAATAATCCAATATATTGAAGAACATTTTGATGAAGTATATAAAGATTGCATGAAAGACTGTGATGGTGACGAAGATATTTTTGTTTTTCAATATATGATTAAAAAATTCAAAAAAGAAATGGAGCAAGAAAAAGAAAAGAATAAAAAATTAATAGAAGGTAATTTTAGAGAAGTAGCTGATAAAAATTCATATATTAAAGATATGTATATCAGTAAAGATAAAATAAAACCCTTTGTAAAAGCAATTGAAAGTTACGCTAACTATATACTGGAAGATGAAGGAACATATTATAAAGACCTGGCAGAACTATCACATATATTGGAAAGAACATTAAATGGTGAAATAAGTCCAAAAGAGGAAGAATTATGTATAACATATGATCCTTTAGGATAGGAGGATAAATAATGTATGGAAACTTAGATATTACATATTGCAGCAATACCAAATGTAAAAATAAAAACTGTGAAAGAAATCAAGCAAATTTACCATCAGTAGATATAAGAGGCAATCATCCAATAAGTATTGCTGATATGTATAAAAATTGTAAAGAAAGAGAGAAGTAAATGAATAAAGAAATAATCAAAAGATTAATTGAAAATGCACTAAAAGAATTAGAGACAGTAGACTGTGAAAGTAATACTAAACAGATACATACAACAAACAGTAAAAAAGTACATAAAGCATATGACATTCTATTTAATTTAAATCAAAAATTATAAATTAAAGGAGGTACATAAGATTGGCAAAAGAAAGAAGAATATTAACACATGAAGAAAAAAATAAAATCGAAGAATGCAAAAAGGAACTTAATAAATACAAAGAAGATATAAAATACATAGAAGAAAAACTAAATGATACTGAAGAAATTCGAGGAAAAGTAGAAAAAGTAACAACTACATTATCATTAACAAAAACAAATAGCTCTAATGAAAGCCCTGATAAGTTTGCAGATGCAATAAGTAGATTAGATGAATTAAAAGTTATTTGTAGTGAAAGATTACAAGAATTATTACTAAAAAAATTTGAAATCGATAAAAAAATAGAATCTGTAGGTCAGCCTTATACGAATGTTTTATTCTTTAGATATACTAGAGGTAAAAGCTGGGAAGATGTTGCAAAAGAATTAGGTTACACAAGAGAATATGTGTGTGATTTACATGGCGAAGCCTTATATTTGTATTCAAAAATTTAAACATCTTACAAAATCTTACTGAATCTTACATAAAAAATATGATATAAATATAATTGAAATATTAGATAAGTTGATAAGCATATCAAAACTATCTAAGGATGTTGAGCATTAAGGACTAACTGTAAACTTTGCGGTTAGTTCTTTTTTGTACTGGAGGGAATATTTATGAAAATAATGATAAGTCAGCCAATGAGAGGCAAAACAGAAAAAGAAATAAAAGATGAAAGAGAACAATTAATAAACAAATTACAGGAAGAAGGACACGAAGTATTAGAAACAGTTTTTAATGACTTTGATTGTTATGCAAGCCCAATAGCTTATTTAGCTAGAAGCATAGAATACCTAGATAAAGCAGATGCTGTAATATTTATGCCCGGTTGGAATGAAGCAAGAGGTTGCAGAATTGAATATCAAATCGCTTGTGAATATGGTAAATTCATAAAAATATTATAAAACAAAAACGTAATCAACGATACTAGATAGGTTGATATAGATCCATATTATAACTCCAAATAATTATATATACTTTTGCATTAATGAGAAGACAATTCTAGTTAAGTCTTACTAAAAAGTTTGCATAATTTACATAATTATGTTATAATAAAGTATGACACATAAATGTAACACACATGTAATATAATTGTAACAATGTCGATGCTTGACATTTTTATTGTACTCTAGTATAATACAAACACGGATTAAGAGAGAAAATGAATATCGGTAAAAAAATTCAAGTTCTTATTCCTCCTTAATTCTAAGCAAGTTTTATGAATTGCTCCAATATGGAGACAAAAAATACTAGAGCCGGCATGCTCTAGTATTTTTATGTACTGAATTAAAATAACTTAAGGATAAGATATATTAAAACAAGTACAGCAAGTTTAATGAAATTGTCCAATATTTTTCACCTCCTTTAGCTGGAAATTCTAAAGTGGAATAGAAGACAAAAACATTATACTATAATAAAAATGAAAAATACAATAGGAATGTCAAAATTTGCAAAGAGATTATCTGTGAAAAGATAGTCTCTTTTTTCATGGAATTTTATAAAAAAGAGGTGTTCGTATGACCAGATATAATCAAGCTAGAGAAATCAGAATTGGACAAATAATGAAAGAATATAACACTAAAAAGAAATTGGAAAAGAAGAGTCATACACCACAAGAATTATTTAACGATTACAAAGAAGAAATGTGCTCTAATTGTGCTAACAAAAATTCAAAAGATTGTGAAATACTTATCAAAAATGGTATTACTGTGGTTTGTGAGAATTATAAAAAGGAAAATTAATTAAGAATGCAAAAAAAAGAAAGGTAGGTGATTTTGTATGACAGATGCACAAAAAAGATTTTGTGACGAATATTTAATAGATTTAAATGCAACTAGGGCGTACAAGATTGCTTATCCTAATTGCAAAAAAGAGGAAACAGCAGCACAAGCAGGAAGTAGATTGTTGAGAAATGTCAAGGTTAAAGAATACATAGAAAGTGAACAGAAAAAAATTGAAGAAAGAACACAAATAACACAAGATATGGTAGTACAAGAACTTGCCAAGATAGGTTTTTTTAATATAAAAGAAATATATAATACAAATGGAACCTTAAAATCAATTAAGGATATGAATGATGATGTTGCAAGAGCAATAGCAAGCGTAAAAACGCTACAAAAAGCAGGAGCAATGAAGATTGAGGTAGATCCAAATGGAAAAGATAATGTAATTCCAATAGAACATATTCCAGAGCAAACAATAGAATATAAAACAAACGATAAAGTAAAAGCACTGGAACTATTAGGAAAACACTTAGGAATGTTTAATGATGTAAATGTTAATATGAAAAATACAGTTGTTGTTGAGTTAGTGGATGATGTTAATGAATAAAGAAAGAATTAGTTTACAGGAAACTGTAGGAAAAGGATATGCAGCTTTTTGGAGTTTTAAAGGTGACGAAGTAATAATAATGGGGTCTAAAGGTAGTAAGAAATCCAAGACAATTGCTTTAAGATGGATGTTTTTATTAAAGAAATATCCTAGAGCTTGTTTATTAGCTTCAAGAGATATAGGACTTACAATGAAGGATAGTGTTTATTCAGATTTAATATGGGCTGCAAAGAAACTAAAGTTATATGATGAATGGAAGTTCACAGTTAATCCAATGTCTGCGGTTAATAAGATTACAGGCCAGAGAATATTTTTTAGAGGTTTAAAAGATTGGGAAAGATTAGCATCAATAACTATAGATGATCCGAATTTAGTTTTATGTTGGGGATGGTTTGAAGAGGCGTTCGAAATAGATAAAAGAAATACATACGATAAGGTTAAGATGTCTATAAGAGGTCAATTACCTAAAGGATATTTTCATCAGACGGTGGCAAGTTTCAATCCATGGAGTGACCAACACTTTATTGTTAAGGAACTTACGAGTAAATTAACACCAGATGAAAAAATATTATCTGAAAACGGTAAGCAAGAATTAATAGTTGAAGATGAACAAGAATTTGAATATCAAGGCAAGATGGTAAAAGAAAAAGTCAGCCAATTATTAATGATTACAAATTACAAAATAAACGAATTTCTTGATGTAAAAGATTATGCAAGATATGAAAAGAAAAAGAAAGAGGACTATGAAGATTATAAAACAACAGGTTTAGGTATGCCAGGTGTTAGTAAGGGGCTTATATTTAGGAATTGGCATATTGAAGATACTGAAAAATATAAAAATACATTTGAATTAGTCAGAAGGGGTTTGGACTTTGGATATAGTTCAGACCCTTCTGCTTTTGTACAGTTCAATGTTGATTTTAAAAATAAGCGTATAATTATTTTCGATGAATTTGGAGCTACGGAGCTAACAAATGATATGTTAGCAAAAGAGCTAAATAAAAGAATTGAACCGTACGCATTAATCAAAGCAGATGCTGCAGAGCCTAAATCAATAGCAGAATTAAATGTATTAGGAATAAATGCAATTCCTGCAATAAAAGGACCAGATAGTATTCTGCATGGTATCAAGTGGTTAAAAGGTTTTGAAATTATCATAGATCTTAAATGCAAAGGGATTATAAGTGAATTTAGTACATATAGATGGAAAACGGACAAGTTTGACAATCCTTTAGATATACCTGAAGACAAAAACAATCACTACATAGATGCATTAAGATATGGTAGTGATGATTTATATTTAAGAAATTAGGAGGAATATAAAATGCATAGTAAAATAATTAAACAATTGATTACTGAATTTAATGCATCCACGACAAAAAAGAAAATGCTTGATGGAGAGCGATATTCCAAAGGTCAGAACGATATACTAAAAAAGAGCTTGAACAAATATAAAGTATATGACCCTAAAACCAACAATGTTATTACAAAGACTAATGAAAACAAATCAGATGAACATTTACCACACTGTTTTTATCCTAAACAAGTCAATCAAAAGAAGGCATATGTATGTGGCAAACCTATAACAATAAGTTACAGCATACCAGTAGATAATGAAGATAATGAAAATACTAAAGCTACTGAAAATACCGCAAAAAAAATTACAAATATGGTATGGAATACTCTAGGCCCTAATTTTGAAAAGCTAATAAAGAACAGATTAAAAGAAGCAAGTAACAAAGGTAGAGCTTGGTTACATCCAAATTATCGTGATGGAAAATTAGTCTTTGATAAAGTGGCATCTGAAGAATGCATACCCGTATATGATACAGAGAATCAATCTTATTTAATAAATATGTTACATTTTTATACGATACAAGATTTAAATGGAGAAGAGCCGGTAGATAGAATATATGTTGAGGTGTGGGATGATAAAGAAGTTAAATATTACATAGAAACCAAAGTAAATAATGAAGTTGTTTTTCTGGAAGATACGACAAGAATTAGTGGATGTCATTGGTATAGAGAAATATATGATGAAGCCTTAGACAATTTAAAATCCACAGAAAAACATAGTTGGGGTAGAGTTCCATTTATAGAAATCGAAAACAATGAAGAAAAAACAACGGACCTTGAACCAATTAAACCATTAATTGATGCTTATGATCTAATTAATAGTGGTTTTGTAAATACAATAGAGGACTTAAAAGAAATAGTATGGTTAATTAATGGGTATGGTGCTGAAGATTTATTGCAGTTAATCGAAAACTTGAAAGTTAATGGCGTGGCTAGAACCAATGATACAAATGGTCATATTGATGCCAAACTTTTACAAATACCATATGAGGCAAGACAAGCATTACTTAAAGGGTTAAAAGAATTAATATATGAATTTGGACGTGCGGTCGATACAAGTAACAAAGATTTAATTGGACAAGCCCCTAGTGGAGTATCGTTAGAATTTCTTTATACTGATTTGGACATGAAGGCTGACGATGCTATTGGAGGTTTAACTACAGCTTTATACGAAACATTATGGTATGTATTACAAGACTTAAAAATGAGAAACAAGATACCTGAAAACATCAATGAATTTGATTTTAAAATAGAATTTAACAAATCAAGAATATTTAATGAAGTAGAAAAAGTAAATACCATTAACAATGATACTACATTAAGTTTAAGACGCAAACTCGAAATACATCCATATGTTGACGATGTAGAGACAGAGCTAAAGAGAATACAGGAAGAAAAGGCTGAAAATATGAAGCTACAAAGTAAAATATTCAATAATAGTGGAGATTTTGGCACACATAACCACGATGATGATGACACCGAATAGGAGGTGTTATTTTTTATGGCTAGAAAACCAGTAGGTTATTGGGAAAAACGAAGCACCGAATTAATGTTATTACAAGAAAAAAATACCGAAAATAGCATAAGGCAATTAATTCAAATATACAACAAAGCAACAAAGAATATTAATCAAGAGATTTCCAATATATTTAGGAATTATTCTAAAGGTACAGAATTAGATAGAGATACACTTTTAAAATTACTTAATACTAGAGAAACCGAAACACATTATAATAACTTATTAAAAGTAATTAATAACAATATAACAGATGATGGTATAAAAAAGAAATTACTGGCAAAATATAATGCTCCTGCATATGCATACAGAATAAGCAGATACCAAGCTTTACAGGATAATATTGATATAGAATTATCAAAAATGGCAAATTTTGAGCAAAATATAGACAAACAAAGATATGTTGATACAATCAAAGATGTATATTATCATAATATATATGATGTTCAAAAGAAACTAGGATACTCATTCAGCTTTTCTCATGTTGATACAAAGACAATAGGACTAATGTTAAAAGATAAATGGATAGATAATGCTAATTTTTCTGAAAGGATATGGAATAATAAAGAAAGATTAAATAATTACTTAAAAATTAATTTTACAGCAGATACATTGACAGGAAAATCAATACAAAGAATTGCAAGTGAATTGTCCGAAGCATTAGATGTTGGATTATTTAATGCAACAAGACTAATTAGAACAGAAGTTAATCATTTTGCAAATGAAAGTGAAATGTTATCATACGAAGAATTAGGAATAGAAAAATACCAATTTATAGCGACATTAGATAAAAGAACTTGTGTACATTGTGGGAGAATGGATGGAAGAATATTCAATTTAAAGGACAAAAAAGCTGGAGTAAATTATCCGCCATTGCATCCAAATGATCGCTGTACAACTGTTGCAGTATTTGATGATGATATAAAAGACGATTTAAAAAGAAGGGCAAGAGATGAAAACGGGAAACCTATATTGATATCACAAAACATAAATTATGAGAAATGGAAAGAAAAGTACATAGAAAATGAACCAGTGTTGCAAAATGAGTTAAAAGAGGATAAAATAAATAAAAAAATATTAAAAAGTTGGAAAAAATTCAAAAATATTGATGAAGCAAAAGAATATGTATATAACAATTACAAAGATTCAGATATTGATAAAATTAAAAACGTTGAGTCATTGAATGTAACATTTGAGACACTTGATAAGTTACAAAAACAATATCCTTTGAATCAAGAGATATTTGTTAGAAATAAAACATTAACGAAAGCAGCAGCAAACGGAAATTACCAAGGTATAAATATAAATACTGCTCATTTCAACAAGGCAAATAGTAAAGCATTATATGAAGATAACTATATTAATAATGTAAATCAAGAAATTAAAGAGCTAGAAAAATACTTAGGAGACAACAGATATAAACAGAGACCAATTGAAAACGGAATAAAACAACTAGAAGAGCAGAAAAAATATAGATGTTATACAGTTTCAAGTTCATATGCTGATTTAGAATCGTTAAAAGCAACTATTACACATGAATATGGACATGTTGTTGCTGATCAGTATTTCGGACAGATTAATAAAGTAAAAGCAAATTCGAATTTTGAGTACTTTGAATCAAATGAATGTTATCAAAAATGCATGAATGTTTCAAAAGTATACTACCAAGCATTGAGAAATGCTGATATATATAATATATCATATTATGCTTCTACAAACGAGCAAGAATTTTTTGCAGAATGTTTTGCTAAAAAGCAAATGAATGAAAAATTACCAGATTACATAGATGAAATGATAGAGAGGGTATTAAAAATTGGAAAGTAAATGTCAAAAATGTTTTTATTATAATTTATGTGTACAACATGATTATATTATTGTAGATGAACAAGAAATTACCAATAATTATTGTGGAATATATGAAAAGGGGATTCCATCAAAATATTGGAATGAAAAAGAACAATGTAAAGAATTTGTTGAAGACCCAAGGTAATGATTACTACAATTTATTATTAGAAATCAAAGACGTAGAAATACGTCTTTTTTTGATGCCGTTTTTTATTGTAGTTAGGCTTACAGAACAAACAAAATACTCATTATTCATGAGAATAACTTGAATAACTTTCGTACCGGTAGCACCGGAATATAAATGGCTAGAAAGGTGGTTTTAACTATGGAATGGTTAAAAGAATTATTAAAAAATGCAGGAGTAGAAAAGGCTGATGAATTAGAAAGTAAAATTTCTAAAGAGCTTCCTAAATACTTTAAACCTGCAAAGGAATTTAATGACTTAAAAGAAGAGCTAAATGTTGTTAAAGGTGAAAAAAAGACACTAGAGGACGACAAAAAGAAAATTGAAGATGAATATGACAACTTCAAAAAAGGTTCAATTAGTCAAGCTGATTATGAAGCTAAGAAAAAGGAAATTGAAGAAAATTCAAAATCCGAAATAGCTAAAGTAAGATTAGAAAGCAAGATTGATTTAGCAATAAACAATGCTAAAGCAAAGAATGTCAAATCAGTAAGAGCAAATCTAGATATGGATAAAATCAAACTAGATGGCGATAAATTACTTGGATTTGATGACCAAATTGAAGCATTAAAGAAAAGTGATTCTTATTTATTTGAAATTGATAAAGTAGTAAATAAGGGCGTAGATGGTGCTTCAAATCAAAGAAAAAATGACGATGCAAATATCACAGACAATGATTTAGACAATTTATCTGATGAAGAATATTTTGCGTTGCAAGAAAAAAATAACAAATAGGAAAGAAGGAATTAATTATGCCAAATAATTTATTAAGTTGTAAAAGAATAGCAAGAGAAGCATTACCAATTTTAAAGAATAATTTAGTTGTTCCAGCTTTGTTTAGAACAGATTACTCAAAAGAATATGTTAAACAAGGTGACACAATTCAAGTAAAGAAACCAGCTGTATTTGAAGCTAAGGACTTCACAGATGAGGTAACAATTCAAGAAATTAATCAAGATAAAGTTTTAGTTAAAATGGATAAAATTGCAGACGTTTCTGTAGAAATTACATCTAAAGAATTAGCTTTAGATCCAGTTTCATTCAGGGAAGATGTTCTTGAACCAGCTATGATTGCAATTGCTGAAAAGATTAACAAGGAAGGTCTTGAAATGTATAAATATGCGTACAAATCTATAGGTACTGCAGGAACAACACCTTCAACAATAGAAACATTTGCAAATGCAAGAAAAGAATTAAATAAAGCAAAAGCACCTCTTAAAGATAGATTTGGTGTATGGGATCCAGATGCAGATGCTAAATTTAGTATTATAGATGCAATAATTAATGCAGAAAAATCTGGTTCAACAGAAGCTTTAAGAGAAGGTGCAATTGGTAGAGTTCAAGGTTTAGATAACTATATGGCTCAACAAGTTGCAGTACATACAGCAGGAACATTTACAGCTGTTTCTACTCCATTAGTTAATGGAGCTGTAACAAAAGGTGCAACTCAAATCGCTATGGATGGTGGAGCTGGAACAGAAACATTAAAAGCTGGTGATTTAATGACAATTGGTGGAAAACCATATGTTGTTACAGAAGATGCAACAGCTACTTCTGGAGGAATTACAGCTAAAGTTTATCCTGCAGTTGTAGAAAACATTGCTGATAATGCAGCAGTAACATTCCCAGACAAAACTGCAGGTGGTCACGTTGCAAATTTAGTATTCAATAAAAATGCATTTGGATTTGTAACAAGACCATTAGAACCAGCAGCAGGTGGACAAGATTGTCACGTTGTTTCATGGAACGGATTAAATATAAGAGTAACATACGGATATGACATGAAAACAAAGAAGAATATGTTATCACTAGATACAATATATGGATTTGCTCCATTATATCCATCATTAGCAACTGTTGTTATGGGATAATCAAAGGCAGAGCAATCTGCCTTAACTTATATTTAGGAGGTGTACATGCATGAAATGTCCAATATGCGGGAAAGAATTTTCAGATCCTATATTACCGTTACATGTAGCTAGGTGTTCAGACAATCAAAAAGATTCTTCAGATGAGAAATCTTTGGAAAAAATGAACAAAAAAGAATTGCTTGAAAAAGCAAAAGAGCTTGAAATTGTGATAGAGGATGAAAACAAAATAAATAAAGCTCAAATTATAGAGCTTATCAATCAAAAAGATTCTTCAGATGAATCTGAGAATCCACAAGAGTAGGTGGTAAAAAATGAGTACAGCTCTACTAGTAGAAAAAGTAAAAAAAGTATTAGAAATACAAAATAACGATTCAAATGCAAAAATACAAAGTTATTTAGATTCGTTTTGTAGTAAAATCAAATCAGTTTGTAACAGAGCAGATTTTCCAAATGATCTTGACTATATGGCAGTTGAATATGCCAGAAGATGTTTTATTTACTATAAAAATAAAACTACTGATAATGAACAATTACAAGTTACAAGTGCGACAGATAATGGACAAACTGTTCATTTCAGCACATCAGAAACAGTAACTAAAAGTGATGTTGATATAAACAATTATATAAGACAAAATGCAGACGAAATATCAATGTATGCTTATATGAGGTGGTAATATGCAGGTACCAAATATATTTAAACAGACAATATCAGATATCTTTTATGATAAGAGCATGGAAATATGGACCGTAGGCGAGGAAACGGACAATGAAGGTTCAGTAATAAAAAATGGAAAATTAGAAAACATAGATGAGTTTCAAGGTAATTTTCAACTTAGTACACGAGAATACATTCAACAAGAATATGGTCAAGAAATAGAAGCAAATGCAATTGTTACATGTAATGATAATGTATCAGCATCAATTAATGATATTCTAACATATAATCAAAAAGATTATGTTATTAAATCAGTGATAAAGTCAGATAGTCATCTTACTTTATTAGTTAAAGGGGATAATTAGATGTCTAAAATAGAAGGAATGGATGAGTTATTAATTGTTCTATCTAGTTTGGGTGTTGATATTAAAGAGCCTTGTAGAAATGCATTAGAACGTAGCGCAAAAAAAATACAAAAAAATGCCAAGATGATGGCACCTGTTGATAAAGGACAATTAAGAAATAGTATTAAAACAGATTCAAAAATAAATCAAGATAGCATAGAGGCTGAAGTATATACAAATGTAGAACATGCAGCTTATGTTGAATTTGGTACAGGACAAAGAGGTAGAGAGAGCAACATTGATAGACCTGAAGGTATTAACTATAAAGCAGACTGGAAAGGTCAATCTGCTCAACCATATATGACACCAGCATATTTATATGCAAAAAACAATGGTGATGTGGAACAAGAAATTACCAAATCACTACAAGAAGAAATCAGAAAGTATGGTGGTAAATGATGAATAATTTAAAGCCACAGATATATAACAAACTCAAAGAAATCTCAAATGTAGAGGTTTCTTTTTTTTATCCACAAAAGTGGACCAATTTAGATACAAAACCTGCTATTTCTTACTATGAAATAAACAATTCTAAAGCTAGCAAAGCAGATGATGGTGAATATAGCAGTTATATAGCGATTCAAGTAGATGTATGGACTAAGAGCTCTTCAAAATGTTCAGAGCTAACAATATTAGTAAACGAAAAAATGGAAGAGCTAGGGTTTGAAAGAACATTAGCAACCGATTTATTTGAACAAGAAACTAAAATCTTCCACAAAACAATGCGTTTTGAGAAAGAAGAAATATTAGAAGATTAAAAAAGGAGGAATTTATTATGCCTAAGAAAGCATTAAGAGGTTTATCAGGAATTAAAGTATTTGAAATACTTACTAACACAGAAAGTGCATACGAAGTTGGAGAGGGTGTTTCAATACCATATGCGCAAAAATTAACAAGAGATATTCAAACTTCTGGAGACAAGATATATGCTGATGACGATGTATATGATGATGAGGAAGTATTCGATGGAGAAGATTTTGAATTAACAGTACCAGAAGCAGATTTGGATTTAATGCCAGTACTCGAAGGTGGTAACTACGATTCAACAAGTAAAGAATATTCTTGGGGTCCAGATGACAAGGGAAAAGAATATGCAATGACATTTAAAGCTAAAAGAAAAGATGGAAAATACAGAATGTTCAGATATTACAGACTTAGATTTAAAAAAGTAAAACAAGATTTACAAACTCAAGATAATGGAACACAGGTATCTGTTTTAAATATTACAGGTACTTTTTACAAGAGAGCGTTGTTATCTGATGCAAAAGTTAGAGTTTACAAAGATACTACAACTTCAAGTGATCTAACTTGGTTAGATACAATTCCTACAGTTCCAACTCCAAACAATCAAAATAATAGTTAAAATATAAAATTCAGGACTGCTTTATGCGGTCCTGAATAATATAGGAGGAAATAATGTCAAAAAGTAATGAAAGTAAAAGTTTAAATAACAATGTAATAATGCATGGTGTAGAGCTCAAAAAGATGCCTTGTGGCAAGTATTTTGAAGCACTACAAACTTTAAAAAATTTGCCAGAGGACTTCATTAAGGAGCTATCTGACAATGAGCAAGATTTTAAATTATCAAGTATGTTGACGATAGATAATATAGCAAATTTAATTACAAAATTAATGATTATTGCACCTAAATTTTTATTCAGTTTTCTATCAAAAATTTTAGATGTAGATGAAGACATATTAGAAAATAAATTAACCCCACTTGAATTATTAGAAATTGTTAAAAAATTCATAGAAATAAACGAATTAGAAAGTTTTTTCGCCCAAATGAAGCCAATTACGAAGAAAATCATGAATCTAATTGGCTTCAAAGGATAATAGCGATTTGTTTAAAAATAAATATAAGCAAAAAGGAGCTTATGGAAGATTATTACCCAAATGAAATCCCTATAATAATGCAGGAATATGCGAAATTAAATAAGGAAGCAGAAAGCAACGAAGATGTTGTTGATGCTGAGGATTTTTAACTATTGTCGTTTTTTGTCGAATAAAAAAACTTGAAATAAATGTGTATTTAAGATACATTTAATTAGGGGTGTACTTATGAAAAATAATATAAAACCAATTATAATATTTGTAGTTACATTAGTGATAGTACTTGCTTTATTAATACCATCTATGGTTAAACAAAAACAAGAATTAAAACAAATTGATGTAGAAAGACAATTAATTGAGGATGGAAAATACACATCAGCACATGATGTCATGTTGAATTTTATTGATGCTTTGCATGCAGAAGATATTAAGAAAGCAAAAGGGTATTTATCTAAAGATTGTAAAATCTATAATAAGGATCATAAACCATGTACTTTCGATAAATATTTAACGAATATAGATACAACTACATCTTATAAATATGAGGAAAGAGGAAATTCTGTAGGCGATGAGGAAACTTATGTTGTAAGATGGAACAATGAAACCGAAGTACAGACTATTATGCTAAGGAAAACTAGCAATTCTGAGCGAGTATACTATGAAATAATAACTTTAATGATATCATAAGTAATAGTATCATTAAACATAAAAATATAAAAAAACACTTGTTTATACAAGTGTTTTTTTGATTTTCAAGGAAAGGAGGAGATAAATGAACGAGACACAAATAGGAAAATTAGTTATTAATTTACAAATAAAGACTGATGCCTTGGAAAAAGGACTTTCAACTGCAAAGAAAAAAATACAGGAACTTGAAAGTCAAAATAAAGAATTAGAGAATAGCAATAAAGGTTTAGATTTGAGCTTTGTTGCACTGGCTGCATCAATAATAGGATCTATGTCTAAAGTAAAAGGCATAATTCATGATAGCATAAAAGAATACAATGAATATACACAATCTATGAGCTCTTTAAGCGATGTCGCAGCCCATACAAATACCAATATGGACGAGTTAAGTGAAATAGTTCAAGATTATAGTAAATACATGAATAAAGCTGATATTGCAGCGACTATAAAGAATTTTTCTCTTATGGGAATGACAACAAAACAGACAAGACAAATGATGGAATCTTTAACAAATTCGGCAATCAAAAATAGAAATGCCAATTATACTGTTTCGCAAGCTGTAAAAGTAGCTTCAGATGGATATAAACAAGGTTTATCAACTTTATCTGATAGTGCGGGTGTTACTGAAAATTTGTCTGTTATGCTCGATAAATATGCTGAAAGCATAGGAAAAACCGCAAGTCAATTAACACAAGAAGAAATCAACCAGGCATATGTCAATAGAACAATGGAAGCAGCAGCTCCTTTTGCACAAGCTATGAGCGAATACGATGAAACTCTTGCAGCAAAACAAGGTGAATTAAATAATGCGTTAAAAGAAACGCAAGTTGCATATGCTACTGCAATAGAGCCAGCGTATAGTGCAATGTTAAAATGGATTACTGATATAACATCGTCGTTAGGAAAGTTTGTTTCAGAGCATCAAGAATTAGCAGCAGGTTCAACTACATTCATTGTTACATTAGGAGCATTAGCAATTGCTGTTACTGTTGTCAAAAAAGCATATGATGCGTATACAAAGTCAACATTTGCCGCAACGGCTGCTCAAAAAGGATTTAATGCTGCAATAATGGCAAATCCGTTAGGATTAGCGGTTGGCGTTATTGCAACTGCTGTAGCTGGGATTGCAGCATTAGGAGCTGCATATGAAACTAACAAAGCAAAACAAGAAGAACTTACAAGAGCACAAATGGAATACAATAAGGTTGTTAATGGAACAATAGAATACAATGATAAAACTATTGCTTCGATGAAAGAAGCAAAAGGCACAATAGAAACGTATATAAAAGCATATGATGAATGGCGTGATGCAGTAAACTCAAACGAAAATTTCAGAGGCAATATGGATATCTTAAAAGAGATAGGATATACAGAAGAGCAATTACAACAAGTTCTTGAAAAAGATGCAAACGAAATTCAAGCCTTAAAAAACGAAGCAAATGCACTTTCTGGTGATGTTTCTAAAATTCTTGGTATGGAAAATTTGGAACTTAAGGCACATGGTACAGAAATTAACAAAGTTAAAGATGCTTATAAGGCATATTGCAAAAGACTTGAAGAAGCTGAAGCAATTCAAAAAATATCTGCAGGATTGGATACTAAAGCTGTACAAAATAAACAGAAAGAAGCTGCACAACAAAAGATAAATGTAAAAACAATGCAAGATTATTTAAATACTGTTAAACAGGGAAATACTGCAACCGCAGAATATCAAGAGGCAGTGAAGAAACTTGCTGAAGCTTATCCTGAGGCTGCAACTGCAAGTGGAATTTTAACAGATGTGGCACAGCAGAATATAGATGCAGCGGGAATGCAAGCGGATTCAGCTTGGGCTGCTGCTCAAACAGAGATAAATTCATATATTTCAATTATACAAGCTGCACTTAATAGTGAGGCTGTTCAAAAGCAAGTAGCTGAGAATGTTGGAATAAGTGTTGACGCTCTTGTACCTAAGTTACAAAACGTATTAAATTTGTACCAGTCAATGGCAAACATGGCACCTACAGATGTACCGAATATAACTCCTACATCTGTTTCATCAAAGAAATCAAGTGGTGGAGGTAGTTATCAAAATAAAGCATTAGATAATTATAAAAAGCAAATTGAACATAAAAAAGCACTTGATCAATTAAGTTTAAACGATGAAATAGCAATGTACGAAACAGCATTAAAGAAATATGCAAAAAAAGCTGATGAAAAAAATGAAATAAGAGAAAAAATATATGAACTAAACAAAGAATTAGCAAAAAAAGAAAAAGAAATATTAGAGCAACAAACAGAAGACTATGAAAATTATATGGAAGAGCAAAAAAGTATGCGAGGTGCTGCATATAACGTTCAAGAGCAAACGGAAGATTACGACAAAATAATAAGAATGCATAAAAGCTACTTAGACCAGATAATGAAAGATGAGAGATTATCTTTAGATGAAAGAAAAGAAATTTACAGAGATGAATTACAGACAATAAGAGATTATGAAAAAGAAAAAAGAGAGCTAAGAGTAAGCTCTGTTGATAATACTGTAAGTCAATTGACTTCAGCAATAACTAAACAATTAGAAGAGCTACACGAAAAAGACAAAGAGCTGATTGATAAAAATATTGAAGATGTAGAAAGATGGAAAAAAGCAAGAATTGATGCAATTAATGAAGAATATGATGCAAGAATTGAAGCAATAGAACGTGAGCTTGAAGCTTTAGACCAAGCAGAAAAACAAAAAACAAGAGACGAAGAAGATGCAGAATATGAACGTAAAAAGAATAGATTACAGCAATTGATTGATTATGAACATGATGCTACAACTAAAGCAAATTATCAAAAAGAGCTTGACAAACTTGTAACAGAACATCAAAAGACGTTAAATGCAAGGGCTTTAAATGATAAAAAAGATGCTTTAAGCAAGGAAAAAGAGCTATTAAAAGATGAACAAGACCAATTAGTACAAAGTGTTGAAAAATCCGCTGATGAACAGATAGATGCATACAACAATAAACTAGAAGAATTAGATAAATATTATGAGCATCAAATATCTATGGCACAAGAAAATGCTGAAAAAATGTTATTAAACGTAGAGCAAAACCAAGATAAAATATTAAATCTTCTTCGAAATTATGGGGACAAATATGAAATAACAGGACAATCTTTAGGAGAAAAATTAGCACAAGGTATTAATGAAGGATTATCCGATAAGATACAAAATGTAATTCAGAGAGTTCAAAATACAATTGACAGTAACTTAGAATCTAAAATATCAGAATGGTCATCAAGTGGATATAATTATGTAGCTAACGCCAATAAACCAAATGCTAATGGTGTGAATGTAATTCAGAACAATTATATACAACAAACTCCAGAGATGCCTAGCGAAACATATAGAAAATTGCGTAACATTGATGAAGAGCTTGCATCAAGTTTAGCAAGATTGTAGAGGTGATATAATGCAAAAATTAGAAGTTATAAACTTAGCTTTAAACGAAAGTATAATTTTCGACAGCGTGGGTGGTGAGCACGAAGATATCTTGCTTAGTCATATTGAAGGTTTAGGACATCCACGGAGCAACATCGCAAAAGAGCCAAGGTGTAGCACAAGATGGTTGTGATGCAGAAGACCCTCTTTTAGATAATAGGCAAATTAAATTAGATGTTACTATAAGAGCAAGAAACCGAGAAAAACTATATCAACTAAGAAGAAGAATCTACAGAATAATCAACCCTAAAACGTACAACAAAACAACAGACCAAAGAGGCGAGTTATTATTATATTATACTAACGATTATAAGAAATATAGAATATATGCAAGAGTAGAAGATGCAGCCGATTTCAATCAAAGAAAAAACAATCGTGATAAAGCTACAATATCATTTCTGTGCGTTGATCCATATTGGCTTGATGAAAATGACACATTAGAAGATATAAAATCTGTTAAGTATGGACTTAAATTTAAACTTACATTACCGAATAAATTTGCTACAGTAGCATTTTATAGAACTGTCGTTAACGAAGGTGATACGGAAGTACCTGTTCAAATAGAATATATTGGACCTGCAGTCAATCCTAGAGTTACCAATGAAACTACAGGAGAATTTATACAAGTTGATACAGAAATTGCAGAAAACGAAAAATTAGTAATCAATACAGCAGAAGGTAAAGAAACAGTTAACCTTATAACTCCAAATGGTACAATCAATGTATTTAACGAGATAAATCTTAATTCCACATTTTTCAAATTAATTATTGGTGAAAATTTAATAAAGTATAGTTCAGAAAATGAGGATGCCAGAGATAAAGTTTCAATTTTATTCTCAAATAAATATGTGGGGGTATAATAATGGCAAATAAATGTATAGAAATCATCAATACTAATTTTGAACTACTTGGAATAATAACTAATTTTGAAAGTCTTATATGTATATGGAATTATTATGAATGTGGAACATTTGAACTAACAATCAATAAAAATAAAGCTAACACTGATTGCCTAAAAAAGGACAACTTAATAATAGTAAACAAAAAAGATGATAAAATACTTATCATAGATAAAGTGGTTATAAGTACTACCAAAAATAACAAAACAATGAAAATAACAGGTACGTGTATAAAAGGTATTACAAAGAGAAGGATTATAGCCACAAATGGATATGATAGAGTATCTCAAACAGAAGCGGAAAACATACAAAAACATTACCTAGAAAAACATATTGTAAATTCATATTACGATAATATAAGAACACCTGAAAGAGATATTAGCTGGTTAAGAATTGCTCCTACACAAAACAGAGGAATAAGTACTGTATGGCAAGCAAGACTTACTAATTTACATGACGAATTAAAGCATATATCTGAAGATACAGGTATGGGGTGGAAAGGAATTATAGACAGAACAAATAAATATATAACTTTTGATTCTTACGAAGGTAAAAATAGAGGAATAAATCAAAATGTGAATCCATACATAATCTTCTCTGAAAAGAAGAAAAACCTACTTGAAGGAAAAGTAACAGATGATAATACAAATTACAAAAATGTAGCATATGTTGCAGGTAAAGGGGAAGACGAAGATAGACTTATAATAGTAATAGGTAACAGTACAGGATTAGCAAGAAGAGAAGTTTTAGTTGATTTAAATAATATTGATGATCCAGCAGAATTAAGAACAGAGGGGCAAAAAAAATTAGATACATATAAAACAATTCAATCCCTTGAAGGAAAAGTATTTCAGATACCTAATATCGAATATGAAAAAGATTTTTTTCTTGGAGATATTGTTACACTTGAAAGCGACGGAATATACGAAGATAAACGTATAATACAAGCAAAAGAAGTATATGAAAAAAATAATATAACAGTTGAACTTGGCTTCGGAGACAAGATACCTACATTAGCCGACCAAATTCAAAAATTGACGGAAAGACCTATCAATTAAGATAGGTCTTTCTTTTGAAAGGAGATAACATGGAAGATATAGTATTAGATAGCTTTCCATTTGATAGTATGCAAGTTTTAAACGAAGATACCGGACAAATGGAAGACGATAGATTATATGAAGCACAAATTTTTAGGAATTATTTTAAAAAATTCCTGTCTAATGGTGTTTATTACGGTAGTTATAAAAATTACGGTGAAAATGGTATGAAAGTAACTTCAGAAGGTGGAATGCTCATCAACGTAGCACCTGGTGCAGGTATAATTGAAGGAGCTGACTTCGAAAATACAAGTAACAGAGAAATAACATTAGTAAGACCAGATTCTGGAAGACGATTAGATAGAATAGTTGTTCAATTTAATGCTTCTCTAAACAAGAGAAATACATTTTTAATTGTTAAAGAAGGAAACGGTACAACTCCAGCAACTTTAACAAGAAATGATAATATCTATGAAATATGTATTGCTGAAGTTATGGTTAAAAGTACAGCTAATATAACTCAATCAGATATAACAGATACCAGACCAAACAGTAATTTATGCGGAATAGTAGATAGTCTAATTAGTGTTGACGGAGAAGAACTTTATCAGAGCTTTCAAAATTATATAGATACACTTACAGATAATATTATGATAAAAAATCAGGATATTATACAAACTTTAGATGGCTGCGATAACCAAAATGCTAAGGTTGCGTCTGCAAAATTATTTTTCGATACATTAAATAATGTAAATACTTTAATTACAAACATAAATAATACAATTAATGAAATTCAGAACAATATTCCTAAAATAGTTGTTTTAACAGGATATTTCGGCTCTAATCAAAGCATTAAAAACATAAACTTACCGTCTGGATGGAGCATAGACAATACTGTTGTTTTATCGAGTCTTATATATCTAAAATACTCTACTGGTTATGATACATATGATGGAAACGACATACCATCGAGTATACCTAAGCATGAAGTACACATGGAGAACTATGCATATCCAAATCGATTAACAATAGAAGTTAGCAGGACTGCATCTAATTACGAAACTATACGTTATAGAATTGTAATAATGAAATTTGCATAGGAGGAACCAATATGAATACAAAAAAATACAAAATATATAAAGATAGAACAGCAAAGCCTCTAGATAATGAAGTTATGGGTACCAAAAATGAAAACAAAGTAACAGCACTAAAGTTTGAAATACCAGATGAGTATAATAATTGGAACAAACGTATAGTGTTTATAACTCCAGAAGGAAAACCATGGTATTACCTCGAAAATGACGCAGTTTCTCTTATTAATGAAATAACCCAATATGGAGAAGTAGATGCATATATATGGCTAACAGAGCATGCTAATAACCAAGAAGAAAGTCCTGGAGATTTCAGAAGCAAAATTTTTACACTTACTTTTAACGATAATGAAAATACAGATAATTATGAGCCATCACCTGAACAGGTTGATGGCTTTAATAGACTTATAACTGTATTAAATGAAGAACTTGAAGAAATAAGAGCATTAGAAAGCACCATTGAACAAGCAGAGCAATCTAGGGAGCAAAGAACAAATGAGGCAATAAACAATATTGTTGACATGACAGAATCTTACAACCAAAATGCAGAAGAAAAGAACAATGCTTTCAATACAAACGCATCACAAAAAACGAACGACTTTGATTCACATGTTGAAGATAAGATAGATGATTTCAATGACAATGCATCCGAAAAGACTGAAACATTAAATCAAATTGCAGAAGGTATAGAAGATATGACAACAGCGATACAATTTGCATCATTCGAGGTGGATAATGATATGCACCTTAATATAATACAGGCTGAAAGAATGCCAAACACAAATTTCATATTTAACCCAGAAACTGGGAGATTGGGGGTAAGAATATACAATGGCTAATAATGTAACAGATTTAGGTAAAGTAGGAATTACACTAAAAGGCGAATGGAATGCATCTACAAGCTACGAAAGACTTGATGCAGTAACATATCAAGGAAGCCTATATATTGCCATAAAAAACAATGTAAATGCTAATCCAAGTACAAGTACTGCTAACTGGATGCTAAGTGCTAAGCATGGTGAATTTACTGAACAACAGCTAGAGGATTTCAAGGCTGAAGTAGTCGCAGAGTCTAAAGAAGAAATGGACGACTACACAAACGATAAAAAAGATGAACTTAATACATATACTGACACAAAAGAAACTGAGTTAAATGAGTACGCTACTGAACTTAAAAACACATTCGATACTAACGCTAGTACAAAAACAAGTGATTTTAATGACAATGCTACTGCAGAGACTACAGCTTTCAATACTAATGCAAGTGATAAGACAGATGCTTTTGACACTAATGCTAGTACAAAGACAACAGCGTTTGATAATAACGCCACATCAAAAACAACTGCATTCAACACTAACGCTACAAACAAAACTACAGATTTTAACGATAATGCAACAGCAAAAACAGAAGCTTTCGATGAGCATACAGAAGAAATACAAGCTGACATAGAAGATTTGCAAAATGAAGTTGAAGAATTATCTGCAAATATGCCTTGGAATACTACAGAACAAGCTACAGAAATAAGTGTAGATGATGCAGCAAAATATAGTAAAAATAAATTAGAATTGTTTGGTAATACAAGTCAATTTAGTACAACAGGAGTCCAATTATTTGATAAAAATCTATTAAGTCAAGAAAGTAATTATAACACTTATAATTCTACAACTAAATTATGGACAACTAATAATGGTGGAAGTTATGGGCGTTCAATATTATATAATGCAACAGGCTATGCAAGTAGAGATATTAATAAATTAGTTCCATTAACAAGTGCAGGAACATATACACTAAAACTATATGATTTTGTAAACGACACAGGTTATGCATCTGCGATAGAGTTAGCATTGTTTGATAATGACGGTTTGAAAATCTCACAGACAACTCAAAATAGTAATTTTATTAAATTTACTATAGACAATTCTTGCTACATGGATTTATGTAGAAGAAGCAATAGTGGAACGATGTCATTTAGCAAAATTATGATGGTTAAAGGCGATTACACCGAAGATACTTTCCCAGACTACGAGCCATACACAGGTGGTCAACCATCTCCTAACCCAGATTATCCTCAAGATATTCATGTAGTTACTGGGAAAAACATGATTAAAGTAAATATAAACGATGATATAGTTTTACCAACAGGATATAAGAGATTAGATTACATCGAAAATACAGGCTCAGAATATATAGATACTAATTTTACACCAACTGACAAAACAAAAATAGAATTAGATTTTGAATTTGATAGCTTTGAAGTTGAAGGAAGTGACAATTACTCATACCTGTATGGAGCAAGAAAAGCATCAGAAAATGATGCAAGAATAGGACTTTTTTTAAGTAGTACTAGAAAAAATATACGATATGATTTCTACACTCATACATACTCGACAGTTGGTCGTGCAATTCCAAAAAAGACTAGATACAAATGTACTTTTGACAAAACAGGAGTATATTTAGACGATGTGTTATACGGAGCTGTCACATCAACATACTATAATGACGAAGAATTTGACACTGTTAATCCACTTTATATTTTCTATATGAGTGGAACCGCTAACGTTCCAAGTTCAATATATAAATTATATTCATTTAAAATATATGAATCTAATGTATTAATAAGACATATGATTCCATGTATTAATCCTAATAATGAAATAGGATTATACGATATTGTTAACAATGTCTTTTATGGTAATCAAGGTACAGGTTCATTTATTGCAGGAAATAAAATAAATGAATATCATATAGATTTAGGTAACATTGAACTATGTATAATAGGAGAATATAAGGATTATATATATCCAGAAAATGGAAATTGGTATGCATTTAACATAATAAAGAAATATAGTTACGACGGAAGTAAAGCTTTTGATTTATTGAATAATTGTTTTCAAATACGTAACCTGTATCCCACAGATATAGGAAATATTGATGGAGCACTAATAACCCAGTATAAATTCAATCCTGCACATAGTGGAATTACATCTAACTTAGCGAATAATGAATTTGGATTTAACACCGAAAAGAAATTCACTATTAAAGATGACAGATTTATGACAGCTAACGAGTTTATGAGCCACATAACCGAAAATCCTATAGAACTATGGTACGTATCAAATTCACCAACAATAACTCAAATAACAGATACAACCTTAATAGCACAATTAGATGCAATATATGAACATCTACAATTAGTTAAAGGTACAAATAATATCATAGTTACAGCAGAAGATTTAGCACCAAATATGCAACTAAGCTATATGCAAGATTTACCTGCAAAATTAAATAACTTAGCAAGTAGAATTGAACTACTTGAAGAATAGGAGGAATTATTATGACAATAATCGAGAAAAAAAGTGAAAGAAAAAAGAAAGCAATAATGATGCTTGTTGAAGATGGAGAGTATTCAATTCCATACGCAATGATGTTAGCAGAGGAACTTAACGACCAAGGAAAATTACTAGATAACGACTACGAAGAATTAATGGAATGGCTTGAAAATAGACTTAATCCACCAACACCTGAGCCAGAAGATGAACAATCAGAATCTACAGATGATAATGTAGAAGAGGTGGTTGAATAATGCCTCTTATTAATTATATAAAAGATTATTGGGTGCAGATAAGTTTTGTCTGCACCTTACTTTTTGGTGCTTATAAGTTTGCAATGGCGATGATTGAAGCAACAAAATGTAGTTTGAGAAATGATATTCTTGAGATTTACGACCAATGCAAGAACGAGAAAAAAATCACAAAATGGCAATTATCAGCTATTAAGATGAGCTATGAGCAATATAAGAAACTAAAAGGAAATAGTTTTGTAGATGAACTTGTCAAGAAAGTAGACACATTCGAGATTATTGATTAAAGGAGGGATGAATTATGAAGAAGAAAATATTGATAGTAATAGCATGTGTATTAGCATCATTAGCAGTATTGTGTCACATCTATATACCAGAGCATGAAATAAACAATACTATTGCAGAAGTACAGAATATTGTAGAAAATGAGATTAAGAAAGATGATAATCTATCTACAACGGAAATACCTGAACGTACTATTGAAGATGAAGAAAATCTTGAAAGTCAAGAGGTAGAAAATGAGGCATTTGAGTTACAAGGCGAAATAGCATACAACGGAGATGCTAAGACATGGAGTATATCTACAGGAAACACGCCACAATTAACATATATTTCTCAGATAGATAGTAGATGGAGATATCATTCATATACTAGTATAGGGGATTCTAGCCAAACAATAGGCTCGAGTGGATGTGGTGTTGCAAGTGCTGCAATGATAATTGATAGTATTGTAGGAAATGTAAGTGTAACAGAACTAGCTGATATATTTGTTGCTAATGGATATCGTTCGGCCAATAGTGGTACTTATTGGAGTGCATACAGGGCAGTAGCAGACCAGTTCGACATTGAATATACCGAAACTGATAATTTTAACACAATGATAAATCTATTAAAGAACAACAACTATATAATAGCAAGTTGTGGAAATGGATTATTCACATCAGGTGGTCATTACATAGTATTGTATGGAATAGATGGAGATACAATAAAGATATATGATCCATATCTATATTCAGGTAAATTTGAAACATCTACACGAAGAAACAAAGTAACAGTAAGTGGAAATACTGTGTATTGTTCTACAAACAATTTCAGAAAATACGCTAACTATAAGCAATTCTTCTGTTATGGTTATAATGCAGATACAACAATAACTACTAACTCAACAGATAAACAGGTAACAACTGAAACATATACAAGATATGTAGCTACAAAATCAAGTAACTTAAATGTAAGAAATAGACCAGAAGGAAATATAGTTGGCTCGCTATCTAAAGGTAGCAAGGTAATAGTATATGAAACATCTGGCAACTGGTCACGAATTGGAATAGATAAGTGGGTTAGTACACAGTTTCTATCAGAGACTACTAGTCAAACTGTTCAAAAATTGAACAGTTCAAAATATACAACAGGAAAATACAATGTAACAACTAATATTCACGTCAGAACAGGTGCAGGAATAAATTATAAAGCTAAATCATATAAACAGTTGACCACTAATGCTAGATGCCAAAATAAGCAATGTGGCAACGCATATTACAATGGATATATGAAAGGCGTAGTATGTTCTGTAACCGAAGTAAATGGCGAGTGGGGTAAGACTGCATCAGGTTGGATATGTTTGTCCTATTGTAAAAAAATATAAAAAATTTTTATTTACTATCCTTCTTTTGTGTGTTAGAATAGCTCAATAAAGTCGTATATGTGATGAGGTGATTGACATACGAAAGAAGGACCCAAGGTATAAAAGAACTATACAAAGAAGAAATATAAAAAATTTAAAACAAAGAACAAAAAGAAAAAGAAGAAAGTATTCAATTGGAAGACATTTAAGAAGGATGAAGAAACCATATGCTACATTCATTGCTCCAAGAATATTCAGTTTTTTAGAAAATCCAGATGAAACAATTTTTTTCTTTAATGAGCTAATAAAAAAAATTGAAGATTTATATATTGGTGGAACTTTATACCTGTTTGTTATAGACATGAAAGACGTTGAAAAAATCACGGGAGATGCATTGATGTATCTATTGACCGTAATGAGAAATACTAGATTGAATGGTCGAAAAGGAATATATTGGAGGGGAAATTTCCCAAAGAATGAAAAGATATCATATTTTCTAAAGTCATCAGGATTTTTGCAGTATATGAATACCGCGAAATGTAATCTAGTACATACGGACGAAAATATACAAATTCAATCAGGTTCATTGATAGAAGCTAATGTAAAAAAATCTATCTGTGATTTTACAAATAAAAAATTAGGTACAGATTTAAAGTATAGTAGATTTTTATCTAATATTTTAACTGAGCTTATGACAAATACCAGGGATCATGCATACAATGAAAATAACAAATTTGATTTCTGTTGGTATGTATTTGTGGAAAACACTAATAATAAAATTAAATATACGTTTATGGATAACGGTCTAGGAATACCAACAACTGTTAATAAAAAACTAACAGAAAAGCTAAAAGAAAACTTTAAAAAAGAAAAAGAGCATTCATATATTGAGTCTTGCTTAGACGGAAAATTTTTAAGAACAGAAACAAAACAAAATCACAGAGGAAAAGGATTACCAGAGATTAATACATACTATATTGATGGTAAAATATCAGAACTTACCATTATTTCAAATCACGCATATTATAAAAAAAATAATTCAAGTGATTTAAAAAATTATCTATATGGAACTATAGTTTATTGGGAAATAGATAAGAACAATTTAAAGGAGGAACAACAAAGATGAAAATTAATATTTGTGATGAATATACAGATGCTCCAGGAGGAAGATATGAGAGTCAAGGTTCTTTTTCAGGAGAAGATTTCAGAAAAAAAATACTAAAACCTAAGTATATAGAAGCAGCCAATAAAAACGAAACATTATTTATAGATTTTGATGGTGGGTATGGATATGGTTCTTCTTTTTTAGAAGAGGCATTTGGTGGATTAATACGAGAATTAAAAGCGGAAAATAATTTAATATACAAGAAAGCTTTAGAAATAATAGTTATGAAATCAGATGATGAACCAAGTTTAATAGAAAGAGTAGAAGAGTATATGAAAAATCAAATCTAAATTAGAGGAGAAAAAAATGAAGATACAATTTGAATTAAAGAAGAAACATGCATATATATTAGTTGGAGTAATTTTATTTATTATAATTTCCTTTATCAACACAAAATTTCTATATGATGACTGGAAGGAATACTGGAGAATGTCATTATATGAATTATTGACAATAATTGTAGGAAGTATTGTTATTTATGGATTAAATAAAAAAGATAACAAAGAGGCAAAATTATATGATAAGATTGAAAATAAATGCGAGGATTTGAAAAGGTATATTAAGCATAATTTAAATTCAATTCCCATAATGGAAAAAGAAGAAAGACTCACAAAAATAAGGTATATTTCTAATCAGATTAACAATCTGGAACGATACTTAAAAAGTATGGACAAGTTATCTGATAAATTTGAAAAACTACAACAAGCATTTAAAAACTTAAATGATTTTGTATCTGACAATATAGATCAAAAGAAAGAATATTTTGATGAAGACAATAGAAAGGTAAAATTAGAGCAGCTAATTAATAACATTGAGCTTCGATTAGAAGATATAATAATTTTTACATATACGTATGAATAAAAAGAGACTAGCCCAAAAGCTAGTCTTTAAAACTTTATGCATTCGACAAGTTTCGACACATCAATTTACATAAATATGCTATAATCATCAAAAGAGGGTGGTTGTATGGAAATTGATTTATTAATAATTCGCAACCGTGCACGACTTGAAAAAATGATTACAGAAGAAAAAGATTATAAAAAAATTTTAAGACAAAGTCAAAAACTAGACAGATTACTTAATAAAAAGATGAAAGAGCTTGTATAAGAAACAGGCTCTTTTTTTGGTGAAAAATATATATTTTAGATTAGTACCAAGTAGACAATTAGTAGACAATTATAAAAATAAAATCAACTGTTAAAGTCTTAAACAATTGATTTTACTATACTTTGATACTTTGGTGACCCCTACGGGAATCGAACCCATGATTCGGCCTTGAGAGGGCCGCGTCTTAACCGCTTGACCAAGGGGCCAAAAATTTGATACCCTATATTTATAACATAATTGTAGTGTTTCGTCAATAGGTAAAAAGAAATTTTGGAAACGAGAAAAAATGGGACGTGAAAAAGGGGACGGACTCATTTTTAAAGTACTAAAAAATGAGTCCGTCTCCTTTTTTTTCGTCCGCCTTTGTAGCTTCTTGTTTTTATTTTTTATTCAACAGTTACAGATTTTGCTAAGTTTCTTGGTTTATCAACATCTAATCCTTTTTCTTTAGATATATAGTAAGATAACAATTGTAATGGTATTACAGATAGAATAGGAGATAGAAGTGGATTAGTTTTTTCTATATGTATTACATTTTCAAAATGAGCATTTGATAAATCTAGATTTGTTATAATAAATGTTTTAGCTCCACGAGTTATTACTTCTTGAATATTGCTTATTGATTTTTCTACTAAGTTTTCATCAGTTAAAATACTAATTACAGTTATATCTTTTTCAATCAAAGCAATAGGTCCATGTTTTAATTCACCAGATGCATACGCTTCTGAATGTATGTATGATATTTCTTTTAGTTTTAAAGATCCTTCTAACGCAACATTGTAGTCTGATCCTCTTCCGATAAAGAACATATCTTTTTCACCATAAATTTGTTTTGCAAATGCTTTAACTTCATCAGCAGATTTTAATGAAGTTTCAACTTTTTGTGGTAATTCTAATATATCTTTTTTGATATTTTCAATTGCTTCTTGGCTTTGACTTCCCAAAATTTCAGCAAAGTATACAGCAAGAATTCCTAATAAAACAACCTGTGAAGTATAAGCTTTTGTTGAAGCAACGGCTATTTCAGGTCCTGCATGTGTGTAAATTGTGTAATCAGCTTCTCTTGTAATAGAACTGCCGATAACGTTTGAAACTGCTAATGTTTTAGCTCCGTTTTCTCTACAAAGTTTTAAAGCAGCAATTGTATCTGCAGTTTCTCCTGATTGGCTTATGAAAATGCATAATGTTTTGCTATCAACAATAGGATTTCTGTATCTAAATTCTGAAGCAATATCAACTTCTACAGGAATTTTACATAGATTTTCTATAAATTTTTTACCTGTTAATCCTGCATGCATTGCTGTTCCGCAAGCTACGATATATATTTTATTAATTGTAGATAGATAGTCCTTTGATATTTCTATATCGCTAAAGTCACATGGCTCACCTAATTTTAATCTTGATCCAATAGTTTCTCTTATAGCTGTTGGTTGCTCATATATTTCTTTTAGCATATAGTCGTCATATCCATTTTTTTCAGCGGCTGTTGCTGCCCATTCAATATTTTTAATTTCTTTAGAGTGTTCATTCAAGTTTTTGTCATAGAATGATATTGAATTATTTTCTATAACAGTGTACTCATAATCATCTAATAAATAAAAGTCTCTAGTATACTCAAGTAGGGCAGGAATATCAGATGCAATGTGATATCCTTCTTTGCCTTTTCCAATAACTAATGGACTGTCTTTTCTTACAACAATCATTTGGTTAGGATATAAACTTGATAAAACTTCAATAGCAAAGCTTCCTTTTAAATCGGCAGTTGCTTTTTGAACGGCACTTAAAAATTTATTATCGCCTGATTCTTTTGAAAAATAATAATGTATTAAGTTAGGTATAACTTCTGTATCAGTTTGAGATAAAAATTTATATCCATTATCAGTTAAAAATTTTCTTAAATCATTATAATTCTCTATAATTCCATTATGAACTACAGCGAAGGTCTCGCTATTATCCATATGTGGATGAGAATTTTCTTTTGAAGGTTTTCCATGAGTTGCCCATCTTGTATGAGCAATACCAATTGTTCCTGTTAGGTCTGTTAGACCAGGGATACTGTTTAAATTGCTAACTCTTCCTTTATCCTTCATTACACATATTTTGTTTTCTTCCATAGAAGCTATTCCTGCCGAGTCATAACCTCTATATTCTAGGGCTGTTAGCCCATTGATTAAAATTGGGTATGCTTTTTTTGTTCCAACATATCCTACGATTCCACACATTAAAATCACAATCCTTTCTTGTTTGTTTTATATTTGAGATATACGGATCTATGGTGCTGTGAATATTATTCTGTAACTGACATTGCTATCAGTTTTTGTAAATATTCTAATGACCAGCACATGGCCATAGAGCATCCGCCGAAAATTCGATAAACTCTAACCTCGTCAGCAATAGAGCATATTTGATATATTCTATTGCTCTGGCGCTTGAAAATTAACCTCCTTCATTTAAACTTTTGTATATCTTCAATATGCGCTAATAATATAATAAAAATAAAATAAATGCAACAAAAATATAATTGACACTAGATAGATATATGGTTATAATTTATGTAGATTAATTAGGAGGTAGAAAAATGGAATTAAATATAGATATAGCGTATGCTTATTTTTCTGTTATAATGATGATTGTAGGAATTTTTATAGGTGTTATATATACGATTCTATTCATAGGAAAAAGAGCTGGTTTATGGGGAATCTTTTCAAAGGCTGGCGAAAAAGAGTGGAAATCAATTGTTCCAGTATATAATCAAATAACATTGCTTAAAATATGTAAACTAAATCCATGGTTTATAGTATTATATTTAGATTTTATAATTCCATTTATAGGATATATTGCAGGAAGAGATGTTAAGTGGATTACGATAATAATGCTAGTTGGATTACTAATATACAGATTTTTAATTGCAATTAGATTAGGTCAGGCGTTTAAAAAAGGTGATGTTTTCTCGTTCTTTACTGCATTCTTCCAATCAATACTATTTCCAGTATTAGGTTGCTCAAAGAATGAAAAATTCGGAGATATAGTAGTTAGAGATAAAAAGAAAATTAAAAGTGCGACAACTACAAAATAAAAAATAAACGAAAGAGACAGATGACTTAAAGTCAAATGTCTCGTTTTTAATAGTGAAAGGAATTTATATGTTTGATATCGAAAAAGAGCTAAAGAAACTGCCAGACAAGCCTGGCGTATATATTATGCATGATAAAAATGATAAGATTATTTACGTGGGAAAAGCTATTAATTTAAAAAGAAGAGTAACATCATATTTTAGAAAAACAAATAAAACTCAAAGAATTAAAAATATGGTTTCTTTAATTGACCATTTTGAATATATAGTGGTAGAAAATGAGGCGGAAGCTCTAATTTTAGAATGTAATTTAATCAAAAAGAATATGCCTAAGTTTAACGTGCTTTTGAAGGATGATAAAACTTATCCATACATAAAGGTTAGTGTTCAAACAGATTATCCGGATGTATATTTAACAAGACGAGTACTAAATGATGGAGCAAAATATTTTGGCCCATATGCTAATCCTGGAAGTGCAAAAGAAATGGTTGAGCTTATCAAGAATAAGTTTAAGATTAGACAGTGTAGAAATTTTAAATATAAGGATAGACCATGCCTTAATTATCACATAAAGAAATGTATGGCACCATGTATGGGTTATGTTTCAAAAGAAGAATATAAAAAGCAAATTGATGAAATTATAGATTTACTGGAAGGCAAGACAGATAAAATTATAAAAGAGCTGAAAGCACAAATGGATGAGGCATCAAAAAAGATGAACTATGAGCAAGCAGCATATTTAAGAGATAAAATTGTTGCAATACAAAATGTATCTGAACGTCAGAAAGTATCAAATATGGGCGAAAATGATATTGATGTAATTGGACTTGCAAGAAATGATATGGAAGTATGTATCGAAATTTTCTTTGTTAGAAAAAGTAAAATGATAGGAAGAGAGCATTATTTCTTTAGAGGATTACAAGATGAGGAAAAGTCAGAAATTTTATCAAGTTTCATAAAACAGTTTTATATTGGTAAAACAGAGTTACCTAACAAAATTATGATAAAAGAAGAAATTGAAGATAAAGATGCTCTTGAATTATTGCTAACTAGCCAAGCTGAAAGAAAGGTTGAAATTAAGACACCACAAAAAGGTGAAAAACTAAGACTTGTAGAAATGGCTGAAAACAATGCTTATGTAGCTTTAAGTAATAAGGAGCAGGAAAAACAAAATGTACTTACAGAGCTAAAGGATGTTTTGAAATTAGATAAATATCCAAGAAAGATTGAATGCTATGATATATCAAATATTTCAGGAAATTATATAGTGGCTGGTATGTGCGTAATGGAAAATGGCGTAATAAAGAAAAACTTAGCTAGAAGATTTAAAATAAAAACAGTTGCTTTTAATCAAGATGATCCTAAATGTATGAATGAAGTTATTTATAGAAGGCTAAAACATTCTATAGATAAGGAAGATGACGGTTTTGGGGCTTTACCAGATGTTATTTTTGTAGATGGAGGAATTACTCAAATTAGAGCTGCAAAGCAGGCTATGTTAGATTTAAATCTAAATATACCAATTTTTGGTATGGTTAAAAATGATAAGCATCAAACAAGAGCTTTAATGAATGAAAATAGGGAAGAGCTTAAAATTTCTGAAATATTGTTTAACACTATAACCATGTTCCAGGATGCAGTTCATGATACTGCTATTGGATATCATAGAAAACTTAGAGACGAGGCTATGACTAAGTCGAAATTGGATGAAATTCCAGGTATTGGTACTGCAAAAAAGGCTATGCTCTTGAAAAAATTTGGAAGTACTGATAAAATAGCAAAAGCTTCAATTGAAGAGCTAAAAGAAATAAAAGGAATAAATGAAAGTTTAGCTGAGATGATACTTAAATATTTAGCTGAATAGGGTAGGAGAGAAAATGATTGTAAAACGTGAATTTTTTATAGGATTTAGAGATGTAGATGTAAATTCAAAAATGAAGAATAGCTCTATACTAAATCTTTTTCAAAACATAGCATGTATCCATTCTATAGAAATAGGAAGAAAGTTTAAAGGAATGGCATCTACATGGATTTTAACTGGGTATAAAGTTGATATAAAGAAAAGACCTGTGTATGGTCAAATAGTTACTGCAAGTACATGGGTTAAAGAAATGAAAAATATTTTGGCTGTAAGAGAATTCGAAATAAGAGATGAAGAAGGCAACGTAATGGTAACCGCAATTTCTAACTGGGCTCATATGTCTAATAATAAATTGTCAAAAATTCCAGAGGGAAGCGAAGAATCATATGGATTAGAGCCAGATGTAACCAATTATGATGTATCTAAATTAACTAAAATTCAAGAGCCAGAAAATTTTGAGCTTGAAAAATCATATAACATTGATTGGAACTGGATTGATGTTAATCATCATTTGAATAATATTTATTATATGGATATTGTTGATATGGTAATTCCAGATGATAAAAAGACTGAAATGTGTAAGAGCTTCGAGATTTCATATAAAAAAGAGGTAAAATATAACGAGAAAATTAAGGTCTTTTATGTCGAAGAAAATAATAATTGCTGGATTGTTGTAAAAAGCGAAGACTTATCGGTAGTTCATACTGTTATAAAATTGGTTTATTAAAGAAATAATTTTTTATAAAATGATATATAATGAAATGAGACCCATCGTCTTTTTACAGAAATGGGTCTCACTTTAGGCTTTATTGCTTTATTTCTTCTTTTGGAATCAAATTGTAATCAAACATAACTTGTGAGTGGTTATCCCAAATAAGTTCCTTATTCAAAAGATTCTCTGTTTCCTTATCAATAGTATTTCTATATATTTTCGATATTCTATAGTATTTATCATCATTTTTTTCGAAATGATGATCTTCTTCAATTAATTCATAACGAAGAGGAAAGTCTCGTTCACTTCTCAATTCTCCATACAATTTTGTGTCATCACACCATAATAAAATTTGTATATTTTGGTCAGTATTGTTTTTAAATCTATAATCAATATAATTATAATTGACTGATGTTCCGTTTGCCATAGGTACTCTATGTCCAATATCACAGGCTAATGCATCAGAATGTTTGTGAAATTCCACAATTTGTAGGGGAGTATGTAAAACTAAATTATTAACTGCATTTGCTAAATTACATAATCCGCCACCTGTACCAGTGACTAATTTATTTGATTTAAGTACACGACCATCTTTATAGCCTTTTCTTTTATTTACAGAGCCAACTGTTTTCCAGAAAGAAAAAGTTTCTCCAGGACGTATTATAATTCCATTAATTTTACTTGATGCAACCTTTATATTTACAGCTTTATTTTCTTGAGTTCTAGGATCTATTTCTTTGCCTTTTTTTATCATAACTGTGCTATACTCGTATACTAAATTTGATAGCTTTTGAGTTTGCTTTGTTTTTGAGAAATTTTCTTTACTAAATAAGTCTCTTGCTTTTCTTACTAATATACATTTATATGTAGATATGGTCCAAAAAAATGGATTAATGTCACAAAAATTTTTATTTTTAAATAGCATTTTTAATTTCCTCCCATTGTATCAATATTTCCAAGTCTGTTTTGAAATTTTTTATTTTTCCTATACATTTTTAAAATTAAATTTTCTAATTGTCTTCGTTTTCCAATTTTAGTTTCATTATTAGATCTAATAAACTTAACTAATATATTTGCTATTCCACTTTTATTCGCACCTAAAATATCTGTGAAAAGCTGATCTCCTACAAATACAGTTTCTTCTTTTGTTAGGCCCATCATTTCTACAGCTTTCAAATAATTAGTTGTTTTTGGTTTTTCTGCTTCACATATATATAAGGAATCAATATTTTTAAGAAATCTTTTTACTCTTTCTTCATTATTGTTTGATAATAAAAGAGTTTTAAATCTCATATTTTGAATCGTCTTAAACAATTCATCTATTTCTTTTGTTGAGTCATCTCCATGATGAACCAATGTGTTATCTATGTCGAAAATTATCCCTCTGTATCCTTTTTTAAACAATTTATTATAATCAATACAAAACACGCTATCAACGTATTCGTAAGGATATAAAAGCTTAAACATTTCGTCCTCCTTTTTTCAATTGTCTATATTTTTTGACATTTTCTATTATAATATTAATAAAAAAAAATACAACTATAAATTACAAAAAAGACTAACTAAAGTTAGTCTTTCTCTGGTGCGGATGAAGGGAGTCCTGCGGACCAAAGGCGCGTCGGTAAAAAGGTCTACAAGACCTTTTTAGCTTTCGCTGTGGCTGGCTCCAGACCAGCTCACAGCTTAGCAACCTCCTTTTCAAGTCCCTTAGTTTAGGGTACAAAAAAAGACTAGCTTTGCTAGTCTTTCTCTGGTGCGGATGAAGGGACTTGAACCCCCACGTCGTTGACACTGGTTCCTAAGACCAGCGCGTCTGCCAATTCCGCCACATCCGCATATTTCATATAAAGCAATGATATTGCTCATCTGAAACTTATAATATATTAGCACAACTATTTCAGACTTGTCAATACTTTTTCAAAAATTAAATGTTTAAAGCATATTTGACAATAAAAAGAATATTACATATAATAGGTTCATACATTGTTCGCATAAGCCAACACACTTTAGTGTGGCCGGCAGGTACCGTATACCTTGCCGGTTTCCGCCATCTTGTGGAGGTGATACGATGGCAAAGTTTTTACATCTGTTTACGTTTGAGGTATGGTTTGATGATGGACAGCAGCAAAATATTGATTTAAAATTTCCATCTGACAATCCAATACTGACGACAAAGGAATTTTTCAATGCGAAGCGGATTTTAACCAAGCGTATTGAAGAGGCAAGTCACAAAAGCGTAGATTCGATGGTACTCATTAACTCGGTTTTCTTCAGAAATGAGGAGTAGAGCCAGACAAAAAGCATATTGTACCCTGAGCGGTATGATATGCTTTTTGCATTCTGTGTGGCGCAATTTATAAGCGTTTACGAATGTTATATTTAAAAAATAAATAATACATATAACAATCTATTGTTTTTTATTTTTCATTAAGTTATAATTTAGAAGGAGATAATAACAAGATTTGAAAACAAATGGGGGGAAAAAAATGGAGAAGTTTTTAAATAAGAAAGTCGGCATAACAACATGTATGGGTGGTGCATACGGTGCGGCAGAGTATTTTAAAGGAGTGCTTACATCTTTTGACGATGACTTTATTTGTTTGAATGGAAAGACATTCATTTGTAGAAAATACATTTTAGCTATAGATGTAAGATAATATTTTATAAAAAAAGAAAGATGGGTGGCATTTTTATGTGCCAACCCATTTTTTGATGAAAATTCAATACATACTTAATTCTTCTGGATATGGAATTTTGCTTGTGCTATACCACAAATCTACGCCTTGATCATAGTTTGGATAATATAGTAATTGTCCAAAGGAATAAATCGATAAATTGTATAGCTGAATTACAAGCGAATCATCTCCAAAGATTGCCTTTTTGACCTCTCCCAGTTCGTACCAGTTAGGCCAACCGTTTTGAGAAGTAACTCGTACACGTGTCCATTCATCACTTTTTTCGTATTCATACACTATTAAAACTTTTCCTGATACTAATACAAGATTGTATGTGTAAGCAGGTGTTTTATTGAAATTTGGAAGTTTGAATTTGTCATCCTTATATTGCCACAAATGTAGACAATAGGGTGCAACATTAGCATATTTCTCTTTTGGAGGATGGTATTGAATGACAATTTCATCATCTTCAAAGAGCAATTTGCGTACTTCTTTCATTTCTCTAAATGTAGGATAACGATAAGTGAGTGAGCAGGATACATGTTCCCAAAGCTTACTGTTGAAAGGTTTTTCCACGGTGACAGTAGCGGTTTCTCTGGAGCATTCCAGTGGAATGTTAAAGATACCAGTCTGCATTTTTTGTGTTCTATCTATATATGCAGATGCAGGCTCTCTAACCCGGAAACGGTTTAAAGTTTTTAGAACTTTCATGCTTTGTTGCAACTCCTTTCAAGGTGTAGTTCACATATGATATCACGAAAAAAATGAAGAGTCAAGCGGTAAGATATGCATTATTAATATTAACTGCATAGTTATATTACAAAATAATCTTGACAATGAAAATAATATAGATATACTCAATGTATAAAATAATAAATTGAAAGGAATTTTTTATGGTTGATTTATTAATTATTGGTGCAGGACCCGCAGGTGTAAGTGCTGCAATTTATGCTAAAAGATTAGGTATTAGTGTTAAAATTTTATATAGTGGTGAATCAAATTTAGAAAAGGCTAGTCAAATAGATAATTATTATGGGTTTGAAAATGGAATATCTGGAAAAGAATTATACGATAAGGGTGTTATTCAAGCGAAAAATCTTGGAATTGATGTTGACAACGAAGAGGTATTTAATATTGGTAAAGAAAATGATTTATTTTTTGCTGAAACCGAGAAGGAAAGATATATTTCAAAAGCTGTAATTATTGCAACTGGTAATAAAAAAATAAGGCCAGATATAGAGGGATTAGTAGACTACGAAGGAAAAGGAATCAGTTATTGTGCAATATGTGATGGATTTTTTTATAAGAATAAAAATGTTGTTGTAATTGGTGATGGAAAATATGCCATTAATGAGGCAAATAATTTAAAAAATGTTGCAGAATCCGTTACTATTTTAACAAATGACGAAAACACTATTGAAAATTCAGAATTTGAAGTTGTTGCCAAAAAGATAAATAAGATATTTGGTGAAAATAAAGTTCAAGGTATAGAATTTCAAGATGGTGAGAAAATGTATGTTGATGGAGTTTTTATTGCAGTAGGCGAGGCTGGTGGAACAGATTTTGCACGAAATCTAGGGATAGCTTTAGAGAAAGATTCAATTGTTGTTAATGAAGATATGCAAACAAATATTGAAGGTTTATTTGCATGTGGAAATGCTGTGGGCGGTTTGCTTCAGGTATGCAAATCAACATATGAAGGGGCTAAAGCTGGTTTATCAGCCGCTAATTATGTAATGAATAAATAATAAAATTGGAGGTAAATTATGAGTGTTTTAAAATTAACAAGTGAAAATTTTGAAAGTGAAGTGAAAAAATCAAATGGAACAGTAATTGTGGATTTTTATGCTGATTGGTGCGGTCCATGTAAGATGATGTCGCCAGTAATTGATAATATTGCAGAGGAACTTGGTGATAGCGTTAAAGTTGGAAAAGTTAATACAGATGAAAATATGGATTTAGCAGAAGAATTTGGAATAATGAGTATACCAACAATAATGATATTCAAGGATGGACAAGTGGAAAAAGTTTTTCATGGTGTTACTTCTAAAAGTGAATTATTGGATGCATTAAAGTAATAAAATACGTAAATGGAGGATTTATCAATGGTTTTAGTTAGCGGCTGTTTGGTTGGGATAAATTGTAAATATAATGGTGGAAACAATTACGATGAACGAATTTTTAATCTAGTAAAGGAAGGAAAAGCGATTCCTGTATGTCCAGAGCAACTAGGTGGACTAAAAACTCCAAGAAATCCTTCAGAAATTTGCATTAAAAATAATAAAAGATATGTTGTTTCAAATCAAAATCTAGATGTAACTGCAGAATATGAAAGAGGTGCTGATGAAGTTTTAGAGCTTGCGAAGAAGCTTAACATCAAAGAGGTAATTTTACAGCCTAAAAGCCCATCATGTGGAAAAGGAAAAATATACGACGGTAGTTTTTCAAAAACATTGATAGATGGGAATGGAGTTACAGCGGATTTATTGATAAAAAATGGTATTAAAGTATATAT
This sequence comes from Clostridia bacterium, assembly GCA_017515985.1. Taxonomy (GTDB): domain Bacteria; phylum Bacillota; class Clostridia; order TANB77; family CAG-508; genus CAG-492. The sequence continues at coordinate 67,262 of JAFWDV010000019.1, forward strand.
GCCAGAAGAATTTTTTAATGAGGAAAGATAGGTAATTGAGTTACAAGCACACTTTACAAATTATGTAAAGTGTGCTATAATTTATCTATTCCGAAAAAATTTGTAATAGAGAGCACACAGTCCAGCTCTCTTGCAAATCCGCCAAATGGATTGTTCCAAAGGAGGAAAGAAAGGATGAGCAACAAAGGATTTATCAAGATGGACAATATGGAGCGGAAGTACTTCATACTGTTCAAGCGGTCACTGTGGGAGATCGCTGTGTATGCAGCAGTAATCTCAGCCGTGATGTATGTTAAGGTGACCAGGTTCGGCTTGGATACCTTACACAAAGGCGGCTTGACGATGGCGGTTCTGTTTGTCACGTTTACGCTGTGTTACGGTATTCTTTGTGCAATGACACGAGACAAGCGACAGCCTACATGGGCTATCGCGCTCGCTTGGATCATGAAGTTCATTATCGTTGCAGTTCACGTCATCAGCATTTTTTTCGAATGCTGATGAGAGCTGGTCAGGTAATCAATGCCTGGCCAGTTTTTTTATTGTAGAAAATTCGCAAACATTTTATTAAATTGACATAATCTACAAAAAATGATAAAATATATCTCATATTTGGAGGTGCTTCATTTGGAAGAAAATAGGAAAAATGCAAGTCCGAAGGAAGATGCTCAAAAACTTCGTGATTTTGATGTATTAAAAGATTTAATTAACGGAAATATTGAAGTAGATAGCATAGATAACGATACAAAAGTTAGATTAATTTCAATGTGTTGTGATAGATCAAAACAGATTGAAAAGAAGATAGAAACATTAAAAAATAACGATAGCAATAAATAAAGTTTGGAAGGGGATTTTATGAGGGCTCATGAGTTAAGTAAAAAGTATAAAATTAGTGTAAATACTTTGCATAAATTAGAGAAAAAATATGGTAGTATGGATGAATTTTATTCTCAATATGTTAACGCATTTTTAGATGGAACGTTAGATGAGATGGAACTTGTGCCAATCGTAAGAAAAAAAACAATTAAATATTTTGATTTATCTGAACAAGGTGCTATAGGAACAAAAGTTGGATATGCTAGATTACTATCAGATTTGTTAGGCATTAATATGGGGTTTATTGCAAAAGAATCGATAAGTAGACATATAGATAATGGGATGAAACGTTTTTTAGACGACAGGCAAAGGGCGGTTCTTTCTTCTTTCTATGAATTAGAAGGGGCAGTACATAAACCATACCAAGAGTTTGCAGCTGAATATGGCATTTCTAGAGCAAGAATAGGACAGATAAAAGAAGTTGCATTTTCTAGATTACAAAAAAGTGAATTAGTAGATGAGCTTAAAGAGCTTCTGTATGATTACAACTTTACCAAAAGAATTGCTACAGAATTTTTTGAAGATGAAGACGTTTTTTATATTTCAGAAAAATCTTCAAATAGAAAATCGAAAAGTAAACTTATATACATCATTTTTGAAAATACTATAAAGGATTTAACAATTACGAATAATGATAATTATATTAATGATTGTGATGAATTGGAAAGAAAAATAATTCAATCAGGAATAGGTAAAAAGCAAATTCAAAGTCTTCTAACAGCATTGGATGAGAAAAAAAGACTTATAGCTATGGAAAATAGTGCAGTGCTTACACGTTTATTTGAAAAAAAGATTGTATCAAGAGATACTGCAGGTATTGAAAAAATAAAAATTATAAGTCTTAACCCATCAACGAGATTGTATAACTGTTTAAGCAAAGAAGGAATATATACTGTAGAGCAGTTGTTAGATTATTCATTGAATGATCTCAAAGTTTTAAAAGAGTTTGGCGTAGGATGTTTGGCAGAGCTATGCGAAAAACTAGAGCAAATAGGTGTTAGAGTTCCATCAGACGAAGGTATTCCAATAAGAAAAGGGGATATTTTTTATATACAATCTGAAGGATTGGATGATAGAGGTTTTTATAAAGCCATTAATGAAGAAATGATAAGATTTTATTTGGATGATGATGCTAGACTTTTTCTAAATGAAGAAATGAAAAAGATATTTCAAAATAGAAAAGATAAGCATGATAGCGATTTATTAGATTTATTAAATAGAAAAATGATAGAAATGGGCATTATACCGCAATTTCAAATATCATTAAAAGAATTTGGTCTTTCAACCAGATCTTGTACAGCACTAGAAAACGCAGGAATAAAGAATGTAGCACAATTATTAGCGCTTACAAGAGAAGAGATTAGAAGAATAAACAAATTAGGTCCAAAGTCTTTTGATGAAATTATCAAAAAAATTAAAGCTTCTGGTATTAAGGTGCCAAAAGATGATGAAACTATAGAAGTGCATAATATTGGAATGTTTACATCTAATTGTACAAAAACTGATATTGCTAGATTGGCAGAGCAGATAAATGGAAGCGATATGGATGAAGATGATAAATCTTTTATGCTTGGAGAGCTCCTTAAAAAATCAATTAAAAATTTACGTCAGGCATATGAGGCTCTTGATAGACAAATTGAAAGATACGAAATAGATATAAAAAGAAAAGGCGGGTACAACATTAGCTTAAGTGGAAAAAAGAGCGACGATATCATTTCAAGAGAAAAAGCAATCAGGAGCTTAAAAGAAAAGAAATTAGGAATCAAACAACAAATTTGTGAAATAATAGACAGATAGTTTGCAAATATACTTGGCATATATTTTATGTTGTAGTATAATAATCTCAACGTTTGGAGGAATGTTGTTATGAAGGAAAAGTATTTTGAAGATTTAGGTCTAGACGATGGTATAGATATTTTAGAAAAATTTAATATTGATATCGATGAAATAATAGAAAATAAAGAAGAGAAAAAACAAGTAAAAAAAGATGAATAAAAAAGATGTACCAAATTTTCGTATAATTTGGTACTTTTTTTGAAGTTGGAGCTTAAGAATTACACTTTGTTTGTAAATAATAGCTCCAACTAGACATAATAAGTATAAATATGATATAATAGCCAAAGCTTTTAAGAGAAAAAAGGGAAGGTGGATATATGGAAATTCCAGTTAAAAAGAACGAAGAATACATTGTCGATATAATAGATGATGGATTTGAAGGTGAAGGAATTGCAAAAATTAATAATTTTGCTATTTTTATAGATGGCGCCATTAAAGGTGAAAAGTGTAAAATATGTATTACAAAGGTTACTTCGTCTCATGCATTTGGTAGGATTTTGGATATAATAAGCAAATCTCAGCATAGATGCACGCCAGATTGTAGTACATATAAAAGATGTGGAGGTTGTAATTTAAGACACATCGATTACGAAGAAACACTGAACATAAAGCAACAAAAGGTTCAAAATTTGGTGAATAAAACCCTAAAACAGAAAGTAGATGTAGCAAAAACATTAGGAATGGGAAATCCATATAATTATCGTAATAAAGCCATATATCCAGTAGGTAATGATAAATTAGAAAACATTGTATTTGGAGTGTATGCTAAGAGAACACACGAAATAATACCATTGCAAGAGTGCAAAATACAAAAAGATATTTCATATGAAATAGCAAGATTTGTTGTTGAACAGATGAAGAAATTTGATGTAAGTGCATATAATGAAGACAATCGAAAAGGTCTTGTTAGACACATAATTACAAAGGTTGGAATTCAAACGGATGAAATTATGGTAATTCTTGTTGTTAACGGGAAAGAGATTCCTCATGAATTGACTATTGCAAATAATATAGTAGATGAGTTTCCAAATGTTAAAACAGTTGTAAAAAATATCAATATGCAAAATACAAATGTGATAATGGGAAATAAAAATGAATCTATAGTTGGAAGAGGTTATATTACAGATGTGTTAGGCGATTTTGTTTTTAAAATATCTCCTATGTCATTTTATCAGGTTAACCCAGTTCAAGCAGAGGCTCTTTACAATATTGCCATAGAGAAAGCAAATATAACAAAAGATGATGTTGTTTGTGATTTATATTGTGGAATAGGAACGATAGGCATATTTGCTTCTAAATTTGCTAAGAAAGTTTATGGAATTGAAATTGTTGAGCAAGCAATAGAAGATGCAATTGTTAATGCAAATATGAATAAAATTAGAAATATTGATTTTATTTGCGGAGATGTGGAGCAAGCATTTGATAAATTGATTAAGGAAGAAAAAATAAATCCAAATGTTGTAATTGTGGATCCACCAAGAAAAGGATTAGATAATAACACGATAAATAATATCTTAAAGCTGAATGTAGATAGGGTTGTATATATTAGCTGCAACCCAGCAACAATGGTAAGAGATTTAAAAATGATGGAAGAAAAATATGAAATAGTTGAAATTCAGCCAGTGGATATGTTTCCTTTTACGAGCCATATAGAGTCAATTACTGTTTTAAATTTGAAATAAAGATAAATAGTAATATGTCGAGAAAAAAGTAATAGATTTTAAAAGTCTATTGCTTTTTTTATATCAACAACGTATAATAAGTAAGAAAAGTATAACAAGTATAATATAAGGAGGGGAAAATGGATAGAGATAAATTTGTAGGAATAAGCAAAGTTGGAGAAAAAGGACAAATAGTAATACCTAAAGAAGCAAGAGACATGTTTGATATAAAACCAGGAGATTCTGTTATAGTTCTTTGTGATAAAGAAAGAGGAATAGCTTTATTAAAAGCAGATGCAATAGAGGACTTGACAGATAAAGTGTTTCCAAAAGGAGGGAATAAATAATGCTATCAATTGAAACAAAGAATTTAACAAAAAAATTCAAAGAAAAAACAGCAGTAAATGGAATTGAATTAAAGATAAATGAAGGAGAATTATTTGCTTTACTTGGTACAAATGGTGCAGGAAAAACAACAACTATAAAAATGTTATCAACACTAATTTTACCAACAGATGGAGAAATAAAAATAAATGGTCTAGATATAATTAAGGACAGACAAAAAATAAAAGAGATTCTAAATGTATCTCCTCAAGAGACAGCTATTGCTCCAAATCTTTCTGTAAAAGAAAATCTAGAATTTATGGCAGGAGTATATCAAATACCTAATAAAGAAGAAAAGATTGATGAACTTGTAAAAATGTTTAAACTAGAAGAAGTTTTAAAGCAAAAAGCAAAAACACTATCAGGAGGATGGCAAAGAAAAGTATCTATTGCAATAGCTTTAATAAATGAGCCTAAAATATTATTTTTAGATGAGCCAACACTTGGACTTGATGTAATTGCTAGAAAAGAATTATGGCATGTAATAGAAAAACTTAAAGGAAAAATTACAATAATTTTGACTACACATTATATGGAAGAGGCAGAAAGTTTATCAGATAGAATAGGAATTATGGCAAAAGGAAATTTAGTAGATGTAGGAACTGCTGAAGAACTAATAAAAAAAGCAGGAACAAAAAACTTTGAAGATGCTTTTGTAAAAATTGCAACTGGAGGTGAATTATAATGAGAACACTAAATTTTGCGAAAAGAAATTTTAAGGAAATAATAAGAGATCCATTAAGTATAATATTTTCTATATTGTTACCACTATTTTTATTATTTATATTTAAACAAATAAATATTCCAAACGAAAGTTATGAGCTACAGAATTTTACTCCTGGAATTATAGTTTTCGGATTTTCATTTATAACGCTATTTACAGCCATGCTTGTAAGCAAAGATAGAACGTCATCATTACTTATTAGATTAGGTATAAGTCCAATGAAACCAATAGAGTATATATTAGGCTATATGTTATCGATTATTCCACTTATACTAATTCAAAATGTGTTGTTTTTTATACTTGCTATAGCTTTAGGATTAAATTTTAGCATAAATATTATTTTGGCTATACTTATTTCATTAATTATTGCTATTCTTTTTATTGCAATAGGTATAATATTAGGAAGTCTGTTCTCAGAAAAGGCATCATCAGGAATATCAAGTATTGTAGTTCAACTTGTTTGCTTTACAAGTGGAATGTATTTTCCAAGGGAATTATTAGGAGATGTATTTTCAAAGATATGTGAATATTTACCTTTTGAATCTTGTGTAACTATTATTAAAGGTATAATGAATGCTAATTTAGAAAGTATAACAATAAGAAATATAATTGTTTTTGGTATATATACTATACTAGCTTTAGTTATTTCTATTGTTATTTTTAAAAAGAAAATGATAAGTGATAATAAATAAACCATAACAAGAAATTACAATTTATGAGTATGGGCGTAGATATGTTCCTGAAACCATATACAAGGTTAAAACACTATGCAACGCTCCATGTACAACCCATTGCGAGGTCGTTTCAGTTCTTAAATTAAAAGGCTAATAAAGAGCTATATAATGAGGTGAAATAAAATGCTAAAAGATTTATGTTTTGAAGTAATACAAACTTGTCCAAATAAATGCAAGTTTTGTTCTTCAAATTCATCAAAAGAAAAAAAGACAATAATAAGTTTAGAACAATTCAAAAGAACAATAACTCATTTTATAAATCATGGTGGCATAGGTGAAGTATCTATTTCTGGCGGTGAGCCATTTCTTCATCCGGAGCTTTTTGAGATGATTGAATTTTGTAAAAATAACGGATTAAGAACAGTAGTATTTACCAGTGGAATAAAAAGATTAAGTGAAATATCAGAAGAGATGGTGGAGCAAATAAATAATAAATGTGAAAATGCTTTGCAAGAAATTGAACAATATGAACCATGGAATGAACGTTTAAAACAAAAAATAAAAGCATATTATGAACACTATCTTAATCCGGGAGAATACACATCAATATCTAAAGAGGAATTATGGCATTTAAAAGAATTAGGACTAGATAAAATTGTATTTGATTGGCAAGCAGTAGATGAAGAAATTGATAATGATTTAATGGGGAGAAAAAGAACAAATACATATGCGATGACTTCAATTATAAGAGCTAGAAATGCAGGTTTAACTGTTGATGTACATTTTGTTCCTATGAAACAAAATTATAAAGAGTTTCCTGATATAATTGAATGTCTAGAAATAGCGGATGTTAAAAATATAAGTGTTTTAAATTTTGTACCACAAGGTAGAGGAAGAGAATACAAAGATGAGTTAATGCTTAGCCAAGAAGAATTAAAAGAGTTCGCTGAGATACTAAATAGAGAAAAAGAGCATTTTAGTGGGAAAATTAGAATAGGAATTCCGCTAAATGGGAAAATATCACACTTGTGCACAGCAGGAACAGAAAAGCTGGATATAAGATATGATGGAATTATATTGCCATGTCCAGCATTTAAAGAAATAAGCATTGAAACAATGGAAAAGTACGGTATTAGATTATATAGTATTTATGAGAATTTGGAAAAAGTAGTTGTTCCAGGAGGAAAACGTAAGCAACCTTTGTGTAAGCAAATTTATGGTTTTGAAGGTGATTTAACACAAGTGTTTGATGAAGGAGTTAGATAGATATTTTGTTGTTGTGCACGAAGGAAACATATCTATGGAACATTATACATAGTTAATTCATATGTTGACGGTGCCTACACAACCCACACAGAGTCAATCGCAATTTTAAAATTAAAATAAAGAAGGAGTAAAAATGAATAATCGAATTTTTACAGGTAATTATGAAGAGTGTAAAGTTGGAAATTTAATATCTATATCAGGTGATAGAGGAAAAAGTGTTGGATTTAAAGGTAAAGCAATACCTGAACTTGCTCCCAAAAGAGCCTTTTGGAATATATGGCATGATAATATTGGAAAAATTCCAGAAGAAGAAAATAATAGATATTATATTGAACAATATTATAAACATGTCTTATCAAAGGTTGATATAGAAGAGTTACTTAAGGATGAAAAAGATCCAATACTGCTTTGCTTTGAAAAAGGACAAGACTTTTGTCATAGACATGTATTAGCTGAATATATAGAGATGACTTATGGTATAAAGGTGAGAGATATAAAAATTGATGAAAATTTAAACATAGAAGAAAATAAAAGACCTGAATATATAAAAAGGATACTCAAAGATGTTATATCAAGGAAAATAGAAAGATAAACTTTAAGCTTATAGTGTGTAGGGAGCGTAGATATGTTCCTGGTACTATATACATGGTTAAACCACTATGCAACGCCCCATACACAACCCATGTTGAAAATATTGTGATTCTAAAACTTAAATAATTATTTAAAAGGTACCGAATTTGTAACCTTTGAAAAGCATAGAATTGAGTAAAATAAAAAATCTAAATTGCCGCTTTTATTCGTAAATGAATAAAAATTTACGAGAGAAAGCGGCAATTAATTTATTAAAGTCAAATAATGTCGAAATCTTTTTGAAAAAGTTTATTGAATATTATTGAATAAATATGTACAACAACAATATAGTTTTCTATACAGATGATGAAGATAATATTAGTATAGAAGTTATATTGCAAAATGAAAATGTTTGGCTTAATGTAGAATCGTTAACAAAACTTTTTAAAATTGATAGAAGCGGAATTACAAAGCATATAAATAATATATATAAGGATGAAGAACTTGAAGAAAATTCAACTTGTGCAAAAATTGCACAAGTTCAAATCGAAGGTGGCAGAAGGGTTACAAGAAAATAGTAACACATGATGAATGGTTTATTCAGTGGTGGGAAGTTTACAGCGTAGTTCTTTCTTGAAGTATTAATACAAAAGGAATTCACTAGTTATATAGTGAGTTCTTTTTGGTTGTAAATATCAAATAATATGATATAATAAACGAAAAAATATATATTTTGGTCGTTGTATGCACCGTTGATATATTTAGGAGTGGGTAAAATGAATATTGGATTTTCATATGTGGGCTTAATATTCATACTTATGCTTATGATTCCTAATATTTTATGGAGTAAGAATAAGCCAAAGGATTATGAAAAATATGAAAAAAATGAGAACAAAGTATTATTAGCATTAGAAAGAATAGGAGAAGTTGGAAATACTTGTTTAGTATTGATATTTTCTGATTTTAATATAAATTGTATTTCAAATTGGTCTATAATTTTACTTATAGCATTTCTTTTAATGATATTATATGAAATATATTGGATAAGATATTTTAAAAGCAATAAAACAATGAATGATATGTATAGTAGTATATTAGGTGTGCCGGTTGCAGGAGCTACTTTGCCAGTAGTATCATTTTTACTTTTAGGTGTATATGGCAAAAATGTTCCACTTATTGTTTCATCTATTATATTAGGTATTGGACATATTGGAATACACTTAAATCATAGAAAAGAAGCAAAACAATAAATCATCTTACTATATTAACTCTACGATAAGTATCAGTATTTGAACTTATGAATGGTGAATATATAATGAATCAAAATAAATCAAGTAATATGTTAAAATCAAAGTTTTCAGTATGTCCTATTTGTGGAAATATAATACATACAATGGGGGAAAATCTAAATTCTTGTTGTGGTATAAATTTACCAATTTTAGAAGCGGAAACTGAAAACGAAAAACATATTATAAATTGTGAAATAATTGAAAATGAATATTATATTTCTATTGAACATGATATGACAAAAGAACATTATATTTCTTTTATTGCTTATGTGACAAATGATAGATGTGAAATTGTAAAATTATATCCAGAACAAAATGCTGAAGCTAGATTTTTTAAAAGAGGAAAAGGTATTATATATGTTTATTGTAATAAAGATGGCTTAATAAAGAAAAAAATATAGAAATTTAAGGAGAAATAGAATATGGAATCAATATGTGGAGCGGATTGCAGTAATTGCGGCTATGGGAAAAATAATAATTGTAAAGGTTGTATGATAACTAAAGGCTGTCCTTTTGGAAAACAATGTTTTGTTGCAAAATATATTCTTACAAGTGGAAAAGAAAATTACGAAATTTTTAAGAAACAATTGATAGATGAAATTAATGAGTTGAATATTCAAGGTATGCCTAAAATAAAAGAATTAAATCCATTAAATGGAACATTCGTAAATTTAAGTTATCCTATGCCAAATGGAGAATATGTTAGATTATTAGATGACAATGAAATATATTTAGGAAATCAAGTAGAATGTGAATTTAATGATGGAGAAATTATAAGATGTTTTGGCATACTTGCAAATATGAATTTTATACTTATAAGCGAGTATGGAGTGAATGGAGATAATCCAGAACTTATTATATATAAAAAGAGATAAATTACAAGTATACTTTTAGATGTAAATAATTTTAATTTACATCTAATTTTTTTCGTTATAAAATTATTTACATAAGAATTTAAGTTAGAACAGCAAATTACAGAGGTCTTAGAATCTAACAAATTGACAGTTCGACTT
>JAFWDV010000020.1 GCA_017515985.1 Clostridia bacterium
ATAATGAGTACGCACTTATTTAATACCTCCTTAGTGTTTGGTTTGGTCGCTTAAATTCTATCAGGTATTTCAAATAAGTGCATTAATTTTTTCAAAAAAATAATGCTGGAGTTTTTACACCCCAACATTTATTATAGAACCCAAAATTAATTTAAGTAATAAATTTTTTTCTATTACGCTTATATCGTACAGATACTGAGTATTACCGCACTTATAACTATTTTTAACAATTCTGTGTTTTCTTCTATTATCTTCCATATATTCCTCAAACACATCAAATTTCCTGTAATAGGATGCATTTAAAATACTGCACGTACTTGTCCAAAAAATACAAATTAATGTTATAACAAAACAAGCTCTAATAAATTTCAAATTGCTCTTCCTCCACAAAACTATGGCCAAACTTTTTATTATATTTATATTCTAAGCTTTTAATTTCTAGAACCTTAATTTTATATTTTCGTGCGACATTATTTTTTAGCAATTTTCATTTTTTTTCATATTATATTAAGAGGTGAGTTATTTTGCTTTTTTACATTTTAATAATTGGGCTTTCATCAAGCATAGATGCTATTGGCATTGGAATTACGTATGGCCTAAAAAAAATAAAAATATCAAATTCTTCAAATTTGATACTTTTTATAATTTCAATTTTAGTTACATCTATTTCCATGATTATAGGAAATACCATAAGGCAATTCATACCTATCTATATATCGCATATCGCCGGTAGTTTGATACTATCAGCACTTGGTATTTTCATGATATTTAATACAAAAACATCTGATTTGGATAATTCAAAAGATATAGATTCAAGAGAAGCTGTTTTACTTGGATTAGCAATATCTCTAGATAGTTTTGGAGTCATTGTAAGCTCTGCTGTAGCTGGAATCTATACTAGCTTCCTTCCAATATATATCAGTGCCTTGAATACAATTTTTATAAAACTAGGAAATTGTTTTGGCCACAAATTAATTAAGAAAAATAAATATTCCGATAATATTTGGTCAAAAATTTCAGGTATTTTATTAATAATAATTGGAATACTAAAATTAAAATTTTAGTATTCACTTATTTTAACCTTTATAGATTCTTTTTCTGAATAGGTCTTTTCAACGCTAAGCTTTGTTATTTGTATATCATCTTTAAACGCAATTCCATTCATCGCATCCAAAATAATTTTAACTATGTTATCTATATCAGGTTTCTTCGTTGGATTAATTTTATTTTCTAACATTAGCTCTTTTTCAGACTTTTTAGCTGATTTTGGAACCTCAAAAAAGGCACTTATATCAACCTGAACTCTTCCTTCAAATGGCTTAAATCTTGGATATTTTAGTAAAAAATACTGCTCCACTAATGTTTCATAATCCTTCGTTTTAGTTGGTGTATACACACTACCTGTATATGTATTAAGCCTAGGTCTACCCTTACCTACAATTTTACCTGGCACCTCAAATTCGTATATCATTTGTATTCCTCTTCTCAATTTATTTTGTATCTCTAAGATACTCTAACAATTTATTAATTGCAAGTCCTCTGTGACTTATTTTATTTTTTTCTTCTTCACTTATTTCAGCAAAAGATTCTTCACCAACTAAAAATATTGGATCGTATCCAAAGCCATTATCACCTTGCGGAGCAAAAGCTATTTTTCCCTCGCATTTGCCTTCAAAAAAATGTTCCGTTCCATTTTCGTCTATGTAGCATATCGTACAAACGAATCTTGCAGTTCTTTTGCTTTCATCCTTAACATCTTTCATAAGCTCTAAGATTTTATTATATTTATCTTTGTCTGTCGCATCTGGTCCGCAAAATCTAGCAGAGTATACTCCTGGAGCACCATCTAAAAAGTCAACCTCTAATCCTGCGTCATCAGACATAACTGGTTTATTTGCTAATTGGTATAATGCTCTCGCTTTCAAAAGAGCATTCTCTCTAAACGTTGTGCCATTTTCTTCAACATCTATATCATATCCCGCTTCTCTTTGGGATACTATATCAAATCCAAACGGATTAAGCTTTGATTTCATTTCTCTTATCTTATTTTTATTATTACTTGCAATAATTATATTTTTAATCATTATTAATCACGTCCTTTTTTAGTCTAATAACTTCTGCTTTACTATCAAATCTAGCTCTTCAAATCTTTTTATTTTTGCAGTTGTAGTTTTTATCATTGGCTCTTTTGTAATTATAAATTTCTTTATATGCTTATACTTCGGAACGGTTTGATTTATTTCTTTCAAATCAGACCAAATTTTTTCTCTTAGCTCTTCTTCAGGCATATTATTCAATGATTTTTTTACATAGTTTTCGTCATATACAATTTTTGCCGAAACAACATAATCATCATCTTTGGGATATCCAAATACCATTGATTCAGCAACATAAGGTAAATTATTAATTAAAACCTCGATTTCCTCAGGGAAAACGTTTTTACCATTTTTCAAAACAATTACATTTTTTCTTCTTCCTGTTATAAAAATATATCCATCCTTATCTTTGTACCCTAAATCACCTGTATGATACCATCCATTTATTAAACTTGCTTTCGTAGCTTCTTCATTGTTATAATACCCAAGCATTACGTTTGGTCCTTTAGCTATAAGCTCACCTATTCCATTTTCATCGGGGTTATCTATCTCAACTTGCATATCATTAAGTGGAACTCCTACTGAGCCATATCTGATAAACTTTGCATTTTCAGCACAAAGTACCGGCGATGTTTCTGTTAAGCCATATCCTTGTATAGTTAAAATTCCCCAAGCATTAAAGTCCTCAGCAACTTTTTTATCTATAGCGGCAGCACCACTAACTATAAATCTCATATGTCCACCAAAATTAACTAAAATATCCTTAAACAATTTTTTTCTGATATCAATTCCAATTTTCAAAAGGGCTCTACTTATTTTTTTAGCAGATTCTACCGTCTTTTCCTTACCTTGCTTTTTTATCTCCGCAACAATTCTTTTATGCATCGCTTCTAGTAAAAGAGGTACACAAACGAAAACAGAAACCTTATATTCTTTCATATTTTCTTGTATATGTCTTAATCCATCACAAAATACATTTTTAACGCCATTGTTTAGCATTAATATTATAGCTGTTGAACCAAATGTGTGATGAAAAGGAAGCATAAATAAATTAACATCTGTATCTAAAAGTTTTTCAGCAGCATTCATTGAATTAACATCTGAAGCAATATTCTTTTGAGATAACATTACAGCTTTAGATAAGGACGTTGTGCCAGAAGTAAAAATTATTACATTTGCCTTCTCATTATCAATCTCTAAATCAAAGAATTCTTTATTTCCTCTTTTTAAATCCTCATCCCCAATTTTTTTAATATTAGAAATTGTATTAAAATTGCTATCATCAATATTCTGCATACATATATATTCTTTTAAATTTGCGCTCTTTTTATCTTTTATTGATTTTATTGTTTCTTTATATTTTTCGTCAAATATAATTACGTCCGCGCCACTTCTTATTATTGAATCTTCTATCTCTTTATCAGGCAATCCTTTATCAAGCGGAACAGCAATTCCAACTCCATACAATATCGTTATATATGAAAGAGCCCATTCATAACTATTTGGACCTATTATAGCTATTTTTTTATTTTTCAAGCCTAATTTTATAAAGCCTGCGCCCAAACTATTAATATCTTCACCAAATTCCTTGTACGTTATATCTCTATATTTAACTTCTTTGCCATCTTTTTGTTTAACAGTAAAAGCAATATGGTTTGGATATTTTTTTATCCCATCACTTATAATCTCTCTTATATTAGAATAATTTGTCATCTCATACAAATTACTATGCGGTTTTCCCATAAACAACCTCCTTATGTTATTATAAGAATTTTTTATTATGTATAGACTTTTTTTGTTTTTTTATGTTATTATAATATCATATTGTATGGATTTTGGAGGTAATTTTATGAAAAAATTTACAAAAATTTTATTAATAGTTGTAATGCTAAGCTTTTCATGCTTACTATTTGGAAGTTTAACATATGCAGATGAAAATAATACTGCTACAAATACATCTTTAGTATCAACACAAAATGCAGCAACTCAAACACAAACAACAGGCGATATTATGCCAGTAGTTGGAAATGCAAAATCTTCAGAAAATGAATTTTTCTCTGCTCCTAATATAATAAATATACTTTTGATTGCAGTTGGAATTGTTTTGATTCTACTTTCGATTGCTATTTTCACTAGATTGAAGAAATAATTTATTTTATAGTTATAAATGCGGATACATCTCATGTATTCGTATTTTTTTGTATAAATTTTAATTTTGGAAAAATACTAACTGTAAGCATTATTAGCTTAAAAATCAAAAAGGAGGCTTACAATGAAAAAAATATTTTTTACTACATTGATAATTTTATCTACTATATTTGCATCCACAGCTACTGCCTATGCTTTAACAACTGGTAACAATGATGTTGATGCAATTGGTAATAGTGTTAAAAACATTATAGGTGGTGCCGAAAATAAAGTTGAAGAATCAGCTCAAAATACAGCTAATTCAACAAAAGAAGCAACTAATGAACTTGAGAAAAATGCTGAAAAAGCTGGAGATAATATAAAAAATGGCGTTCAAAATGTTGGCGAAAATATAAAAAATGGCGTTCAAAATGTTGGCGAAAACATAAAAAACACTATAGATTACAGTGTACAAGAGACTTCGGATAATACAAATAAATCAAAAACATGGCTTTGGATTTTAATTGCAATTGTGGCCATAGCGATTGTTGTTCTATTTTGGTATTTTGCAGCACGATCTAATAAAAAATAGGGACGGACTCATTTTCTTGAATTTTTTGGATGAAAAATTTTAGGGACGGAGGAAAAATTTTCTATTATAGAAATTTTTTCCTCCGTCCCCAAAAGTTATCTATCCCTGTTTTTTGCTTGCAACATTCTTCTCTCAGCATCTTTCTTGGCAATATCTTCCCTTTTATCATATAATTTCTTACCTTTTCCAATTCCTAGCTCAACTTTAACTATGTCACCTTTAAAGTATAAACTTATTGGAACTAGTGAATAACCTTTTTGCTTAATTTTTCCATACAATCTGTTTATTTCAAGTTTATTAAGTAAAAGTTTTCTATCTCTTAGCGGATCCTTGTTAAAAATATTTCCTTGTTCATATGGGCTAATATGCATTGAATATATGTATACTTCCCCATTTTTGAATCCTGCATAACTTTCTTTCATATTAACTTTTCCTGCTCTAATTGATTTGATTTCAGTTCCTGTTAGCACAATTCCGGCTTCAATTGTATCCTCTATTGTATAATTATGTCTTGCATTTGGATTTTTTGCGATTACTCTATCCATTACATATTATTCCTTTCTTTTAATAAAATTATTGACTGATTTATATTATACTATAAATCAGTCAATTTTAACATACTATATTAATAATTTATGCTTTATTAGAAGATCCAAATACATCTCTTATTTTATGTGCAACAGTTTCTTCTACAAGAGCTCTTGCTGGAGTTAAATATTTTCTAGGATCGAATGCAGAAGGATCCTCTGCAAATACTTTTCTTATAGCTCCTGTCATTGCAAGTCTTAAGTCTGTATCAACATTTATCTTAGATACTCCAGAGATACTTGCCTCATGTAGCATTTCATCTGGAACACCTTTTGCACCTGGAATATTTCCACCAAAGTTATTACACATTTCAACTAGCTCTGGAATAACTGTTGATGCACCATGTAATACTATTGGTGTATTTGGAATTAGCTCTTTTATTTTTGCCAATATATCGAAACGAAGTTTAGCCTCTCCTTTAAATTTATATGCACCGTGGCTAGTTCCTATTGCTATTGCTAATGAATCACATCCTGTTCTTTCAACAAACTCTCTTGCTTGCTCAGGATCTGTGTACATAGCATCACTATCTGAAACATTTACATCATCTTCAATACCAGCAAGCTTTCCAAGCTCTGCTTCTACAACAACTCCATGTGCATGAGCATAATCAACAACTTGTTTTGTTAAAGCAACATTTTCCTCAAAATCATATTTTGACCCATCAATCATTACAGATGTGAATCCATTATCTATGCACATTTTACATGTTTCAAAGTCTGGTCCATGATCCAAATGAATTGCTATTGGAATATCATGCTCCTCCAAAGCTGCCTCAACCATTTTCATTAAATATGGGATTCTTGCATATTTTATTGCACTTGAAGATGCTTGCAAAATTACAGGTGAATTTTCCTTGGCAGCAGCATCAACAATCCCTTGTATAATCTCCATATTATTTACATTAAATGCACCTATTGCGAAGTGCTCCTTCATTGATTTTTCAAACATTTCCTTAGTCGTTACTAATGGCATTTTATCTTCCTCCTTTGAATTAAGTATTTAATATAAAATACTTTTATAAACTATGTGCATTGTATTTCTATTTTTTTATAAAGTCAAGATATTCAGATGGGTCTTTTTACTTATTTATTTTAGATTAACGTAGTTACTGCACATTGATTCATCTGGCTTTTTGGCTTCACAATTTTTAACAGGAGTAACCATTATTTGCTTTAAAACACACTCTTGGCTATTGCAGTTATTATATTTACATGATTCTACTGTGCAATTAATTTTTTGATTTTCCATTTTCACAAAGTCCTTTCAAAAAAAAATTGTAGCAGATTAATGCTACAATTTTATTCTAACCATAAGGTATTATAATATTCAAATTATAATTAATTCTTTTCAACGATAGTACCTTCTTTACTATCCTTAACAGTATATCCTTTTGCAATTAACTCATCTCTTAATCTATCTGATTCAGCCCAATTTTTAGAAGCTCTTGCTTCATTTCTTTGTGCTACAAGCTCTTGAATATCGCTTGGAAGCTCTTTCTTTTCTGGTATATAATTTTTTAAATCAAATCCCATAACAGTATCAAACTTCTCTATTAAATCAGCTAGTGACTTTGACTTATTTGGATTTTTTATTACATCCCAAACAACACTCATAGCAACAGGCATATTTAAATCATCATTAATAGCCTCATTGAATTTTTCTTCGTACTCTTTTATAACGTCTTGATTTATTTTTGAAGTACCCTCTTTATGTTTTAGATATCCTTCTCTCAATCTCGATAATGCTGTTTTTGCAGCATCCATTGCATCAAATGTAAAATTAATTTGCTTTTTATAATGAGCACCTAAATTAAACATTCTGTATACTGCAGGCTCGTATCCCATCTCAGATAACTGATCCAAAGTATATAAATTATTTAGGCTTTTTGACATTTTTCTTCCATCTACTTGCAAAAACTCAACATGCATCCAATAATGTGCTGGAATTTTTCCACAGTAACCTTTAGCTTGAGCGATTTCATTTTCATGATGAACAGTGATATGATCAACACCACCTGTATGAATATCAAATTCTTCTCCTAAGTATTTATGACCCATCGCTGAACACTCAAGATGCCAACCTGGATAACACATTCCCCAGAACGAGTCCCATTTCATTATGTGATTTTCTGGGGCTTTAAACCATACTGCAAAATCATTTGGATTTCGTTTTTCTGGATCTGTATCTATTCTAGCCTCTAAATCCTCTTCCTTTACATCTTTATTTGAAAGAACTCCATATTTATCAAGTTTTGTAGTATCAAAATATATCGCATTTGTTGTCTCATATGTATAACCATTTGCAATTATTTGTTTTACATATTCTTCCATACAATCAATATGTTCGGTAGCTCTAGCAATTATCTCCGGCATATCAACATTTATTTTTGATAAATCTTGAAGAAATACGTTCATATAAAAATCTGCAATCTCAAATGGATTCTTATTCTCTCTTTTGGCTGCTTTCATCATCTTATCTTCACCATCATCTGCATCTGACACAAGATGACCAACATCTGTAATATTCATTACATGTTTTAATTTATAACCATTATATTTTAGAACCCTGCGTAAAGAATCCATAAATAAGTATGCTCTTAAATTACCTATATGAGGATAATAATAAACTGTAGGACCGCAAGAATACATACAGACTTTTTCCTTATTCATTGGTTTAAATTCCTCTTTTTTCTTTGTTAATGTGTTATAAAAATAAATCTTCATATTCTTTACCCCCATTTTTATATTATTTTACCTCCACCAACAACAATATCATCTATATAGAATACTGCAGATTGGCCAGGTGTTATCGCCCTTTGTGGCTCTTTAAATACTACTTTTATCTTATCGTTTTCTTGAATTATTGTTGCTTTTGCAACATTTGATGAATATCTTGTTTTAACATCAACTTCTATTTCTTGATTTATCTCATCAAATAACAATAAATTAATGTCTTCAACATACATTTCCTTTGTGTATAATTCATTTTCTTCTCCAACAATAACCTCATTTTTAATTGGATTAAATCCTATTACAAATAGAGGAACTTTATACGATATTCCTAATCCTTTTCTTTGCCCTATTGTGTAATTATATAATCCTGTATGTGTGCCTAGAACTTCGCCTTTTGAAGTTACTATATTACCTTTTTTCGGTTTAATATCTGAATTATTCTCTAAAAATTTCTTATAATTTCCATCAGGTACAAAACATATATCTTCACTATCTGGTTTATTTGCAACTTTTAAATCGTGCTCCTTTGCTATAGCTCTTATTTGATCTTTACTTTCAAAATCAGCAAGTGGAAATAAAATATGCTCTATTAATTCCTTTGGAACATTCCATAATACATAGCTCTGATCCTTTTTTCCAGCACTAGATTTTTTTAATACCCATCTACCATACTTCTCGCTATATTCAGTTTTTGCATAATGACCTGTTGCTATATAATTACAACCAAGCTCCTTAGCTTTTTCATACATCAATCCAAACTTCATATATTTATTACATTCTATGCATGGATTTGGTGTTTTACAATTTTTATAGCAATCTATAAAATCATCTATTACATATTTTTTGAATTCACTTTGATAATTATATGTAAAATGTGGTATTCCTATAGAATTACAAACGTTCTTTGCATCAATGTATGTATTTATATTACAACAGCTACTTCCGCAAAATAATTCCATTGTAGCACCTATTACATCATAACCATTTTGCTTTAATAATAGGGCAGAAACTGAGCTATCCACGCCTCCACTCATACCAAGCAATACTTTTTTATTCTCCATCTACTTTCCTTTCTCTTTCATCAAGCATATCTTCAATTGTGTGCCAAGCTAATAGTGCGCATTTTACTCTAGCTGGCATATGAGATATATTTCTAAATGCGATTGCATCTTCTAATTTTTCAAGTTCCGCTTCGTCAGTTATTTCTCGTTTAATCATACCAATAAATGTTTCAATTATTTTCTTTGCTTCATATATTGCTTTACCTCTCAATGTATCAATCATTATCGATGTAGAAGCTTGAGAAATAGCACACCCATGCCCTACAAATGCCAAATCTTCTATTACATCTCCATCCATCTTAAGCTCTAATTTTATTTCATCTCCACAATTTGGATTATGTCCCATTTTGCAACAATCATAGCATTTAAGCTCTTTTTTGTTGCACGAATTCATGCTATGTTCCATAATCAAATCGTTATATAAATCGCTTAATTCGTCCATCTTTACTCCTTATTCTACATATATTTTTTAAACATCTCATATGCTTTATTTAAAGCATTAACCAAATTATCTACATCTTCTTTTGTATTATAGATATAGAAACTTGCTCTGCATGTTGAGTCTATTCCTAGGTATCTCATCAATGGTTGTGCACAATGATTTCCAGATCTTACACAAACCCCATTGGCATCTAATATGCTTGCAACATCATGTGGATGCACTCCTTTAATATTGAATGAAATTACACTTGAATGATGTGCTCTATTTGGAGTTACATACAGTGTTAAATAATCCAATTTTGAAAGCTCTTGCATAGCATAATCAACTATTTCTTTTTCTATTCTTTGAATATTGTCATATCCAATTGTTTCAATATAATCTATAGCAGCTCCTAGGCTAATAACTCCTTCTACATTTTGAGTTCCAGCTTCAAATTTATTCGGTAATGGTGCATATGTTGTATTTTGCTCGTAAACATATTCAATCATATCTCCACCCATTAAAAACGGAGTCATTTTATTCAAAATTTCTTTTTTCCCATACAATACACCAATTCCTAATGCAGCCAATATTTTGTGACCTGAAAATACTATAAAATCTGCATCTAAATCTTGTACATCAATTTTCATATGCTGAATACTTTGTGTAGCATCTATTACGACAATTGCACCCTTTTTATGTGCATATTTTATAATTTTTTTAACATCGTTTATTGTTCCCAAAACATTTGAAATATGTGTTATACCTACAATTTTTGTTCTATCTGTTATTTTAGCTTCTATTTCTTCATCTGATATTTCAAAATTATCGTTCAAATACATATAATTTAATTTGCATCCAGTTACTTTAGAAACTTTTTGCCAAGGAACTAAATTAGAGTGATGCTCCATTATTGATAAAACAACTTCGTCATCTACTTTTAAATTCTCCATACCATATGAATAAGCAATTAAATTTAGACTTTCCGTTGCGTTTTTTGAAAATATAATTTCTTCAGTATGTTTTGCGTTAATGAACTTTGCTATTTTTTCCCTTGTCTCTTCATATTTTTGAGTTGCTTCTATACTAAGTGAATATGCACCTCTATGGGGATTTGCATTAAAGTTTTTATAATATTCATCTATTGCATCTATTACTTGTTTAGGTTTTTGTGTTGTCGCAGCACTATCTAAATATGATTCTTTTCTGTTTTGCAATATTGGAAAATCCTTTTTAATATCTGATGAATTCATTACTATTTCTCCTTTTTTACTATTAATTATATATTTTTGACTTTACAGTAAATATTGACAATTCAAATTCATATGTTATAATAGACATAAGAAATGAGCATACACGAGATGTGTATGTTGCCTATAAATGTTATAAGAAACACCACATCGGAGTGCTAGTCAAATGTGGTGTTTTATTTTTACATGTTAGCTAATAAGCATAAAACAATGCTTATTAAGGCTAGGTTTATAATTATGGATATGTATAGTACTACAAATAAAACAATAATCATAAACACCACCTCCAATCTCTAGATGCAATCTAGGTTTGAAGGCAACACACACATCTGCTTGACTCATCCCTTATGTTCGGTAATTATACAATATTTTATAAAAAATATCAATACATTTGTTCGCTATATTCATCGACTAATTTCGACATATGTCAGAGATTAGTCGATTCTTTTATCAATTTGCTCAAGTATTTCAGCTTTTAAATCATCATCTTTTATTTCTTCCAAAATTTTATTAAACTTTGCTCTAACCATTAGTTTCAATGCTTCCTTTAACTTAAAGCCTCTACTCATTATATAAAATAGCTCTTTTTCAGCTATCTTACCTGAAGACGTACTATGGTTTCCTTCAACATCTTCTTCTGAACAAAGAAGCATTGGTAATGCTAAAGATCTTGCTGTATCTGAAAGTAAAATACAATTTTCATTTTCGTTTCCTGTTGCTTTTTTACATCCTGTTTTAAAATCTATTGTCCCTTTAAAATGTTTTCTTGCCTTACCTTTTAAAGCTCCTTGAACTTCTATATTAATATTAGATTTTTCACCAAATAGCTCACCTATATAATTTAAATCAATCAATTGCTCTTCTGAGCCAATATATAAAGTGTTTAATCTACTATCTGCATTTTTTCCTTTTATATTTGAATAGTAGTTTGTGACGCTTGTTTTTCCGCCAAAATCTATAATATAGTAGTTTATATTGGCGTCATCCTCTATACAATTATCAATAGCTAAAAAGTTAGTTGACTTGTTGTTTAAAAAATTTACAACTATAACGTTTAGAGTTGCTTGTTTTCCAGCGATTGTCTTTATAATGCCATTATGATAAGCATTTACCTCTTCGTCTGAATCGTATTTTATAACTATTGTTGATTTAGTTCCATCGTTTGCAACTATATTTATTGCATCAACTAAGTTGCGATTTTTTTTATCAAATTTAAAGTCAACTTTAATATCCTTATTAGTTTTGCTATCTACAACTATATTTGCTTTAAAGTTAGCACTCTTATTTACTTGATTTGTAAGAAACTCATTTAAACCATACTTTAGTTCGAATTTTTCAATTTCTTCATTTAACATTATCTTTGAACCAAATTCCGAAATTGTAACGTTATTAAATTCATTTATTGTGTCTGCTACTTCAGTATTTTCAATAGTTATATCATTTATATTGAAGTTTTTAGAAGTTCTAACTGGAGTTTCATTTAAAAGCATTCCTTTCATTTTATGTCCTTTCTATAATTTGACTTATGTCAATCGATACTATATTCTTTTCAAAGCTTATCCTATAGCTCCCTCTAATTCCAAATTAATCAAATTATTCATTTCTACAGCATACTCAACTGGTAATTCCTTTGATATTGGATATGCAAAACCTCTGACAATCATAGCTTTTGCATCTTCTTCTGATAAACCTCTACTCATTAGATAGAATATTGTCTTATCTGAAATTTTTCCAATTTTAGCCTCGTGTGAAAATTCTACATCATCGGTTCTTATGTCGTTTGTTGGTACTGTATCTGATACTGAAAAATCGTCTAACATAAGACTTTCACATGATACAGAAGATTTTGAACCTTTTGCGTTTTCCGTTATTCTAATCAATGATCTATATGTGCATTTTCCGCCATTTTTTGATATTGACTTTGCATTTACTACACTCGATGTATTTGGTGCATTGTGAATTGCTTTAAATCCGTTGTCTAAATTTTGTCCCTTTCCAGCAAACGAAATACCTGTAAATTCTGTTTTAGCACCTTCTCCATTTAAAATACTCATTGGGTATAACATAGAAATTCTCGATCCGAATGAACCGGAAACCCAATCAACCTGAGCATTCTTTCCGCAAATAGCTTTTTTGGTATTCAAATTAAGCATGTTTTTAGACCAGTTTTCTATTGTGGAATATCTTAGATATGCGTTATCTTTCACATATAATTCTACACAGCCAGCATGTAAATTAACTTTATTATACTTCGGTGCACTGCATCCCTCGATAAAATGTAGACTAGCTCCTTCTTCTACAATGATTAATGTATGTTCAAACTGCCCTGACTCTGGCGAGTTTAATCTAAAATATGACTGCAAAGGCATGTCAAGCTTAACGCCCTTTGGTACATATACAAACGAACCTCCTGACCATACAGCGGCGTGAAGAGCAACAAATTTATGGTCTGATATTGGCACGCATTTCATAAAATGATTTTTAACTAAATCTGGATATTCTCTAACTGCCGTTTCCATATCTGTATATATAACGCCCTGCTTTAGTAATTCATCTTTCATGCTATGATAAACAACTTCAGAATCATATTGAGCGCCAACACCAGCAAGCGATGTTTTCTCTGCCTCTGGAATACCAAGTTTATCGAAAGTATTTTTAATATCATCTGGAACATCATCCCATGAACTATTTAGCTTTGACTTTGGTCTAACGTAGGTTGCAATTTCATCCATATTAAGTTCAGATAAGTCCGGTCCCCACGTTGGCATTTCTAATTTATTATACGTTTCCAGTGCCTTCAATCTAATTTCTCTCATCCAATCCGGGTCATTCTTTTGCTTAGAAATTTCTTCTACAATTTCCTTAGTAAGACCTTTTTTTATTTTATAATCGTAATTATCCTTATTTTTTATATCGTATATATTTCTATTTACTTCATCTAATTGGGTTTTTGCCATTTCAATTTTCCTTTCAATGTATAATTAATTTTATACTGAATTTATATATGCTTAAATTAAATTTTTGTACTTGCTATACCCATTCTCTTCAATTTCTTTAGCTAACGCTTGTTTTCCAGTTTTTACAATTTTTCCATCAACAAAAATATGAACATAATCTACTTTTAAATTATGCAATATCTTAGTATTATGAGTTATTATCAATACAGCATTATTTCCGTTTTTGAACATTTCAATACCTTTTGAAACTGTTTTTATTGCATCAACATCTAGTCCCGAATCAGTTTCATCAAGTATAGCTAGCTTTGGATTTAACACAAGCATTTGAAGAATCTCATTTTTCTTTTTTTCTCCACCAGAAAATCCAACATTTAAACTTCTATCCATATTTTTAGCATTCATATTAAGCTCTTCCATATATTTAGCAAGCTCTTTTTTAAACTCAAAAATTTTTACAGGCTTACCTGTTACTTTATTTTTTGCATACTTTAAAAAGTTGGTAACAGAAACTCCAGGAATTTCCTCTGGTAGCTGAAAAGACATAAACACGCCTCTTCTAGCAATTTCATCTGTAGATTTATTGGTAATATCTTTTCCATCAAAAATAATGGTACCTTCTGTCTTTTTATATTGCGGATTATTTAATATCGCATTTGCAGTAGTAGTTTTCCCAGATCCATTTGGTCCCATTATTACGTGTATTTCTCCTGGCTTTATTGTTAAATTAACCCCTTTTAATATTTCTTTATCTTCAACACCAGCGTGTAAATTTTTAATTTCTAATAAATTTCCCATTTTGATTTAACCCCCATATTGTCGTCTTATATATTTGTTATCTTACTGACTTATCTTTCTTGATGATGCCCTTCTTGCACAAATCCTACATTTTTCATTGTTAACATCATAATTACAATCCAAGCTATTTAGTCCAAGCTCCTTATGTACATACTTAGCTAGTTTGTTTATTGTCTCATCCTCAATAGCACCCTTTATATTTTCAGCTTCGCTTTTAGCATGCTCTTCATCTAGATTTAGCACTTCCTTTAAAAATACATAAACAATATCATATGCCTCTAATATTTTCTTTGCTAAGCTCTCACCATCAAATGTTAATTCTATTTTTCCATAAGTTTCATAATTTATTAAATTATTTTCCTTTAAGTTATTTATAGCTTTATTAACGCTAGCTTTAGTGCAACCCATTTTATTTGCTATATCAGTTACTCTCACGTTTCCATTCTGCATTTTTAATACATAAATGTTTTTTAAATATTCCTCCAATGACTTAGAAATCATACTATTCTCCTTTTTGTTAACTATGGCTAACATTATATTATTTTACTAGCTATTTGTCAAGAAATTTTGAGTATGGAGGAAAAATTTTTGTGTGCAATGTTTGCGAAGCTTTCATATTATATGAATTGCATGGGAATTTCCTATAAGGAAAAAGGCAATGCTATATTAGCATTGCCTTTTAGAGCTATTCAGTTTTTTCTGCAATTACAACCCAGCGATACGTTGGAGAAAAATAATTAAAGCATGTTATCAGGCGTA
The DNA here is from genome assembly GCA_017515985.1 of Clostridia bacterium. Lineage (GTDB taxonomy): Bacteria > Bacillota > Clostridia > TANB77 > CAG-508 > CAG-492. Next base: position 15,382 of record JAFWDV010000020.1, read on the forward strand.
TGTTATCACGCTCAAAATCAGCCGTAATCAACATTGTGTCATCAACGCAACTTCTAATATCCATACCTTCGTTTGCTAATTCTCCTTTTTCACTTCTTGTAACTACATATTCGCATGCACACCCATTGTTTATGAGAGTTATTGTGTCACCCACATTTATTTTACTTAAGCAACTAAATGACCTGAAATTATGTCCGAATAAAAACTTGCTCTTCTCAGTTGACCAATATTCCGTATCCTGCACTACATCGTATTTATCGATATTCTCTTGGTTGGCTGGTCCGTGCTCTATTTCTATTACTTTGTCATTTATCACTATTGCATCCATTACCTGTTGTGTTGTTGTTTCATACGTAGATTCAGCACATTCAGTCTGTGTTGTTGTCATCGTTTCTGTCTGTTCTTCTCCAGCTTCGCTATTACCTTGATCTTTTACTAAGCTGTTTTCTTCAGAAGTATCTTGTTCGCTTTTCTTTTGTAAATCATCACTGCTTTCGTATTCTGTGGTTTCAGACGATATTGTTTCTGCAATAATATCGCTTACTGTGGTTTCCGTTGTAGTCGTGCTCTCAGCTGTAGTTTCCTCTTGGGTATCAGTATTAATACCTTCATCAGAACCATCATCTGGAGTTGTAGCTACAAACTCTTGTACATCCTCATTTGTTGTTAAAGAAGCATCTTGTAAACCTGGAACTGTTGTCTCGGCAGTTTCAAACAGCATATCTTGGGATGTTTCAGCAATTTCGATATCTGCCTTGACAATCTCAATTGTGCTACTATCAACTGTTCCACTACTTGCATCTGAAAAATCAGAATCACAACCCATGTACATGATTCCTGCAATTGCAAGTAGCACTGCTAAGAATGATTTCCGCGTGCTCATGGTTGTATGCCCTCCTTAAAAGTATTTTATAAGCGGATTATATTATAACAAAAAAAAGTAGTCAACAAAATGTTTCAATATTATATATCTTTTTTTATCTCTTCAATCTCAGCTTTTTTGAGACCCGTTATTTCCATTATATCTTTTATACTACTTCCTTTACGTAACATTTTTATTGCACTTTCACGTTTTTGTGCTATTTTTCCTTGTTCTATTCCTTGTTCAAATCCTTTATCAGTTGCATTTTTTATTGCCGTATTTCTGTCAAGTTCTGCCACTTCTCTTCTTAATGCTCTATCTCTTATCTTTTTGTCCGATATTATTTTTTCCCATTTTTTTCTTGCTTCCTCAATTAAATCTTCCTCTTCCATCGATTCTGCCACCCCCTTCCATTTTGGATTTAATATGAATTCCAACCACGTATTTATTCGTACTTTATTTTCCTGTTTCATTTTTATGTATTTTGGTAATTCTATTATACGAATTTCAAAATCCTCTGTTAAAATTATATCTTTGTAATCTTCTTCACGAATATTCCATTTCGTTTCGTATTTCTTTATTTCATCAAACTTGTTTATTCCATCATTTACTATTATTATTGCTATTGTTTTATTAAGTATATTGTAATTTTTTCCTCGTTTTAAATCACTACTATATAACTTAGACCAATACCACAATATTCGCTGAGGTAATTGCTCTGATGATGTATTTTGCATTTCAATATTGTAATTTGTTCCATTTTTTTCTTTTATTCTAACATCTAGTATTCCCAGTTTATCATCATAGTGCTCTCTTATTAAATTTACATTTAAATCGAGCTTTATTTCTTCTACATTTTTATTTAATATTTTTTCTAATAAATTTTTTGTAATATTTTCGTTTCCAACTGTACCAAATAAACAGTGAAATATAACATCATTAGTTGGCAGAAGTGATTTTTCCACGATTTCTTCCATTCCGCCATCGTTTAAATTAAAATTGTTTTGCATGTATTATTGCTTCCTCCTTATTGTAACATTTTTACTGTGTTTTTTCAACATATAATTAAAGTTTAACCTATCACCTCCATGCAAAACTTAATTATTTTTAATTTCACTTACAAAAATTTTCGTTTTGCCTTATAATTTTTTCGTCTTGGAATTTTTTTGAATTAAATAATACTGATAAAAAATAAAAAGAAAGAGCGAAGCTATTATACAGAAATGTATATTTACTTCCCCCTTGTTAATCATATTATATATTCATGTATCACATATTTCAATCTTTTTCGTAATACAAATTTCGACTTTTTTCCGCAGTCCAAACCATCCCCCTTGGCAACCTTTGGCAATTTGCCTAATTTGCTCTTTTGCAAAAAACAGCATATCTTTGGTAATTATGCCTGTATGGATGGCACGTAATGAGCGTTACCATATCCTCACCAGGCCTTATAAGCATTTTATTTACATCTGTTGGATCAATTACTTGAATCTCAAAAACTTCATATGTTAGCTCTTCTTTGAAATTTTGAATATATATTTTATCCCCATAATCCAACTTTTCTATATCTCTAAAGAATGCTGCTTTAGCATAGCCTCTGTGTGCAGCTAAAACGCAGTTTGTGTTTATTCCTCCAATAGGGTAAGAAGTTTGAGTTAAATGAACTGCCCCTTTTGACATATTTTGCTTATTTGCACCAAGAATAATTGGTAGTTCAACCTGCATCTTAGGAATTCTGACATACCCTATAGTGTTATTTTTAAGCCCGTATTCATCAAGGTTAATAGATTGTTGCTCGTATGAAAAAGGATCTACTAAATTGCTTTGTTTTTGAGCAAATAATTGCTCGTTTTCAATTTTCAATTTTTGGTATAATTCATCCAACTTATTACTGTTATTTTGACTTTTTACATTTAAAACAAATTCTTGTTTTTGCGTTGACACATCTTTTTCATAGATGGAATTACTTATATATGGATAAATAAAAAATCCAATTCCAATTAATATACAAATTATTGAAATAATAATCATTACAAGATTTTTTCGTTGCATAGATTTCCCCTTCATATCTAATTTTGTTTACGCCTTTTCCTTATTATAAATACAATAAATAGCACTATCAATATTAATCCACCTAGTATAACTCCAATTAGATAATAATTATGTTTAACTCCAGAATTATAAATCTGATTTGAATCATCCTCATGGTTCTCTATATATGGCTCATACTCAGTTCTACGAGCTTTAACCAGCAATCTATGTGTATTTACACCGTAAGGCGTACACGTAACAAGAGTAATGAAATCTTCACCATTAACTACTCTAAGTTCATTAATTTCGTCAGGCAAAATCACTTTAGTTTCATAAACCTTATAAGTCAATATTTCATTTAAAACATGTATATAAAAAATATCATTTTCTTTCAACCTATCCAATTTTGTAAAAAGCTCTGAAGAAGGCAAGCCGAGTATGGCCTGTAAGAACACTATGCGTTGAATCTCCACCTATTGGAAGTGATGTGGATTGTATGTGTCCAACACCCTTTGTTAATGTTTCTTCAGCTGTTCCATGATAAATTGGCAAATTAACCTTAATCTTTGGTATTTCAATTGAGGCCATAACACCATCATCGGAAAGATTAAGAACCGAAATATAATTAGTTGGAAGAGCGTATCCACTTCCGGTTACGAATGGATCATGAACTGGATCGCCTGCCAAATTTTCATTGTATATTCTAGCCCTCTCCATCTCATCGGCGACACGCTCTTCTGTAAGACTGTTAACTGCTTCATCATAAGTTCGTATAGCTTCTATTTGATTTTTTTGTGCAAAAAAGTTACTTATATCTGGATATGCAAAAATCAGTGCACCTCCAACAATAAATAAAACTGCTAAAATTAATAACTTGTATTCTTTTTTTTGCTTTTTCTGTTTTCTCATAGTATACCCCTCAAAAAAATGAGTCCGTCCCTATTTTTCTATTTTTTTCTGCGTTTTACTGCTACTGCAAATAATGCAATTCCTATTCCTACAAATACAATTCCACCAGCTATAAATAAAGTAGTTCCTATACCACCTGTTACAGGTAATTGGAATCCTTTAGGGTTTGGAAAATCTAATGTATATATACCAGTAGCTCCTGATGTAACTCCAGTTCCTTCAATTGTTCCATCTACGTTATCATCTTTAATTTCTATAGAAACTGTATTTGTTGCCAATGTATATCCATTTGGAGCTTTTGTTTCAGTTAATACATATGTTCCTGCATCTAAACCATATAATTTTAATAAACCATTGCTATCTGTTACTAAAGTTGTTGTAGCACCGCTATCTGTGCTATTTGCTTGATAATATACACCAGATACATTTACAAAATATAAAGCGTTTGCACCTTGAGAAAGTGTGAATTCAGCTCCTGGTAATTTTCTTGTACTATCAGCTTTATCTGTTTTTGTGATTTGTGCTCCATATGTAAATACTTTAGTGCTTGAAGTTTGAGTTTGAACTGATGCTGTGTCATATGGGTTATTGCTATAGTCTAAATATGCTGTTCCATTATTTGCTGCGCTTCCTTCAACTGTTGAGGCAGATTTGTCTAATGTTGCAGTATAAGTAATTTTTACTTTGCTATATGTTTTTATATCATCATAATCAAAATCAACTGAGTAATCTACATCATCTCCTGCATTGTTTTTAGCATTTGTTGTTGTTAATGTGTATGCTTCATTAGCTGTAAGCTCTGTTTCTGTTCCACCAGCAGATACACCATAAACTCTTATTGTTCCATTTTTAAGGTTTAAACCATCATTTAAAACATCGCTTATTGTATATTTATCAGCTCTGCTTGATGTAAGATATGTTGGTATATCAGCAACAATTGTAAATGGTATATCATCTTTTGTGCTATAGTTATCAGCTTGTTTTACATTGTCTGTTACTGTCTTTTTAATTTGTGGTGTTGTAGATTTGATTTCTACATTTACATTTGAAGCTAATTCCCATTGATTGTTAGTTGTATTAAATGTTGGTGTTAGGTTTACTGCAGATGGTGTATAAACTCTATAACCATTTTCAATTACAACTAAGTACGTACCCATAGCTTTATCTGTAAATTCAACTTTCTTATCAGCCACAACTGGGTATGCAGCTGTTCCTGTAGCTGGTTTTGTTTCAGTATTTGCAGCTGGAACTGTAATTGTTCCTGCTTTTATAGCTGCTGTTAATGCATCATAAAAAGCTTTTGCTGTATCTGAGCTAATATCTTCGCTGTTAAAATTTTCTGGATTTTCGTATGTAGGATAGTTTGTATGTATCCATGTTTTTACTGCAGGAATCCATTCATATGGAGTTGCTGTTGGTTGATCTGCTGTATAATCGTAGTTTACTGTTGTAAGCTGATAAACAGTAACATTTACACCTGCTTCAACTCCATCTACAGTTATTTTTCCTGTGTTTGTGCTTGTTGTGATAGTTGCGTGCGAAATTGTGCTACTGCACGCTAGTAACATGATTGCTGCAATGATTATTGCAAAAATCTTTGAAACTTTCTTTTTCATATGTTTCTCTCCTTCTCCACTTTATAATTTTTTTTGGGATGTTTTAGAAAGTATTTTTAGCTATAAATAAACATCCCTGAAATTCGACCAGTGGTCGCCTAATTTATAATAAAAATAATAAAAAATTAATAACAAAATAAATACCTTTAGTGTCTTCCTCTATTTTTTCTTCTTGTATTTCGGTTAATTCTTGTAGTTTTTCGTTTTAAATTTTTTACTACTAATAACCTCTTACGTAATATTAATATAAATGCGCCTATTAGTATAATAGTTAAACCAAATTTATAGAATTGCTTATTTCCAAATGCTCCACTAAGTGGGAAATCAAAGCTTTCTTTATTTGGTATTAGTAAATTACCACTTTCAATAGCAAATGCTGGTGGATTTCCTATCGCAGTGATTTTCATTGGCTGTTCGTTTATGGTTATTATAGATGTGTCGGTTTGGTCGTAGTTTCCGTACATAAATTCTATTTTCCATTGTCCGTCTGTTACAGCTCTTCCTTCTGATGCTTTTGTTTCGATTAACCTGTATTCTTCGGTTATTGGTAAATTAGAAAATCTTACAATACCTAAACTTGATGATGTGTATGTTCCTACTAGTGCCCATTTTGTGGTATCTACGCTATATTTATCTATTACACCGCTGTGCTCAGCTGAGCCTCCTATCCATTTGTATAGTGCAAATTCGGTTCCTTGTATTGTTTTTTCGTGGTCTTCTTCTGCTACTTTTGTTATGTTGAAACCTACTTGTTTTATGCGGTAGTAGTAAATTACTTCGGTGTCTTCTTCAATTGTACCTTCTGCATTTTCTGGTGTTTGAACTAGTTCGTATATGCTGTAGTCAACTTGATTATCTGTTGCCTGCGACGTTGTGTAGTCATCGCCCCTACTTAAATTTTCGGTTACTACATCTTCAACAGTTTGACCAGAGCTTCCGTTTTTTAGTGGAACTTGCTCATTTGTGTCTTCTATGTAGTGATGTACTGTTAAGGTGTATGTTTTTTCCTTGTAATAATAATCTACAACTTGTTTTGTATCTGCTATATATGTACCTTTGTAATTATCTGGTATATATAAATCGTCATCTTCTTTACCTTCTGGAACATTTCCTTCTCCGTAAAAATCTTTGTTGGTTATTACTTCATATTCAATATCGGTTTCTGGTAAGGTAGAATATTCATCGCCTACATTACCTGTTAAAGTTGTGCTTTCTGCTACTTTTTCGGTTGAGCCTTGGGCAGTGCCTTCCCATAGGTAGTGATTTACTTCAACGTTTGATATTGTGTTACTAAATTTTACAGCTATGTGTATATCATTTTTAACTTCTTCAAATACAGGAATTGTAACTGTACCATCTGGGTTTACTGTGTAATTTGTATAATCTTCACCGTTTATGGTTATATATTCAATTACATAGTTTGTTTCAGCTGTTGTTTCTGGTGTAGTTCCTGTTGTAGTTTTTGGTGTTATTGTTATTTCATTTAGTGAATTGTTTCCGTATTTTACTGTTTCAACGTAGCGTGTGCCATCTATTGAATATTCGGTTCCACCTATTGTTCCTGTTTCACCAGTTATATCTCCTCCACGTACATTATTTGTTTCGATAACTTCGGTTGTTACTTTATAAGTTTTAATTTTATTTTCAACACGTAAATTAAGTGCTGCTGCAATTGCCGATTCACCTGTTGCACCTTCTGCAATTACAAAACCTTCTGAATTTCCTCTACCGTCAAAAAGCTTTGTGGTACCAACTGCTACGTCATCATTTTCTTCGTGTACAAAATTTGTTGCAGTTAAGGTTGTACCATTAAAGTAACCACCTGATGCAAGTAAGCCATTTTTAGTTTCGGCCACTGCTGTAACACCTTCATAGCCATTGCCATAAAGTCTACTTGAATAAACTACATTATAATTAGAGTCTAACTTAATAACAAAACCATCTGATGTATAGTTTCCTTCAAGTGCTGGGAAATCATAAGGTCCATCTAAAGAGCCATCGCCATCTACATCTAACCCTTGAGTTGAGTAGTACCAACCTCCAAGTAGTATTCCACCATCTGATGTTGCTTTAACACTTGAAACATAGTCATCTAAATTTCCACCACTAGTTGAAGCTGTACCTTGTCCTGCTAGAGTATATATAACTTGGTCATTTGTAATTGAGGTAGCTGTAGCTGGTATTTTGTATATTTTTGTATCAAAAATTGAACCAGAATTAATAGCTGCAATAATATTACCTTCTGAATCAGCATCTAAACTTGTAATTCTTGCATTATCAAAACGCATACTCCCTATAATAGCTCCCGTCGTTAAATTATCTCGTTCTACCCAAGCATAGTTATTCCCCCAATTTGCTATAGCAATTCCATTAGCATATTCTGTGACATCATAATACATGCTATTAGATGCCCCACTTTTGCTCCACTTTTCTATACCGCGTGCAGAATATGACTTTACGAAACAAAAGTTAACACTTGCATATAATACTGATGAATATTTGCTTTCCGTTCCAACAACTATAAAATCTCCCGTACTTGCTTCAATAACCGACTTTATTTCATCGTCTCCAGTTCCACCAAATCGTACTCCCCATTCGTACTCTTTACTGCTATTTAGCTTTATCATAACAGCATCTTTACCTGCTAGTGGACCACTTACATCTGCTCCGTTTGAAACATAGTCCTTTGATATATCACTTTTTACAACTCCATTGTATTTTACATTTTGGCTAGAAACATATCCGACTGCCATATATCCGCCATCACTGGTTTGAATAACTTTGTTTAACGCGTCGTCATCATCTCCGCCAAATGTAATTGAATCAGTTATTTCACCAGCGTCGTCGTACCAAAGTATTATTCCATCGTTGTTTCCGTGTGATACTTCGTCTACAATATTATCTTCATCAACATCTACACCATCTGTGGCTCCTGATACTAAATCGCTTGAATAATCTGAAAATGATCCTACTGCAACTACTCCGCCATCTTTTGTACTATCAATTGAATTTATGTAGTTCCAGCCCTGTCCTAATACTGCATTTTTCCAGTCCATACTTGCAGCTCTTGAAGCTCCTACACCAAAGTAGTAGGTTCTTTGTGCTTCATCTTCAGGTAGGACGTATTTTTCATCTGTTTTTACCTCAATTGCTTTGTATAAGCCTTCTGGCAAGTTTGCTGTGAACTGTCCATTTTCATCGGTGGTTACAACGTATATGCCATCTTCTAGCTCTCCAACTGTTTTTCCATCGGTTCCTGTTACGTAATTATTGTTTAGGTCTAATATTTTAAATTTAGTTCCCTTAATTGGAGTTTGAACCCCTGGTGTTTCATCCTCGGTGTATTTAAACATGCTAAATATTTGGCTATCATCAACACCAATTTCAATTGTAGGGGTTGATGTGGAAGCATTTACTATGTTTAAATCTTGCTCCTCAGTATCATTTCCTCCATTTGAAACTTCAACTGTTCTTATTAAATCTTCTCCAGAAATTATATCAATTTTTAGCTCTCCATTATCACGATAAGCTTTAAACTTAAGCTCTGCTGGGTTTACTGTGTAACCTTCTGGTGCGTATATTTCTTTTATGGTGTACTCACCTGTTATGTATTTTCCGTTTACATATTCGTATAAGTTATTAATTGTAAGTTCACCGTTGCTATCTGTTTGATATATTCTTCCGCTTGTGTTTATACCTTCACCGTATATTTTAAACTGCGCTTTTTCTAGGGTTTTATCGTTTCCTTCCAGGTCTGTTTCACCTTCGGCATATTTTGTTATTTTTAAACTGTATGAAGGAATTTTTTCGTTTTGTAAATTTAAGTTAAGTGTTGGTATTTCGTTATTTGTTGTTATTTTAGATGTTCCACCATTTTGTGTATAGCCCTGCAAATCTACCGTAGTTCCATTATCGGTATAACCTGTAATTTTAAAGGTTCCGTTGTCATTTATTAGTGTAAATTTTATTTTGTTTTCTGGAATGTAATAATCTTTTAGCTTAATTTCTTCAAGGGTGTATTCATTACCTAAAAATAAACCACTAATTTCTACTGTGCCTTGGCTATCGGTTGTAACGGTTTCATCTTTGCCCTGCCCTGTAATTTTAAACTTAGCATTTTTAAGTACAGCTCCTGAATCTATATCGGTTTTAGTTATTACAAGTTTTGCTTTTGGTTCGTTTTCTATTTTTAATTGAACTTTGTAATCAGCTGAATTTGCGTTATTTGGTGCTAGCACATTATCTTCTTTTACAGTATCATAAGTTCCTGCTATGCTTGAGTTTGGTAAATCTTTGTCGGTAACTACATGAACTGTTTCATCGCCCGTATTTTCATCAACTGTTATGTATGTGTAAAATCTTATTTCTTCGTCATCTAAAACATAATCTTCAGTTGTTTTTTGCTCTTTTAATGTGTAGTATCTTTCGGTGTATAAACCATTAAATACTATTTTTCCATTGCTATCAGTTGTTTTTATTGTGCTTGAATCTTGTCCATCTTCTGTTAAGGTAAAGGTTATTCCTGGTAATAATTTTTGTTTATCTTTTTGATATTTCAAAATTTCAAGCTCAAATTGTTTTGCAATCATTAACCCAACTTTACCAGATGCAGTAGATGTGTAATATCTTCCTTCTTCAACATTCCATCCATAGTTTATAGCATGTGCTGTATATGTTGTTTTGTTGTAGTCAACACCTTCTGGTATGTTTATAGCATATTCAAATTCTACTTTCTGCTTTGAAGCTAGTACATAATCTTCATCAATAACTATGATATATGATTTAATTTTGCTCCAATCAGTAACTTCTTCTTTTAATTTCCAATTGCTATTTTGATTTAAACGCCAACCTGTGTTATTAACATCGGTAATATCTTGCATTGGTGTTTCATTTTCTGAATAGTAAACGGTATATTTTCCTTCTAAACCACTTGTTATAGCTGTAATTCCTATGTTTGAAATGTAAGTTGTATAGTCAGACTCTAAATCGGCTCCTCCCATTATAAATTTGTTACCTTGAAATGGAAGAACACCCATTATTTTTATGTCTTGCACACCCGTATTGTAATTGTTAGTTGCTGAAAGCTGTATTTTAGCTGTTCGCTGTGTATTGTCTGCTTTAGCAACTCGTGGTGCAACGGTAACTGAACCCTGATTATCATATTCCATCAATTTTTGCGATGTGGTTAAACCTGTTCCTGTTTCCAACCTAAAGTTAGTTGTACGGTAGTTTACTAGCTCCGCAGTATTTAAGTCGCCATCTACATCATAAATATCTGCTGAATTGTAATAGTATTGGCTTGCTAGCTCGTTTGTTGCATATAATTTTAATGTAACATCTTTTGCTGATATGGTTGGATCTGGAGTTAAATTGCAATCGATGTTAATGCTATAGCTTTCGGCATTTTCGTTTTCGGTTAATATTTTTATGTAGAAGATGCCATTTTCTTCGTATACATCGTATGCTGTTATAGTTACATTTTCATTTGTAGATGTTATATTGTTTACCTCGGCAAGTATTATGTCGGATGGTAATTGAACTAAAAATGTACCATTTAGCCACTTTTGTGTTTGGTAAGATGTTGTGTCTGGAGTTATTGTTATTATTTCATTTTCTTTGGTTTCCCTGGTTGATATGTAGCTATCTCTTATTGAAATATTTGCAATTGATGTTGGTGCTACATATAGTGCTTTGCTTGTTAAAGTTCCTGTGTAGCTTCCTGGCTCACTACCTTCAACTTCGTAGGTTGCTTTGCCGTATAAATTTGTTTTTATATATTTAAAGTTATCAAATTCTTCTTTAGTAAAGTTTTCGGTTATATATTCATCATCTAGCTCTTTTACCATGTATGCATAGAAGTAGTTTCCTTCAACTGTACTACTTGTTTCAATTTTTAAATGTTTTACTGAGCTATCAAATCTAAATGGATTTGCACGTGTGTATGAGTTCCAGGTTCTACTATTAAATTCTTTTAGTAAAGTGCCTGTATCGTTATCATAAACTTTAATATATCCATCAGATCCTAATGAACTTTCAGCTCCACTAAAGTAAATTCCTACATTTGTTGTTAAGTCTTCCATTGAAATGTACTGGCTAGAAGTTGTTTCAAATTCATCTTTGGTATTTTCGGTTTCATACATTTCAATTTTGCTCATTACGCCATTTGTACCTGTGTATGCTCTCCACATTACAACGTAAGTGTCATCGGTTTCGTTTTCACTTATTCCATTGTAAATTCTTAAAGGTTTGTTTTTTGATATTACATACGTATTGTATGGTGAACCTACATAGTCTCCAATACTTAAACCAAAGGATGGATTATATATTTGTCCTGGTGTTGTTTCTTTTACTTTAAAAATAACTTTTACTGTTGTATTTGCGGTGTTTGATATGTATGGGTTTGTAAATTCATCGTTTGGATTGTTAAAGCCTTGATTTACTGCTTGAACTGGTATTAGTAGCTCTAAGCTTTTTACATCATCGCCAAGCTCTTCGTAAGCTTCTTTTGGATATACCACTGTAAAATTAAAATCAGTATATCTGTTATATTGCTGATTTCCAGCCCATGTAGTATATGAATAAGCGTTTTGCGTAATTACGCCACTTTCATTTTGAACAGCCTGTTTTTGAGCAGTAAAGTTTCCTGTTTCGGCATCATAAGTATATGTAACGTTTGTTCCGCTAATTGTAACTGATAGTGGTTTGTATCCGTTTAGCTCTGGAATTGTTCCTGAAATATCAGCTTCTTTAAGTGGCAAAGTATTTTTGCTTTCATAAGATGTAACGTTAAAATTAAAGGTTACTGAATCTTCATCAGCAAGCTGGCTAATTGCATCAACATAGACTGTGGTTGTATCTTTTATGTTACAATTTACTTCTTGGTACCAATCTACTGTTAGAGTTACTGTTTTTTCAAAAGGATATTCATTTTCATCGTTATCAACGTATATTCCTGAGAACACAATTGTATTGTTATCTTTACTTAAATTTGGAACATTGTTATATCCTACATTTGAATATATTGCGCCAACTATATTTTTTTGAGTACCAAAGTAAACATCTTTTAAATTTATTTCCTTAGTATCGTTTGAAATGTAGTCCTTTGCTAATACCTCATCTTTAACTAAAGCAGTTCTAAAGTAAAAGTTGTTTCCATTTATGGTTATCTTTCCATCCTTTACATAACCTTCATTTTGTACACGCATGTCCATGTAGATGTTAGCATGCTTTCCTATTTCGTTACAACTTCCACGTAAACGTGCTTCAGCAATTCCATCACCATCTAGGTCTGCTATAAAGTATGCATCAAATTTTACTGCATTAAGCAAATTATTATTTTCATCGTAAACATCTTTGTCTTCGTCAGCTACGTGCGTATATTCCATACTTCTTGCTATTTCTGGACTTAATGCTATTTTGTTTGTTTTTTTGCTTTTTAGTCCGATTATGCCAGCAACAACCGCTACAATTGCAATTATTACCAGTAGCTTTTTGTTTAGAAATTTTATTTTTGCTTGTGGTTTTTCTCTTGCTCTTGCTCTTTTACTATTTGATTTACTATGTTTTGATGTATTCATTTCTACCTCCTTCTATATTTGATAAAGTTATTCCCTTCTAACATTTTTCTATATATTTAATTACTACTTGCAGTATTTTTTTATTTTGCTCCATTCTTCCTTGTACGCATACCATGCTGTTACAAAAAATATTTCTTAAAACATAATCCGCTACCCCATCATAAGCAACCGCTCTTATGCAATTTTTGTCCAGTAATTTTATTTTTAAACCTATTTCAGATTTATGTTTTATATTTTTATTCAAAATAAACTTAAACTTTTGAACTTCTATTACTTGCCCTATAAAAAAGCATTTGTTCATTTAATATTGCCTTCACCTTAATACTATCTTTATAAAATTAGTACTTAAAATACGTACATTCGAAGCCTACTAGCACATATTTTAATGATTCATTTTTACCTAAAACTAGGAAGGAATAAATCTCTTTAATATCTAATACTTCACTGTATATATTCCGTAAAATATAAAATCTGGAATGATATTAGAGTAGGCACGAGAGCCGATGTTATTGTTGTTGTTGGTCGGATTGTTGTTGTTGCGGTTGCTCGCTGGATTGTTGCTACCATTGTTGTTGTAATTGCCCCCTCGATAGACCCTGTTGCCCGTAGAGTTGGCCTTTCGATTTATCCCTAATGTATTATAAAATGCGTAATTGTAGTAATTTCATGTAACAAACAATTTTTCTTCTAAATTTTTTACACTTGCTATTTTCAAATAGCCTAAATGCCCACTTAGATATTTTTGTGCTTGCTTCGTTGTAAGCCTTCCATCTTTAATTTGATTTTCTAACATCTTTAATTTCAGCTTTAGGTTTTGCTTACCTTTATCTCTGATTTTTAATCTATACGCATTTATCTTGTATCCACAAAAATTCACGCCTTGTTTAGTTTTAAATATTTGTGTTTTACTATTAAGTTTTAGCTTTAATTTTTCATCTAAAAAAGATTCTATCATTTTTAAGCATTTTTTTGCCTCCTCCTTAGTCTTTAATAATATTATTGTGTCATCCATATACCTAAAGTAATATTTGCACTTTAAAGTATGCTTAGCATATTGATCAACTTCATTTAAATAAATATTTGCAAGCGTTTGAGATGTATAATTTCCAATTGGTAAACCTATACTTCCTTCTGTTGAAAATATTATTTTTTTCATTAAACTCAGCAATTTAACATCTTTTATTTTTCTTTGTAGTATTTGAAAAAGAATGTTTTTATTTATATTTTGAAAATATTTAGTTACATCCATCTTTAGTATGTAATATTCTCCCCAAATAATATCGCAGTGTTTCATTGCTTTTTGTACATCTAGTGTTGCTTTATGCATACCTCTATTTTTTATACAAGCATACGTTGTGTTAATAAATTGAGTTTCAAAATATGGTTTTAAAAAATTATCAACAACCCACCTATGTACTATTCTGTCGATATACCCAGATGCCTGTACTATTCTTTCCTTTGGAATTGTAATTGTAAATGTTCTATATCCTCCATGTTTATATGCTCCTGTTTTAAGTTGCTCCAGTAGCCACATAATATATTCTTCTTTTTTTAATTCAAAAAGTATTATTTCACGTTTACGAGTTTTAGATTTTTTAGATAATTCGTGTGCTTTAATTAAATTTTCATACGTCAAATATTTATCAAACTGATTTCTTATTGTTTTTGGCATAAAACTTTATCAGCCCTCCATTTATTTTTCCAATTTCACCTAATAGCTCTATTGCTACCTTAAATTTTTTTTCATCTATCCATTTATTATTTTTCATTATTCTTAAATAAATTCTTTGTATTTGCACAATTGCATCAATTTTTGTTGCGTAATAAAATCTATTTTCCATTGGAACTTTACTTAAAAAAATTATATTTTCCATCATACTGTATAAGCTGGTTTTAAACTCCGTACCAATACTAAATTTTTCAGTTCTTGGAAGCTTTAATATTAAGTCCAACATATACTGTATATAACGCTCTGACTTTGGAATTATTGTAAGCCCCTGGTTTTCAGCCTGTCGTATTTCCCACTTTTCTTTGGGCATTTTATTAATGTTCAGCTCCAAGTTTTTTTACCCTTTCTATTATTTCTTCATCTGTTACTTGCTTGTTATTACATTCACTACAATTGTTACTACATCTTGTTTCGGTTACTGGCTCTTGTGTATTTTTTATAATTAATTCTTCCTTGCCGTGTTGTATTGTTATAGTCGTATATTGCATACGATTTATTGGTGTCATTTAACTTGTGAACGTATTTTTCCAAGCTTCTCGTTTGAAATCCGTACTTTGCAAAGTTCTTCTTTCATACACGTTAATTTCAAACCAATCAACCTATTGAGTTCCAAAGCATCTTTACCTATTGCAACAAAAAATATTCCGCTCTTCATAAGTACAATGTGCTCTTTATTTTCTTTTTGTAATTTTTCAAGCAAATCTGTATATTTCATTCTTATCACTCTTTTCACATATTTTTTTCTTATGTTTTACTTTCTACCTGTTATATTTATACTTTTCTTCTTTTTTTACTGAGTATCAGGATACAGTACCTCAGGATACCTACTTAATATAAAAGTAGGCACGAGAGCCGACGTAAAAGTCGTTGCCGGTCGGACCGTTGTTGCCGCGGCTGCTCGCTGGATTGCCGCTACCATAGTTGTAGTAACTGCCCCCTCGATAGACCCTGTAGCCCGTAGAGTAGGCCTCTAGGGTCCATTCATATACGTTACCTGCTAAATCGTATATGTTATTTGCATTTGTATATTCAGTGCTTCCTGCAGGAATTTTTGCACTTGATGTTAGTTGCTCTGTTTCAATAGGCTCTGTTGCATCGCTTTTTATATAATAAAAGTTACTTCTACTATTACTGTAATTTCCCCAAGTTGTTGAATTTGTTATTCCACTATATTTATTGCTATTTATTGCAACGCTTGGAGCAATCCAATCGAGTGTTGCATCCCATAATGTTCCACTTATAAGTGATGTTACTATATTTTCATTGTCACCCATTAAGTTTTTGCATCCTTTATAGCTGTTGTACCATGTAATATTTGCTATATTTGTGTTCATTTTTCTTACAACTGCTTGCGATGTTTGCGTGCTTGTAGCTCTTCCAGTTTCATATCTTCCTATATAAAAACCACCATATTTTTCAATGCTTTTTATCATTTCGTAAAAGTTTTGATTCATTTCTTTCGATAGTAATTCATATTGTGATTCACCATATAAATAATTATTTAGTTTTGAATCGATGTCGTAATTTGTTCTGTATTTTGTTACATCTGGCTCTCTGTAATTCTTGTTTTGATTATTTACATCATTTAAATAAGTTATATTCATTATTCTATTTGTTTCGCTCCAGTTGTTGTTTGATTTACTATTTGCACTAAAAGTATAAAGTTTTCCCCATAGTTTGCTGTTACTATCTACTCCATACAGTTTTGTTACATCATCAATTGGCACCCATACGTATTGGTTGTGTGTTTTTTGTAGGTTAAATACATTTATTTCTGCCTGTGTTGGCGAATCATCTCCAGAATCTCCATCACCATCTGTTTCATCTCCTGTTGTATCATCGCTTGTTACTCCATCCCCAGTTGCCATGAGTTGTGTATTTTGGTTTGCATTTTGAATTTTCGTATTATTTATGTTTTTTGCATTATCCTGTTTTAGTGTGTTTTGATTTTCTTCATCGTTTGCTATTTCTGTATTATTTTCATTAGCTATTTCATTTTGTACAGTATTATCATTGCTTTCGTTTTTATTGTTTTCATCTTCAGTACTTGTATTTATGCTTGTTTCATTATTTGAATTTACATTAGTATTATTTTCATTTTGTTCTTCGCCACTTATAAGTTTATTTGTTTCTGCCCTGCTAGTAACATTTTTTGTTTCATTAGCAGTGTTTTCTTTTGTATCATCATTTGTATCATAATTTGTATTATCATTTTCTACACTTTTTTCATTCTCGCTCTCGTCTGAAGTTTCTGCACCGTCTGAAGTTTCTGCACCGTCTGAAGTTTCTGCACCGTCAGTAGTATTTGCAGTGTCGTTAGCTACAGTTGTATTTTTAGCATTAGTATTTTTCTTAGTAGCATTTGTTTTATTTAGAGAATTTGTGCTATTTAGCGAATTCGTATTTGACTGCCCACTATTTTGCTCTCCTCTTTCAAGAATTTTATCCCAGTCCAAATCACTCATATCCGCCTTTGTCCAAGCACCTTCGTCATCACCTTTTATTTCATATACAACAAAACCACCATCAACAGTGTTTTCACCTTCCACTTGTGATGCTGAAAAACCCTTTGGAACAGGCACCCTTTTTTGTGTTGTTCCATCAGCTTCAGTTGTTGTAACCCACTCCACTCTATCCGAATTTAATCCTGCATCAGATAAACCAGAGCTAGTATTGGCAGTTTGCAAAAGTACTGATGTTTCTTTGGTTTGAAAATATGTAAAAAGCAGCTTAGAGCCCATTATAGTTGTTAGCAAAAACATTGCTGTAACAGTTGCTCTTAGCTTTTTAACCTTTTTTGTATTATTGCCGCGATATTTAACATTACTATGTTTAGTTTTTTTTCTCATTGTTTTTTACCTCCATATTCATTTGTATAAAAAAATTTTCAATTTTCATAAAAAACAGAGCTAAAAGCATACACGAAAGAGTATGCTTTTAGCTCTATTTTCTACATTTATATATTATTTTCACAGCCTTAAGGCTTTCACATTTAATGCAATATGATGCCACATTTATCATTTGTAATCCTCCTGTTTAACTGCTATTGTAAAACTTTTATTTACACTATTTTACAATATAACGATTCATCTCCAAAAATCCGCTTTTTTATACATATAAATTCTATCATTATTGCACTTTATAGTCAAGAAATTTGGGGGACGGAGGAGAAAATTTCAATAATATTTTTATAAGCTTTTTCAGGAATAAAATTTTAATTTTTTGTCGAAATTTTGTATACGAAAAAGCTTGAATGTTTAAAGCTTTTGCACTATACTTAACTCATAATTTATTTCTTTAAATTTATTCTTTTTTGAAGTTTCTTTCAAAAATTCCATTAATTAACTACAATAGTCAGTGTTTACTATTGCGTAAATATATCCTAGTATGTTAAAATATAAAGGAGGAATGCTTATCGAATTAGCAACTAAGGGGTTAACTAGTGATGTTTATTTTAAATGTCTTTTTGGGGCGCGTGGTAATGAAAATATTACAAAAAAATTTATTGAATCTATTATAGAAAAGCCTATTGATTCCATTTCCACAGATTTTAAACTAGAGTTTGAAAAAGATGGTATTAAAGGAAAGCAGATGGTAGCCGACCTCATTGCCAAAGATAAAAGTTTAAGAAAATATATAATAGAAATGCAGAAAAAAACTTATGATTATCTGCCAATACGATTCACAGGATATCTATCAAAAACATATGTCGCAGATATTAAAGTTTCGGAGCAATATACAAAAATTAAACAAACAATTTTGATAGTAATAATGGATGAAAATTTTCCATTTAATGATACGATTGATGATTATCACACCGTATGGAGTTTTCGAGAACAAAATCATCCGAAAATAGTGCTTACAGATAATATGCAGATACATATTCTAGAGCTACAAAAGTACAAAAGATTAAAATCTAAAACAGGATGCATACATCCATGGCTAGAATTTATAATAAATCCGTATGGAAAGGAGGTTGAGAAAATGGCAAGATCAATAGCTGAATTAAAAGAAGCCGTAAAGCAATTACGATTACTTGAAGCTGATGAAGAAGTACGCTACTTGGCAGATGCAGAAGACTTTGCTAGACTTGACAGAAATTCTCAGCTAAGTGAAGAACGTGCTGCGGCCCGCAAAGAAGGACTTGCTGAGGGTCGAGCCGAAGGTCGCAAAGCTGGTCTTGCAAAAGGCCGTGCTGAAGGCCGTGCTGAAGGTCGTGCTGAAGGTCGTGCTGAAGGTCGTGCTGAAGGTGAGAAAAACGCAAAAAAAGAGTTAGTAAAAAAATTATTAGAAAAAGGTAATTCTATTGAATCAGTAAAGCAATTGCTTGATCTAACAGATGAAGAAATATATTTATTAATCAAATCAAATTAAATCAATTAAACCCACCGCATTAAACAAATTAGTTTAATACAGCGGGTTTCTTTATGCTCGAAATTCACCCTTAGCCGTTATAAAATGTCCACCACACTTTCCGCACCTATAATTTCTAGAAAAATTGCAATTAAGCCTTTTTCTATAAAAACTATAACCGCACTTTGTACATTGTATTTTGTAGTTATATTTTTCACTTGCTGGAACTATATTGCTAGCCATTAAATCGCTATTTTTATCACCTAGCCTAGATATATCATACCCAAGCTTATAGCTTATATAGTGCGCGTATTTTTTAAAATCTTCACCATGATTACTGCAGTTTGGAAAACAGTGTATAATTTCATGCATTATAGTATTTTTTATTATATTTGGTTTTAAATCCATAACCCATTTGCTTATTTCAATTTTGTGGCTAGCATACATCTTATATTTTATATATTTTTTTCTGCCAATTCTTTCAATATATTTTGTGCTCTCGATAGGCTGCTCTTGTTTACAGCAGCCATATCTTTTACAATTTCTTTTTCCTATGCTAATTGAAATATTTCCTATGTTTTTGTTTTCTATATCAATACCAATATCATATAGCTCATTCTTACATTCATTAAACAAATGTTGTAATTTTTCTTCCACTTTTATACTATATCCCTTTTTCTAAAACTATCAAACATTGTAACAAGCATAATAAGTACACACACGCCAAGAAGTATTAGAGAAAAACTAACTGGTATATTGCCTGTCATAGTTTTAACCATTGATGCGGATGTATAAGACATATCACTTGTAAAAATTCTTTCGTTAAGTCCTAGATTGTTAAATGGTATAAATTTAATCCAATCAGCTGTAACAAACATATTTACTATTTGCATTATTGTAGACCCACCTAGGTATGCAGCTATACTTACACCAACAGAAACTGCAGTGTTTCTTGCCACCGTAGAAAGCATCATCGCAAATACAACAAATACAAAAATATCTATAGCAATCGTTAAATTATATAAAATTGAAAATACTATATAGTTAGTTGTATGAACATTTCCACCTGATGCATAAATATAATCTTGGGCATTTGAAGCACCAAAGAAAATATTTCCAACTAATGTGCCCACAAGCGACAATATTACTGTAGTAATAATTAAAAATATAGTTGTAACCGTTAATTTAGAAAGCAATATCTTCCATCTTTTATTTGGGGTAAAACTCCAGAACTTAATTGTTCCTTTTGAAATTTCTGATGAAATACTTCCACCAGCAATAATAATCATCATTACTGTTAGCACCATCATAGAAATACTTCCCACCATATAATCATAAACTTTTCTTGTAGACCCTACAGAATCGCCCATACCAGAAACATATGGTTCCATATTATGCTCTAATCTGTATTCATTGATGATTATATTATTCTTTGTTTCCTCCAAAGTCTTTTCGGTTAGTGACTTTTGTGAAATTTGATCAATACCTAATCTTAAATTTTGCTTTAATGTTTTTATTTCTTTTACTGTTGTTGATTTCCATTTTTCGTCTGGATTATAGACCTTGCCAATTTCATATTTTTCCATCAAACCTAAAATGTATAATTCATCATCATATTCATTTTGCTCAATAGTATTTGCATCCAAAGATTTTTTCAATTCTTCTTTCTGATATTTTATATATCCAGAAAAATCATCGTTCTTTACAAGTTCTGCAATTTTATCATACTTTTCTTGCTCTTTTTGCTCTTCTTCAGCGGCTTTTAAGCTCTTATAATTATATATATTCAATTTACTACTATATAAATCTGATTCGATTACTTCAGATTTCCAAAATTCATTATAAATGTTAACATCATTGTCTATCGCAAATTGTTTTGTATCTATTTGTGCCTGCTTTTCATTTTTTGTTGCCTCATCTAGGCTATCTTTACCCTCATTCAATTCAAATTTCAAACTATCAATCATAGATTGAATATCCTCTTTGTAATTTGAAGGACTTGTCATTTCCTCCGCAACTGAATACATCTTCTTTGTTAGATTTGCTATTCCTGCCGATGCAAAAAGAGATAAAATTAAAATGATAAACATTACTTTAGTTGATTTTTTCTTGATTATTTTTTTAAACTCACAAGAGCATAATTTATTAAACTTACTCATCTTTTTTGCCTCCTTTCGTAACATCAAAGAACATATTCTCTAGAGTTTTTGCTGATTCGACAACTGTTTCAATTTGTACATCATCAAAAACCAAAGCTCTTATAATATCAGATATTTCATTTTTCTTTAATGAAACATAGATTGTATTGTTTTCTGTTTTAATTTCTTTATTTATTTTTTGATTGAATACTTGTACTGCCTTTTCAATATTTTTAACCTTTATTTCATACCCTATAGTAGCATCAATATTTTGATTTTCATCTCCAAGACTTTGAGTTTTTATAAATTTACCTTCATTTATAACAACAACCCTGTCACACATAAGCTCCATTTCGCTTAATATATGTGAAGATACAAGCACAGCAATACCTTTTTCAGATGCTAATTTCTTTAAAATATCTCTTAAATCTTTTATTCCAACTGGATCTAAACCATTCGTTGGCTCATCTAATATCAATACTTTAGGAGTATGAAGCAATGAAAGTGCTAAACCTGCTCTTTGCTTCATTCCAAGTGAATACTTAGAAACTTTTTGATTCATGCTCTTTTTTAATCCAACAAGCTCTAGTTTTTTATAAACTTCGCTATAGTCCACATTTCTAATTTTTGCATATAATTTCAAATTGTCTACAGCCGACATATATCCATACATATCCGGATTTTCAACAATTCCGCCGATGAATTCCATTGCTTTTTCAAAGTCTTTTTTTACATCATATCCATTTATTGTGATACTTCCCTCATCTATAGAAAGTAATCCTAAAATCATTTTTATTGTTGTAGTTTTTCCAGCTCCATTTGGTCCAAGAAATCCAAGAATTTCCCCTTCTTTAACCTCAAAACTTAAATTATCAACAACCTTTGCTTTTCCGAAATATTTACTTACATTCTTAATTTCTAATACTGTTTTTGACAAATCATTCACCTCCAATTACAATGAAAATGGCATAGTCATGTTGTTACCATTCGCACTATATGTCAAATTAGTAGACACAATTTTCCATTTACCATCTTTTTGCTCTAGCGTAATAGATTCACTATCAGAATCAATACTATCATCTTTCATTTTTTCCATGGTCTCTCCAGTTAACACATTTATCTCTTTATATTTTTGCTTAATTGTGATCTTAGAGCTAAATGAAACCGTAACTTGATTTCCATCAAACTCATAAGATGAAATCTTGGTTATCTTTCTATCAAAATTTGTATTAATTGTATCTGTATTCAATAATTGCTTTTGCAACAGTTCAGATAAAATACGCTTTTGTACGTTAGCAGTTTGATCCGTTGTTGTAACACCTTTAAGAGCATCTTCCATTTCAGAATAATATGTATCAAGGTTTATCTTACTTCCTTCTTCACCCAATACTTGATATTGCTCAGGCAAAACGCTGTACTTATCTGTTATTTCAATAAATTCTTCACAAGCCTTTTTAATATCTTCCTTAGAGCTCTTTCTATTTGATTCAACACTAATGCAATATATTACAACAGCAACGATTGCAATAATTGCTAATACTAATCCAATATTAATTTTTTTAAAAAATTTCATATTAAATGTACCTCCTTTAAATTTAGGTAGAGACTCATTTATCAATCAACTAAAATAATGAGTCCGTCCCTTTTTTAACCCAACTGATTATATTTCATTTAATATTTAAATACAATAGCTTTAAGCCTTTTTCTAATAAAAAAGATAATAGCATAACAGTTACTATTATCTTGTAAATTTAACACGTCTTAAATTGCGTAATTTATACTTCTTGCAACAATTTCTTTCATATTTTCGATTAGCTCATCAATCTCTTTGGGTGTAACAATCATATTATAATTATCCGGTATTAAAGCTGATTTTATATCTTCATATTTATCCTGATTTTTAAGTGTATTCAAATAATCATTAGATTTCGCTTCATCTTGTAATTTTGTTATAAATAAATTCAAACAATCATCAGTTATTGTGGCTAAATCGACGACCATAGGTACACCTATCGAAATAACTGGAATTCCTAGAGTTTTCCTGCTAAGCTCTTTCCTTGCATTTTCAACACCAGCTCCAGGTACTATGCCAGTATTAGATATTTGTATGGTACTGCTTATTCTTTGGATACTTTTGGAAGCTAAACTATCTATAACTACCAAAAGCTTCGGCTTAACGTTATCTACAATTCCCTTTATTATTTCAAAAGTTTCGATTCCAGTAGTTCCTAGTACTCCAGGAGCTACAGCACTAATAGATCTTGCCCCAGGTACAACACATTCTGGTGCATACTTTATTAAATGCCTGGTAACTTCTATTTCTGAAACTACTTTTGGGCCAAGTGAATCTGGTGTAACAAACTGATTTCCAAGACCAACTATCAAAATCTCCCCATCATCGTCAATCTGCGCTTTAACAATTTCTTTTAAATCTTTACTAATAATTTCTGATATATCCTCAATTTCATCTTCATCAGCCAAATTTAACTTTTCTAAATCAAAAGACATATATTTACCTATTGGCTTTCCTAATGCTTTTTCTCCCTGTTTATCAAGAATATCTACGACAGTTAATTTAACATTTTCCTTTTTCTGTAATTCTGCACATTTGATACCAGGAATTTCATTTTCTAAATTATTGGCCTTTTTATAGATATCTCTTCTTTCATCAGCCATATCTGTTCTAAAATCCTGCATAAAATCAACCTCCTTCTAGAAAATTTTAGGGACGGAGCAAAAAATTTCCGGCTCAGAATTTTTTTGCTCCGTCCCCAAAATTTCCAAATTATTATTTGAAAATCTCAATAATTTATTCAAATTTAGTTTTAACTGCAATATCCGCATATTACAGATTCAAGTCCAACATTCAAATCAACATTTCCAATCTTGTAATCTTCATCAATCTTTACAAATTGACTTAGTATTGCTCTCAAAGCATCCTCCGAAAAATATCCGGCTTGCCTCTTATATTTTGAAACTAAGAAAGCTTGGTTTGGTTTCAAGCTTAAATTTTTAGAAACATCTTGTTTATATTTATCGCACAATTTAACTATATATAGTTTTTTAAAATGATTGTATAAAGTAATAAGAATCTTTTGCACGGGCTCCTTAGCGTATATAAGATTTTTTAATACTTCCAAGGCCTTTGCAACATTCTTTTGACCTAGACTATCTGTTAAATCAAAAATAACACTATCAAACTGTTTTATACAAAGAGCATCAATGTCCTCTTTACTTATTGTTCCACCGCTACCGGCATATTCAATCAGTTTTCTAATCTCATTAATCAAGTCTTGCAAATTCGTACCACAAGATTCAATAAAATAGCTAACTGTGTAATTATCTACATTAACATTATAACTATTACATATGAATTTAATACGCTTTGCAATATCTGGAACTTTTTCTGGTTGAAACTCGCACACAGTTCCATTTTTCTCTAACATTTTATATAAATTATTTTTATCTATTTCTTCTTCAACAAAAACAATAACATTTTGAGCTTTGATATCATCTATATTTTCGTTAAAATACTCAACCAACTTTTCTATAGATTCTGAAATAGTCGTATTCTTCTTTTTCCCTTGTTTCTTAAGTAATTCTGTATCTCTAATAATAATTAGTTTTTTATCAAATCCAAAAGGAGGAGTCTGCAACTCAGAGATTAATCTGGATATATTTGTATTATCAATTTTAATGTAGTTAAGACCGTCATGAAGCTCTCCAAAAGTTTTCTTTATCTTTTTTAGAGCATTTTCAAGTAGATATGTTTCTTTCCCATGCAATAAATATATACTCGATAATTTTTGCTCTTCTAAATCATTTCCTGTTGTTGCAGCACTCACTATACTCCCCCCTTTCATATTTTAATTTGCTTTTTAAATTATTATTCTAAATACCTCAGAAACAGACCAACACTGCGCTAATGCACCTTTAGCAGCAAATGGTTTCTTAGAGTCATATAACTCAGGTATATTACCAATTGTTTTTCCTTCATTTAGCTCTTTAACATATGTTTTCTTTAATTTCTGAACAAAATCTTTATATTCTTCTTTTAACAACTTCTTTTCATCTTTATTTTTTTCAGCTTTTATAATGTTCAAGAATGCGTCATTGTATAAACCAATCAACCATGGCCATGTTATTCCTTGATGATAACTAATATCCCTTCTATATTGGTCGCCTTCATACACATCAGTATAATGTAGCTCTCCCTTAGCCAAAGTTTTTAAACCATAATTATTCAATAACTTTTTGGTAACAACATTAAATGTGTTTTTAGCTTCTTCTGATTTAGGGTCAAGTATTGGATATGTTAACGACAATGCATACAATTGATTTGGTCTTATTTTTTCATCTCCTAAAACATCATATAAACATTTTGTTTTTGGGTTATAAAATTTTTCAGCAAAAGATTTCTTTGCGATTTTAGCCATCTTTTTATATTCTTCTAGTGTGTCTTTATCATCGTCAAATTCTTTTCCAAGCTCATATGTAATCATTAATGCATTATACCACAAACTGTTTATTTCAACCTGTTTGCCATTTCTAGGAGTAACAACATAATCTCCAATCTTTGCATCCATCCAGGTATTTTGTGTTCCCAATGTTCCAGCTGATATTAGGCCATCCTCATCAAGAAAGATATTGTTGTCCCATAAATCAATGCCATCTTTATAATTATCAATAATGTTTTTCATTTGATCATAAATTTTATCTTTTATAAAATTATAATCTGACGTGTAATTCAAATAACGTTTAACTTGCTCAAATAATAATAAACTACTATCAACACTGTTATAAATTGGCTTATTTTCATCCTCAGTATACCCATTAGGAACTAGCCCTTGCTTTATGTCCTTTGTAAATGTTAGTAAAAGTTTTCTTGCAACATCAAATCTCTTATTCTTAAGAACTGTGCCTTCAAACGCAATAAAGGTATCTCTTCCCCAATCCAAAAACCAAGGATATCCAGCAACTAATGTTAATAAATTTTTTCTTGAAACTATAAAATTATCTGATGCAATTATATATTTTTTAATTAAATCCTCGTCACCTTTTAAGTCTGATTTTTCAATTAATTGCTTAATTCTTTTCTTTTCATTGGTGATAATTCTTTGTCCATCTTTTCTATCTATTTTTACCTCATCAACAGAGCAAGCAAAAGTAATATACTTTTCTTCACCAGGCTCAATGTCAATTTCATAAAATCCTGCTATAGCATGATTTTCCTCGTTTTCAAAGCCTCTTTTTTCTTCTTCGAAATAATACATATTTTCAAAACAATTATTTTTTTGCTCTTTATAAACTCCATCCGAACAACTCATAAATATATGGTGTTTGCTATCATCAATTACAACATCAACCAATCTTTTATTAACATTCTGATCTATCTTGAATTTTCTGCCATAACTTGTATAGTGGAAACATCTGTTATTTAGTAAAGGAGTTAATTTTAAAGTAATTTTCTTATCTGAGTTTTTAATCTTATACAGAATCACAGATACATTTTTTCTATATTCCATGCATATAGACTTTTCGATTTCTATACCATCTATTTTATAGCAAAATACAGGAACTTCCCCTTTTTCGAAACTAACTTGATATTTGTATCCATCAGATATGTTATTCTTACACATATTTGTATATAATGGTATTTCTTTACCATCTACATTTATACACTCATCTACCTTCGATACAAACAAAAATCTTTGCGCAGGAGGATCAAGTGGAGCAACAAGTAATCCGTGATATTTTCTAGTATTAGTACCAATTATTGTTGAACTAGCATATCCACCTAATCCATTAGTAATTATCCATTCTTTCTCTACCGCTTTTTCAAATCCCATTTTATTTGGCATTAATTTCATCTTTTGTATCCTCCTCTCATTTATCTTACGTTTACTTTATTCCTCTTAAAAATTTTTGTTTTTCTTTCTCTTCGTTTTCTCTACGCTTTTTTAATTCTGAACTATATTTTTTCATGCTATTAACTCTTTCCAAAATTTGACTTCCTCTAGATTTATTTGCTATATCTCTTTTAGTTTTCTCGTTGCTCTCTTTCAAAGAAATAATTCTATCTTGGTATTTAGCATAAAACTTACTCTTTCCAGATTTATCTAATTTAGGTTTCTTCCACTTTTCCTTTTTTGATGATGTAACTTTTTTATATTTTAATTTATGGCTAAGCATCAAATACTCTGGATCGTTTTGTTTATCCTTGAATCTTAAGTCTTCACATATAAGTTCAATGATTGCTTTTGCAATTGCATCTGGATTATGTCTAATGTGACCATTTTCAATCGAAGCTAAATCTCGTTTTACAATCTTTATCCCTTGAGCTTTTGCTTTTTGAATATCCTGTTCAACAAGCTCTGCACCTTCCTTATTATATTTTCTAATAAATTCAGGCATTATTTCACCAGAATCATATAAACAATAATCTATTGTACCTTCGCCAATATGACGTTTTATAGCCTTAATATGGTCAGATAATGAATAATTATATGTTTGTCCTGGTTCAGTCATTATATTACTTACGTATATTTTGAAGCCTTTTGATTCTTTTAACGCCTTTGAAACTCCATTCACAAGTAAATTTGGAATAACGTTTGTGTATAAACTACCCGGCCCAATAATAATCGCATCTGCATCTTTAATAGCTTCAACAACACCTGGAGCAACCTTAACATTTGTTGGATTTATATATACTCTATTTATACCTACAATTTTGCTATTTACTGCATCTGGTATCTCAGATCTACCTTTTACAATAGTTCCATCAGATAGCTCCGCACATATTTCAATTTCTTCTTGTGTAACAGGTAATACCCTTCCTGTCATATTCAAAATGTCTTTGCCTCTTTCTATTGATTTTGTAAAGTCTGAATATGTATTTTTCATTGCAAGCAAGTAAATATCGCCAAAAGAAAGAGATTTTAAATTGCCATATTGAAATTTAAAATTAATCAATCTACTCATTTCTTCTTCGTTACCAGCAAGAGCAATAATACTTTCCTTAACGTCTTCTAGAGGTAGTGTATCTAGTAAAATTCTTGAATCAGAATTCTTATCACCATAATCGCTAACTGTTACAATAGCCGTTATATTATCGGTATACTCTTTTAATCCTCTAAGAACAGTATTTAATCCGCTTCCTCCTCCTATAACTACTACTTTTGGTCCTTGATCGTAAACTTTTTTATTATATATTAATGATTTTACATCTGCTCTTTTATCTGTTTTTTTGACTAAAATTTCAAGATTTCGTTTTTGTAATGAAACACAACCAACTACAATTCCAACAAAACCACATACAAATAAAATAGCAATTTTGAAAATTGTTTTTATATCTAATGTATCTGTTACAATTATGGTTGATATTGCATAACATATGCACACAATTGCTACAACAATTAAAATCAACCATCTTTTTATGTTATTTCCTGATTTAAACCATGAAAAAAAACCTTTCATAAAACCCTCTCTATTCACCTAGTACTTCAACTTCAAGCTCTATTTCCTTGCCAAACTTTTCGAAAACGGCTTTTTTTACATAGTCAGCTAAATCTAACACGTCTTTTGCAGTTGCATTTCCTTTGTTGACTATAAAACCTGCATGTATTTCTGAAACCTGCGCTCCACCAATTGAATATCCCTTAAGTCCACATTCGTCAATTAATTTCGCTGTTATAAAATCTTTACCCCTTTTGAATGTGCTACCTGCACTTGGATAATTAAGTGGCTGCGTACTTTTTCTGATTTCCAAATTTCTTTCCATTTTTCTTTTTATATCTTCGGCATTGTTTTCAATATTTAATAAAAGCTCCGTTTCCAATATAATCAATTTTTCATCTGAAAAAATACTATGTCTGTATGAAAAACGTTGCTCTTCATTTTTTAATATATGTACGTTTCCGTACTCATCTAAACATTTTGTCTTTACGACTATATCTTTGAATTCTCCACCATGAGCACCTGCATTCATTCTTATTGCTCCACCAATAGATCCTGGTATTAACGCTGCAAATTCAAATCCACTTATATTTTCCTTTACCAATTTTTGGGCAATCATTCCAAGTGATGCACCTGCTTCTGCTATAACTTTCACCTGTTTATCATTTATCTTTTCAATCTTAACCGATTTAAAATCTATTTTTATTACTATGCCTCTAATTCCGCCATCTTTGACCAATATATTACTTCCATTTCCTATGATAGTTATTGGTATTTCATTTAGTTTGGCAAAGTTAATTATTTTCTTCAATTCATCTATATCAGATACTTTCACAAATATATCTGCAGTTCCCCCAATTCTAAACGAAGTATGCTTGCTCATAGGCTCATTCAATGTAATATCTTTTACATTTAGTTGTTCTATAAAATAGTTATAAATTTCTTTTTTTTGCACAAGAAATTCCCCCTATAATTTTTTTTCATTATATATTATATGGTTTTAAAAATCAATGAGAAGTTTACTAATAATAGCCAAATTTAAAGGATAAAAAAAGTTTCAATTCATATATTTTATCACTATAGATAAAACATCCGAATTGAAACATTTAAAACCTATATTTAATTAAATTTACTGTATAACTTCTTTGCTTTTAGGTACATAATTTCCTTTGTATTCTGATTTACCAAATCCTATTATCAAAATGAATATTCCAGGAACTAAAATCATACCTGCAATATATCCTCCTCCTAATCCATAAGCTTTAGAAATACGTATTGCAAAGAAGATATTTACAACCAATACGCCAATTGCAGCTACTGATTCAAGTGTAGATGCTATTGATAATCCAATACCTCCATTCATGACATCACTAATAATCTCCTCATCAAAATCATCATCATCCAAATCATATGGTGGATAAATATTAACGTAGTTTGTATGTATTCCTGTAGTACGTTTCTTTGTATTTGTTCTATATGATGAACTGCTATATGTATTATTTAGATAATTATCTGTATAATTACCTATTTTACTTATATACATAATACTCATTGATAAAACAACAGAAACTAAAAATGCATATACAGCCTTTACAGCTATAAGCCCTCCACTTAAACCTACAATTTTATACATAACAAAATCATTGTAAAAAGGTACCCATGCCTTCCATCCAGCCTCACCAGCTTTTTTCATACATTGCATATATCCTAAAGCTGTCATAACATATGATGCAATTATTGCAATACATGCAATTACTATAACCATAGCCATCATTGTGCCAAATATGGTCATCATAATAAATCACTCCTTTTCTTAAATACTAACTGTGGCTATTATACCATAATTATTTAAAATTTACTATTTCTTTTTTTAAATTGTCAAAATTTTTAAGTTTCCAAGACCAGTTTTCTGTTATTTCTACGCCAGGCATATTTATTCTTGCCTCATCATCTAAACCTAAAATATCCTGCACTGTTATAACAACAATTTTTGCCTTACACTTCATACAATATTGCATAACTCCAATATTAATATTGATATCGTAACATTCATTTTTTCTCAAAAATTGCTTGAATTGCTCTTTTCCCTTATCATCTAAATTTTTGTACCATCCATACATTGTTGAACAATCATGACTTCCAGGAAAAACAATTACATTTTCGTCTTCATTATCATTATCGTACAATGTATCTAAATTAATAGTAAATTGTAAAATCTTCTGTCTTGTAAAATTATAATGCTGTCTTAGTCTAACGGTTTCTTCTCTGATATCACCTAAGTCTTCTATAATCAGGTTTTCCTTTTTTATACTACCATCTCTAAATAATTCATCAAAAAAGCCGTAGCTAACACCATCAACGTACACACCCTCTTTTCCGGTCTTTCCAATTGGAATTTTGAAAAAAGAATCATATCCCCTGAAATAGTCCACTCGCACTATATCAAAAAGTTTAAAATAGTATTTATATCTATCTATAAGATA
Source organism: Clostridia bacterium (assembly GCA_017515985.1). Taxonomy (GTDB): domain Bacteria; phylum Bacillota; class Clostridia; order TANB77; family CAG-508; genus CAG-492. Next base: position 46,535 of record JAFWDV010000020.1, read on the forward strand.
TTTATAATTATCTTTTTTTATGTTATCTACATTATAAACAGGACAATTCCATCTTTGACCATTACTATTAAAATAATCTGGCGGAGTTCCCGCTTCATATGTAAATTCTCCGTTTTTCATTTCAAAGCATTCAGGATTGAACATTGTTTCTGCTGAATTAAACATTGGATATGCTGGCATATCACCAATTATCTTAACGCCATTAGAATTAGCATATTCCTTAACTTCCGTCCATTGTTTAAATAAAATATACTGCAAAAATAAATAGTAATCCTTTGTCTCACCACCTATTTTACACATATATTCTGCATATTGGTCTATTCCTATATTTTCAATAAATTCCTCATATAAGTTATCCTTTACAAATTTAGAAAAAGCCTCCTTATAGTATTTTTCCTTAAAATTGTCATAGGTGGCTCTATCTGAAATAGGACGCATTTCAGCATCAGTTATTAGACCATCATCCTTTAGCTTATCTAATGAAATGTAATCCTCCTCCAATGCATAATAGCTTAGTGGCGAATACGGAAGTCTATTACATGCATTGATAGGTAATATTTCCCAATATTTAACATTATGCTCTTTAAGTATATCAATAAATTCAAACGCTTCATAGCCGAAATCACCAATGCCATATTTACTTGGCAGTGAATAAATTGGCAATAAAATTCCCTTTTCTTTCATTCCGAACCTCTCTTTGGTATTTAAATTCTCTTTTCAATATCTATACATTTCAGAAATAAAAACCCAAAAAGTTAAACTACTTGTATAACCTTCCGGGTTTTTATAATTATTTATTATTAGTATTTTTTAATTCATAAAAACTATTTCTTTGTATAAACTACATCTTCGCCAAAGCTATCTTTTATTATAAGCTTATTTCCTTCAATTCTATATCCGAATTCATTTGGACTTGTTGTTCCCTCATAGCTTATTACAACAGAATTACCTTTATCTTCATATGTAAATTTCATTTCTGTGCTATATGCTGAATATGATCCAGTTTTGTCTTCATTGAATTTATATACATATCCTGAATGATCCCATGATCCTATTAATGATGGTGCACTATTCTTCTTGTTTTCACATCCTGTTAGTGTTAATGCAGCTATTGCCATTATAGCAATTACTAACACTGATAATAATTTTTTTGTACTTTTCATTCGAATTCCTCCTTAATATTTTATATTGTAACTATATCACTTTGCAATTTAATTTACAATGGAATTGAGAAAAAAATTTCCTCTATTATTCTTGCAGATTCACCGACATAATCTACGCATCTTCCCTCATGAGACATTAGCTCTTTACATGTTGCATAGCCAAAACGTCTAACAAATTCTTTCTCAAATTCTTCGACCTTATCACTATGACCTGTCTCTTCTAATATCCTTATTGCAGTTAATAATGCCCCACACTTTCCATCAATACTTCTTGGTGCAGGAATATTTCCGCTTAATTTGAAATCCTCGGAAAATGCACTATACAATGAAACAGAGCAATTATTCCCTTGATTCTTTAAATTTCTAGCTTTTTCTTCATATTTTCCCATAAAAAATCTCCATTAATTATTTAGAGTAACTACTAAAGAATCGATTATAGCTTGTGTTTCACTATCTATAGCATCAGCACTTTTGTGCTCTTCATTGCCTTTGTAGTATACACCCATACCCATATATGATCCAGGATAAATATCATCTACAGCAATCATGTAGTTGAATCCATAATATTTATAGTTTCCTGATGATCCTTCTTTGCTCTCACGTTTTACTGCTTTTCTTCCATTTATTTCAAGCTTTTCTGTATTGTTCTTTGGAATTGTAGATGATGGATCGTCCATCCATTGTAAATATCCATCAAATGTAGCCTTAACATCACCGAATTTTTCTTTATAATCCTTTGAAGTATTATATGCTAGTCCAGAAGTTGTAAAAACTAATACAGCTTTTTCTGTTTCTAAATAAAATGATCCTTTAAATTTGCAATCTTCTGGTTTTTCTTTTGAAAATGCATATTTTGGTGTTTCATCTTCTTTCTTTGGAACTAAAACAGTAATTTTTCCTTTTCCAAATACTTCAGATGTTTCTATAGTATTTGCCTTTTTAGCATCTTTACCGCTATCTCCACCATTACCTTCACATCCTGTTAAAGCAAATAAGCTCACCATTAACAAAGTCATTACTGATAATAAACTTATAATTTTTTTCATTATAAAACCTCCCAATAAATTTTTAAATACGCTACTTTTTATATCATACAAAAATATTTTTTTCAACGCCTTATATTTAAATTTATCAAACCAATAAAATATCCCATAATACTACATAAAATGAGAATAATGAATAAATCATTCTTAAAAATTATTTTTAATATTAAAAGTATAATCGAAACAACAATAGGCAATACACATGCTAGCTTAATTCCGCTTACGTTTTCTAATATTAATTGGATCTTTATGAAATAATCGCTCTTTTTCATCTATATATTTCGTATTAATTATAAGCTCTATAATTGTTCCTAAAATCAAACTAACTAATATCACACAATAAATAATAAAAATATCTGTACAGTATCGTATTGCATTACTATTATCCATTCTAGATATATTAATATTTTTACTATTTAATTTTTTTCCCTCATAATTATACATTCGTGGTGAGTATATTTTAATTAACTCATCATTTCTATCATATATACAATAAATCTGGTCACCCTCATTTATATACGCATACTCAATTCCATCTACTTTGATTTCTTTATTGTTCTCAATATCAATAAAATAATTATTAAAAAATTTCCTTCCCATAGTAGAATTTTTATTCTTTACCGTAGCAAAAGAAATAGTCCAATCATTACTATCTGCAATATTACTACTTTTGTCAATGCTTTTGTAGCTTAGTACCGAAAAATAAATACTACCTATAAAACCTAAAAGAAAAATTAATATTACGCATAAAACAGTACGAACTGTACCTTTCATCAGTCCTTTTTCTCTTTTTAATTTTACTACAAAATAAACAATTGCTATAAAACAGCAGACAGCAATAACAATGCCAAAAATGGTATATATTATTTCTTCATGTTGATTACCTCTAAGCTGATTTGTAATTGTTTCATCTGTTAACCCAGTTACGCTTCCATCTCGTGCCAATTCCATTGCTTGATAATTTTTAAAACCCAAAAAAAACAAAATCGCAATTACTATAATTTTAAATACTATAAACTTACCTTCTTTAGTTCTCATTAAAAATTTTTTCCTCCGTCCCCAAAATTTCTATACAAATCTTCCCATCCATATTATCAAATATAGCGAAATATTGATTAATATAATCAATAATAGATGTCTCTTCCATTCTGATGCAATATTTGCAGTAAACTCTCTAATTAGAGCATTTGTATAGAAATACCATTTTGTTTTACTGCCCATGCCTTCACAATCAAGACCCTCGTTATTGGCAATAACACCACTTCTAAAAACGTGATAATTAGATGTAGAAAAAACTATCTTTCCATTATTATTTATTTTATCAATTTCTTTCTTTGAAAATCTCATGTTTTCATTGGTTGAGCTTGATTTGTTCTCAATGATTATATTTTGCTTATCTATGCCTTTATCAAGTAAATAATTTCTAATTGCTTCAGCCTCAGATATTACCTCATCCGCGCCTTTGCCACCAGATGGGATGAAAACTATATCTTTATTGGCTTCATTCTTTTGATTTCTAGCAAATTCTAAAGCTTTATCAACTCTTCCTTGTAGTAAAGGAGTTAAAGTTCCATCTTTTCGAACTCTCGCCCCTAAAATAACAACAAAATCTTTGTCATATTTTGGTTTATGTCTAGCTGCCTTTATATTGCAATACAACGTAGATAATATCAAACAGTAGAAATACGAAAGTACAACGTTTACACTTATATCCACAAATCTTTTTACAAGTAATTGTGAATTATCTTTAAATACATGTTTTGTGTATTTATATACAGTTTGGCTACTTAAAACACAAAATATTAATACAATGCCGAAAACAATTCCAAGCACATTTTGAACTCTAAATCTTTCTTTTTTAATAAGAATAATATTCGTTATTACGCAATATATTGATAGCGTAATAATACATGGAAGCGTAAGTGAAGCAAAAAATGAAAAAGATTCTAATGAATTATTGTAAAACTCCACTATATTTGTAGAATGAAAATTATGTACTAAAAGCTCGATCTGTCTTAAAATATTTATTACAACAAAAATCATAAGACCTAGATTTAACACTATATTATACGAATACTTCTGTTTTTTATATTTTTCTCTTACGTACATTGCAATACCATACGTAAGTCTAATCAAATATAAAATAACAACAAATCTAATTGCTATGCCTAAATACACACTATTAGATTTATCAACCGTAGCTAAAATAACAATACTTAATACAATAAATATAGCAGTTAATATTTTATACGTTTTATTTATATGCATTTTTATTTTCACACCTTTAAAAATCTATTTCTTTTCAGCAAGATATCTCTCAATATTCGCAACATCTTCTAAATCTCTCTTCATTTGTCTCGCTTTTTTATATTTTAACATGTCTTCTAATCTTTGAACTTGGTATTTTCCCAATTTATCACATACAAGTTCATCATTTATTACAAATTCGAGCTTATCACTTACATGATAAAAATTATTTTGATTACTACTTCCCTCTTTGATTCCATATCTCTCCATCAAAATTTTTCCTAATTTTGGAGTAACACAAATATCTAGATCTCCGGCTACATCTCTTAATCCATATAAAACCAAACATCCGCTAGATAAAATATAGAATTCTTCTGTAGGTAAATCCAAACTTTCTATATATTCAATTAATTCCTCTTTATTCATAAAAACCTCCTCAAAATTTAGGGACGGACTCATTATTTTAGTTTACAGAACTCACCTTAATCGTCAACTAAAATAATGAGTCCGTCCCTTTTTTATTTTACCTTTTTTAAACCTCTATATTATTAAATTTTTTAACTCCACTTGTTTTAAGTCTTTGTAACAATATCACAAAAACAAGAATATACAATGCATCAGCTACACTTAAGCATACGTATGCATTTCCACCTAATACGATTATAACCGCTAAAACTGATATAGTAATAATAACCAAGATTAGACCTAACAAAACACTAACGCTAGAGCTACTGCTTTGTTTAACAACCTCAGCATCACTATCAGCTTTAAGCTCTGGGAACCTTAAATTTATCAAAATTCCCATTAGCTCTGCTACAAAAGGAATTACAATGGATGCTACACTTATCAATAATATTTGTATGAAGTTAAATTGAAATTTTATAAAAAATACCAAATCTCCAACTATAATAAATGGTAGCATTACAAGCACGGCTGTATAAACCTTTGACATTATTATCGTATATGGCTTAACTGGTAAACTCTTAAGTGTACTGAAAAATTTTCCTTCCAAAGAAATCATAGAGCTTGTTATTGATGATGTAAGTGAACCAAATACAAGTATTCCAAATAACATAACTGGTACATATGACTTTATGATTTCTGTTGAAACTGGTAACTGTCTAATTATTTCATTGTCCATAATTGAATCAAACTTAATTGATAAAATTACACACGCCACAACAAAAATTACAAGACCAAATATAGCATTAACCACAAGAACCGGAGTGTTTATGAATTTCTTTAGCTCTTTACTAATCAAAGCTACTAATGGTTTGTGTGTTTTAAATTTATACGTCTTTTTCTTACTACCTTTACTAATCATCTTTAAACTTGAATTGATTTTAAAGTATACTTTACTTATGACAAATATCGTAATAAAGGTAGCTACTATATGTACTCCTATAAATATTAATAAATCAGCGATATTAAACGATGTTACTAGCTTCGTATATGCAGCCGATGGATAGTATATTCTTTCAATTGTTTCTCCTATTGGAGATGCGTTATTTCCAAAATTATTAAGCAACATTTGTGAATTAAACGAAGCATACAATACTCCAAGTAAAATAACCATACTTACAATTATTTGCATAATATTTCTTTTTTTGAATTTAGCTGAAATTGCTGATGTAATCGCTCCAACTACACAAGAAATAACAATTGGAACTATTGGTAATAAAATTATCGCAATTATTGATACTAAGTAAAAATGTACTCCTGGGTACGTATGTATTGCATATGCAATCATAGTTGGAATTAAAAACATCGAACTATACAATAATTCAAATACGTAAAACTTAAAAATTCTGATAAACACCACAGTAGATTTTTTTATTGGCAATGAAAGAAGCATATCATCATCTTTACAATTAAATAACAAACTTCCCGATTTATATATTCCCTCAATTATTATAAGCATAGCTGTGATAAACGAAAACACCGTTAAAAGCACATTTTCTTGATGAATTGGTGAAAGTACTTCTAAAAACGTACAAGCATACCCAAAAATAAAAAACATAAATAAAGCATATAATGCAATCGCTATATATTTGCTATTTGTTTTTGTTTTATCTTTCTTTTTAACTCTAAAAAGACTCATATTATCTGACATACAAGCCCTAATCAATGATTTTATTTTACTCATAATTAGCTCTCCAATTCTAAAAATACTTTTTCCAAACCTTTATCTCCTTTGACTTCTTCCATGCTTCCAACTTTCATAAGCTCTCCTTTTTTTATAATTGCAACTCTAGAGCATAATTTTTCCGCTACCTCAAGAATATGTGTTGAATAGAAAATTATTTTTCCTTCTTTTGCCATCTGATTCATTACTTCTTTAACATCATGAACAGCTTTGGGGTCAAGACCAACAAAAGGCTCATCCATAATAAGAACTTTAGGATTATGTGCAAGAGCCGCTATAAGCGCAATTTTTTGTTTCATACCATGTGAAAAAGATCCAATCGCATCATTTAAATTTTCTTCTATTTCGAACATTTTAGAATATTTTTTTATGTTGTTTGCTCTTGTTTCTTTATCAATTTCATACATATCACATATAAAATTAATAAAATCTATAGCTTTCATATTATCGTATAATTCTGGATTATCTGGAACATATGCCATTTCCTTCTTACATTCGACAGGATTGCTCTTTATAGATTTTCCATTTATTAATATTTCACCTTCGTTAAAATCATGTATACCTACAATAGATTTAATAAGCGTCGTTTTTCCCGCTCCATTATGACCTATAAAGGCAAAAATATCACCATCGTTAACATTAAAAGTAATATTCTTAAGTGCAACTTTATCTCCATATTTTTTCGTAACATTCTTAATCTCAATCATATAAAAACTCCTTTTTATGATAATATATCATAAAGCTATAAAAATAACAATTATGATTAGCTCTTTTTTCTTATCATTCTAAGAGCACCAAAAACGGATGTGCATACAGCACACCCGTCTTGGAGGACACTCTTACTTGATTCCGAGCACCCACTTCTGAAGATAAACAAGGTCTAATACAGAGACTTCGCCGTCGGCGTTCATATCCGCCAAGGTATATTCTACATTGTTCCAAGTCGTATCCTCAATAAGTTTTCTTTTCATCACTGCCAGATCAAAGACGTCGACGATTCCATCGTCATACATATCTCCAATCACGTATCCGTTGTGGGATTCCACAACGGCATCCTTTGTGTCCTCGAACGAAATATAAAGAAGAATCCCCTTCTTTTTGGTGCAATGTCTAGGAGTATATACGCGGTACCGTTGTTTTTCAGCGTCTACGCTGATTATCCATAGTGCCTCGTATGACTCTGTAGTTTCCTTCTTACCGCTTGGTCTATACAGATCCACACAGTAATCGATGGAAATCACATCACACGGCTTTATAGTCCGTTCTTCGGCTGTTGCCGCCCCAGCAGCTGACCCTGCCATAGCGACTGTTCCTTCCACCTCGGCAGAAAAAGAATTTACCGAGGTGTTTCCAAATAAAACCATACCTGCACTCGCAAGCACTGCAGCAATTGCTGCCGCAAAGATCTTATTTGTCATAAAATTCAACTCCCTTCTGTTGAATAATATACTATAATTATATTACATAATTCGAAATATGTCAAAATTGAAACTTTTTACACACATTTTTCTATAATTTTTTTATAATATTCATTGCATTGTAAAAATCCTTATGCTAGAATTCGGATTAAGAAGGAGATTATCCAAAGACAAATCGTTAAAATATCTTCGTTTTAGCGGTGGTACACAAAAGCACACGTATATCAATTAACACGTATGTAAAAAGCTCTTAAAATTACGGTCATTGTTTTTTGAGCTAGCTTCCAAATGACAAAGTTGAAATTTTCAACGGGAGGTTATTATGCAGAAGAGAACAGTAACGGTCAATAATCAGATTGGCATCCGGGCAAGAACTGCAACAATTTTTTTGCAGAAAGCAGGAGAATTCGAATCATCAGTCCACATCAAGTACAAGACCGCCCTTGTTAACGGCAAAAGCCTTTTAGGTATTCTGTCTGCTCAAATTCTGGGTGGATCTGAAATTGAGATTTGGACGGACGGTGCTGATGAACTTGCAGCAGCAGATGCACTGGTAGATCTTGTTAATTCTGGATTTATTGACTACTAGTAAAAAAGGTTGCCACTTTGAAAAAAGTGGCAACCTTTTTTTTATTTATACTATTGTTATAATCTTTTGTTCACTTAAACTTTTCTGTACATCAATAACTCTTTGGTTTGATGACCCTCTATATTTTAACCTAAAATCATGTAATTCATCTTGATACTGGCCATCTACTAAAACATCAACATATTTCATAACAGCCTTATCTTTTAAACCTTCGTCGAATTTAAATCCAGACCAAACCCATAGATTCTTATTAGGATACTTTTCTTTAAATGCTTTTGCTAGCTTAGTAGTTCCATCAATATTGTTAGGATGCATAGGCTCTCCTCCAAGTATTGATAGCCCCTTAATATGAGATTGTCCACAAAGTTCTAGAATTTCATCTATTGTTTTGTCATCAAGCTCTTTGCCTCCATTAAAATCCCACGTTTCTTTATTAAAGCAGTTTTTACAGTGAAAACTACAACCCTGCATAAATACAGACACTCTAACTCCAGGGCCATTTGATATATCCATTTTTCTAATTTGATTATATCTCATAATTAATCCGCCACCTTATTATCTATGTGTAGTACTCTTTCTTTTATTTCTTGAGTTCTACCCTTATTCCAGAAGTTACTTCCAATATAACCACAAGTTCTTCTTGCAACATTTAGAGTGTTATGATCTCTATTTCCGCAATTTGGGCAATACCATTCAAGATTTTCATCAATTAATATTTCGCCATCATATCCACATTTTTGGCAATAATCTGATTTTGTATTCATCTCAGCGTACATAATGTTATCATATATAAACTTAATAACATCCGTTACAGCTTCTATATTGTCTTGTAGATTTGGTGTTTCAATATATGATATAGCTCCACCTGGGCTTAATTTTTGGAATTCGCTTTCTAATTTTAATTTAGAGAATGCATCAATTTCCTCGAATACAGGAACATGGTATGAGTTAGTTATATATCCTCTATCCGTAATTCCTTTAATTGTTCCAAATCTTTGTTGTAAACATTTTGCAAATTTATATGTTGTTGATTCTATTGGTGTTCCATATACAGAATAGTCAATATCCTCTTCTTCTTTCCATTTCTTTGCTGCATCGTTTAAATGTTGCATTACTTTTAATCCAAATTCCTTTCCTTCGCCGTTATCAGTGTGAGAATGTCCTGTCATATATTTTACACACTCGTATAAACCTGCATATCCAAGTGAAATAGTAGAATATCCATGGTGTAATAACTCATGTATTGACTCACCCTTTTCTAATCTAGCCAAAGCTCCGTGTTGCCATAGTATTGGAGCCACATCGCTTGTTACATTACTTAATCTCTTATGTCTGATTTGTAATGCTTTATGGCAAAGCTCAAGTCTTTCATCAAATATCTTCCAGAATTTATCAAAATCTCGCTCTGATGATAATGCAATATCTGGTAAGTTAATTGTAACAACACCTTGGTTGAATCTTCCGTAATATTTTCCTTTTCCTTCAACATAATTCTTAGCTTTTGCAATATTACCTAGGCTCATTGTTCTATCTGGTGTTAAGAAAGATCTACATCCCATGCATGGATAACAATCACCTTCACCCATTTCATTTTTCTTAAGCTCAAGCATAACTTTTTCTGAGATGTAATCTGGTACCATTCTCTTAGCTGTACATTTAGCAGCTAGCTCTGTTAAATACCAATATTTACTATCTTCATGAATATTATCCTCTTCCAAAACATATAAAAGTTTTGGGAAAGCAGGTGTAATATAAACGCCCTTTTCATTTTTAAATCCTAGAATTCTTTGATTTAAGAATTCTTCTATTATCATAGCAAGCTCATCTTTATATTCTTCAGTTTCGTTTAAATACATATTAACTGATAAGAAAGGTGCTTGACCATTTGTATTTGTCATTGAGTTAACTTGATAATTGAATGTCTGAACTCCATCTGCAACTTCTTTTCTAGTATCTTCTTCTGCAAGCATTTTACATGTCTCTTCATCCATATCATGAGCTTTATATTTTTTATAATATTTTTCATAACTCAATCTTACAAATGGAGCTAAGTGTGTAAGAGAAACAGTTGCACCACCATAGCTTGATGATGATACAGCTAAAATTATTTGTGTAGCAATAGTTGCGGCTGTTATGAATCTATGTGGTTTTTCAATCATTACACCATTTATGATAGTTCCATTTTGTAGCATATCATCTAGATTTATAAGCTCACAGTTATGAAGTGCATTTTGTGCAAAATAATCTGCATCATGGAAATGTATAATTCCTTCATCATGAGCCTTTACTATTTCTTCTGGTAATAAAAATCTTCTTGTAATATCTGTACTTGTTATACCAGCCAAATAGTCTCTTTGGGTAGTAATTACTGTTGCATTTTTATTTGAATTTTCGTTATTCCAATATTCACTTTCACCTTCAATAAGTTCCTTTATAGTTTGATCTGTTGTATTTGCTTTTCTAACTAATTCTCTTGTGTATCTATATGTTATATATTTTTTAGCCAATTGATATTTGTCAAATCCCATTAATTTTTCTTCAATGATATCTTGAATATCTTCAACCAAAATTCTCTTTTTATTTAAATCTTCTATATAATCTATAATTTCTTCTATTTGCTCTTTAGTAACTTTTTCTTTTCCTCTAACTTCTTCATTTGCCTTTTGAATTGCGACTCTGATTTTTTCAGCATCATAGTCAACTATATGTCCATCTCTTTTAACGATTTTCATATCTTTAGTACCCCCTTATTTAAATAATAGTTGTAAATTTTCTGTGCAATTTTTTGATGTTTTTCTTTTTTCAACAATCAAATTCTACCAATAATGCTCTAATATAAAAAGTTGCACTTGCACCTTTTTGAAAATTTTGTTAAAATATTTTTGGTGATGCTTATGAATACTCCTTTTGCCGATTTATCAAGGCTTCAGACGGATAGATTGTTTGATTTACTCGGCGTACATATCTTCAAATACAATAAAAAAGAGGAAATACTGCCAACTATAAAAAATGAAAATATTATATGTATTGTCACATCCGGATCCGCCCAAATAGTTTTCATTGAATATAACGGAAATGAAATTATTATTGAAAATTTAGAAAAAGATAGTTTGTTTGGAACATATATATCTACTACCAATAACGAAAACTGTCATATTATCGCCAAAGAAGATACTGAAGTTGTTGTTATAGACTATAACAAGCTTATGAATCCTCAAAATTTAAGATATCCATACTTCAATACTTTTTTTAGAAATATTTTCGATATTATTAATAATAAATTTAAAAATACGAATGAAAGAATCAGAATACTTGAAAAGAAACAGATTCGAGAAAAACTTTTAGAATATTTTGATATCGAATATAAAAAAAATCGTTCAAGAAATATAGTAATGCCCTTCACTTTGAAGGATCTCGCCGATTATATAGCTGTAAACAGATCTGCAATGTTTAGAGAGCTTAAACATCTAAAGGATGAAGGGTTTATTGAAATAAAAAGTAAAAAAATAACATTGCTTTACAAATAAAAAAGAAAAAGCAGGTGATTTTGACGTCACCTGCTTTTTCTTGGGGCTAAACCTTAGCTAAATCTGTCGTGCGAAATGGATGTAATCCTTCACGCACATTTCATTTGCGAACTCCAGCTCGATGTAACATTCTTTTTCCGTTACTTCTATCTTTCTGATTCGAGCCTCAAGTTCATCTGCAAACATAAGGGCAACAGATTCGTTTGACAGGGGTTCATACTTCATTCGCCAGTTCCAGATAATTTTTGAATCCTTTACAGAATCTACGTTTTCCGGTACTGAAAGAACAAGCTGTACTCCTCCTTCCTTTGTCTCACTTACTTTTGGTTTCACCTTACTGTCCTCCTTGTATAGATTTTCCGGAGGTGTGTCCTCCGAAATTCGAAGAACATAAATCCTACTGCCCTATTAGTGAGTCCAATTATATCATTTATTATATTTTATGTCAATTTATATAGCATAAAATTGATTATTTTTTATTTAAATATTTTTACCAATATGTCTAATTGACTTTTCTGGTAACTGAGTGTAATATCATTACAAAAGGTACAAAACAATTAGAAAGGAGATTTAATTTAGCTATATGCACTTTGGCTAGATTATATATAAAGCTATGAATTTCGGAGATGAACTAAAAAAATATATGAAAGAGCTTGATTGCTCTACAAAAGATATATGTAAAATTTCAGGGCTTTCCCCTACACTTATAAGTAGATACTTGAATAATAAAAGATGTCCTAAAGCAGACAGTATTTATATGAAAAATATAATTGATAGCTTGTACGCAATTTCACAGCAAAAAGGTATAAATCTTTCAAAAAAATCGATATCTGAAAACTTAATATCTGCACTAAACAACGACGAAATTGATTATGAAATATTTGTTACGAATTTTAACACATTACTTGATGAACTAAAAATCTCAACTGTAGATTTATCAAAATCTCTGGGCTATGACACATCATTCATTTCAAGGATAAAGAATAAAGAAAGACGTCCAGCAGATTTAGAAAGCTTTATTGAAAAACTTTCGTGGTATATTTCTAATAACTACAATGATATAGATCAAAAACAAAAGATTTCATCGTTATTTGGGTGTGATATACATATATTAAATGATAAAGATCAATATTCAAAAATTGCATATACGTATATCACAAGCTCACATGCACCTAAAAATGATGATATTGAAAAATTTTTAACAAAATTAGATACATTTAAACTAAGTGACTATGTCAAAACAGATTTTAACAAAATAAAAATTCCTACTACTCCAATTCTGTTAAAAAATAGTAAAACATTTTACGGCGTAGAAGGTCGAAAAAAAGCAGAAGGAGAATTTTTAAAAATAACACTTCTTTCAAAAAGCAAAGAACCTATATTTTTCTATAGTAATCTTCCAATTTTAAAAACTGGTGAAGATGAAACCTTCAAGAAAAAATGGATTTTAGCAATAACTATGTTACTAAAAAGAGGATTACATCTGAATATTGTTCACAATGTAGATAGACCTTTAAATGAAATGCTTATGGGATTAGAATGCTGGATTCCAGTCTATATGACAGGTTTAATATCGCCATATTATTTTGAAACACCTCCATCAAATTTCTTTTTAGGGTCACATTGTGTTTCAGGCTCTGTCTCGATGTCAAGCGAATGTTTAAAAAATAACGAAGACAAAAGCAGATTCTATTTGACAACAAAAAAAGATGAAGTTGAATTTGCAAAAGAAAAGGCATCATACATGCTAAAAAAAGCCAAACCGTTGATGAAAATCTTTAAAGAAAATGAAATTAAAGAGCTTGATTCTTTCATGAAGAAACAAGATAAATCTCGTATAAAAAATGTAGAAAAAGAAATGTTTACTAACATAGATTTTAGCATCTACGACGACGAATGGATTATGATTAACAAAAAAAATTCACCTGAAATTCATTTTGTAATTTACAATAAGAAACTAATATCAGCAATAAAAAATTGGATAAAATGAAATTTTGGGGACGGAGGAAAAATTTTTCCATTGCGGAAATTTTTTCCTCCGTCCCCAAATTTTTTTCTTTATAATATCAGAAATTAATCATTTTTCTTTTTATTTCTTATAGCCCAAACCATAACTGCAGAAGCTATAGCAACGATTCCTACAAATAATGCAACCATATCACCTGCTTTTGGTGAATCTGATTTTTTACCATCTCCCTTTGTAGCAATTGCATAATTAGAGAATGATTTTGTTTTAAATGTAATTGTATTTGTTGCTTCATCATATGATTCAATCTTAATTACTTCATATTCTTCACCATCGTGAATATTGTGAACTATAACTATATCATCAGCTGTTAATCCATCAGCTAATTTAAGTGTTATTGTAGCTTCTTTGTCTAATTCATCAATCTTATTAGACCAAACATCTTCATCATCGTCTTTACCTTTGTAGAATACTTGGAATAAATCAATATCTAAAAATGTTTTAACACTGTAATCACCTGCAGCATCTTCAAATCCTTTGATTTTATCAGCTGGTAACTTTACATCGTTAACTGTTAACTTGGCTGTTCCTCCATCAAGTGCATTTCCAAGAGTTATCGTTCCACCTGTAACAGTCTCAGAATCTGTGTCCAACACATCTTCAATCTTTTTAAATTCTGCCGCAAAATGAACATTTGTATCTGGCATTATATACTCATATTGATTTGTTGTTTCCTGAGGCTCTAAATCAAAGCCATTAGCTTTTACACCGGTTAATTGATATCCATACTCTGGCACAAACTCAAATATAACTTTGCAATTTGGATTTACCAATACCCATCCCATTCCATTACTTTCATCTATGCCGTATTGATTTCCACGTTCACCTATATAACTTTCTGGCGGTAATAAATTTCCATCCACATCATAAACAGCAATTACTCTTGCTGCACCATGCTGTAATAACATATCTTCGTCATATTCTGGATTTGTTTCGTCAGCTCCAACATTTGCCCATATAATCGTATGTCCAGTATTTTCAGTTTGAACACCTGTACCTGTAATTGTATATTTAGTAGCACCTGGTACTGTAATAGTATATTCATCTCCATTATTGCCTACACTTACACCTGGAGAATTTCTATTATATTTTGTTCCATTAATCGTAAATTCATGGACTTGATTTGTTAAAAAAGGAACGCAAAATCTAATTATATTATTTTCCTCAGGATTGACAGTTCCAGCATTTTCAATTCTTCCCGCATAAGAACTTGGTACTTGTCCTTCCACTTCATCCATAACATTTACATCATTTATCCACATATATTCCTGTGCATTAGTGAAATTTACATCAAATTCAATTGTATCTGGTCCACCAACATTACCTTGCTGTTCGTTTCCACCTTGTTGTTGCCCAGCATAATCTTGCACTTGTACGTTTTGAGCAGAATTTATTATAGTTTCTACAGATAATGGATTTCCATTCATAAATAACTCAAAAGCATTGCCAGAATTAAAGTTTAATGTAACTGGCTCCCCCCATGTTATTACCATTTCAATATTATTACCATTTTGTGAAACTGTAAATCCACCAAAATCTATGTCTTGATTTACAGGTACTGGATCTACATATTGACCGTCAATTTTTAAATGATTTCCATCAACCACCATAGTATGCTGTGCCGTTGCATTTGGATCAATATTAAATACTATTGTATATGGCTCTACTCTTGCTCCAACCTTAGACATACACACCGATAAAACCATTATTGCAATTACAATCATCGCACTAAGGCCTTTACTTATTTGTTTTTTCATTTGTTTTCCTCCCTTATTCCTTTTTATAAACACAATGTTATCACAACGATTTTTTTATTTGTACCTATTTACCAAAATTGTCATTGACTTTTTTGGTAAATTCTCATTTAGGTAAAAATAAAAACTCGTCCATAGATAAATCCTTAGACGAGTCTATATTTTTATTTATTATTTTTTAAAAAAAGATTTAAATAATTCGTTAGCAACTTTTCTACCTAAAGAATTTAGAGCAGAATTTGCTGTCCTACCGGCTTGTTTCTCGACTTTGTAACCCCATGAATTCTTTCTCTTCTTTTCAGCTTCTCTTTCAGCCTCTTTTCTTGCACGCTCTTCTTCTTTTTTTGCTCTTTCTTCTTCACGTCTTGCTTTTTCCGCTTCTCTCTCAGCTTCTTTTTGTGCACGCTCCTCTTCTTTTCTAGCTCTTTCTTCCTCTTTCGCTTTTTCCACCTCAGCTCTTTCCTGCTCAGCTTTTTCTTCTGCTTCTTGCATATTCTTTGAAATTATTTCATATGCTGATTCTCTATCTATAACAGTATCATATTTTCCTTTAAATTCACTTCTATTAATCATCATAAGTCTCATAGAATCATCCAAAGCTCCCATCATACTTTGAGGTGGAAGTATAGTAGCTTTGTTAACTATATTTGGCTCTCCTCTTTCATTTAAGAAAGATATAATTGCCTCACCAGTTCCAAGAGCCATAATAGCTTCTTCTGTATTGAATGCAGGATTAGATCTATAAGAATCTGCAACAGCTTTTATAACCTTTTGATCTTGTGGTGTATAAGCTCTTAATGTATGTTGAACTTTGTTTCCAAGTTGTGCAAGTATTTCATTTGGAATATCTGCAGGAGATTGAGATATAAAATATAATCCAACACCTTTAGATCTAATAAGCTTAACTATTTGTATTACAGAAGCAAGCATATCACTTGGAATTTCATTAAACAATAAATGTGCTTCATCAAAGAAAAATACAACCTTTGGTTTATCCATATCTCCAACTTCAGGCAAGTTTGTATTTAGTGTAGATAATAGCCATAACAAAAACGTAGCATATAAATCTGGTTTTTGGAATAGTTCCACAGCGTGTAAAATATTAATATTACCCATACCATTTGCGTTTGTTCTTAAGAAATCATTTATATCAATTCCAGGCTCTCCAAATAAATAATCGCCACCTTGCTCTTCTAATTTTAAAAGCGCTCTCTGGATTGTTCCGATACTTTGTGATGCAACATTACCATATTGAATAGTATATTCCTTTGCATTTTCTGCAACATATTGAAGTACAAGCCTTAAATCCTTGGTATCAATTATCTCATAATTGTTCTCTCTAGCAATTCTAAATACTATAGATAAAACGCCGGCCTGAGTTTCATTTAAACCAAGCATTCTTGATAGAATTGTAGTATCAACACTTTGAATTGGAGTTCTAATTGGATGTCCATTTCTTCCAAAAACATCCCAAAATATTGTAGGAAATCCTTTATATTCGAAATTGCTAATTCCAAGATTTGCAAGTCTTTCATTTATTTTTTCACTAGCTTCTCCTGGCATACAAGTTCCAGCTAAATCGCCTTTTATATCAGCTAAAAATACAGGCACTCCCATGCTTGAAAAGCTTTCAGCCATTACCTTTAACGTTATAGTTTTACCACTTCCAGAAGCCCCTGTAATCAAACCATGTCTATTTGCCATACTTGGTACAATAAACAAATCTTCATTTGAATTTTTTCCAATCAAAATCTTATTATCAATATACATAAACAAACTCCCTTCGATAATCTAATCAGAGCTATTTTATCATGAAATTGTAGCTTTTGCAACAATTTTGGATAAGTGGATGTATGATTTGTCCAAAATGAAAAATGAGTCCGTCCCTTTTTTCATTAATCAATATCTGATAAACTATGTATAACTTTATACTTAGAATTCTTAACTTTTCTTCCTCTATCCATTTGCATAACATCTAAATTCTTTTCTACCGCTATATCTAATAATGATTCTTTATCGTCTACAAATAATGCTTCTCCTGGTTTAATATTATAATCGTCTATTGGATAATCAAATAAAACTTTATCTTTCTTTCGCTTTCCATATACAGAAGAAATATATACCTTATCAAAATACTTATTAATTTCGTACTTGTCCAAATATCCAAACGCGCAAGGCCAATTATCAGAAAGCATAAGTACCGTATATTTTTTTGATAATCTTTCTAATTGCTCCTTAACATCATCATACATTGTGTACTTAGTATCAGTTGTGTTATAAACAAAATCATTCACAATTTCTTCAATCTTTTCAGCTGAAATATCATACTCAAGATTTTTGAATACTGCCCTGTAAAAATTTGTCATCAAAACTTTTTCCTCATCTAAAGTTACTACTTTATCATCTAGCATATATCCAAGTTCTTCCATAACTTTAGCTGCCCTATTTATATCTATTTTACTTACATCAACATTCTTTAGTAGTACAGGAGTAGCTAACCAATTTCCTGAAGTTGGTTTTACAAGTACATATCCCATGTCTAGTATTAAGTATTTCTTTTTTTCCATATTGTCTCCCCTTTAATCTGTAAAATCACTATCTATTACAACATAATATTTGTATTCTGGATATTTTTCTTTTATTTTCTCTATAACTTCATCTTTTATCTTTGTTGGATTATCAGCTGAGAAATCAATTATAATATCAAAATTTATTGTTTTCTTTTCGCTGTTTGCATAGAATCCATGTAATTGAATTATTTCTTTATATTCAGCAATTATAGCTCTTAAATCCTTTTCTATTTGAACAGCTTGTTCATCTTTTTCATTCGTTGCATATATTCCAAGAATAAGTATTATTCCAAATTCCTTATATATAACATTTTGTATTTTTTTAGTTAGTCCATGTATCTGTCTTGCAGTCATCGTTTCATCTACTTGAATATTAGCAGCCCCAATTATCTTAGCTGGCCCATAGCTATGTAATATTAAATCATAAGTACCATATACTTCCTCAAATTCATTAATACGATTTCTTAACTTGGTTGATACTTCACTATCAGCTCTTGTTCCAATTACGGTATTTAACGTATCCTTTAGTATTTCAAGACCAGATTTAATAATTAATACTGATATTAAAACACCAACATAACCTTCTATTCTTAGCCCCCATACAAGATTAACAATAGCAGCAATCAATGTTGATAAAGCAATTACCGAATCGAAGTAAGCATCAGTTCCAGACGCAACCAAGCTCTGTGAATTATACTTTTTTCCAACTCCTTTAACATATCTTGCAAGGAAATACTTCACAAATATAGCAACAGTTACAACTGTTATTGATATAGCTGAATAATTTACATCTGCTGGATTTATTATTTTTTCTACAGATTCTTTGAATGATGTAAGACCTGCCCATAAAATTATTAGAGCAATAAATACAGCAGCAATATATTCAATTCTTCCATGTCCATAAGGATGCTCTTTATCTGGAGCCTTATTTGCAAGCTTTGCTCCAACAATGGTAACTATTGATGAAACCGCATCACTCAAGTTGTTTACCGCATCCAATATGATAGCTATCGAATTTGATAACCATCCTGCTATCGCCTTAAAAATTACCAATAATATATTAACAATAATTGCCTTAATGCTTGTTTTTACAATAATTTTTGACCTATCCATATAAATCACCTATCTCATTTTTTTATATAACTATACTACCATATAATACTTTTGCTTTCAATTTCTTCCCAAAATTTGTTCACAAAAACTTCTATAAATCCATATTCCAGAACCTTGCAACCACCTAAAAAATCTGATATAATCGGTTATGCATATTCTTAATAAGAATTTGTATCAATTTTATAAGGAGGAATTCCACATGAAAAAACGGTATTCTGGCGTAGTTTTCTTCAATGGAACTGTAGACAAGCAAGACTTATCTGCGATTCCAATCGATTTTGATGGAGACATCGTTGTCGACGGAGATCTCGTATCTGACGGATATGGTGCTATCGTTTTCATTCGTGCAAACCTTTGGGTAAGCGGAAACATTAATACTCCCAATCTCACCGTTAAGGCACAGTCCGTTACGGCAAATAATATCAATTGCGGTAAGCTTATCTCACTCGGAGATGTTGTTTGCTATGAAAACCTTGGTGCGTCAACGGTCATGATCGACGGAGACCTGTATTGCGGCAGAGAAATCTCCAAATGCAAGTATATTTCGGTAAATGGAAGTGTTGTATGCTATAACCTTGCTATTTCCGGAGACATCAACACTGGTGGCGATTTGACTATAGACCAGGACACAATAGGAACGTGTATATATGCACACTTTTTGAGCGTAGGTGGAGACCTGTATTGCTTAGGAAGGATAGATATTACATGTGCTCATGTGCTTGGAAGCATTGCTGGTCCAGCAACCGACATTTCGTGTAACACCATCTTGGTACATGGCAGTGTAAACAGCGTTAACATTTACTGTGAAAACATTACTGTGGGCGCCAATTTGAAATGTTTCGATCTCG
Source organism: Clostridia bacterium (assembly GCA_017515985.1). Taxonomy (GTDB): domain Bacteria; phylum Bacillota; class Clostridia; order TANB77; family CAG-508; genus CAG-492. Next base: position 66,979 of record JAFWDV010000020.1, read on the forward strand.
AAGCGACATCAGTTACAGCCGGAAGTCTTTACTGTGAAAGCATTTACGCGAAAGTCACAAGCATCAATTTTTCTACGGAATAACCAATTCTTATGAACAAAAACACGAGGGACGCGCCTTTTTGGCACGCCCCTCTACTTCTTTATTGTGGTTCAATAACATCTATCCATTGTTTTAAAATCTCAACCTCTTCAGGCTTTTGTTTAACATATTGCACTGCTGCAACAATTGGAATCCATTGTTGAATATAATTTTTATCCGTATTGCTTTTCTCTGCATACAAATTTAAATACTTTTCAGCTATATCTTTATAACCTTTCATGCATAGTTGTAAATATGTCATGGCAACATCTCCAGAAGCATTTCCTTGAGTTACATGAGACCAATCTATAAGGTAATGCTCTCCAGATTCAGTTACAATTATATTACTTGGTACAAAATCTCCATGACAAAGTTTAAAATGATTTTTCATTCCTTCTAATCTCTGTAGTAAATCATATTTTGTATGCTCTTCAAATAAATCCGATGATTCGATTCTATTTTTATACTTATCTTTCATTCTATTAATTAGAGGAACCTTCTTAGAAAAAACATCCATTTGAATATCTACAAAAAGATTCAAGTATTCATCCATTTTTTCTGGATTTTTTCTCATCAATTCTTCAAGAGTTTCCCCTTCAACATAATTAGATACAATACCTAATTTATTATCTATAGTTGTAACCTCTTTTAATTTTCCAATTTTAAGGCTTGTACCTTCCTCAACTCTTGCTTGATTTAAAGCTTCATTAAAAATATCTGCTTTCGAATAACCTTCATTAAACAACTTTATTGTATTTCCATCATCTTTATATACAACCTTTGTAGCCCTTCTTGCAATTGGATTATTTAAATTATAACTCATATTATTACCCCCATCATTAAAATTTTACAATTTATTATTTACCATAATATGCTTTAAGATATAGATTTTTAATTTCTTCAATTGTTGGATAACGTGGATTAGCACCTGTACATTGATCATCAAAAGCTTGCTCACTCATTTCATCAAGCGTTGCTAAGAAGTCTTTTTCTTCTATTCCATAATCTTTAATTGTGTGTTTAATTCCTATGCTATCCTTTAATTCATCAATCTTTTTCAATAATTTCTCAAGTTTTTCGTTATCATTTTTTCCTGTAATTCCAATTGCTTCAGCAATTTCTGCATATCTTCTTAAAGTATGTGGATGATCATATTGTGGGAATGTACCCATCTTGTATGGAACTTCTTCTGCATTGAATCTCATGACATCATTTAGTACAAGTGAAACTGTAACACCATGTGGTAGGTGGTGGAATGCACCTAACTTATGGCCCATTGAATGACATATTCCAAGGAATGCATTTGCAAATGCCATACCTGCAAGTGTTGCAGCATGAGCCATTTTTTCTCTAGCAACAGGATTATTTGCTCCTTCTTCATATGCCTTTGGTAAATATTCAAATATAATCTTTATTGCTTCTAATGCCATACTATCAGTAAACTCAGTAGCCATCATAGAAACATAAGCTTCAATGCTATGAACTAATGCATCAATACCAGAAGCTGATGTTAATCCTTTTGGAGCATTCATCATCATATCAGCATCTACTATTGCCATCTTTGGTAATAACTCATAATCTGCTAAAGGATATTTAACTCCAGTTTGCTCATCCGTAATAACAGCAAACGGTGTAACTTCTGAACCTGTACCTGCTGATGTTGGAACAGCAATAAAATATGCTTTTTCGCCCATCTTAGGGAATGTATAAACACGTTTCCTTATATCCATAAATCTCATAGCCATATCTAAGAAATCTGCCTCAGGATGTTCATAAAGAACCCACATAATTTTTCCAGCATCCATTGCAGATCCACCACCAATTGCAATAATGCAATCTGGCTTGAATTCTTGCATTAATTTTGCACCTTCCTTAGCACATGCCAAATTTGGATCTGGTGCAACATTTGAAAATGTTGTATGTTGAATTCCCATTTCATCTAATTTATCAGTTACAACTTTTGTATATCCATTCTCAAATAAGAATTTGTCAGTAACAATAAATACCTTTTTCTTATCCATTACATATTTTAGCTCTTCTATTGCAACAGGTAAGCAACCTCTCTTGATATAAACCTTTTCTGGCATTCTAACCCAAAGCATATTATTTCTCCTTTCAACAACTGTTTTAACATTTAATAGATGTTTAATTCCAACATTTTCTGAAACTGAATTTCCTCCCCAGCTTCCACATCCAAGTGTAAGCGATGGAGTTATTTTGAAATTGTAAATATCTCCTATACCACCTTGTGATGAAGGCATATTAATAACAACTCTACATGTTGGCATACTGCTATAAAATTTTTGCATTTTTTCTTGTTCAGTCATTGTGTTTATAAATAATGAAGCTGTATGACCTAGTCCACCATCATATATCAACTTACTTGCCTTTGCTATAGACTCTTCAAAATTCTCAGATTTGTACATTGCAAGTACAGGAGAAAGTTTTTCGTGAGCAAATTCTTCTGATAAATCTACGCTTTCAACTTCACCGATTAGTACCTTAGTTGTTTCAGGCACTTTAACACCTGCAAGTTCAGCAATTGTATGCGCTTTTTGACCAACGATTTTAGCATTTAACGCACCATTTATAATTATGGTTTTACGAACTTTTTCGATTTCATCTGGCTTTAAGAAATAGCATCCACGTTTCTTAAACTCATCTTTTACTTTATCGTATATTTTGCTATCAACAATACATGATTGCTCACTTGCACAAATCATACCGTTATCAAAAGTTTTAGAATGAATAATCGAATTTACTGCTAAAATAATATCTGCTGATTCATCAATTACAGCAGGAACATTTCCCGCACCAACTCCTAAAGCAGGCTTACCACTTGAATATGCCGCTTTAACCATTCCAGGACCGCCAGTTGCTAGAATTGTATCAACTTCAGACATAAGCATATTAGTTAAATCTAAAGATGGAACATCAATCCATCCAATTATTCCTTCTGGTGCACCAGCTTTAACCGCTGCCTCTAACACAATCTTTGCTGCCTCAATTGTTGATTTTTTAGCACGTGGATGTGGACTTATAATAATTCCGTTACGTGTTTTTAAACATATAAGCGTTTTAAAGATTGCCGTTGATGTTGGGTTAGTTGTTGGTATAACAGCTCCAATTAAACCTATTGGCTCTAATACTTTTCTATATCCATATGATTTATCTTCATCAACTACACCAACAGTTTTTTCATTCTTATATTTATTATATATATATTCTGCAGCATAGTTATTCTTAATAACCTTATCTTCAATAACTCCCATGCCTGTTTCTTCAACAGCTAATTTTGCAAGTGGTATTCTTGCTTTATTGGCAGCCATCGCTGCAGCAAAAAATATCTTATCAACCTTTTCCTGTGAAAATGTAGCAAATTCTTTTTGTGCTTTTCTTACATTTTCGATTAACTTTTGTAATGATTCTGTACTATCTACAATGTCATAATTACTCATCGCCAAATTCTCCTCCTTATCCTTAATTAGGGTATTCATTTTTTGCTATTTAATACGTTACCTCGAAAATATTTCTATTTTTATCCATTTAATACTCCTACTATGTTAACGTACTCTAGATATTTTCTACTATATCACCATATATTTTTTATAGCAATATATTTATTTAAAAATTTCAAAAAAGGATGCGACATATTTCGCACCCCTTAATTTTCTTTATTCTTGATTATACTTTTCTTAATATGATTTTGAAAGCTCTGTATATCCATTTGGTATACCCGCTTTAGTTCCTACGTAGAAACTATCGCCATTTTGTGCAACTGTATCATTAAATATTGATGTTTTTATCTTATTTCCTTCTTGCGTTTTATAACAATCAACATCTTTTATATAGTCATCCCACATTTCCATAACCTTTTCATTCGTGCTTTGACTTGTTGTACTTGAATAATTACTATTAATGTAATTGTTCATCGCTTCAAGTCCTGCTTTGGACTTTTCAGCATAATACTGAGCATATGTATTAACGATGCTTGAAGCCACATACTCTACTAACGCGTAATAGTCTGTCGTAAACTGAGAGTTAGCTACTATAAAATTATAATCATCATAATACTTATCAAAAGTTTCTTTATCATCTGCCATATACACAATAGAATATAAAACTTCCCAGTCTCTATTCTTATTTGCTGGAACGTAAGACGTTTCAAGCAATGAATCTACACCGATAATCACGCAAGATCCTTCCATATTTTTTTCGCCTATTTTATATTGACGTTTACTCATAGTTGCTTTCACAGGGGTGACAGTATAATTAAGTCCATAACCGCTATAATTTATCCACGAAGAGCTTGCCTTTAGACCCTCTACTAATGCATTTGTACACGCATCTGCTTGCTCTAATACATCAGTATCATCTTCCATATCTTTAAGTAATTGTGCACTATTACCATAGGTTAAATCCATATAATACTGAACAAATTCATCCCCCGTCATATAATGAAGATAAGTTGAGTAATAATCATAGTTAACGCCTTCTGAATATTGCGCATTTTCAACAAACGCTTGGTTTGAATCAATTACAATTGTTGCTTTACCATCAGGACTCACCAATGTAACAGACTCTACTCCTGGAACATTGGAACTTACAACATTCCAATTGCTCTTTATAGATGCCTTCCATCCTTCTGGAATAAGACCTTCAAAGGCTTTTATTCTAGCTTGAGTATCATTAAGGGCAACTTTATTGTATATTTTTCCCTTTTTAATTTTTTCATCTTTATTATCCTGTTTGTTATCTCCTATATCATTGCCGCTTACGTCTGGCTCTATATATTTTCCGATACCTTTTTTTACACTAAACTCTGTAAAATTACTAGTAAATCTTCCTAACAAAAAGACACCAATAAGTACGACAATTCCAACAACTACGCTAATTATAATTATCGATACTCTCTTACTACTTTTTTTATTAGGTTGTTCATTTGACGTATCATTTTCAATCTTTAGATTATTATTATCTTCCACAATAAATCCTCCTTTGTACAAACAAACTACTTCGAGTTTAGTATAGCATATCAATTTTTTAAAAGCAAAAAAAAATTCACCATAAGATGAATTCTTTTTGGCTCCTCTTGTCGGACTCGAACCAACGACCTATCGGTTAACAGCCGAGCGCTCTACCAACTGAGCTAAAGAGGAATGTTTAGGATAATTTCCTATCACTGTTATGGATTATATATTACAATTTTTTTATATGCAATACTTTTTTTATATTTTTTTAATTTATTTTGTTCAGCTAAAAAATGTTTACGAAAAAAAATGCTTTAAATACAATGATTATTTTTTACAAATATTTACAAATTATGACATGGGATGATATAATCGCCCTGCACGGGTCAAAAACCCGGAGTAAACTAAGGAGGAATCCATAATGAGAAAACGGAATACTTGCGTTATAGTATTCAACAAGACTATTGTACGCACCGAAGACTTAGACTACGTCCCTCCCGATTTCGACGGAGATATCGTAGTAAATGGCAATCTGATGCTGGGTGAAAATCTTAGCCTCAAATCCAGACTATTTGTTTCCGGTGACATCAACGCAAGAGGTACACTTGAGCTGTCCTACGTAGAATGCACTAACCTGAAATGCTCAGAACTGAAAGCCGACGACATCTGCTGCAATGGGCACATATACTGCCGAAACATAATTGTATCCGGAGATTTTTACTGCAACGATACCATATTGGGTGGACCACGAATTGTCGTACTTGGCAACTTAACTTGCAAAAGTATCGAATTTGCTTCTACCTTAAAGGTAACATGTAACGTTGAAACATCTAATGGCGGCATACGAGCAGACAAAGTTGTTGTCAAAGGAGATGTAATCTGCAGCGGCGATTTTGATGGGAAGTACATCACAATTTCCGGCAACCTTAACTGCGGCAATTTTAACTCTGAGGAATCAGTCATCCAAGGATCTATGAGATGTATCAATGTATGCTGTAATTCCTTATGCGTTTATGGCGCTCTATATTGTGCAGATATTTCAACTAAGATGCTTATGCTCGGCAGCACAATTAGATGTTACAGTTGCATTGCAGGTTGTATCACTTCAGTAGACTCTCACAAACTTAACACGTAATATCAAAGTGGATAACAATCCAAAGAAGGGAACTATGCTCTAGTTCCCTTCTTGTTTTTATATCTATTTTTTCGTTTCTTTGATGATTTTGCTTTTGCAGAAATAATAAATAAAATTGCAACTCCCACAGTAACAACAATTAAATTATATTGTTCATAAGGAAGTTTCTTTACTTGATGACTTGCTATAATATTTGTGGTATACACAAGTCCATCAACACTATATGTAATCTGCCCTAAAACTTGATTTTGCTCAATAGGTGCTACAATATTTTCATTAATAGAAACCGATGTCGAAACATTCTCTTTGTTAACATCATTTGGAACAACTGTTGAAATATCTGTATCTACAATAAGATCAAGAGCAGCTTCTTCTTTAACAGCTTTACCAACCTCAATTGAAGCAACTGTTTCACCATAATTTGCAATTTTCTTAATTGAATAATTATTATATCCAAATTCGAAAAGTTGCTTTGTATCATAGAAACGCTCATTTAACCCCTGTTTATTTCTAGTTTTACCTCCTAAAACAACAGAGATAAACTCCATATCATTGTATGAACTACTCGCAACTAAACATTCACCTGCTGGTTCTGTATGTCCTGTTTTGATTCCTGTACAATACGAATAATAATATGTACCCGGTAGCAACATTTCATTTCTATTTTTAAACGTTCTATCAGCTCTTGGATAAGCATTTGTTGCTGGTAACGTGAAACTTTTCATACTTACAATTTCATTAAACTCTGCATGTTTTATACATTCCTTTGCCACCAAATATAAATCGTATGCTGAACAGTAATGATTCTCATCATGTAATCCATTTGGATTTACAAAATGCAATGTTTCACACCCAAGCTCTCCAGCTCTTTTATTACAAAGAACAGCAAAGTCTTCAACGCTTCCACTTACATGCTCTGCTAAAACATTCGCTGCTTCATTAGCACTTGGAATAAGTAGTGCCTTTAATAAATCTGAAATGCTTACTTCTTCACCGGCTTTTAATTTAGCATTTGAATAGTCTGGTGGAACCAAATTTATTGCATTCTGAGAAACCTTCGCTTTATCATTTACATCACAATTTTCAAGTACAACCAAAGCTGTTAGAATTTTTGTAGTACTTGCTGGATACATTTTTTCATGTGCATTTTTTTCATAAATAACTTTGCCTGTGGTTGGCTCTGCAATATACGCTGCCTTACATCCAATTTCTGGAACACCTTCCAATACTTTCTGTTCATCCTGTTTATATTGATAAGTTACATTAGGCGTATAACTGGTATTGTCACTATTATTTACACTTGTAAGCACTTCTGCATTGCTACATACTGGCAAAAAAAGCGTAATAAAGATTAAAATACAGCATATAAAACTTTTTTTAGAAAATGTTTTTCTATGTTTTTCCTTCATTCTATATCTCCTATATCTAGACCTTCATCCATATCTTTTTCATCTTTAACATACTCTAGATTTATTTGTGTTTATATACCTCTTCAGTATCTATCTCTTTGCTCAAATCTTTTAGTTTTAATACTCCATCATTAAACACATAACTGTATGAAGCTTTATCTGGATTTTCATCATCGTATATATACTTATCATCATATTTATGTGTATATGATTCAACTTTTCCATTGCCATAATCATATGTCACTACACAAGTATTATCATTATTTATTTTTAAGCTTATTTGTATTCCAGTTAATGTTTTCCACTCTTCGGCAGTAATTGTTCCAGTCTCATCCGTTATTCTATCAAAACCATATTCTCCAATAAATGATACAGGTTCATTTTTCTTATTATTTGTGGAATCAGCCTTGTTATCTCCACACCCAGTCAAAATAAATAATCCTGCAAAAATTATCATACATAAACAACTTAATTTAACTAAACTTTTTTTCATACTATCCTCCCATAAATTACTTTTATTATTATAATAGCTTTTCAAGAGCATTTGCATTCAAAATTGTATTTGATACAAACTCTCCTTTATAAAAATTAGCCCAGTTATTAAAAACACATGGTGCATTTTTTGCCTTCTCCAATGAGTCTATTTTTTCAAAATTTAATTTTAAATTTTTTTCTTTTGCGTACTCAGAAAGCTCTTTAACTTCATACTCTACATACGGACATTCATTACTGTAATAAATCGTAAAATCTTGATTATCAATTTTCATTTTTTTAGCATTCTCATTAAACGTCGGCATTTCACCATCTTTATACTTTAAAGCCATTAATTCATAATCATCTATTGAATCTACAACTTCAAATCCAAAATGTTCAAAAAATTTCTTTTCTCCAAGAAAAGGTTTCTTCTTTTTAGAAACTAAAGTACAAATACCACTTTTACCTTTTTCCTTAGAATCCTTAATTGCATATTCCAAGAGTTCTTTTCCTACACCTTTTCCCTTAAAACTTCCTGCAACCCAAAGACAATAAATGTACTCATAGTTTTTACCACTAATCGGAACCCATGCTGTTTCTAGTGGTTCGTACTCAATGAATATTTTTCCTCTTGCATTCAATTTTCTAAAAACATGACCATCTTTTAACTTACTTTTTATCCATTCTTTTTTTCGATCAACGCCTTCTTGATGTTTTGGATCACCTATTGCACAACAAATATGCTCTTCGTCTATATTCTCTAAAGTTAAATTAATATACTCGTTCATTTTTCCTCCTTCAAATTTTTTCTCATTTTATCATAGTGATTTTTTTTTTACAATAGGGCATATTTACTTCTCTATAATTTGAGTTACTTCTCCTGAATATAAAAAAAGAATTCATCTTTTGATGAATTCTTTTTGGCTCCTCTTGTTGGACTCGAACCAACGACCTATCGGTTAACAGCCGAGCGCTCTACCAACTGAGCTAAAGAGGAATATAAAATCTGGCAATAACCTATCTTCTCAGCAGGGTAACCCGCAAATATTGTCGGCACATTGGAGCTTGACTTCTGTGTTCGGTATGGGAACAGGTATAACCTCCATGTAATCATCACCAGAAATGTTTCGTATACTATTTTTTCTAGTACACTCA
>JAFWDV010000021.1 GCA_017515985.1 Clostridia bacterium
AGAAGAATATATAGCTATTGTAAAAGATTGGTTATTATTTTATAATACTATAAGAATAAAAAATAGAGACTATAATTAATTTATAGTCTCTAGAAAAAAGATTCTTTTTATTAAGTGTCCACTATATGGGGTTCACTTCAAAATGCTTCTTTTCTTTTTTATTATTCTTCTGTTGCTGTTTCAGCTGTTTCTGTTTCAGCTTCAACTGCCTCATACTCTTTAAATATAGCGTCTTGGATTTTTTGTCTAGTTTCTTGGTTAATAGGATGAGCTATATCTTTATGCTCTCCATTAGCCTTTTCTCTGCTAGGCATAGCAATAAATAATCCTTTTGGGCTATCAATAATCTTAATTCCATGAACTACGAATTCATTATCGAATGTTACTGAAGCTACCGCTTTCATTTTACTTTCTGTGTTTAAAGTTTTGTTTAAACGTACATTTGTTATTTGCATTTGAGCACCGCCTTCCAATGTTTTTTTATTTTTTGTACATTTATCTTTTCATATGTACAATTATATTATTCTCCAAAAACAATTTTTTTCCTTCTTTTTTTCCTTTTTTATTTTTTTATTTTCTCGAATTATATACTTTTACTTTTTTATTTAAAAAATCATTTTCATAAAGTCTATTTTTGTAACAAAGTTTTATAAATATTACCTATTTAATATTGAAAAATCATAATTAATTATATATAATAGGCGTGTCTAGATAAAGAAAATCATTACAAAGGAGCGTGTATTATATTGGCAAATTTAAATCAATTAAGATTATTTAGAAATATACACATGAGAGGTATTGGCGGCACTAGTATGAGCGGTATCGCAGAAATGTTGAAACATTGGGGTTTTCACGTTACAGGTTCAGACGATAATAGTTCAGAGCTAACAGAAAAACTAATTTCACAAGGTATTCCTGTTACAATTGGATATGATTTCGATAATGTTTCAAAGTCAAATTTAGTTGTATATACAGCAGCTATAAAGGAAGATGATCCAGAACTTTTACAAGCTAAAACATTGAATATTCCTATTGTTGAAAGAGGAGAATTTCTAGGAGAAATTACAAAAGCCTTTGAAGATACCATTTGTGTTTCAGGAACTCATGGAAAAACAACCACAACATCTATGATTTCACTATGTTTTATGGAAGCAGGATTAGATCCAACAGTTCAAGTTGGTGCTATTTTAAAACAATTAGGTGGTAATTCAAGAGTTGGAAATAGTGAATACTTTATATTAGAAGCTTGTGAATATGTTGAAAGTTATTTAAGCTTCCATCCAAAAACAGAAATAGTTTTAAATATAGATAATGACCATTTGGATTACTTCGGTAGTTTGGAAAATATTATCACTTCATTTGAAAACTATGTTAAATTACTTCCTGAAGAAGGTTTACTAATAGTAAACAGTGATGATCCAAATTGTTCAACACTTTCAAAATGTGCTGACTCAAGAATAGTTACATTTGGTCTTACAACTAATAACGCTAATTTTGTTGCACGTAATATTAGCTTTAATAATAATGGCTTTCCTACTTTTGATGTTTACTACAACAATAATTTTTATAAAACTATTTCATTATCAGTTCCAGGAAAGCACAATGTGCTAAATGCATTAGCATGTATCGCAACATGCCATTCTTATGGAATAGATAAACAGGTAATTACCGACTCACTAAAAAAATTCACAGGAGCTCATAGAAGATATGAATTTGTTGGTACTATAAATAAAGAGGTAAATGTATTTGATGATTATGCTCATCATCCAACAGAGATACAAGCCATCGCAGAAGCTACAAAACAAAAGCAACACAACAATGCATGGATAATTTTCCAACCACACACATATAGTAGAACAAAAAGCCTACTACATGAATTTGCCAAGGCACTATCTCCATTTGATAATATAATCATTACTGATATATATGCTGCAAGAGAGCAGAATACATACGATATCAGTGCTCAAGATTTAGTTACTGAAATAACAAAAATGGGTAGAAAAGCAATTTATATGTCAGATTTCGGTGAAATTGCCCAATATATAAGATCACATACAATCAAGAATGATTTAGTTCTTACTGTTGGTGCTGGAACAATCGTAAATCTTTCTCAAATGATTGTTGACAAACCTGAAGAATATAATTTTTAAGTAATATAAAAAGAAGTGATTCAAAGTTCACTTCTTTTTTATTTAACTTATTTTATATAATCGTTTTCAGAAATTTGTGGATATTTAAATTCCATTCCACTATCAACCAATCTTCCCTCTTCAATATGCGACTTGTAGAATTCTTTTGATCCTTTTAAGAAATACTTATATTTCAAATCTGATGATACACTTCCACTTCCAATTATTATTGGATCATCCCATGTTGCATCTATAGCGTACCACTCGCCTTTTAAAAATACATAGTTCCATGCATGGTCTTCTCTTGTATCTGACGTACTATTCAATCCAACTCCAGATACAAATACGCATGGTATATCCATCTTATCCATTAAAGATTTAAAAAGTCTTGCATATCCTTCGCATACAACTTTTCTATCTTTCAAAGCTCCATATAAATTTGCATTGTTTGGAGATTCTTCTAAATTATATTCAAGATGTTCAACTATCCAGTTATGAGCATGCATAATTTTATAGTAATCATTTTTATCTGTTATATTACTAAGTATTTCATCCTCGTTTTGTTTTACAAATGCCTCAGCCTCTTCAACACTTGCCTTCGAAGAAAAGCCATCTATAAAATAATTTGAATTCTTGCCTTTGCTTATATAAAATTCATACTTGGTTTGATTTCCCCTTTTTATAGTCTTTGTAACCAAACACATCTTGGTTCCATCAATATAAAACATATCTACATTGTCGTTTCTAAAAGCATCCCACGCGTTTTGAAATGCAACCATTAGAGCTGTATTCATATCCTCACTGCTTGATAATGACGATAACTTAGATGATATTTTTATATTGTCTTCACCATTCTTGATTTTATCAATATTATTTAATATCTCCGCGTAGATAATTCTAGAATTATCATCAAGCTGGTTATAATAATATCTGTTTTGTGAATCTGATATTTCATATTTTGAATCATCTTCTTCATCAGGCTCATAGCTTTCTACTAAAGCAGAAAAACTATCAGATGCACTGTTTGTAATCTTATTGATTACGCCACTAATCTTGCTTTTTGCAATACTGATATATTCATTATTACACAAGAAGTCTACCTTATAACATGCAACAACAAAGCCTACAATCAATAATAAAATTATTAATTTAATTGCACTTCCCCATCCGGATTTTTTTTCTTTATACTTCATAATACTCCTTAAAAAAAATTATCTTTTTTCTCCGTCGTTAACACCTGTTGCAATAACTGTAACTATAACATTATCTCCAAGCTCTTCATTTATTACTGTACCAAATATAATATTTGCCTCATCATCAACAATATCATTAATTATCGAAGCACTGCTATTGATTTCAGCAAGAGATAGATTTTTACTACCTTGTACATTGAATATAACACCCTTTGCTCCATTTATGTTTACTGTTGTCAATGGATTTTCAATTGCTTTGTGAGTTGCAAGTGATAAAGCATCTTCACCGCATGCACTACCAATACCAAGATATGCTTGACCTCTTTCGCCAAGTATTGTTCTGATATCAGCAAAGTCAATATTTATTTCTCCAACTGATGTAAGCATATTTGTAATTCCAACAATTCCTTGTTGTAAAACATTATCAGCTTGTTTAAATGCATTAAGCATAGTTATTTCTTCTTTAGATAATTTTAACAATTTATCGTTATCAACGACTATTAACGAATTTACGCATTCTTTTAATTTTTTAATTCCTTGCTCTGCATTATTTGCTCTTGTTCTACCTTCAAACTTAAATGGTTTTGTAACAATTCCTATTGTTAATATTCCCATATCTTTAGCCATTTGAGCAATTACTGGAAGAGCTCCAGTACCAGTTCCTCCACCCATTCCTGCTGTTAGGAATAGTAAATCTGTATTAATTAGTTGTGATCTAATTTCCTCTAAATTCTCCTGTGCAGATTTTTCACCAACTTCTGGATTTGCACCAGCACCAATACCTTGAGCTTCATTTTCTCCGATTTGTATTATATTTTTTGCTAATGAACTAGATACTGAAACTGCGTTTGTATCTACTACAATAAAATCAACATTTTGAACTTCGTCACATATCATTCTGTTTACAGCATTAGTACCGCCTCCTCCGGCTCCTAATACTTTAATTTTTACAATAGTATCTCTAGTGTTGTTTATTTCATTGTTCATATATTATCTCCTCCAACATCATGTTATAATTTAGAATGCATTTTCTCTGTGCTTATTATATATGTAAATAGGTAATATTTCAACATTAATTAATAAATTTATATCAAACTGTTATAAAAAAGAAAACGGAGAATTTTTTCTCCGCTCCCAAAATATTCAGTATTTAATCTTTACCATCTACCATTCTTGAAACCATCATCGCTGCTGCATCGTCACCAACTACGTTAAGCATTGTAGCTGGAGGATCAATTATTGTCGCAATGATTGTTAAAATTGGTAATGCTGCTAATGGATAACCCATAAGAGTTATTATCAACATCTCTGATATAGTTCCACCACCAATTGGAACTGCACTTACTAATAACGTTGCTACTAAAGCAACACCTAATATTTGCAAAACTGCCATTCCTGTAATAGGTGTTCCAAATAAACATACTAAAAACATAATTTTAAACACTGATCCAATATTAGATCCATCTTTATGGAAGCTTGTTCCAAATGGTACTAATGTTTCTGCAATATCATCAGAAACGCCTAATTTCTTTGCTGTTTCTATATTAACTGGTATAGATGCAGCACTAGAGCATGTAGCTACCGAAGTTACTGTTGCAGGTAAAATGTTCTTCCAAAATAACTTCACTCCTTTTTTTCCTTTTCCTATAAATGCATATAGCGTATACACAATCAAATAGAAAGCTATTGCTACAACCGTATAAATTACAAATGTTTTTAGGTATCCAATTGCAATTTCATTTCCAAAAGTTCCTATTAATGCTGCAAAATAGCATCCCAATCCTATAGGTGCATAATACATTATGATTTTTACGATTTTTATCACAACCTCATTCGCACTAACAATAAAATCTACCACCGGCTTTCCTTTATCACCAGCCATTCTGGTGGCTATTCCGAAAATAATAGCAAATACTATAACTGCAATTAAATTATTTTTTGAAAGCAAACCTGAAAAATCATTTACTGTCAATGCATTTACCGTCCTTTGCAATATTGACATATCCTCTGTGCTTTCGCTCTCCGCTTCTGATACTTCCTCTAGTGAACTTCTAATCTGCTCACTATCTTCCGTTGACACAAGCTTAAATGGTAAAGTAGATGCAAGACCAACTAAAACTGCAATAACAGATGTAATAATAAAAACTACTACTACACTTACCATTATCTTTCCTAAACGTTTTGCTTTTGACATTTTAACTATTGAAGTTGTAATATTTAAAAATATTAATGGCACGATTATTATGAACATCAAATTTAAGAATAAATCACCAAGTGGTGCCAAAACCTTTGCTTTTTCTTTGAACACCAATCCAACTACCGCTCCAATAATTATCGCAAATAAAAGAATAATTGTAGATTTGTAATTGCTCCAAAATTTTTTCATATATATCCCTCCCTTTAGGAAATTTTTTGGATGAAGGAAAATATTTGCAACAAATTTTTCCTCCGTCCCTAAAATTTCTCAAATATCGTTACAAGAATTATATATATAATAGTTAAAAAAAACAATAATTTTGATATAGATTATTTTAATACTGCCTTCCCCATATTACCATTGTATTTGCTGGTTCTCCACAACATACACACACGTCGGATACTTTCTCTTGCTCTTCTGGAATACATCTAGATTTAGCAGCTGTTAGCTCTTTTATCTTTTCTTCACATTTAGCATTACCACACCACATTGCTTTTATAAACCCTTGATTTTCATTAATATTCTTTTGAAATTCTTCTAAATTTCTTGCAATTGTAGTTCTTCTTTCAGTATTTTCTTTGACCATATTATACATATTTGTTTGAATATCATCTAATATATCTGTTAACTTTGTTTCGATTTCATCAAGTGAAACTTCAATTTTTTCAGCAGTATCACGTCTAACCACTACACATTTATTTGCTTCAATATCTCTTGGTCCCATTTCAATTCTTACTGGAACGCCTCTCATTTCCCAGTCGTTAAATTTATATCCTGGTGAATATTGATCTCTATCATCTAGTTCCATTCTATAATTTTTCTTTAATTGTTCAAATAACTGTATTGCTCTTTCCTTTACACCTTCTTTATGCATTGCAACTGGAACTATTACTGCTTGAATTGGTGCAACTTTTGGAGGTAACTTAAGTCCTCTGTTGTCTCCATGAGCCATTATAATAGCACCTATTAATCTTGTAGTACATCCCCAAGAGGTTTGATATGCATATTCTTCTTTTCCTTCTCTATTTTGGAATTTGATTTCAAAAGGTTTAGAAAAATTTTGACCAAAATAATGCGATGTAGCTGTTTGCAAAGCTTTACCATCATGCATCAATGTTTCAATAGTATATGTTTCTTCTGCTCCTGAAAATTTTTCTGTTTCAGTCTTAATTCCTTTTACAACTGGAATTGCTAAAAATTTTTCAACCACATCCGCATATACATCAAGCATTTGAAGCGTTCTAGCTTTAGCTTCTTCTGCCGTTTCATGAACGGTATGTCCCTCTTGCCAGATAAATTCCCTCGATCTTAAGAATGGTCTTGTTTCTTTTTCCCATCTTAAAACATTACACCATTGATTATATACAAATGGTAAATCCCTCCATGAATTCAACCACTTAGAATACATCGTTGAAATTATTGTTTCAGATGTTGGTCTAATACATAGTTTTTCATCTAATTTTTCTCCACCCGCTTCAGTAACCCATGCAACTTCTGGAGCAAATCCTTCAACGTGATCCTTTTCTTTTTGTAGTAAACTTTCTGGAATTAAAACAGGAAAATATGTATTCTTTACACCGGTTTCTTTAAACTTGCTATCAACATAATTTTGAATATTCTCCCAAATTGCATATCCATATGGACGAATTGCAATACATCCTTTTGTATCTGTATAATCGGCAAGTTCAGCTTTTATCACTATATCTGTATACCACTGCGCAAAATCCTCATCAATATTTGTTATTTCTTTAACAAAATCATTATTATTATTTCCCATAATAAATCTCCTTTTCTTCTTATTATTTATTTTATTATTTTAATCATACTTTCGGTTTATAAGTGCCTCTGTTCTTCATTTTATTCATTTTTATCACACATCACTTTCTAATTACAATCAAAAAAAGGATAGTACCTTAAGGCGTGCATGCACGGTACCATCCTTTATTTCACTTTTTATTTTAACGATTTTTCACCGGAAATAGTTTTCTATTTCATTCATAGGTAGGAATTAAATAACTTTATAACCTGGCTCACACCAATCCCAGGATCTCTTGATATAAATGTTTATCTAATTATGTCCTAATCAACATTTTATATATAAATTTATAGAATTATATCATCTAACTTGTGTAAATTCAAGTAATAATATACTTTTTTTACATGTTTACTTCTTTTAAAAAACTAAAAATTATTTCATTCTTTTCATCTTCAGTAAGTTTTCTTCCTCGTGATTTCATTTCAAGTTGCATTCTTTTTACGGCTTTATCTAAAGCATCATCAAGTTTTTTTGTTGAAAAATATTCTCTATCATTTTTAATTCTTCTTAAATTTCTTTCTTTCTTTTCTCCATATATATATAAAGATATTCCTATACCTAATACTATTCCTAATAGCATAAATAAATATTTTTCCACGTTTTTCACTCCTTTTTATGTGTACCATTTTAACATAATAAAAAAAATATATCAATATACGAAACATAAAAAGACAAGGATTTCATATCCTCGCCTTTTATTAACTAATAATAACTTTCTATATTCATGCTAGCTAACTTATTTTGTCATGTTATCTTCAGCTTGTTGGATTAGCTTTCTAACCATTTGTCCACCGATTTTACCAGCATCTTTTGCTGATATATCACCGTTATATCCATCCTTTAAGTTAACACCTACTTCGCTAGCTACTTCATACTTAAATCTATTTAAAGCATCTTTTGCTGCAGGAACAACTTTTTTGTAATTTGAACTTGCCATTTTTTTGTTCACCTCCTGAAAGTTTTACTAAACATTAATTACTGAAAAAACAAATATGTTTTTTCTAGTAATATGATGTGTATTTTCATGAAAAATACTCTGGAAATTAAATGAAATTAACTTCTCATAAAATGAGAATATTATTTCTTATAAATTTCCTACAGTAATATGATGCCCATTTTTATATAAAATATCAAAAAAAGTAACAAATCATAAAAATTTGTTACCTTTTAATTTATACATTATATGTTATACCAAGACCAGTGTTTGGATGAAATATTGTGTAGCTAAAGTCTGCAATTATAATTGTTAAAAGAATTGTGTTTATTACGCGTATTGCAGTCTTACTTTTGGTATTTAGCTTCATATTTACATATGGTGATACAAATTTTGCCATTATATATCCACCAAATCCAAACATTGTGCTATTTAGCATGCATACTCTACCATTAATATTAAGCGGATTTGTCGTATAATCCCACCATCTTAGGTTAAATGCTTTTTCCATAACATACGATGTAAAATATTCAAGCACCGAAACCATAAGAGCACTTTTTATAAACACATTTTTCTGATTTTTGCTAAATACTAATGTGACCGCAGCGCCGCCAAATCCATATATTGGAAGAATTGGTAAGTGTAAGAAACCTCGATTAGCAAATATACCATTTGTCGCTCCAAAGAAAGAAAATTCAATAATCCATCCTATAAAACCGTATATGAAAAATAACATTATAATATTTCTAAATGGATAAACATTTTCTTTATTTTTTAAATCAATTTTAAGCTCTTTATCAAAAATATTATTTGTTTTTAGATAAATATAGATTGGTAAAATTAAAGCACATATAAAAAATCCTATTATACAAGAAAGCAATCCTATAGTAAAATCAGAGCAATTTGTTCCAATTATAGCATCAGTTTCATAGACTTTTATAATTCCATAAACAGTTAGAAAACCGCCTATAAATTCAGTTATAATTAGCACAACAAATCTTAAATCTACATAATAGCAATCTCCATTTGCCTTCTTATTTAGAATAGCAAAAATAATCATACAAATAACACCTGATAATCCTATGATTGTACCATAGAATTTCAAAACTTCAACTTCAAGAAATGTCATACACATACCGATTAATATAAGTATACATCCGATAGTTCCAAACGTTGTTTTTAATAATTTTAACTTTTCTTTCTTGAAATATTGATATATTGGATACGATAAAATACTAACTATCAAACCAATAATCCAAATAATAATTCCTAAAATAATATTTTGTTTAGCAATTATTTGACTAATTCCAATTCCAATAAAAACTGCAAGCAAAAACGCTACAACTCTTATAAGAATTTTTTTAGGTTTAATTTTAACCTTTTTATGATTTTTAATATATACAGGAATAATAGCCAATATGCTTATTATTCCAACTATTAGTAGAACTAAACCTACATTATACATGTTCCATTCTACAATGTTAATCATGCAAAGTCCAATCGCTGCAAAAAGTCCCCCCGTATTTGCTAATATTATTTCAATTAACGTCTCTTTTCTCATTTTTTACTCCATAACCCAAATATTACGGTTTAATTATACAAAAGAGCTATAATTTTTTCAATACGAATATTTAAATTATTGTATGATACTTTTAGCCAGCTTCTCTCATCTGCTTTATCATCAAATCACCAAATATAGCATATCCAGTTGTTGGATCTGAAACCAATACATTAGTCACAGCACCAATAAATTTGCCATTTTGAATTATCGGTGACCCACTCATTCCCTGAATTATTCCTCCAGTTTTATTTAGAATCCTTTCATCGGTAACTTTTATAAGCATGCTCTTGTTATCATAATTATTGCTTGAATATATTTTTTCTATATTTATTTTATAATGCTCTTTTTTTCCTGGCTCAAGCTCACAAATCATTTCAGCTTCGCCAGTTTGTATTTCGCTTCTTAAGGCAACATCAAGCTCTTTATTTCTACTACTATCTATATTTTGAACATTTGAAACATTTCCATAAACCCCTAAATTGGTATTTTTATATATTTGACCAATACTTCTGCTAGAATCAATGAATCCCTTTATTTCTCCAGGTTTATTCTTCTCCCCTTTTGTTATGGATACTAAATTGCTCTTAACAAGCTCTCCATTGGCAATATTAAAAATTCCACCAGTATCGCTATCGACTATGCCATGGCCAAGTGCTGCAAAGTTTTTAGTTGATGGTTCATAAAACGTTAATGTTCCAACTCCAGCAGTAGCATCCCTTACCCATAATCCTATTTTATACTCATTATTAATACTTTTAATTGGTATCATACTTGTAGTTTTTGTTTCTTCATCTCTTACATATTTTATATCTAAACTTTTTCCGTTAGAGCTATTAACAGTTTTAATAAGCTCATCTGTATTTGTTATTTTTTTATTATTTATCTCTACAATCATATCGCCTTCTTTTATTCCTGAATTTTGATATGGTTTATATTTCACATTGTCAATCCCATCAATTTCTGACATTCCAACAACCAAAACTCCTGATGTGTACATTTTAAGCCCAATTAAATCACCACAAGGAATAACTTTCGCTCTATCGATTACATTAACATTTATTTCTTTAACAGGAATAGTACCAAATAAATCTAAATTAATTTCATAGCTACCTGCTGACGTATAAATGTTTTCGCCATTTCCTATATTTTTTGAGGCCTGTATTATCTGAGCCTTATTCTCCTTAGATTTTCTAATATCTATACCAATAAAAGTTTTAAAATTAAGCTCCTCGCCTTTAAAAATAATAATGTTATTTGGTAATAATGTAATATTACACACATATATATAAATTACAATTCCAATACACAATACCAATATTTTTCGTACTTTTTCCATAAACTTCACCTATGCATAGGGTAACCAAATTTCACAAGTTTACACTTAAAGTTTATTTTTTTATGCACAATTTAAATTTTCTATTTCACAAAAAATTTTTATATGTTATAATGGGAGAAAATATGACAAAAGAAGAGGTTTTTTATGAACAAAATCTTAAAATACGAGATAAAAAGTGACGTCAGAGATATTGTTGCAGAAATTGAATATGAAGAATACATGTTCAATAAAATATTTAAATCTCACGTTACTTTTAAGAAATCTTATGAAAAATTTAATTTAATATATAATGTCTATGGACCTCAGGCATATAGAAAATATGTACCATCATTATACCAAAGGCAAGATATGGTTCATCTTATTAACTCACGTAACTACCTTGTTCTTTACGATAGACATGGAAAAAAAGCCTACAATAATTTACTATATACAGTAAATCTTAATAATTATTCAAACTACTATAGCAAGTTTAGAGCATTTTTATACCGCTTTTTTAATATGTTTTCAAGAAAAAAGTTAAAAGTATGTAGCGATGAAACGCTTATGTTACCTGAATCAGTTCCACCTATACACGTATAAAACTTTATAAAATTATACTATTATTAGTATGTTTTATAAAGTTTTATTTTTCTACATTTTTTCACAAAATAACTCATATTTCATAGTATATATAAAGCAGACAAACTTCTGCTTTATTATATGAAAGGAGTTATAACCATGGAATACGATAAAAATATGTGTCCAGTTGTTGGTGTTGACGGTTTTATTTCTGCTGGAAAACAATATGATATTGAAATAAATTTACCAGAAGATAACAGATCTGTGATATATGGAGTATTAAAAGACCGTTATGATGAACCTGTAAAAGATGCAGTAATTAAACTAATTGAAGTAGATAAAGATGGAAAAACCGAGGAAAGAAAACCTGTAACACATACGTTTACTGATAAAGAAGGCCAATTTGTTTTTGGACCACTATGTGCAAATAAATATTACGAAATACAAATTTGGGCAAATAAAGTTAGACATCATAAAATCTGTGCAACTTGTCACCATGAAGGAAAATGCTTAAAAGGTGAAAAAAAAGAATGCGATAAATAAGCATCAAACATGGGCTTTATTTAACACAATAGTTTAAATAAAGCCCACTATTTTTTATTATAGGATTCCAATTTTCTTAGCAATTCTTTTACTTCTTTTCATTATTTTATTTCCACTTAGCCATCCTTCTTTATACATAATAGCAGTTCCCGTTGCAAACATAGTGCCTACTATAACGCCTTTGAAAAATTTCATAATGCTACCTCCAAAAAAATATTTATTTTTAGTATGTCATAAAAAAATTTCATTACACATTAAAAATTTTCCAAAATTTTAAGTATTATCCGCTCTATATTTTTCAACTCCGCATTTAATTTTGTCAACAAGATATTTAACATCTTCAATTGTATTATCTATGCCAAAAGTAACTCTAAGTGCTCCTTGAATATATTCTTCTTTTAAGCCAATAGCCAAAAGAACATGTGATGGCTCTGCAGAGCCGGCAGTACACGCAGATCCGGCTGATGCACATATTCCAAATGAGTCTAAGTATAAAAGTAATTGGCTCGCATCAACATTTTTAAAAGAAAAATTAGCATTACCAGGCAGTCTATCAAACCTATCTCCATTTAATCTTACATCACATATCTTAGATTCAATTTCTGAAATAAAAAAATCTCTAAGATTCTGTAACTTTTTGTTATGCTCTTCAAAGTCACTATATAGCAATTCTACAGCCTCACCGATAGCTAAAATGCTTGGAACATTTTCGGTTCCAGCCCTTTTATTTTTTTCTTGATGACCGCCATGTTGAATTTGTTCAAACTTAATATCCGAATTCACATATAGTGCTCCAACGCCCTTTGGTGCGTATAATTTGTGACCAGACATCGAAAGAGCATCAACATTCATTTTCTTTACATCCAAAAGCATATTCCCCATTGCCTGAACAGCATCAGTATGAAATACAACTCCTTTAGACTTCGCAATTTTACCTATTTGCTCTATGGGTTGTATAGTTCCAATTTCGTTGTTTGCCGACATAATTGAAATCAAAACTGTATCATTTCTAATGGAATCTTCCAGCTCTTTTAAACTTATTTTTCCATTGCAGTCAACGCTAAGATATGTAACCTCAAAGCCGTTATTTTCAAGCCATCTGCAAGTATTTAGCACGGCTGGATGCTCTATTTTTGATGTTATCATATGCTTACCTTTTAGCTTGTTTGCAAACATTATTCCTTTTATTGCTAAGTTATCACTTTCGCTTCCACAAGATGTAAAATAAATTTCTTCATTGCTGGCATTAATCGACTTTGCTATCTTTTTTCGTGCATTCTCTACAACTTTCCTACCTCTTCGGCCGCAAAGTATATAGTGCTGACGGATTACCATAATCACAATCAAAATATGGAATCATCTTCTTAACTATTTCAGTTCTTACTGGAGTTGTAGCCGCGTGATCAAAATATCTTATTTTCATAAAAAAACCACCTAAAAAAATCTTACTCTATTATATTAATGAAAATTAAAAAAATGCAAAAAAATAGCCGATGTACAATCAATGTACCTCAGCTATATATATTGGAAAACTTCTAGCAATCTTATACTGCCATTTCTGACCATCTTAGCAACTTAATATTTCTATAAGTTTCTAAAACTTGCGAATACTTTT
Source organism: Clostridia bacterium (assembly GCA_017515985.1). Taxonomy (GTDB): domain Bacteria; phylum Bacillota; class Clostridia; order TANB77; family CAG-508; genus CAG-492. Next base: position 13,883 of record JAFWDV010000021.1, read on the forward strand.
CATATTCATCTTCCCAAATCATTGAAGGAACCTTTTCAAATTTTGAAAAAACCTTTTCCGCTTCCTTCATAAATATCATCTGCTCTATTTCAGTCATTTTAGTATTGTTTTTTGAAAAAACATAAAGAACGTCCAAATCGTTTATAGCATGTATAAATGCAAAGAAATCTTTAACATTCATACCTGTCTCTTTTATTCTAAAACAAACTATACCAACAAAAACAGTAGCTACAAAAACTAACAGATATAGTATATATATGATTAACATAATTTTCACCTCTCACTTTATAAGGTTAATTATACCATATCTGTAACCGTTTTGCAAACTTTATATAACTTTATTGTAATATAAATGTAATAGTTTGAAAATTTTGTAATAATTTATGCAAAAATTACTCCACCAACAGTTCTATTCATTCTAGTATCGTTCTTTGCAAGTATTGTCTCTCCACCTGCAATTGCAATAACATCACCAGTTTCGATTAAATCCATTTCCTTTGCTTTCTCAATTCCTTTTGCAATAAGCTCTTTTGGCTTTCCTTCTTCATTTATTAAAATAGGAATAACATCTGAAACTAAAGCCATTTGTCTATATGTCTTTTCAGACTTTGTGATTGCAATTATTGGACAGCTTGGAAGCAAGCTAGATATGATTCTTGGTGTATTTCCAGCTTCAGTATATGAAAATAAAGCTTTTGCTCTCATTTGTCTTGCTGCTGAACAAATTGAATTATTTAAATAGAATTCATAATCATCTATACCAAAATCTAAGTTTCTTCTTGCAATTCTCTTGTCATAGTTTATTGAATCTTCTATAGCATATGCGATTCTTGACATTGTTTCAACGCACTCTACAGGATATTTACCCATTGCACTTTCACCAGAAAGCATTATAGCACCTGTTAAATCAAATATAGCATTAGCAACGTCGCTAACTTCTGCCCTTGTAGGACGTGGATTTTCTGTCATTGATTCTAACATCTGTGTTGCAGTAATAACAATTTTTCCTGCTTTATTACATTCTTTTATAATTCTTTTTTGAACTAGTGGAACATATTCCATTGGAAGCTCTACACCCATGTCGCCACGAGCTACCATTATACCATCAGATTCAGCTATAATTTCTTCTAAGTTATCCACACCTTCTTGGCTCTCTATCTTAGATATAATCTTTATTTTTTCTCCGCCATGCTCCTTTAAAACATTACGTATAGCTATTACATCGTCTGCAGATCTAATAAATGAAGCTGCTATGTAATCAAAATCGTGTTCACATCCTGCTATTAAATCATCTATATCTTTTTGTTTTAGGGCTGGTAGATTAATGTGTCTTCCTGGAACGTTGATACTTTTTCTATTTCCAAGATTTCCACCATTCATAACCTTACAAACAATGTCTTTATTATCTATTCTTTGAACCTCAAGCTCAATTTTACCATCATCAATAAGTATTGTAGTTCCTGGCTCTACATCTTTATATAGCTCTTTATATGTTATAGATGTTTTTGTGTTATCACCAATAACATCATCATTTACTAATGTAAATATAGATTCAGCTTTTAAAGTTACAGGATTTTCTACTAACATACCAGTTCTTATTTCAGGACCTTGTGTATCTAGAAGTATAGCTACAGGTAATCCAACCTCAGCTCTTGCTTGTACTACTGCATTGTAGTACACTTCTTGATCTTCAAAAGATCCATGAGAGAAGTTTAATCTTGCAACATTCATACCTGCAAGCATCATCTTCTTTAAAATTTCTACATCCTTTGTTGCTGGTCCAATTGTACATACTATTTTGGTTCTTTTAGTATTAATCATTTATATTCCCTCCATATTTTTTAAATCAACACCTGGTATTATACCACTAATATACATTAGTTACAATACATTATCTTAGTATTTTTGAAAGTTAATGTATTTTCTTGTCAAATTTTGTGAACAAACTCATAAAAAAATCGAAAGAGCGAGCACCGAAGTACCCGCTCTTTTTATATACACAAGTTTTCCTCGCCCCTAAGGAAAACTTGATTGTCCTTGCGGACCACAGATGCAACAGAGCATCCATGTTTGTGTTTTTTTCTTGGGGAAACACATGATACAAAATTCGTATCAAATGTTATTATACCATTTTTAGTAATTTATGTCAAACACCTTTAAAGAACTATTTTATTTTTCTTCCATCCATTTTACCAAATTCAAGTTTTCTGCATCTAGAAGCATTTTATTTTTTGGCATAGCTCTAAACGTATATCCATAATTACCACCTGTTTTCAAGTCTATCTTTGCTTCATAAAATAAATTATTGTCTGCATCTTCACTAACATATTCCATAGGTGTTACGCTTATTTTTTCTAGCTTTCCATTATTCAATATCTGCCCACAATAAACTTGCATTTCTACATTTTCTTTAGACATGTTTGGTAATTTAACCTTACAACGTACAGTAACTTCGTCACCCGCATCTATGGTTTTATTATTAATGTTATCCGTGCCATCTTGATTTATTTGTATTCTGTGCCAACTATTTATTGCTTTTTTCTTCCAATCGTTATACTCTGCAACGTTTTCTAAATCTTTATAGTATTTATTCGTCAAATTACATAAAGGTATATATAGCTTGTTCATATAATCTGCCAACATTCTTGCTGTACTAAACTTACCTCCGGTTGTGGCAATTGATTCTTTCATCATATTAACCCAATCTTCTGAAATACCATACTCATTTACATTGTAGTATGTTGGAATTATTTTCTTCTCAAGTGTCGAATATAAATCCTCAGCATCATCATTATCTTGAATTTCATGATCTTCATAACTATCTTCAGTGCCTATTTTCCATCCATTTTTTATGTTATATCCTTCAGCCCACCATCCATCAAGCACGCTAAAGTTTAGTACACCATTTATTGAAGCCTTTTGACCACTTGTTCCTGAAGCCTCTAAAGGTCTTCTTGGATTATTTAACCACACATCAACACCACTTATTAAATATCTAGACATTCCAATATTATAATCTTCCAAAATAAATATTTTACCTATAAACTGTGGTTTTAATGATAATTCATGAATATATCTAATAAGATCTTGTCCATATTGATCAACAGGATGAGCTTTTCCTGCAAATATAAGTTGTACTGGATGCTCATCATCATTTAAAATCTGAGTAATTCTTTCGATATCTCTAAATATTAAGGTTGCTCTTTTATAAGTTGCAAATCTTCTAGCAAAACCTATTGTTAATGCATTTGGATTTAACCCACCAACAATCTTCATAATTTGATCATATGGATATCCGCTTCTCTTTAACCTGTTTACTGTATTTTCTTTTACTATTTCAAGTAATTTCTTCTTACGTTCCATGTGAGCTTCCCAAAGCTCTCCATTTGGAATATTGTATACCTTATTCCATATATTATCATCATACGTGTAATCTTGCCAGAATGGATCAAAATAATCATTAAACATTCTTTTTATTGTTGGAGCAAGCCACGTACAAGTGTGAACACCATTTGTTACATATGTTATAGGAGATTCATCTGAAATAATATCTGGCCAAACCTCCGCAAATAATTCACTAGAAACTTCTCTATGAAGCTTACTAACACCATTCTTCTTACCTGCAATTTTAAGTGCTAGCACACCCATATTAAATCCACTATTTTCTATTTTTGCCTTTGGTTCCATACCAAGTTTTAGAAATTCTTCTTCACTTATTCCGAATCTATCCCAAAGACCACAAAAGTACTTTCTTATTAAGTCTAATGAAAAGATATCATTACCAGCTGGAACTGGTGTATGAGTTGTAAATACAGTCTTAGATGAAACTATATCTTTTGCCAAATTGAATGATATTTTTTTATCTTCCATTATAGTTCTTATAAGCTCTAATGTTAGGAATGATGAATGTCCTTCATTCATATGATATACAGTTGGAGTAATCTCTAATTTTTTAAGAAGTCTTGTACCTGCAACACCTAACACAATTTCCTGTTTAATTCTATTTTCCTGATCACCACCGTATAACTGTGATGTGATTCCTTTATTTTCTTCGCTATTTTTATCGTTATCTGAGTCTAATAAATAAATTTTGCATCTTCCTACGTTAATGCTCCAAACTTTTAAAAACAATTTTTCATCTTGTAAATTTACATCTACAAATAAATTATTACCCCTTTTATCTTTTTCCTCAACTACTGGCAAATTCTCTATATCAAGCCTTGTATAGTGGTTTTGCTGATTGCCATTTCCATCAATTTCCTGATGAAAATATCCATTTTTATACATTAGACCTACTGCAATAAGTGGTATTCCCATATCACTTGCAGATTTAACATGGTCACCTGATAATATGCCAAGACCACCAGAGTAAATAGGTAATATTTCATCTAATCCATATTCAGCTGAAAAGTACGCAATGATATCATTTTGATTGTTTGGATATGTTTTAGAAAACCATGTGCTCTTGCTTTGCATATAATTTTTAAAGTTATTGAAAATTTGATCATACTCGTTTAAAAAGTTTACATCATTTACTATTGAATCTAATCTATCTTGTGACACAAAATTTAAGAATTTAACTGGATTTTTATTTACTCTGTCCCACAAATCAATATCTATATCTTTAAACAATTTTAGAAATTCCGTATTCCAAGACCACCATAAATTATATGACATGGTTGATAAACCACGTATTCTTTCTGGCAATTGTGGTACAACAGTAATCTTATTAAAAACGTACATATTTTTAATTTCCTCCTTTGTATTTTACACTTTATCTTTTGCTATTTTTACTAGATATATTATCTATTAATGAATTATATTTGTCAATTGATTTAAAGATTTTATTTATAAAAATACGAAAGCAAAAATTGCATTCTAATCTACTGTAGTTCTAGATCTACCAATACCCACAGCTCTTTCTTGTAAAGCTCTCCATGTATTACAGCCTACAATTCCGTCAGAGAATAATCCAACAGAATTTTGGAATCTTATTACGGCATTTCGAGTGTTATTTCCAAATACCCCATCCAGAGAGCCTGCTGAAAATCCAAGCGTATTTAATCCATCTTGTGCAATTAAAACATATACACCTTTTGAACCTGTTCTAATTAATGGATATCCTCCCGTAGAACATGCTGGTGGCAATCCTCTTTTATCAAAATGTACCCATAATGGAGTTTGATTCAGCGGTTCAACAAACGACCAAACGCCGGAATTCACTGCACTCCTGTATAAAACTCTTCTTTGATCTAGTGTTAAAATTTGACCTGTATCAAATGCAACACCAGCATAATGTTGTGACTGAAGTCCATGTGCATTTTCCCACGGTCTTCTAAACGCTGCACCCACATAAATTGGTGCACCGTAAATATATCTTTGTGAATTCCAAGCTAGCATTGTATTTCGTGTTGTCCATAAGGTTGGACTAGAGCTTCTAGCTCTAAACTCTCTAACAAGCAAAGTATTATTTGCATTATATGGCATTGCCTGGTTATCACCTCGGTAGTATGTTTCCATTCTATTTGCGCTTTCGTTATATACTAAAATTTTTGCCATAAAAAAACCTCCATAAAATTTATATATTTTATGAAGGCGTTTATATATTGTTTCATTATAATATAGTCTTTTTCTCCATCATTTTTAAAGCCTCAACTACTTCATTATGAACTTTGCCATTACTAATGATAGTACCATTTATATCTCTATCATATCTTTGCTTATTTCCAAACAAATCTGTAACTTTTCCGCCTGCCTCTTCAACAATAATTTTAGCTGCAGCCACATCACAATTTTTGTGTTGAGTTCCAGGATATATAGCTACATTGAATTCGCCGTTAGCTACACACATGCAAGCCCTTATAACACTTCCAATACTAACAAAATATGTTTTTTCTCCTAGTGTTTTAATTGGCTCAATTATATTGTATTCAGCATCTGGCCACATATCAAAATTAGACACACTTCTCATATCATCTAATGCAATATCATTAACCTGCATCCTCATTCCATTTCTATATGCACCCTCGCCTTTCATAGCAGTATATAGATTTTCTGTAAAAGGATCGTAAACAACTCCAACTACAGGTTCACCATCAATTACCAATGCAAGAGAAAATACAGCAACTGGTATATGTCTTGCGTACATTGCAGTTCCATCAACTGGATCACACACCCAAACATGCTTGCTCTTTCCAAACTGCTCTTCTTCCCCATCTACGGAATGTAGCGGATATTTTTCTTTAACTTGTTTTATTAAATAATTATTTATTTCTATATCTGCCTTTGTTACAATTGTTTGGTCAAATTTATAATTAGCTCCATTGTCCTCGTTAAAATATTTTAACATTATTTGACCAGCTTGCATTGCAATTTGTTTTGCGAATTCTAAATATTCTTCCATTTAACACTCTTTCTTTTCTATGTAAATATAATATTTATTTTGTTTTTTCATCTATCCATAAAAAAAATTTATCATCTGCATTTAATATATCATAGCTTGAAATTTCTGCTGTTTCATAATCATGTATTTTACTTATTTCTTCCCATATTAATTGACCCTCGCATTTTTATTTATTATAAAATAATTATCCATATTTTAATCCCCTTGCTTATGTTTTTGTCGAATCCTGTCATACGAAATAATGCTTGAATGTATTGTTTTTACTGCAATATGATTATATAATATCTTAATCCTTTCATAAAGGAAAACTTTATTAGAAAGGAGGTGAACTATATGTCAAGTTATGATGTTGCCATTTTTTATACAAAAAAAGAGAACACAACATAGCAGATTGTGTTCTCGGTGACTATTGTCAAGCTTCGATCTTATTCTGGTTCTATAATAAATGTTGGGGTGTAAAAACTCCAGCATTATTTTTTTGAAAAAATTAATGCACTTATTTGAAATACCTGATAGAATTTAAGCGACCAAACCAAACACTAAGGAGGTATTAAATAAGTGCGTACTCATTAT